>NZ_CP145732.1:1868250-2491000 GCF_036884845.1 Pseudomonas sp. MAG733B
ATCAGCACGGGATCTCCCCCACGGAGCTTCACCGTCGCACCGGCGTGCCTCAATCCACACTCTCGCGGATTCTCAGCGGGAAGATCGTCGATCCTTCGGATAAACACATTTCGAAGATCGCCGAGTACTTCGCCGTGAGCACCGACCAATTGCGCGGCCGCGCGGAAGTCACGCCAGCTGGCATTGGCGCGCGCGAAGAACTGCATTCGGAACTCAAGGACATAAGTCTGTGGGACGACGATACCCCCGTCGATGACGACGAGGTGTCGGTGCCCTTTCTTCGTGAGGTTGAATTGGCTGCGGGATCAGGAAGATTCGTCATCGAAGAGAGCGAGCGCTCTAGCCTGCGCTTTGGCAAGCGCAGCTTGCGCCATAACGGTGTGCAGTTCGACCAGGCCAAATGCGTGACCGTGCGTGGCAACAGCATGTTGCCGGTGCTGCGCGACGGTGCCACGGTCGGGGTCAATGCCGCCAAATGCGGGATTGGCGACATCATTGATGGCGACCTTTATGCAATCAACCATAACGGCCAGTTGCGGGTAAAACAGCTTTATCGCCTGCCGACCGGGATTCGTCTGCGCAGCTTCAACCGCGATGAACATCCGGATGAGGACTACAGCTTCCAGGAAATGCAGGAGGAGCAAATTGTCATCCTCGGTCACGTCTTCTGGTGGGGCATGTACGCCCGTTAACCTCACCGCTGTCAGATAAAACCCGCCATCGAGCGGGTTTTTTTTCGTCTGCCAAAAGCCGCCAGCGCCTTTGTCTATGGGTCTTCCATGCATTTGTGCATTTGATGCGCATAAATAAATGCATTTATGCATTGACTGTATATGCATCCATGCATATTCTTTGTCTCAAGCCGCTCAACAAAGCGGCTCGAAACGAAGCTCTTTAGTTCCACCAAAAAAGGCAGCGATGAACCGGCCTCAACGGTTCAGAGGGTTGGCAACTGACCCGGGTGTGCAGCGTAAAGCACCAGAAGCAGTTATCCGGCGGGCAGGGACCGCGGTCGGAAAAACATTTTGAATGGACCCGTACCGCGCCAGTAGCGCCGAAAGGTCGACGCGAAGGACCGCATTACTGAAAAGCCCGACGCGAGTCGGGCTTTTTGGAATGCCTACCTGATGTCAGGCGCACAAGAGACAGCGATTGAACCCAACATCTATCACTCATCAATCACCCGGGAGGCGTGAAATGACAAACGAGCAACAAGCGTTGCTGGACATGCCGATCTGGCTCGTCATCGTCCTCGCCCTGGTGGGCGGGGTGTCCGGCGAAATGTGGCGCGCCGACAAGGACGGCGCCCGCGGCTGGTCACTACTGCGGCGGCTGGCCTTGCGCTCCGGCGCCTGCATGGTCTGCGGGGTCTCGGCCATCCTGCTGCTGTACGCCGCCGGCGTGTCGATCTGGGCCGCGGGCGCCTTTGGTTGCCTGACGGCGATGGCCGGGGCGGATGTAGCCATCGGGCTATATGAGCGCTGGGCGGCCAAACGGATCGGGGTGTGTGAAGTGCCGCCCCGTGATTCTCGCTCCGACCCACCGTGAACCCTTCGACGCATGAACAGGAAGTTTTTATGCCCTCAGTCATCGAAAAACCTTCGCAGCTTTTTACTGCGATTGTTACAGCACTACGCAATTCAGGCCTCGGTATCAACGTCGGCAGTCGTGAAGATTTCACCGATGTCGGCGATCAGCCCTGGGTGTTGATGTCCATCGAGCGTGATGCAGCAGACTCCCGTGCCAGTGATGGGCGTATCGCTCATGTGTTGACGGTTTCATTGCAAGTCGTGATGCCTCCCGCATCCGGGAGCCCGAGGCTTGCTGCTTGCGACCTGACCAGTGCGCTCAAGGATCTGGTCACGGATAACCGATGGGGATTGCCGGGCGAGCAATGTGATCTGCCGACAAATCTGGACGCCATCCCTTCGGTGTTGATCGGCGGCACACAGGAGGTCTGCGCGTGGACCCTGTCCTTCACCCAGACGTTGTTCCTCGGCGCGCAATTGCTGGACGACCCGCTGGGTATCCCCAAATTCGCCCGTACTTGGGAAGTCTCGAATATCGACGACCCGGACCAATACACAGAACTCGAGGGCTGAGCCATGTTCGATGAGCTTTTACGCCTGCAGCTTGGTCCGATCATTGAGCGCCTGGCCGAGATGGATGCCGAGCTCGAAGACCTGCACCGACGCACTGACAGTGTCTGTCGCATTGGCGTTTGCCAGGAGGTCAATGCAGCCGGCAACACCTGCCGTGTCCGACACGGTGAATTGCTGACACCCGCCATCCGTTTTTTCAACCCCAGCGCCGGGGCGCAAAGCGAGTCACGAATTCCCTCTGTGGGTGAGCAATGCTTGTTGTTGAACCATGGCGCAGGGGAAAGCAGCGCTCAATCCGTTGCGTTGTTCGGACTTAACGGCAATCAGTTTCCCCTAGCCTCGACCCAGGCTTCGCTGACGCGTCGCTTCTATGGGGACGGTACGGAAAGCGGCTACGACGACGCCAGTCATGCGCTGCACTGGATCAACGGGCCGGCGGCCTTCAACGGTAATCGCGAAACGCTTGAGTTGAGCATCGGCCCGGCGCGACTGGTAATGAATCCCGAAGCCATTGAACTGCAACTGGGCGCGGTCGGCTTGCGACTCGACGCATCCGGTGTGCACCTGAGCGGCCCGCTGGTGGATCACCAGGGCCGCGTGATCAGCACCGCTTAAGAGTATTTCCAATGATTGGAATCGATAGAAACACCGGCGCGACGGTCGACGACTGGCCGCAGTTTGTGCAGCGCGCGACCCAGGCGCTGACCACGTCTTTGGGCACACGCCAGAAGCGTCCGTTGTATGGCTCTGCCATTCCGGACCTGTTGGGGCAGAACCTTGGCGACGACTTGCTGATCCTCGCCCAGAGCCATGCCGCACAAGCGTTCTACAACAGCCAGAACGGCATCGGCGACTTTCTGCCGCAAGTCATCGTCGCCAGCCGACACGGCGCCGGATTGCTCCTGCGCTTCGCCGGCACCTGGCAAAACCGTAATCAGACGTTCGAGGTGGTGACATGAGCATGTTGATACCGGGTCAGAATCAGTTGGCCGAGCCGGCAATCGTTACGGTCGACGCATTCGAGGATCTGCTGGCCGAATTCAAAACCTTTGTCGTCGAGTACGTCGGTGCCCGTGCACCGCAGAGCGCAGCAAAACTCAAGGTCAGCCTGGAAAACGAAAGTGAACTGCTGACCTTGGCCCTCGAAGCCTTTTGTGTGCGCCTGCAATTGCACGAACGCAAATACAACGCCCGCATCAAGCAGATGCTGGCGTGGTGGGCGACCGGCAGCAATCTTGACGCGCGTTTGGCCGACATGGGGCTGGAGCGACAGTTGCTCGATCCCGGCGATCCGGCGGCGTTCCCGCCCGTTGCGCCGGTCTACGAAAGTGACGACGACGCACGATTGCGCTACTACCTGGCGCCCCACGCTCCGGCTGCCGGATCGCGCATGCAGTATCGCCGCGAGGTGTTCACTCTAGGCGAACGTCCGGTAGTGAACGTGGAATCCGCTGCGGCGGGCGAGGTGACGGTCACGTATTCCTTCGATCCCGATGGCTATGCCGCACAGGTCAAGGATGGCAACGGACGGCGCACGGCGCCTGGCGAAGTGATGGTCACAGTACTGTCGCGGGAGGGTGATGGCGAAGCCTCCGGGGCGTTGCTCGACCGAGTGCGTCAACACTTCGAGCGACCCGATGTACGACCGGAAACGGATCGGGTCACGGTGCAGAGTGCTCACATCAAGTCCTACAAGATCCGGGTTGTCGCCAGGATCAACGCCGGCCCGGATTCGGGATTGACGAAGGTCGCCGCACAACAGCAGTTGCAAGACTATGCCGATAGCTGTCATCGCTTGGAAGGGCGGGTCGACCCGAGCTGGATCGACTACACGTTGCACAGCGCTGGAGCGGTTCAACTGGAGATTCTCGAACCTCTGGCGCCAATTGTAGCGACGGCGTTCGAGGCGCCTTACTGCACCGATGTCGAGGTGGAGGTGCTCACGCTATGAGTGATCAGAACTCTCGTCCGAGTCTGTTGCCCGCCAACAGCTCCGCGCTGGAAAGAGCTCTCGATGTCGGATTCGGCACCTTGCTTGACCGCATTGCGCCGCCGTTTCCCGAATTGATGAATCCAGCTGCGACGCCTTTGGCGTTTCTGCCTTATCTCGCGGCGGACCGTGGTGTCAGGGAGTGGAGTTCCGAAGCGGCCGAAACGGAAAAGCGTTTGACCGTTGAACTCGCCTGGCCCACTGCACGCGGGGCTGGTACTCGTCAGGCACTGGAAAACGCGGCCAAGGGGTTGCGCCTGATGCCTGAGGTCCGGGCCTGGTATGAGCAGACACCCGCAGGCGCGCCTTACAGTTTTTCCGTCAGGGCGTTCACCGAGCAGCCCTACAGCGAAGAAATCGATGCACGTCTCGATCGACGCCTGGCCGACGCTAAAAGCGAACGCGACACCTTGTCGGTCTCGGTCGGCTTGAGCGCTTTCGGCAGTCACGTCATCGGCGCGGCAACCGTGTGCGGCGAGCTGACCACGGTTTATCCCGTTGTCATTGAAGGACTGGAAGCGTCAGGCCAGGCCTTCATGGCCGCCGGACTCTACAGCGTCGAAACATCTACTATTTATCCTCAGGGGGCCTGAATGGCTGACTATTACACCCTGCTCACCAATGCAGGGATTGCCTACGAAACCGCCTGCAAGGCAGCGGGCGTTCCAATCAAGCTGTCGCAGATTTCCGTGGGTGACGGCGGCGGCACGGTCTACAACCCGGCGGCCACTGCCACCGCGCTCAAGCGCGAAGTCTGGCGCGGGCCGCTCAACGCCCTGTTCCAGGATGAGAAGAACCCGAGTTGGCTGCTGGCCGAAGTGACCATCCCGCCAGAGGAGGGCGGCTGGTATGTGCGTGAAGCCGGCCTCTGGACTGACACCGGCATCCTGTACGCCATCGTCAAATACCCGGAGTCGTTCAAACCGGTGCTGGCGACTTCCGGCTCAGGGAAGGAGTTCTACATTCGCTCGATTTTCGAGACCAGTAATGCGTCGCTGGTGACGTTGTTGATTGATGACACAGTGGTGAAGGCGACTCGGGCGTGGGTAACTGACTATGTCGCGGCGGAGTTGAGCAAACTCGACGCGAAACAATCGGTGCGAGTTGCTACCACGGCAAACATCATTCTGAGCGCGGCTCAAACTATCGATGGTGTAGCCGTTGTGGCGGGTGATCGAGTTCTGGTCAAAAACCAGACGCAGGCCAAGGACAATGGTTTGTATGTCGCTACCAATGGTGCGTGGTCGCGGACAGAGGATGCTGACATCAATGCTGAAGTGACTTCGGCTTTGCAGGTTTCCGTTGAGCAGGGAACAACCCAGGCAGACACACGGTGGCAATTAGTGACCGATGGCTTGATCGTAATCGGCACTACGGCTTTGGTTTTTCAAAACGTCACCTATGGTTATGCACCGTTGGCTTCACCTGTATTTACGGGAACTCCAACGGCTCCGACTGTACCGCGCTTTGATACGAGTCTTAAATTGATGAACGGGGCGGCAGTCGCAGGTCGTGGTCACCAATTCTCGACGTTCAGTTCGTTTTCAGGCCCGCTGATCGGTATTGTGGGACATGTCGGAGGCGTAGTGCACTGCTCCGGAGCAACTGCCAATTCCTATTCCTTGCCCGACTCAACTGCTAATTCTATTCCGCCTGGCGCGACCGTTCGTGTGCAAAACTGGGGAGTAACTTCCCTCGCACTCGCCATTCAGGGCGCAGACAAAATGCAGGAAAATATCGACGGTTCGTGGACCACTGTGACTCGCTCAATTCCACCCGACACCTATGTTGATTGCCTGTATATCGGCACCGGGCTTTGGTTGCTGACGGGGCCTGGGGTGGTGGGGAGAACACGTCCATTCGGAGCGCTGTTGGCACCGTCAGGTTATCAACGGCTACCGTCCGGCTTGATCATGCAATGGTTTACCGCGAGTTTTGCTGGGCCCTACAAGGCAGTGGCTTTCAACCTGCCCATTGCCTTTTCGAGTCAGTTTTTGGGATGCAATGTCAGCATGACCGAGAGCGCCATTTATGACAGCACGGGTCAGCCCTTTGTAGCGGGCATGTCCAATGGGCTTGGCCAGGTTCTTTTGCAGTCCAATTACACTGCCAGCCCATCGTCGGTACGCGTCCTTGCGTTTGGCGTTTAAGGAGAAACATGGTGATTTATTCCAGCAAGACCACGAGCCAGTTTCACGAGTCGGACTATGGCCAAGTACCCGCAGATGCGATTGAAATTTCCGCTGAGCTACACCAATACCTGCTGGGTGGGCAGACAACGCAACAGATGATCAACTTTAGTACTGAGCCACCCTCCCTGATGGACCGCCCGCCGGTGTCGGTCGAACATTTGACCGAAGCCGAGCGGGCTTGGCGTGACGCCCAACTCACTGCAACTGACGGCGTTGTGACCCGGCACCGTGATGAATTGGAAGAAGGCATTGCGACCACGCTCACAGCCGAGCGATACCGTGCATTGCAGACGTATCGCCAACAACTGCGTGATTGGCCGCAAGGGGGAGGGTTCCCGCAAATGGACCTCCGTCCGACAGCCCCCTCCTGGCTATTAGAGCAAGAACAATAAACGCCCCGCACCGCCGGGGCGTTTTCTTTTCCGCCAAACCTACACGCAACCCCAACAGCCCCTACCTTGAGGGGCTTTTTCGTTTATGGAGAAACGCAAATGGCAGAACGCCAAACCTACACCGTGCTCGTCCCATTCCCTACCGGTGGGGGGCACTGGTCGAGCATCGGCCAGCAACTGCAATTGCTCGATGTGGAGGCCAGTGCGTTGCGCAGTGCCGGTCGCCTGGAGCTGAAGAAAACCGAGGCTGCCGAGTCGGCCTCTCCATCCATCGCGGCGAAAAAAGCCGCTGCCAAGAAGGCTGAATAACCATGGCTGAGGTTTTGAATTTCGAGCACAACGGCATCACCGTCAATGCCACTGAATCCCCCGAGGCCATGGGTGGCCTGGGTGACAACGTCATCGGTCTGATCGGCACCGCGCCGAAGGCCGACCCGTTGATTCCACGCAATGCGCCATTCCGCATCAACAGCTTCACCACCCAGGCGCTGCTCGATCCGACCGGCACCGAAGAAGGCACGCTGTATCACGCTGTCTTCCAGATCCTGAAAGTGGTCAAGGTGCCGGTCTACGTAGTCATCGTCGAAGAGGGCGCGACCCCGGCTGACACGCTGAACAACGTCATCGGTGGCATCGATCCGCTGACCGGTCGCAAGCTCGGCCTCGCGGCATTGAGCGGTGTGCCTGAGGACCTGACCATCATCGGCGCGCCGGGCTTTACCGGCACTAAAGCCGTGGCCGGCGAGTTTGCCTCCTTCGGCAAACGCATCAAGGCCCGTGTGGTGCTCGACGGCAAGGACGCCGCAGTCGCCGACCAGGTGACCTACAGCCAGGAACTGGGCGGCGCGGAGCTGGGTTTCGACCGTTGCCTGCTGGTGCACAACATGCCGTCGGTGTACTCCAAGGCTGCGAAGAAAAACGTGTTCCTGTCGCCGTCGAGCCTGGCCATCGCGGCCCTGGCCAAGGTCAAGCAGTGGGAGAGCCCAGGCAACCAGGTGACCTTCGCCGAAGATGTTTCGCGAGTGGTCGAATACAACATCCTCGACACCTCCACCGAAGGCGATCTGCTGAACCGCTACGGCATCAGCTACTACGCCCGCACCATCCTCGGTGGCTTCTCGCTGCTGGGCAACCGTTCGATCACCGGCAAGTTCATCAGCTATGTGGGTCTTGAAGACGCGATCAGCCGCAAGCTGGTCAAGGCCGGCCAGAAAGCCATGGCCAAGAACCTCACCAAGTCGTTCATGGACCAGGAGGTCAAGCGCATCAATGACTGGCTGCAAACCCTGGTCGCCGACGAAACCATCCCCGGCGGCAGCGTGTACCTGCACCCGGAATTGAACAGCGTCGAGAAGTACAAGAATGGCACCTGGTACGTGGTCATCGACTACGGCCGCTACGCGCCGAACGAACACATGGTTTATCAACTCAATGCCCGCGATGAAATCATCGAGCAGTTCCTGGAGGACGTTCTCTAATGTTTACCAACCGCGTAAGACAGGCCATCGCGGCCACCCTGCAAGGCCTGCCGTTGTCGGCGACGGTGGAGGATTTCACCCCGCCGAAAATCGAATTCGAAATGGAACCAATGACCGGCGGGCGCTTTATCGCCGAAGAGATGGCCAAGAGCGGCAAAGTGCTCGGCGCTACGCTCAAGCTACAAGGTGTGGGTGCGGAAATCATGCTCGCCCTGGGCGTAAATCTGGGTGACGACATCCTGCTGAACGTGCGCGAGGCGGGGCAGGACCAGGACGGCAATACCTGGTTCACCTACCACACCGTTGGCGGCAAGCTGAAATCCCTGGCGCAATCGGTGTTGAACATGAAGGACAAGCCGGTCACCACGTTCGAGCTGTCCTGCCGCACCTACAACCGTCTGGAAAACGGCATTCCGGTGATCGACATCGACGTGCGCACCCAGAAGTTCGTGCTCAACGGCGTCGACATTCTTGGCGACGCCCGTCGTGCGGTGTTGTTGCCTTAACCCACGGGCACATACACATAACTTGTAGGAGCGAGCCTGCTCGCGATGAGGGCGTGCCAGTCGACACTGACATCGCCTGACACACCTTAATCGCCAGCAGGCTGGCTCCCACAAGGATTGTGGCCCTACGCGACATCCCTACACGCATCAAAGGAATTTTCGACATGTCCTGGACACCTCCCACACACGACCTGTTGTCGCCGATTACTGGCGATGACGGCACGCAAATCGAGCAGATCCAGCTCAAGCCTTTGTACTACGCCGCACAGAAAGAAGCCCTGGCCCGCGCCGGCGATGATGAAGACGATCAGTTCTTCGAACTGGCGCTGTTGGCCACCGGTTTGTCGGTCAAGGAACTCGACCAGCTCAAGCGCCCGGACTACGTGAGCATCGCCCATTACGTGCATGAGATGTCGACTCTGCCGACTTCGCACTTTCTTCAGCAAGAGAACATGGGTGACGCATCGTCGACCGATCCCGATGAAGTGACGCTGCTGCAACCGCTCACTGCGGCGGGTCGCACCCAGACTGCGCTGACCCTGGAAATGCCGGTGCTGCGAGCCACCAAAGCGATGAAAAAACTCAAGACCGCCAAGGAACGCGCCGAATTCATCACCGCCCATTGCACGGGGCTGATGCTGCCCGACCTGGCCCTGTTGACCGTGCCCGACTGGACGCAATTGCAGGTGCGCATAGACGATTTTTTAAACCAACCGGCGGCCTTCTTTCGGAGCGCGACATCGAAGTGATCCTCGATGTGGTACCGCTCATTTACCCGGTAAGTGAGGCGGAAATTCTGGAGTGGGACGCCGAAAAGGCATTGCGCCGCTACGACATAGCGATGAGTCGCCTTGGCGTGAAAAAGGAGTAGAGGAGGATGGCTGAGAGTAAGTATTCGCTCGCCGGTGCGGGCATGGACCTGCCGTCATTGAACAGCACATTCCAAACCTTTGAGCTGTCGGCTCTCAGCGACCCTTTGGCGCAACTCGGCCGGGCGCTGAACACCGTCAGCCTGGACATCCGACTGTTAACGGCGGGGCAGGGAAAGTTCGGTGAGGCAGTGTCGGCATTAACGGCAGCGTTGTTGTCGCCGTCAGGAAGGACGAGCGGCACATCCGTCCCGGCCAGTGAGACGAAGTCAACGCTCATGGCTGATGTCGAACAACGTCCACCGCCGCAGAGCTTGAAGTCGGCGATGGCGATGCAGACGGCCATGTTCGACCTCGGCCAGAAGCTTCGATCGGACCCTGATCAACTTCAGGAAATGTCGAACGACAACCAAAGGATTGCGGCTGATAAACGGGTGGCCGCCAGTGGAACAACGGGCGTACAACTGGCACAGGCGCAATTGGCGGCATTCGACTCCGGTCTGGTCAAAGACATCCCGCCGGAGGGCCGTCGTCAAGCGTTGACTGATTTTGCCGGCGATGCCGGCGTCATGGCGTCAGCGTTCAGGATTTCCGTCAAAGAGGCCGGAGAAATCATTACCGGCTGGCGTACTTCGATGGGCCTTGATCGTGCCCAACGGCTCGATCTTGCGGATGCGAGCAACCACCTGGCGACCCTTGACGGATTCAAAGCCAAGGCGGCAGACATCGGTTCGATTGTGCAACGTAGCGGAGCGGCGGGCATGGCCGCTGGCATGACGCCCGAGCAGACAGCGGCAATCGCGGCCGCGCTTCTGAACGCAGGGGTGGGCAAAGACGAGGCTGGTGCGTCGTTGAAAACGCTCAGCGCCACGTTGAGCAAGGGCGATAACGCCACGGTAGATCAGCGAGCGGCCTTGGCTCAGCTTGGATTCGACCCCGCGCAATTGGCCAGTGAGATGCGCAAGAGCGCGCCGCAAACGATCAGTAGTTTGCAGGAGGCGCTGGAGAAAAAAACTGCCGTTGAACAAACCGCATTACTCAAGACCCTGTTTGAGGGTGATGAAGGTATCGGCAAGTTGTTCAAGGCGCCCAAAGATCTTCAGGCGGCATTTGCAGGCGTGTCTGACAAAAGCGCGTTCGCAACGTCGAAACTCGGTGACGAGGGTTCGGTGGCGCAGACAGCCGAAGCACGGGGGAACACCTCGCAAGTGCGCTGGAATGCGATGGATGCAAACCTGACCCGTCTCGATGCGGCGATTGCCAACGCGGTCTCCCCATTTACTGACCTGGCAATGTTGAGTGTCGGTGGTCTGGCGAGTGGTTTGAGTCATGTGGTCGAGTCATTGCCTAAATTCGGCGCCGCATTGACCTTGCTTGGTGCGGGACTCGCGACACCGTTACGCGGTGCCATCCTGAACAAACTGGCATCGGTAACGTCGTCCATCGCCACTGAGCTTCTGAAACCGGATACGGCGATTCAGTCTCCGGGAGGTGAAGCGCCCGGTGGGCAGGACCAGAAAAGCGCCAAAGACAACAAGCCAGGGCCGGAAGGCAGCAAACCTGCGCGTCCCACGATGCGCAGCCGACTGGCCGCGTCTGTGGCGCGAGCCAAGCCCTTCACGGCCAGGTTGGGTGCGCCTCTGGCGGCGGCAAGTGCCGGTTATGACGGACTTAAAGCAGTCCTGGCCGGCGATTACAAAGCCGCTGCTGGCGCGGCGGGATCAGGTATTGGCGGGTTGGCCGGAGGATATGCGGGTGCCGCCACCGGTGCTTTGATCGGCAGTTTCATTCCGGTTCCAATCCTGGGGACAGCGGTCGGGGGGCTCATTGGTGGTCTGGTGGGCAGCTATTTTGGAAGTCAGGGTGGGGAGGTCTTGGGTGAGTCTCTTTATTCCGCACAGGACCGACTTCAGCCGCCGGACCAAGTCAGCAAAGACCTGAGCAGCGCCCAGACGCAAAACCAGCAGATCAACTTCAGCCCGGTCATCCAGATCAGCGGTGCCGATCCCGCCCACTCCGAGCAGTTGGTTGAAAAGGTCATGACGCAATTGCGCATGCAGTTGCATGGCGAGTTTTTACCGTTGATGACCAATCCACTTACCGTGCGCCGTGACGCGGCCTTGACCGATGGAGGTCTGTAATGCGCCAGCAAATGGCCTTGGGCAATTTCATTTTCGGCCTGTCCAGAAATTTCGCTTACAGCACCTTGCAGCGCAAGTCGGACGGTGGCTGGGTGAACGTCGACATCCTCACCAGTAAACCCAAGTCCAGTCAGACCGGCCAAAGCCTGCAAACCCTGATCATTGGCGGCAGGTCGATGTACGCGCTGGCGATGGTTCGACTGGATGAGTTGCGTGCCTTGCAGGTCTTGCGGGTGCCGTTGCCGCTGGTAGATGGCATTGGGCGTAACTGGGGACTGTGGCGAATCAATAACCTGACTGAGAACCAGAGCCAGGTGATCGATGACGGCACAGCGATGGTGATCGACTGGACGATCGAGTTAGCGGAGTACACCAATGCGTAGAGTCAGAAGTATTGCCGGCGACTCGGTGAACCTGCTGCTGTTTCGTGAAACAGGGCGCAGCGATGATGCCGCAGAGGAGGCGCTCTGGCGTTTCAATCCGGCGCTGAGCGAGCAAGCGCCGGTTTTACCGGCCGGTGTGTGGGTGAGCCTGCCGGAACTGGATAATCAGCCCACGGTTGTGGCGACTGTTTCAGCCTGGGACTAAGGAGGTTACATGACACTTGGATTCACCCCGGTCGTGGAAATTTATGGGGCGAACGCGGCCCTGCTCAACGAACGATTGCTCAGCTGGCAGCACATCGATGCGGCAGGCATCGAGTCCGACCAACTGTCTCTTACCCTTGATCTGGAGGGGCTGCCAGGACTGCCGAGTCTGGACGGGAAAATCGGCCTGCGAGTCGGTTATCGTGAGTCGGGACTGGTCGACAAAGGCGAATTTGTCATTACGCGCCGCACTCCGACCTTATTCCCGTTGCGCCTGACACTGGTGGCCACGGCGGCACCTTTCAGCGCCAGAGATGAGACTGGATTCAAGCAGCGCAGATCCGCGAGTCATGGGCCGACGACCCTGGGAGCCCTGTTCCGTCAGTTGACCTCGCGACATGGTTTTTCTCCCCGGGTCGCTCCGGATCTTGCACTGATCAAGATCGAACACGTCGACCAGTCCAATGAAACCGACATGGGCTTTCTTACGCGTCTGGCCTGGATTCACGACGCCGTGGCCAAACCGGTCAACGAGCTGTACGTGTTGGCACGGCGCGGTCAGGCCAAGTCGCTGTCGGGCAAGGTCTTGCCGAATGTTCGACTGTCGGTGACGACAAACAATCGCCCGGACGATCACAGCTTCATCTCCGCGACTCTGGATGAAACCGCACGGGCGAAGTATCAGGGCTGCAAAATGAGTTGGTGGGATGCAGCTTCCGGCAAGGAACTCATCGCGCAAAGCGGTATCGCGCCGTTCAAGACCGTGCGCCGACGTTGCGAGAATGCCGAGGAAGCCCAAGCGGCCTGCGAAGGCGAAGTGCGCCGGATGCTGCGTGAAACGCTCAAGGTGACCATCAATTGTCCCGGCGATCCGAAGTTTTGTGCAGAAGGATTGGTGGTACTGGACGACAGTTGGCCCGACTTCATGCGTGGACGCTGGTCGATTGACAAAGTCACGGGCAGCGGCAGCCGTCAGAACAGCTATCGCTGCACCATTGCGGCGACGTGCCTGGCTTCAACGCAATGACACTAGGACAGGAGCCAGCGATGCATTGCACCGAGCAACAGTTACTCAAGATATACCTCAACGCCCGCACTCAAGCGGGCGTTTTCGTTTCGCCACTCAACAGCGCCATGGCTCACTACCACATCAATACCCCCAAACGCATCGCCGCTTTCCTCGCGCAAGTCGGCCATGAGTCGGGGCAATTGCAGTACGTGCGCGAGTTGGGCAGTGCTCAATACCTGAGCAAGTACGACACCGGCACACTGGCCACGCGTTTGGGCAACACCCCGGAACCTGACGGCGACGGTCAACGCTTTCGGGGTCGTGGCCTGATTCAGATCACCGGCCGTAACAACTACCGTCAATGCAGCGTTGGCCTCTTCGGCGACGAGCGCCTGTTGGCTTCGCCTGAACTGCTTGAGCAGCCACAATGGGCCGCCGAATCCGCCGCGTGGTTCTGGGAGCAGAACGGTCTCAATGAACTGGCCGACCGCGACCAGTTCAACAGCATCACCCGCCGCATCAATGGCGGCTTGAACGGGTTGCAAGATCGCTTGCAGCTCTGGGCGCGGGCGAGGGCGGTGTTATGTCAGCCCTCGATCTGATGTCCTGGCGCTTTATAGGCATTGTTGTGCTGGCCGGTTGTTCTGCGGCACTGGCCTGGCACTTTCAGGATTGGCGCTATGGCCGGCAACTGGCGGAACAGGCTCGTTTGCACAGCGAAACGCTGAACCAAATGACTCAGTCCAACGCCACCCAGCAGCGTTTGGAGCAGGAAAAACGCCTGGTCCTGGAGCAGCAATTGTCAGCCAGCGAACAAAATCATTACCGAGTGTTGAGTGATGCCCAACGTAATCAGGATCGCCTGCGCGATCGTCTTGCCACTGCTGATGTGCGCTTGTCAGTCCTCCTCGATGCCAGTGACGCAGCTGCAATCTATACAGTGCCAGCCGCCGCCGGCCCCGGCAGCGTGGATCATGGCGCCGTACGCGCCCGACTTGACCCGACGCATGCTCAACGAATTATCGCCATCACCGATGCCGGCGACCGCGGACTGATCGCCTTGCAGGCTTGTCAGGCCTACGTCAGTGCGCTCATCCGCTAACATCTTGATCGACCCTGTAACTTGCAAGCGCCATGCGCTCGTGTACGGTAGGTCTCATTCCGCCCGATCAGGAGATGACCGTGAAAGTAATCACCCAACTGGCCGCTGACCTTGGCAGACAATTGCAGCTTCTCAATGCCCACGTATCCACGGCCGAATCTTGTACCGGTGGCGGGATCGCCGAGGCAATCACCCGCATTCCAGGCAGCTCGGCGTGGTTCGAGGCCGGTTATGTCACCTACTCCAACTTGCAGAAAAACCTGCAACTGAATGTTCCGGTGGAGTTGTTCACCACGGTGGGGGCGGTCAGTCGCGAGGTGGTCGAAGCGATGGCCAAAGGCGCGCAGGATAAAAGCCGTGCGTTTTTTTCCGTGGCAGTCAGTGGCGTGGCCGGGCCGGACGGTGGTTCGCCGAGCAAACCGGTGGGCACGGTTTGGCTGGCCTGGGGCGTTGGTGAGCGAGTGTTCAGCGAGCTGCAGCACTTCCCCGGTGACCGCGACGAGGTCCGCCGACAAACGGTTAAGGCCGCGCTAGAGGGGCTGCTGCGCTACACCGCGGAAGAAATCTCAAATCGGGGGTAGGCGATCCGGAATCGCTGTGGAATAATACTGGCTACTTATACAGGTGTTGGCCGTCAGGCCTTATTGATTACGTGAGGACTTTAATGGACGACAACAAGAAGAAAGCCTTGGCTGCGGCCCTGGGTCAGATCGAACGTCAATTCGGCAAGGGTGCCGTAATGCGTATGGGCGATCAGGACCGTCAGGCGATCCCGGCCATCTCCACTGGCTCTCTGGGTCTGGACATCGCTCTCGGCATCGGCGGTCTGCCAAAAGGCCGTATTGTTGAAATCTACGGTCCTGAATCCTCCGGTAAAACCACGCTGACCTTGTCCGTGATTGCCCAGGCTCAAAAAGCCGGCGCGACCTGCGCATTCGTCGATGCCGAACACGCCCTCGACCCTGAGTACGCCGGCAAGCTGGGCGTCAACGTCGATGACCTGCTGGTTTCCCAGCCGGACACCGGCGAACAGGCCCTGGAAATCACCGACATGCTGGTGCGTTCCAACGCGGTTGACGTGATCATCGTCGACTCCGTGGCCGCTCTGGTGCCAAAGGCTGAAATCGAAGGCGAAATGGGTGACATGCACGTGGGCCTGCAAGCCCGTCTGATGTCCCAGGCGCTGCGTAAAATCACCGGTAACATCAAGAACGCCAACTGCCTGGTGATCTTCATCAACCAGATCCGTATGAAAATCGGCGTGATGTTCGGCAGCCCGGAAACCACCACCGGTGGTAACGCGCTGAAGTTCTACGCTTCGGTTCGTCTGGACATCCGTCGTACTGGCGCGGTGAAAGAAGGTGATGAAGTCGTTGGTAGCGAAACCCGCGTCAAGGTTGTGAAGAACAAGGTGGCTTCGCCGTTCCGTCAGGCCGAGTTCCAGATTCTTTACGGCAAGGGCATCTACCTCAATGGCGAGATGATCGACCTGGGTGTTCTGCACGGCTTCGTTGAAAAATCCGGTGCGTGGTATGCCTATGAAGGCACCAAGATCGGTCAGGGCAAGGCTAACTCGGCCAAGTTCCTGGCAGACAATCCGGAAATCGCGGCGAAGCTCGAGAAGCAACTGCGCGACAAGCTGCTGTCGCCTTCGTCGGTAGCAGACGCCAAAGCTTCTGCAGTCAAAGAGACCGAAGACGATCTGGCTGACGCTGATATCTGATTGATCCGATGACCGCCGTACTCGATACACTCGTCGCGGTGCGGCGAACCGCAATGGACCTGCTCGCACGACGCGAGCACGGTCGAGTCGAGCTGACGCGTAAACTGCGTCAGCGCGGCGCTCTTCCTGAAATGATCGAAACAGCACTCGACCGGTTGACGGAAGAGGGCTTGTTGTCCGAATCCCGTTACCTCGAAAGCTTCGTTTCCTATCGCGCCCGTTCCGGTTATGGCCCTTTGCGCATTCGTGAAGAGTTGAGCCAGCGCGGCCTGCAACGCAGCGACATCGAACTCGCCTTGCGCGAGAACGGCATCGACTGGCAGGAGCAACTGATGGATACCTGGCGGCGCAAGTTTTCCGGGCATTTACCGATAGATGCGCGGGAACGTGCCAAACAAGGCAGGTTCCTTGCGTATCGGGGATTTTCCATGGAGATGATCAGCCGCTTGTTCAGCGGCCGAGGGATGGACGATTGACTGAAACGGCTCGCTATTTTGATAGCGGGCCGTTTTTTTGTGCCTCACGTAACCTTTGAAGGTTCCCGTGTGCGCTGTTGTGCCTGAGGCTGGGACTGCGCCCAGTTTTCCGGCAGGTTGATGTAATCCACCAGCTCTCGTAACCGACCATGATCACGGGCGTTGAAGGTGAAGGCCAATCGCGCCAGATGGCTGAACTGCGCTTCGTCGTGCTCTTCGCCACTGTAGGCGTGTTGATGGAATTGATCGCTCAGGCACAGGTCCGCGAATGCTTCCTGCATATGTTCGAGTGCCCGCTCACTGAGCTTGTGATTCATGCGGATCACGAACTGATGCTTGAGCCAGCGGCTGGAGTGGAAGTTGCTGTAGAACTGGTTGATGTGTTCGACAGCTTCCTCGGCGCTGTAGACCAGTCTCACCAGTTTCATGTCGGTGGGCAGGATGTAGCGGTTTTCCTCCAGTTGCTGATGGATAAAGTCCAGCGCGCCTTGCCAGAACTTGCCACCCGGCGCGTCCAGTAGCACCACCGGCACCAGTGGACTTTTGCCGGTCTGAATCAGCGTCAGTACCTCCAGTGCTTCATCCAGAGTGCCGAATCCGCCAGGGCACAGCACCAGCGCATCGGCTTCCTTGACGAAGAACAGCTTGCGCGTGAAGAAGAAGTGGAAGGGCAGCAGGTTGCTCGTTCCGTTGACGGTCGGATTGGCATGCTGCTCGAAGGGCAGGGTGATGTTGAAACCGAGGCTGTGATCCCGACCGGCACCTTCGTGGGCGGCAGCCATGATGCCGCCGCCTGCGCCAGTGATGACCATCAGGTCCGAGCGTGCCAGCGCGGCACCGAGTTCCCGGGCCATTGCATACAGCGGGTGTTCGACGGGTGTGCGTGCCGAGCCGAACACCGTGACTTTGCGGCGCCCCTTGAACTGTTCGAGCACGCGGAAGGCGTGCTCCAGTTCGCGCAGGGCTTGCAGGGTAATCTTGGCATTCCAGCGGTTGTGGTCTTCCTGGGCCATGCGCAGCACGGTCAGGATCATGTCGCGGTAGATAGGGATGTTCGGGCTGTTGGGTGAAACAAGGTTGAGTTGCTCTTCGACCTTGCTGATGAGGTCGTGGCCGCTTTCTTCAAAATGACGGCTCAGGAGGTCATTCGGTTGGTAAGGCATTCAACTTCTCCTTCTGCACAGAACCCTCGGCGCCGACAACGCATTCGTTGACGCCACGACACTTCATGTGTCGCTGTCTGCCCAAGGCCTTGCCTGGGCGATTCACTTGACCCGAATGGTCATCGGGTCATCCAAACAGGCTCTGTTTTTCCCTTGGATGAAAGAAACGTTCGCATAACACAACGCGTAACGGGCGGCCCCTTTCCTGCCCTGAAAAAGTGAACGTGGATACCTGAAATTTAGACCCTTGCGGTGATTTGCGCTGCCTTGATCATTGCGCCACAAAGTCTTTCCTGGCAACCGCTTATTGACGATTTGCAAGGTGGTTTCACCGCTCGTCCGAACGTGCGCCAAGTGTCCTGCACTCTGATTTACTAAGTTACAGGCGTCATGCGACAACTTCGCGTCTACGGCAAGGCGCACGGTATAAGCGGTTTAAGGATTTTATCGCTCAACACGAGTGAGTGCATGGAGGCGGGAAGCCAATGGCCAGAGTCATTCTGGAGATCGATACGCAACTGTATCGATTGCTCAAGTCATCAGCCGAGACCAATCATTTGAGTCTTGAAGAGGAGTGCTGCCGACGTTTGATGGGCGCGGAGCGTCGGTCACGTTACTTGCAGGCACTGCTGGCAGAATTGCGCGCCGAGGATGAACAGCGGCGCGCGAAATCCCACTGATTACTTTTTCTTCGCCGGCGTTTTCGGGCAATCCGATTCCTGATAGCTGGCAGAACCCACCGCACGGTTGGTCTTCACCTCGGTGAAGTCGTAACGCATGATCGCGCCCTTGGCCATCAGCTTGCGGAACGACGGGTTGTTGCAGACCGAGGCACCCAGCTGGAAGTACACGGCTTTCGGGTCGGCGCGCATCTTGTTGGCGTGGCTGCTTTGCACGCTCAAGTGGTTGATCAGCGTTTTGCCTTCGACGGTGTAGCCCTGATCGAGAATGTCTTCATTGATTGCCCGTGGAGTGCCAACGCTGCTTTGTTTGGCGACGTTTTGCAGCTCTTTGTTCAGATTCTGCTCACTCAAGGATGCGGCCTGAGCGTTGAAAGACAACGCCAGCAGAATGGCAGTGGAGGGAACGATAAGGCGCAGCATGAAACTCTCCTGGGGCAGTGATGGGTGGTTTGACCCATCACGTGACTGTGCGTTCAGTGGCCGCGAATTATAGGGGAGGTGGCCTGGACGGTACAGGTTTGCGCCAACCGGTCTGGTAAACTGCCGGGACTTTTTGCCCTGCCGAGTGTTTTTCGTGTCGATTTCCCTGTTTTGTCGGCGTTACCTGCGATGAGCCATGCCCCCAACGCCGTAGCCCGCCTGCGCGATCAGCGCGAAGACGATGGCATCAAGCCGATTCAGGCCCGCGGCTGGCGCGCGCCCCGTTGCCGAAACTGCCGTGTGATCGAGAGCCATTGCCTGTGCGCCTGGCGCCCGCAGGTCGAAACCCGTTCCGGGGTGTGCCTGATCATGACCGGCAAGGAAGTGTTCAAGCCGAGCAACACCGGTTGGCTGATTGCCGATGTGGTGCGCGATAACCATGCGTTCATCTGGTCGCGGACGGAGGTCGATCAACAGCTGCTGGCGTTGTTGTCCGACCCGCAATGGCAGCCTTACCTGGTATTTCCGGGGGAATATGTCGAGCCCGAGCGCGTGACCCACAGTGTGGCGCTGGATAGCGCCAAGCGGCCGCTGTTCATTCTGTTGGACGCGACCTGGACCGAAGCGCGGAAGATTTTCCGCAAAAGCCCTTACTTTGACGGGTTGCCGATCCTCAGTCTGTTACCTGAGAAACTCTCACGCTACCAATTGCGTCGATCTACCCGCAGCGAGCACTTGTGCACCGCGGAAGTCGCGGCGCTGTGTCTCGATCTGGCGGGCGATGTGCAAGCGGCATCGGCACTGGACGCTTATTTCGATGTGTTCAGTCAGCATTACCTCGACGCCAAGCGACAGCTGGAAATGAACGTCGAAACGCCAGCGCACGCCGAGCTGCTGCCGTTTGTGCAGAACCTCGCCCCGGTCATGGGCTGATTGTCGCCCATACTGCAAAAGACTGTACTGGCCATGTAGCTTGACCACCCCGGTTTCGCTGGGCATGCTTGGCGCCGATCAGGGCGCGGCCGAAGTTTGATACGCCGTATTCTTATGCGAATAACTACGTGAATTGCCACGTATTGGCGTTGAACGTGCCCCCAGGTGCAGCTCCGTGGCTGTACCTCGAGTTGTTAGAAGAACAGGATCATTTGAAAAATGGCCACATACGAAATCCTGATTGCCGATGACCATCCACTTTTCCGTTCTGCCTTGCATCAAGCGTTGACCCTGGGCCTTGGCCCGGATGTCCGACTGGTGGAAGTGGCGAGCATTGCCGAACTGGAAACCCGCCTTACCGAAAAATCCGACTGGGATCTGGTACTGCTGGATCTGAACATGCCGGGGGCGTACGGTTTTTCCGGCCTGGTGCTGCTGCGTGGGCAGTACCCGCAGATTCCGGTGGTGATGGTTTCGGCCCAGGAAGAAGCCTCGGTGATGGTCAAGTCCCGTGAATTCGGCGCTAGCGGCTTTATTCCCAAGTCCAGCGACCTCAGCGTGATCCAGAAAGCCGTGCGTGCGGTGCTGGATGGCGATGTGTACTGGCCACCGCAAGCATTCGAAGCGGTCAGTGTTTCCGATGAAGCCAAGGCTGCCAGCGAAGGCCTTGCGAGCCTGACGCCGCAGCAGTTCCGGGTGTTGACGATGGTCTGCGAAGGCTTGCTCAACAAGCAGATTGCTTACGAGCTGAGTGTTTCCGAAGCGACCATCAAGGCTCACGTGACCGCGATTTTCCGTAAACTGAATGTGCGGACCCGGACTCAGGCGGCGTTGTTGCTGCAACAACTTGAGTCAATTTCGAGCCACTAAGGGTTGGCATATTCACGCTTTTTTGACTTTGGTTAATCTAGCTTTCTCACTCCTTTATTGGTCAGTTGCCCACTCTATGTCTCCTTTCAAAGGCCAGACCGGCCTGAAACGTATTCTCAACGCCTCCGGCTATTCCTTTGATGGCCTGCGCGCGGCCTTTACCGGCGAAGCGGCTTTCCGGCAGCTGGTATTGCTTAACGTCATCCTGATTCCGCTGTCGTTCTTCCTGAACGTCAGCCGTGTCGAGCAAGCGCTGCTGATCGCCGTGTGCTTGCTGGCCTTGATCGTCGAATTGCTCAATTCGGCGGTGGAAGCGGCTATCGACCGCATTTCCCTTGAGCGGCATCCGCTGTCGAAGAACGCCAAGGACATGGGCAGCGCCGCGCAATTCGTGGCGTTGACCATGATTGGCCTGGTGTGGGCATTGATTCTGCTTTAAGCGATTGTCGGCAACACGATTTCGTCGCTGCGCTGCACCCCGGCGGTGAACGCGCGGCACAGATCGAGGAACTCACGCATCGCTGAGGTCTGGTATTTCTGTTTGTGCCAGATGAAGTAGAACTGCCGCGCCAGGTCTAGGTCCGGTGTTTCCACCGGCACCAGGCTGCCTCGACGGAATGCGTCCCGCAGCGCCAGGCGCGAAATGCAGCCAATCCCCAGACCCGATTCCACCGCGCGCTTGATCGCTTCGGTGTGCTCAAGCTCCAGGCGGATGTTCAGCGAGCTACGGTGATGACGCATGGCCTGATCAAATGTCAGTCGCGTGCCCGAACCTTGTTCACGCAAAATCCAGGCTTCATGGCTCAGCTCATCCATGGTTGCGGTGCCGCGTTTGGCCAACGGATGCTGCGGTGCGCAAAACACCACCAGCTCATCCTCGACCCAGCTCTGCACTTCGATGTCCGGGTGGCTGCAATCGCCTTCAATCAGACCCAGATCAATTTCGTAGTGGGCAACTTGTTGCACGATGTTGGCAGTGTTCTGCACATGCAGCTTCACCTGGCTTTCCGGGTGGCGCTGCATGAAGCTGCCGATCAACAGGGTGGCCAGATAATTGCCAATGGTCAGGGTCGCGCCCACGGCCAATGAACCAAAACCGGATTTGCCGTTGAGCAGATCTTCGATTTCCTTGGCCTGGTCGAGCAGGGCCACCGCTTGCGGCAACAGTTGTTTGCCGAGGGCGTTGAGGCTCAGCCGTTTACCGGCGCGGTCGAATAACTGGCAGCTGCACTGGCGCTCCAGTTCGGTGATGGAAGTGCTCGCCGCCGATTGCGAGAGGTTGAGCAGGCCCGCAGCACGGGATACGCTTTCCTGCTGGGCGACGGCGACGAATACTTGAAGTTGACGGAGAGTAAATCGCATATCGATATAACCGATAACCCTTATCTTAATAATCCATTTAACAGATATTGTTACTGCTATTAGAATGCGATGCAATTGCGCACCGCATCTTTAGCAGCGCATGCGCAGACCAATCTCCAGGAGTCCCACGTACATGAGCAACATGAACCACGAGCGTGTCCTCAGTGTTCATCACTGGAACGACACTCTGTTCAGCTTCAAGTGCACCCGTGATCCGGGCCTGCGCTTCGAGAACGGTCAGTTCGTGATGATCGGCCTGCAACAGCCCAACGGCCGCCCGCTTATGCGCGCTTACTCGATTGCCAGCCCTAACTGGGAAGAGCATCTCGAGTTCTTCAGCATCAAGGTGCCTGACGGTCCGCTGACTTCCCAGTTGCAGCATCTGAAGGAAGGCGACGAGATCATCATCAGCAAGAAGCCTACCGGCACGCTGGTGCTCGATGACCTGAAGCCTGGCAAACACTTGTACCTGCTCAGCACCGGTACCGGTCTGGCGCCATTCATGAGCGTCATCCAGGACCCGGAAACCTACGAGCGTTTCGAAAAAGTGATCCTGTGCCACGGCGTACGTTACGTCAACGAAGTCGCCTATCGCGAGTTCATCACCGAGCACCTGCCGCAGAACGAGTTCTTCGGTGATGCGCTGCGTGACAAGTTGATCTACTACCCGACCGTGACCCGCGAGCCGTTCGAGAACGAAGGTCGCCTGACCGACCTGATGCGCAGCGGCAAGCTGTTCAGCGACATCGGCCTGCCACCGATCAACCCGCAGGACGACCGTGCGATGCTGTGCGGCAGCCCGAGCATGCTCGACGAGACCAGCGAAGTGTTGAACAGCTTCGGCCTGAAAGTCTCGCCGCGGATGCGCGAGCCGGGTGACTATCTGATCGAGCGTGCGTTCGTCGAGAAGTAAGACTCCCGCATGACTGAAAAGCCCGCATTGCCTGAACAGGCAATGCGGGCTTTTTTGCTGGACGCATCCTGTAGGAGCACGGCTTGCCGGCGATGGCGTCCTTGAAATTGCCATCGCGAGCAAGCTCAGCTCCTACGAATTGGATGCTGGAATGACTTCCAGAACGCGGATCAGCTCCGGCGTAGGGTAGTGCCAGCGCACATCGACATCCCAGAACTGCGCGCCATATTCTCGTTCCGGCGCGGGCGTCTGGTAGGCCGGGCGCGGATCTTGTGCCAGGCATTGCTCGATCAATTCGACCAAGGGCTCTTCCAGGCGCTGAGCGTGCCCGTGAGCCTGTTGCAGTGCGGCATCCGTCCACTGCACGGCAATCAACTGCGGCGCGGCGCTGGCGATGCTGTTGGAGGCGCTGTCGATGATGTCGGCATAAGGCACGTAGGGTTTGATGTCGAGAATCGGCGTGCCGTCCAACAGGTCTATGCCGGATATCCACAGGCGATTGGCTTCGACCTTGTCCAGTTTGACCACTGATTGGCCAATACCATTCGGGCGATGGGTTGCGCGGGTGGCAAACACGCCCATGGATTTGTTGCCGCCCAGGCGAGGCGGGCGGACTTTGAGGCGTGGTTTTTCTTCCAGCGCCTGATGAAACAGGAACAGCAGCCAGACATGGCTGACCTGCTCCAGCCCTTGCACCGCATCACCCTGATCGAATGGCGCCACCAGTTCCAGAACGCCGCGCGCGGCCGGAGCCAGTTGCGGTTGGCGCGGGATGGCGAACTTCTCCTTGAAACAGGAGCGCACGAAGCCGATGGGGGAAACGCTGTAGGTCATGGTTTGAAGTCGAGGCGGGAGCGGGCGGGCATGATAACCCGGCCAGCTTCAAATCTGCTGTTGACTGGAATGACGCTATCGCGGGCAAGCCCGGCTCCCACAGGGATCTCAGGTGAATACAGATTTTGTGTACGCCAAAAACCTGTGGGAGCGTGGCTTGCCCGCGATAGCCGCACCGCCGATCTACAAGCTGAACCCACCATCTAACGGAATGATATTTCCAGTCATGTACGCCCCTGCCGTACTCGCCAGACTGATTGCCAGCGCCGCCATCTCTTCCTCGCGCCCCCAGCGCTTCATCGGGATCAACGCCGTATCCTCGGCCAATGCCTGTTCATCATTGCCGATGTGCTGGGTCATCTTGCTGGGAAAGCGCCCCGGTGCGATGACGTTGACGTTGATGTGCTGGGTCACCAGTTCCCGCGCCAGAATCCGCGACAGTTGATGCAATGCCGCTTTGCTCGGCCCGTAGGCATACGCCTGCTCGCCGAACGATGAAATCCCTGCGACCGAACCGATGTTGATAATCCGCGCCGGATTCGCTTCGGAACCCGCTTTGCGCAGCAACGGCAGGAATTGCTGGATGCAGTTGAATACCGACGTCACATTGAGCTGCATGACCTTTTCCCAGCCCTTGATCGGGTAGCTCTCCAACGGCGCGCCCCACGTGGTGCCGGCGTTGTTCACCAGAATGTCGAGATGGCTGATTTGCTCATCGAGTCGTGTGGCCAATTGCAGCACGCCTTCTTCGGTAGCGAGGTTGGCGGCCACGCCTTGGCAGCGTCCGAACGCACTCAGTTCATCAGCCGTTTGCTGGCAGGCTTCGGCATCGCGGGCGCAGACGTACACGGTGGCGCCGGCTTCGACGTAGGCCTTGGCGATCATTTTGCCGATGCCGCGGGTGCCGCCGGTCACCAGAGCGGTGCGGCCTTGCAGGGAAAAGTAGGGGTGCATGACGAGTCCTGAGAACTGAGGGTCTATACACCCTAGTCGTCAGCCGCCAGAAGCGGAGCCACTATTTTTGAGCGGAATGAGAGGCCATATGGCCTGGACTTGAGCTGCGTGTTTGCAGCCCAAGGAAGGGGCGGGGA
The DNA here is from genome assembly GCF_036884845.1 of Pseudomonas sp. MAG733B. Classification (NCBI taxonomy): domain Bacteria; kingdom Pseudomonadati; phylum Pseudomonadota; class Gammaproteobacteria; order Pseudomonadales; family Pseudomonadaceae; genus Pseudomonas; species Pseudomonas sp. MAG733B. The sequence continues at coordinate 1,893,087 of NZ_CP145732.1, forward strand.
TTACTGCGGGCGAACGCGCAGGGTCAGGCCCTTGAGGAAGTTGCGCAGCAACTGGTCGCCGCACGGGCGGTAGTTGGTGTGGCCGAACTTGCGGAACAGCGCGCTCAGCTCAGGCTTGGACACCGGGAACTCGGCAGCCTTGAGGATCGCGTGCATGTCGTCCTCCTTGAGTTCGAAGGCCACGCGCAGTTTTTTCAGGATGATGTTGTTGGTCACCGGCACTTCGATCGGCTGCGGCGGACGGCTTTCGTCCTTGCCGCGCTTGAAGATCACCAGGCCGTCGAGGAAATGCGCCATGACTTCGTCCGGGCAGCGCACGAAGCCTTCCTCGTCTTCCTCTTTCTTGTCGAGGTAGGTCAGCAGGTCTTCGAGTTTCACATCCATGCCACCGAGCTTGATGATCTCGATGACTTTCTTGTCGCTGATGTCGAGCATGTAGCGCACGCTGCGCAGTACGTCGTTATGAATCATGTGGGCAGTCCTGATATTCAGCTGTGGGCGTCGCGGCCAAGCGCGACGCCGAAATGTGTGGCGGCGTGAAAAGCCTTAGAACTTTTCTTTGCCGGACATGTAGCGCCATTGCCCCACGGGCACTTTGCCGATGGACACGCCGCCGATGCGGATGCGGCGGATGCCCACGACCTTCAGGCCGACGGCCTGGCAGAACAGGGCGAGGATGCCTGGTTGCGGGTTCTTCATGGCGAAGCGCAGACGGTTTTCGTTCTGCCAGCTGGCCTTGACCGGCGGCAGTTCCTTACCCTTGTAGGTCAGGCCGTGCTGCAGGCGGTTGAGGCCGTGCTCGACCATGTTGCCTTCGACCTCGACCACGTATTCCTGCTCGATCTTGTTGGAGTCGGCAGTGAGCTTGCGCAGAATCTTCCAGTCCTGGGTGAACACCAGCAAACCGCTGGCGTTCGCCTGCAAGTCAGTGCTGGCGGTCAGGCGCTGGAAGTGGCCCTTGAGCGGGCGTTTGCCGTAGCGGTGTTCTTCGCTCAGGGTTTCGGCGGTGATGGTCGCCATGGCGGTGTCCGCGTCCATGCCGGCGGGCACGTTGAACAGGATGGTCACCGGTTCCGGCGCAGTGGCCTTGGCCTCTGGATCCAGCTCGACTTTTTGCGCGTCGACCTTGAACTGCGGCTCGTCGATGACTTCGCCGTCCACGGTGACCCAGCCGCCCTCGATGAACAGCTCAGCCTCCCGACGGGAACAGCCGACGAGTTCGATGAGGCGTTTGGAGAGACGAATCGGGTCAGTCATGACAGGGCCGTAACAAAAAAGGGGTGGGCATTGTACCTGCCTGGCGCCGGTTAAGCCCGATTCCATTTGCGGCATGTGGCTTTTTGTGGGAGCGGGCTTGCTCGCGAAAGCGGTAGATCAGTCGATTCATCTGTTGAGTGGCACACCGTATTCGCGAGCAAGCCCGCTCCCACATTTGTTCTATGTTGTCAGGCATGTTGCGAGCGTTGCTGGTTCTGGCGCATCCGCATATGCAACAACGGATACGGCTGCCCCATGCCGTCTACTTCCGAACGACCGATCACCTCAAAACCCTGCTTGAAATAAAATCCCAGGGCCTGCGGGTTCTGTTCGTTGACGTCCAGTTCATCGGCGTTGAGATTTTCCATCGCGTAGCGCAGCAATTTCTTGCCCAGTCCCTGGCCGCGATGTGCCGGGTCGATGAAGAGCATTTCGATCTTGCCCGCCGCGACCCCGGCGAATCCGGTAATGCGCTGGCTGGAGTCCTTGGTGCAGATCAGCATCACCGCATCGAGATAGCGGGTCAGCACCAGATTCTTTAGCAGTTCGATGTAGCTGTCCGGCAGGAAATCGTGGGTGGCGCGGACCGAGGCCTCCCAGACCTGGGTCAATTCTTCGTAATCGCTTTGTTTCGGTGTATGGATGACCGAGTGTTGGCGCATGTCCGCCTGCTCCTTATTTTTGCAACCGGCTGTAAAAGATGAGAATCCGTTCTTCACCAAACGATAGCCGTAAAAAAGCCCCGCATCTCGTCAAGAGAGCAGGGCTTTTCGTATTTTTTGCGTTTAGATCTGTTCAGCCCACAGGTCGTATTCGTCGGCGTCGGTCACTTTGCACCAGACTTTATCGCCCGGTTTCAGGTTGCTGCCGTTGTCGATGAATACGTTGCCGTCGATTTCCGGGGCATCGAAGAAGCAGCGGCCGACCGCGCCTTGCTCGTCGACTTCATCGACCAGTACTTCAATTTCACGGCCGATGCGCATTTGCAGGCGCGCCGAGCTGATCGCTTGCTGGTGCGCCATGAAGCGGTCCCAACGGTCCTGCTTGACGTCATCCGGAACAACTTCCAGATCCAGGTCGTTGGCCGGAGCGCCATCCACCGGCGAGTACTGGAAGCAGCCGACGCGGTCGAGCTGGGCTTCGGTCAGCCAGTTCAGCAGGTACTGGAAGTCTTCTTCGGTTTCGCCGGGGAAGCCGACGATGAAGGTCGAACGGATAATCAGGTCCGGGCAGATCTCGCGCCAGTTCTTGATGCGCGCCAGGGTCTTGTCTTCGAACGCCGGGCGTTTCATCGACTTCAGCACTTTCGGGCTGGCGTGCTGGAACGGGATGTCCAGGTACGGCAGGATCTTGCCGGCGGCCATCAGCGGGATCAGTTCGTCGACGTGCGGGTACGGGTAGACGTAGTGCAGGCGAACCCAGACGCCGAGGGTGCTCAGGGCTTCGCAGAGTTCGGTCATGCGGGTTTTCACCGGCGCGCCGTTCCAGAAACCGGTGCGGTATTTCACGTCGACGCCGTAGGCGCTGGTGTCTTGCGAAATCACCAACAGCTCTTTGACGCCGGACTTGACCAGGCGCTGGGCCTCGTCGAGAACATCGCCCACCGGACGGCTGACCAGTTTGCCGCGCATCGACGGGATGATGCAGAAGCTGCAGCTGTGGTTGCAGCCTTCGGAAATCTTCAGGTACGCGTAGTGACGCGGGGTCAGTTTGATCCCTTGTGGCGGCACCAGGTCGATCAGCGGGTTGTGGTCTTTACGCGGCGGCACGACTTCGTGCACGGCGTTGACCACTTGCTCGTACTGCTGCGGACCGGTCACGGCCAGCACGCTCGGGTGTACGTTGCGGATGTTGCCTTCTTCGACGCCCATGCAGCCGGTCACGATGACCTTGCCGTTTTCCTTGATGGCTTCGCCAATCACTTCCAGGGATTCAGCCTTGGCCGAGTCGATGAAACCGCAGGTGTTGACCACCACGACATCGGCGTCCTGATAAGTGGACACGACGTCATAGCCTTCCATGCGCAGCTGGGTAAGGATGCGCTCGGAGTCGACCAGAGCTTTCGGGCAACCCAGGGATACGAAGCCAACCTTTGGATTGGCCGGCGCGGGAGTGGTGGACATGTCTAACCTCGGTATTTTGTGACGCCGCTTGCCGGGGTGGGCAAAACCGACGGACGGGCGCTTGAACTGCGCCTCTGATCAAAAAGTGCGCAATTCTAGCGATGAGACGTTCACTTGACCAGCTTTATGCAGGGAAATGCGACGAGTGCTGCGCTATGCTTCGCGCCGTTGGGCTTTACCGATTTTTTACAGTCAACAAAACGTCTGTAACGTGAAGTAAAACAGCGCATGCTGCATGACAAAGCATAGTGCTTCGTTCGAAGAAGCCGGTTTGGGAATCAGGAGTTTTGGATGGGTCAGGCAAGTAGTCAGGCTGCGGGCGCCGAGCATTCGGCGGCGAAGCCGATCGGCATGCTGGTCGCGGCGGTCGGGGTGGTTTACGGCGATATCGGCACCAGTCCGCTGTACACCCTCAAAGAAGTGTTCTCCGGTGGCTATGGCGTGCCGGTCAACCATGACGGCGTGTTGGGAATTCTCGCGCTGATCTTCTGGTCGCTGATCTGGGTCGTGTCGATCAAGTACATGATGTTCGTCCTGCGCGCCGACAACCAAGGCGAAGGCGGGATCATGGCCTTGACCGCGCTGGCGCGGCGGGCGGCGGCAGGGCATGCCAAGCTGCGCGGCTTTCTGGTGGTTTGCGGGTTGATCGGTGCGGCGCTGTTCTATGGCGACAGCATGATCACCCCGGCGATTTCCGTGTTGTCGGCAATCGAAGGGCTGGGATTGGCGTTCGATGGCATCGACCATTGGGTGGTGCCGCTGTCGCTGGTGGTGCTGGTGGCGTTATTTCTCATCCAGCGTCATGGCACCGCGCGCATCGGCATTCTGTTCGGGCCGATCATGGTGACCTGGTTTGTGGTGCTGGGGGCATTGGGTGTCTACGGCATCATTCAGCATCCGGAAGTGCTGCAAGCGATGAACCCGGTGTGGGGCGTGCGTTTCTTCATCGTTCATCCCGGCATGGGCGTGGCAATCCTTGGCGCAGTGGTACTGGCGTTGACCGGTGCTGAAGCGTTGTACGCCGACATGGGCCACTTCGGCCGCAAGCCGATCGCGCGCGCCTGGTTCATCCTGGTGCTGCCGGCGCTGGTGCTGAACTACTTCGGCCAGGGCGCATTGCTGCTCGGTGATCCGGAAGCGGCGCGCAACCCGTTCTATCTGCTTGCGCCGAGCTGGGCGTTGATCCCGCTGGTAGGCCTGTCGACCCTGGCCACGGTGATTGCCTCCCAAGCCGTTATCTCCGGAGCTTTCTCCCTGACCCGCCAAGCGATCCAGCTCGGCTACATTCCGCGCATGCACATCCAGCACACCTCCAGCGCCGAACAGGGCCAGATCTACATCGGTGCGGTGAACTGGTCGCTGATGGTCGGCGTAGTGCTGCTGGTGCTTGGCTTCGAATCTTCCGGTGCCCTGGCCTCGGCCTACGGCGTGGCGGTGACCGGCACCATGCTGATGACCAGCATTCTGGTGTCGGCAGTGATTCTGCTGCTGTGGAAGTGGCCGCCGGTCCTGGCGGTGCCGATCTTGCTGGGTTTCCTTGTGGTCGACGGTGTGTACTTCGCCGCCAACGTGCCGAAAATCATCCAGGGCGGGGCTTTCCCGGTGATTGCTGGTCTCGCCTTGTTTGTCCTCATGACCACCTGGAAGCGCGGCAAGCAGTTGCTGGTGGATCGTATCGACGAAGGTGGGCTGCCGCTTGAGATCTTCATCAGCAGCATCGCCGTGCAACCGCCGCATCGGGTCCAGGGCACCGCGGTGTTCCTGACTGCCCGCCCCGACGCCGTGCCTCACGCGCTGTTGCACAACCTGTTGCATAACCAGGTGCTGCACGAGCAAGTGGTGCTGCTGACGGTGGTGTACGAAGACATCCCGCGGGTACCGCCGAGCCGGCGTTTTGAGGTCGATTCCTACGGCGAGGGTTTCTTCCGGGTGATCCTGCACTTCGGCTTCACCGACGAGCCGGACGTGCCGAAGGCGCTGAAACTGTGTCATCTCGATGAACTGGACTTCAGCCCGATGCGCACCACGTACTTCCTCAGCCGCGAAACGGTCATCGCCTCCAAACTCGAAGGCATGGCCCGCTGGCGCGAAGCGTTGTTCGCCTTCATGTTGCAGAACGCCAACGGCAATTTGCGTTTCTTCAATCTGCCGCTGAATAGGGTGATTGAGCTGGGGACGCAGGTGGAGATGTAAGTCCCATCAAAAAAAGCCCCCGTTGCCATTGCGGCAGCGGGGGCTTTTTTGTGTGTGCTGTTAGCTGCCCGATCAATACTGCGTTTTACAGCTTGCTGTACGTCAAATTCGACGCAATACTCTGCGTATAAGTCTGTGTTCAATTTTGCGTAAAAAGCTAGAGAGGTGAGTATGACTGCGTTATTAGAGCGTGCTGACCAAGCAATATCGGTGACAGCAATGGTCAGGGGGTTCAGTGCGAGACTCAAAGAGATCTCCAGCCGAGCCACCGAGCGTCTGGTAATTTTCAAAGACAATCAACCGGCAGCGGTCATTATCAATGTCGATGCATATCAGGAAATGCTCGACGAGCTGGAAGACTTTCGGATTGAAGCCGCGGCAAGGGAGCGACTGGTCGGGTTCGATCAGGCCAAAGCAATCAGTCACGACGATATGCGGGCACGGTACGCCAGGAAAGACTAAAGGAGCGGTGGATGGTTTGGGGCGTGATCTACTGATCGTTGCCGTCGGCGCTCGACGCGATGAAGAGGTCTACGCTTCGGCAGAACGTCGTCTCTAACTAAAAAAGCGCCCGCAACCTAACGGCTGCGGGGGCTTTTTGCAGGTGCGGCTCAGATCATTCCTGAGCTTCGGTTTCCTGTGCCTGACGCTTCTCGATCACACCTACCAACCGCTGTGCCAGCGCCGGGTAGTTCTCATCGAAGTGGTGGCCGCCGGGCAGTTTGATGACTTCGCCCACGGCGCTCTTGTCGGTGCAGCCGCTTTCATCGACTTCTTCTTCACCGTAGATGCACACCACTTTGGCGGCGGGCAGCTTGGCCATTTCCGGGCCGGTGGCGGCTTCTTTGCCGGCGTTGCCGAGCCAGCCTTCGACTTCGATTTCGAAGCTGCCGGTGCGGGCGAAGGCCAGCAGGATGATTGCGTCGACGCGATTCTGTTCCGACTCGGCCAGGCGATTGTAGATGGCCGGCAGTACGTCGGCACCGAACGAGTAACCGGTCAGGATGAAGCGCTTGGTGCCCCATTTCTGCCGGTAGTGCTGCATCAGTTCTGCCAGGTCCAGGGCGCTTTGCTCGGGACTCTTGTGTTGCCAGTAGTAGCGCAAGGTGTCGATGCCGACCACTGGATAGCCGATTTTCGCCATCTCGCCCGCAACATCGCGGTCGAGATCGCGCCAGCCGCCATCACCGGACAGGAACAGAGTCACGGTGTCCTTGGCCTGACCGGCCGGCACTTCGACCACTGGAATCTGCAGGCCACCTGCAGCTTTGTCGCCGCCGACAAGGATTTTGCGCAGTTCGTTGTTCAGCACTTGCGGCAGGTTGATGTCGTAGTCGCTGATGCTGGTTTCGGCGTTGGGCTGATCGCGCACGAAACCGGCGCTGGTGTCGTCCGGGTTGTCGTTCCACGCCACCAGCCAATGGCCGTGGGCGGCGCTTTTCGGCAGCAGGTGAGTGCAACCACCGGGTTTCTCCAGGGCCAGGTCCACCGAAACGGCCTGGGCCTTGTCGTTCTTCTGTTCCGACAACCAGCGCCAGGCCAGCACGGCGCCAGGGCCGATGCCGCTGACCAGCGTGGCCGGGCCTTTCAGTTCGCGCAGACCTGCTTGCAGGGCGCGGCTTTGCAGCAGGCAGTCCTTGGGCAGGATCACCTGGACGATTTGCGCCGAAGCGCTGCGGCTCAGGGTGGTCAGTTGCTTGTCATTGAGCTTCTGGTCGTCGTTGACCGCCACCAGCACCTGAGCCTTCGGCGTGGTGCCGGGGATGACGCGGGTCATGGCGGCGCCATCGGCCGGGGTGAGCTGTTCTAGGGTCGGTTCCGGTGCCGGGCGTTTGAGGTACCAGAAACCGCCGCCGAGAATCACGGCCAGCACAATCAGTGCGGCCAGGATGTACTTCAGGGAGCGTTGAATCATCAGCGTTTCACCAATCCAGTCAAGCCGCCCGCGATCAGGGCAGCAGTGTCGGCCAGGGCAACCAGCGGATCAAGTCCGGCGGGCACGGCCATATAACGGGGTTCCCAGTCAGGCTGGAACTTGTCTTTGAAGCGGCGCAAGCCTTGGAAGTTGTAGAGCTGCTCACCACGGCGGAATACCATCGAGCCCAGGCGCTGGGTCAGCGGTGCGCCGCGACGGGGTTGCAACCCCGACAACGGCACCATGCCCAGGCTGAAGCGCGCGTATCCGTGACTCTTATAATGTTGAATCAGGCCGACCATCATGAATTCCATGGTCAGCTTGGGAGCGTCCGGGTGCGCGCGCATCAGGTCGAGGCTGGCCAGGTCATGGCCGTAGGTCTCGAGCAGGTTGGCGAACGCCACCGGGCGCCCTTCGAAACGGATCACCGCAATGCGGAAATGCTTGAGGTAATCATCGCTGAAACGGCCGAGGGAGAAGCCTTTCTCGCGCACGTTCTTGCCGGTCAGCCAGGCATCGGAAATCACCTTGAGCTCATCCATCGGTGCCAGACCCGGCTCGTGAATCTCCAGCGACAGACCATCGCGGGTGCCACGGTTCCAGGTGTAGCGCAGGTCTTTCATCTCTTTGCCCTTGGCCTCGAGATCAAAACGCTTGAGATCGACCCGGGCTTCTTCGCCGAGCTTGATCGCGGTCAGGCCGATGTCCATGTAGTACGGCAGGTTCTCTGCGCGCACTTGATAGAACACCGGGCGGGCGTGATGGATGTCGCAAAGGTCGCGGAACTGCCAGATCATTTCCGCCCGTTGCTGGCCCGGGCCGATAGGGTCATACAGCGCCACCAGGCTGCGGCCACGGCGGGCGTACATCAGGAACGCTTCGTCGTTGGGGTGGAACAGCAACGCCTTGTCACCGGTCAGGGCCAGGCCACCGTCCGGTTGTGCCGACGCCATGAGGATCTTGCTGGCGCGTTCCAGTTCATCGGGTGTCGGCAGATGGATTACCGGGCGTGCGGTGCGCAGCAGCCAGGTCAGGGACACCACCACCAGCAACACGGCGGCGCCGAGCAGTGAGCGCAAGCCACGGGGGGCGTCGGCGTCGAGGGTGAACTGCCACCAGAGTTGATGGCTGTACGGCACGTCTTGATAGGCGAACAGCAGCAGCCACATCGAGGCGCCGAGTACGCACAGGCTCGCCACCAGATACAGCGGCGAGAACGGCAATTCAGTCAGGCGGCTGGGGCGATAGAACGAACGCCGGAAGACCCCGAGCAGGCTCGCCGTCAGCACCATCAGGCTGGCTTCCTCCCAGTCGAACCCCTTGAGCAAGGAGAGCAGGGCGCCGACCAGCAACAGAATGGTGGTCAGCATCCACGCCGCCGACAGTCGGCGACGCAGGCCCTGGGCCAGCAATAGGCAAAGCACGCCGACCAGGCTGGCGCCAAAGTGCGAGGCGTCGACCAGACGGTGCGGGATCAGGAAGCCGATGTGTTCCAGACGGGTGTCGATTTCGGGGGTGGCTCCGGAGAACAGCAGTACCACGCCCGACAGGAATACCAGCACCGCGAGGATCGGCGCGGCGAGGCCGGAGGCTGCGCGCAGGGTCTGGCGCGTCTGGAACAGGCGCTGCCCTTCGTTGATCAGCAGCAACAGGCAAGCCACCAGCATCGGCAGCACCACATAAATCAGGCGATAGAGCAGCAGCGCGGCGGCCAGAGGCGCAGCGCCGAGCTTGTCGGAGAACGCCGCAAGCAAGATCGCTTCGAACACCCCGACACCGCCCGGCACATGGCTGAGCACGCCGGCGGCCAGCGCCAACAGGTAAACCAGCAGGAATGCACCGAAGGGCGGCGCTTCCGGCAGTAACAGATAGAGCACGGCGGCGGCGGCTGCCACGTCCAGCGCGGTAATCACCAGTTGCAGGAAGGTCAGGCGGCGACCGGGCAGGCGCAGAGTGCGACGGCCGATTCTGACCAGCAGGTTGTCGGCGTAAGGTTGCTCCGGCAGGCGCCGACGGTAAATGCCGATGGCTACGACGGAAAACAGTACCAGCACGGCGCCCGCAACGGTGCCCAGCAAGGTTTCGGAAAGACCCAGGGCGGCAGAGGCGGCTGGCAGGTTGCTGAGCGTCGCGAGAGCGGCGAGCGGCGGCAGGGCGCAGCCGAGCGAGAGGCTGGCGAACAGCGTCATGTGGGCGACTTCAGTGGCCCCCAGTCCGTGGCGTGCATATAGACGGTAGCGAACCGAGCCGCCCGACAGCATCGAAAGGCCGATGGCATTGCCGATGGCGAAAGCGGTGAACCCGCCTAGCGCCAGAGTTCGCGGTGCCAGGGTCACGCCGGCGTAGCGACTGGCCGACCATTCGTAACCCAGCAGGATGATGAAACCCACCACGGTCGCGCCGAACGCACCGAGCAAGGCTGGTTTGGGGACTTCGAGGATCGAGTCGTGCAGAGCGTCCAGATCGAGTTCGCTCAGCAGGTGACGACAGGCAATCAGCGCGATCGCAAACAACAGCAGCGTGATCGCCAGGCCGATGGGCTGACGGTATTTGCTGACGCGATCAAGCAAGCGCAACCGCTCGGCCTTGATCGGTTGTGTTGCTGTGACGGTGTCTTGTGAATCAGACGAGTTGGCGCGCATCAATCACCTCTTGGATTGTGCGCGACAGGATGGAGGTATCCAGCCAAGTTACCAATCCCTGTAGAAAAAAATAATCACAAATATTAACGCCAATCACCGGCGGTCGGTGATTGCACATCATCAGTCGAAGAGGGCTGAGTCTGCGATTGAGCATAGACTGAACTCGGCGCATTGGTGACCCCCAACGGCTCACCACACGGTGACAGATCATTGTTGCGAAAGGACTTTTTCAACAGATACAAAAAAGGCCACTCTTTCGAGTAGCCTTTTTTGATGTTTGGTTGCGGGAGCCGGATTTGAACCGACGACCTTCGGGTTATGAGCCCGACGAGCTACCAGACTGCTCCATCCCGCGTCTGTGTGGCGGCATTCTATAGAGATACGCCGGGGTGTCAACCGTTAAAACCGAACCGGGTCAAATAAACGTATAAACGCGTCAAACGGTCGCAGGGTCGGCCTAAGTTTCGGAATCTGAACGAATTCTCATTTCGGCAGTGCGGACTCATGAGGTCGTGTTCTGCAAAACAGGCGCGCACAAAAAAGGCCACTCTTTCGAGTAGCCTTTTTTGATGTTTGGTTGCGGGAGCCGGATTTGAACCGACGACCTTCGGGTTATGAGCCCGACGAGCTACCAGACTGCTCCATCCCGCGTCTGTGTGTCGGCATTCTACAGAGGATCGACGGGGTGTCAACCGTCAATTTCGGTAAAACCTCTTCAGGTTCAATCGCTTAGGTCTTCGGCCACGGTATGGATTAGCCTGAGAGGCAGGCGTAGCAAGGCTTGTGGCTCTATTAGCGCCCGTTGTGCGATTGAAAAAATAAATTCATCCGGGTTTTCCTACAGCGGGAAAAGAACATTCACACTACTGGTGCTATATACAGGTGTCAGTGAGATACTGCTTTTCTGACACGGCATGCAGCCATTTCTTCATCCCTTAAACTGCTTTCATATGACCCAGCGAAAAATCATCCACGTCGATTGTGACTGTTTCTACGCCGCCATCGAAATGCGTGACGATCCGAGCCTCGCCGGCAAACCACTGGCGGTGGGCGGCTCGGCGGATCGGCGCGGGGTGATCGCTACCTGCAATTATGAGGCTCGGGCCTATGGCGTGCGTTCAGCCATGTCGTCCGGGCATGCGTTGAAGCTGTGCCCGGACCTGACCATCGTCAGGCCGCGTATGGATGCCTATAGAGAAGCGTCGAAGGAAATTCATACGATTTTTCGTGATTACACCGACATCATCGAGCCGCTTTCCCTCGACGAGGCCTACCTCGATGTGTCGGACTGCGCGCATTTCGGTGGTAGCGCCACACGCATCGCCCAGGACATCCGTCGCCGGGTCTCGAATCAGCTGCACATCACCGTGTCGGCCGGCGTGGCGCCGAACAAATTTCTCGCCAAGATCGCCAGCGACTGGAAAAAACCCAATGGTCTGTTCGTCATTACACCGGATCAGGTCGAGGGCTTCGTCAGTGGTCTGCCGGTCAGCAAGCTGCACGGGGTCGGCAAAGTCACCGCCGAAAAGCTGGGCAAACTGGGCATCGTCGATTGTGCGCAATTGCGCGAGTGGGACAAGTTGGCGCTGGTGCGCGAATTCGGCAGCTTTGGTGAGCGAATGTGGAGCCTGGCCCGTGGGATCGATGACCGCCAGGTGCATAACGACAGTCGCCGGCAGTCGATCAGTGTCGAAAATACCTACGATGTCGATCTGCCGGATCTGCGCAGTTGCCTGGACAAGTTGCCGGAATTGCTGGAAACCCTCAAAACCCGCATGGCACGAATCGACAGCAGCTACCGGCCGGGCAAGCCGTTCGTCAAAGTGAAGTTTCATGATTTCACCCAGACCACGCTGGAGCAGGCCGGGGCAGGGCGGGATTTGGGCAGTTATCAGCTATTGCTGACCCAGGCTTTCAATCGCGGCGGCAAACCTGTGCGGTTGTTGGGGGTGGGGGTCAGGCTGGAGGATTTGCGGGGCGGGTTCGAGCAGATGGAGTTGTTTGAGCGGTAGGGATGCAGGTTTGATGCAGTGGTGTCTATCAGGCCGCCTTCGCGAGCAAGCCCGCTCCCACATTGGATTTGTGAATGTCAGAGATCCAATGTGGGAGCGGGCTTGCTCGCGAAGCTTTTGCTTTTAATTCGGCCCCGGATCCGCCACCAATCGCCCGGCATCTCTGGTCAATGACTTGAGAAATTCGGTCTGCAGTTCAGGATCGTTGCGGGTCAGTTCGATCAGGCTCTGTTCCAGCTCGCTGGCTTCTTCCTCCAACCCCAGTTCCGACAGGCGTTTGACCCGGTGAACCCACTGGCTCACTTCGTCGTCTTCAAGGTCGTCGTAAATCAGCCCGTGGGCTTCGAGCAGTTTGCCGCGCAGGCTACTGCTGAGTGCCAGGGACGAGTCGCTATGCACGTCGTCCTTGGCGTCTTCGACATTGATCTGCAGCTTGCTCAAATGATTGAGGTCATGTTCCGCGAACGGGCTGTCCAACAGGTTCAGACGCAAGACGCCGTTTTTGTCGGTGCTCAGTTCGAAGGTTTCCTTGCCGGCCTTGACCTCGACCGGACGCTCGCTCCACGGCAAGCTCGAGTATTCCGTGCGCTTGTCGCGCTGGACTTCGTCGATTCCGGCCAGGTTCTGCTGCGCACGACCGTTGGATTGCACGTTCATGAACGGGTTGAGCCCGGCAAAGCCGTAACTGAACCAGTCCTTGGTCACGCTATCCGGAAGATTGCCGAGGGCGAACACGTTGACCACGTTCGCGCCGACACCACCGACCACCGCCACTGCGCCCAGAGGGATCTCGTAGATCTCCCGCCAGGGTTGGTATGGCGTGTAGCGATCGTAATGGCGCGTGACTTCGAACTCGGTGACTTCGAAGGTCTTTTGCTCGTGGATTTTCACCCGGCGTTGCGGCAGCTCAAGCACCTTGGGCTCACCAACATCGATCTGCAGGCTGTGATCGAGCAGTTTGCGCTCGACACGTTCCTCGTGCTCGCTGCGTTGCGACATGTGATTGGCACAGCCGCTGACCAGCAGGGTGCCGCACAGGGCGGCACCACCGAGGCCTAAGGTGTTTCGCTTGAACATGACGTCTCTATCTGGTTTCAGCGGCGGATACGGGCCTGAAGGAAGGACAGTACGTCAGCGACCGGCAGCGCTTGCGGCTCGGCCTCGGTACGGCTCTTGTATTCCAGGTTGCCATCGGCGAGGCCGCGGTCGCTGACCACGATCCGGTGTGGAATGCCGATCAGCTCCATGTCCGCGAACTTGATGCCCGGGCTGGTTTTCTTGTCGCGGTCGTCCAGCAGCACTTCGAAGCCTGCCGCCGTCAGTTCGGCATACAGCTTGTCGGTGGCTTCGCGAACCAGGTCGGTTTCGTAGCGCAGCGGCACGAGGGCGATCTGGAACGGCGCCAGGGTGTCGCTCCAGATGATGCCTTTGTCGTCGTTGTTCTGTTCGATTGCAGCCGCGACCACGCGGGAAACGCCGATGCCGTAGCAGCCCATTTCCAGAGTGACCGGCTTGCCGTTCTCGCCCAGCACTTCGCACTTCATTGCCTTGCTGTACTTGTTGCCCAGCTGGAAGATGTGCCCGACTTCGATGCCGCGCTTGATTTCCAGGGTGCCCTTGCCATCCGGGCTTGGGTCGCCAGTGACGACGTTACGCAGGTCGGCAACGGTCGGAACCGGCAGATCGCGCTCCCAGTTCACGCCGAAGTAGTGCTTGTCGTCGATGTTGGCACCGATGCCGAAGTCGCTCATCAGTTCGACGGAGCGGTCGATGATGATTGGCAGCGGCAGGTTCAACGGGCCGAGGGAACCGGCGCCCGCGCCAATGGCGTCACGCAGTTCGGCATCGCTGGCCATGACCAGCGGACTGGCTACGCCTGGCTGGTTCGCAGCCTTGATCTCGTTGAGTTCGTGGTCGCCACGGATGATCAGGGCAATCAACTTGCCTTCTTCCTCAGCGTGCACGATCAGGGTCTTGATGGTCTTTTCAATCGGCAGATTGAATTTTTCCACCAGTGCGGCAATGGTTTTGGTGTCTGGAGTGTCGACCAGGCGCAGCTCTTCGCTCGGTGCGGCACGCGAGGTTTCGCGAGGCACGGCTTCGGCTTTCTCGATGTTCGCCGCGTAGTCGGAACCGTTGCTGAAGACGATATCGTCTTCGCCGGATTCGGCCAGCACGTGGAATTCGTGGGAACCAGCGCCACCGATGGAGCCGTTGTCAGCTTCCACAGGGCGGAACTTCAGGCCCAGACGGGTGAACACGTTGCAGTACGCCTGGTGCATGCGGTCGTAGGTGACCTGCAGCGAAGGCTGGTCAGCATGGAACGAGTAGGCGTCCTTCATGATGAATTCGCGGCCGCGCATCAAGCCGAAGCGTGGACGGATTTCATCACGGAATTTGGTCTGGATCTGGTACAGGTTGATCGGCAGCTGTTTGTAGCTGCTCAGCTCGTTGCGCATCAGATCGGTGATGACTTCTTCGTGGGTCGGACCGGCGCAGAAATCGCGACCGTGGCGATCCTTGAAGCGCAGCAGTTCAGGACCATACTCTTCCCAGCGACCCGATTCCTGCCACAGCTCAGCCGGTTGAGTGCTCGGCATCAACACTTCGAGCGAGCCGGCGGCGTTCATTTCTTCGCGAACGACGGCTTCGACCTTGCGCATTACCCGCAAGCCCATCGGCAGCCAGGTGTACAGGCCCGAGGCGAGTTTGCGGATCATGCCGGCGCGCAGCATCAGCTGATGGCTGATCACGACCGCGTCGGAAGGCGTTTCTTTCTGTGTGGCGAGCAAAAATTGACTGGTGCGCATGGTTGGCCGTTATCGATTGCTGATGACGAGAAATGACGGAGCATTGTACGGGCGAGATCCGCTGTCGTACAGGCGTGCGGTCGGCGGTGTGGCAGGAGGGCGGGAATCGTTCCGTCCTCCGCGTTGTTTCCTACGGATGCTTCCTACGATTCTTCTGCGACCTGGGTCGGTACGGGTTCCGGCGTGGGCGTCGGACCTTCGCGGCGGCTCTCCTGGAACCAGTGCAAGGCGATCAGCACCAGTGTCGGAACGCCCAGCAGGGCGGTGATCAGGAAGAAATTGTGGTAACCGAATTTCTCCACCATGACCCCGGAATAACCGCCAATCAGGCGTGGCAGCAAGAGCATGATCGAGCTGAGTAGGGCGTATTGGGTGGCGGAAAATTTGAGGTTGGTCAGGCTCGACAGGTAAGCCACGAATGCCGAGGTGGCCAGGCCTGAACTGAAGTTGTCCAGGGAAATGGTCACGATCAGCATGTTCAGGTTGGCGCCCATGTCGGCGAGCATCAGGAACAGGATGTTGGTCGCTGCGGAGGCCACACCGCCGATGAACAGGATCGGCAAAATACCGAAGCGCACGATCAACAGGCCGCCCATACCGGCGCCTACCAGGGTCATGATCAGGCCGAAAATTTTACTGACGCTGGCGATCTGGTCCTTGGTGAAGCCCTGGTCGATGTAGAACACGTTGGCCATCACGCCCATGACCGTGTCGGACATGCGATAGGTGGCGATCAGTCCGAGCAATAGCAGCGCTTGCCAGCGATAACGCAGAATGAAGTCATTGATCGGGGTCAGCACGGGCGCCAGTCCGCGACGGCCCATGGCTGACAGGCACAGGGCGGTTAGCGTGGTGTAGAGGATCGCTCGCAGGAAGGCGCGGTCCTGAAGCAGCAGGTCGAGCAGGCTCACGCCTTCGAACAGCACACTGGCGAAGTCGGTGTTGTAGAGCTGGGTGAACATGGCCGGCACGGACACCAGCAATACGATCAGCACGAATACCGAGGCCAGTTGATGCACAAAGCTGTAGCGCCCGGCCTGCAATTGCGTGCGCAGTGGCACAGGCGGTTCGCGCATGAACAGGGAGGTCAGCAGCGCTGGGACCATCAACACCCCGAACAGGATGTAAGTGCCGGCCCAGGCGGAATGCTTGTAGTTGAAGCCGGTTGAACCGAAGCCTTCGGCGAAGTACAGCGCGCCCGCCGTGGCCAGCAGCGCTGCGATTCGATAGCCGGACATGTAACTGGCGGCCAGCGCGGCCTGACGATTGTCTTCGGCGATTTCAAGGCGATAGGCGTCTACGGCAATGTCTTGCGTCGCGGAGGCGAAAGCAACGACTACCGCGATGGCGATCAGCCAGGACAAATGCTTTTGCGGGTCGCAGAAACCCATGCCGATCAGGCCGAGGATCACCAGTGCCTGGGAAAGCACCAGCCATGAGCGGCGTCGGCCGAGCTTGCCGAGTAACGGCAGGCGCCATTGGTCAAGCAACGGTGACCAGACCCATTTAAAGGCGTAGGCCAGACCGATCAGGCTCGCATAGCCGATGGTTTCGCGCGCCACACCGGCTTCACGCAACCAGACCGACAGTGTCGAGAACACCAGCATGTAGGGCAGGCCGGCAGCGAAACCCAGCAATAGCAGTACAA
The DNA here is from genome assembly GCF_036884845.1 of Pseudomonas sp. MAG733B. NCBI lineage: Bacteria > Pseudomonadati > Pseudomonadota > Gammaproteobacteria > Pseudomonadales > Pseudomonadaceae > Pseudomonas > Pseudomonas sp. MAG733B. The sequence goes on from NZ_CP145732.1 coordinate 1,909,687, forward strand.
GCGTCGAGGGGCTGGCATAGGCAGCAAGCGCGGCGCGCCAGGTTTTACGGGGCATGGGCTGGAGTCTGCCTCAAGAAATACGGAAACAAAGCGCGCACTCTAACCGCTGTGCTCTACCGGGCGCCACCCATGGCGCTGAATATCAACACGATTATTCAGGATACTGATGCCCTCCATGCGCAATCGCGCGCGTTGTTCGTCCCCGGATGGGCTGCCCACTGGCAGGCTGATGCGCCCGCCGGCGCCGAGCACGCGGTGCCAGGGCAGTTTGCTGTCGCCGGGCAGTTGGCTCAAGGTCCGACCTACCCAACGGGCGGCACGCCCCAGACCGGCCAGCTCCGCCAATTGACCATAGCTCACCACCTTGCCTTCGGGCACTTGCGCCAAGGTCAGGTAGAGCGCCGTGCGTCGGATTTGTGCAGCGCTTTCTGGTTCAGCATTGGGTTCGATCACGTGCCGTTCCTAAAACAAATGTTCCTGAAAAAATTCACAGTACCGTCCGTAGAGTAAATCCTGGATCGCCAGTTGAGAAATGAACTCAATAGAAATAGTCGGGTCAGTCCTTGCTAGGGCCTTATTCGTGCGGATAATGCCGACTTTTTTTCGCGAACCTGAGCCTGTATTTGCTTATGTTGTCCAGAACCCTGCTGTGCCTCGCTGTCGTCAGTGCTTCCACTCCCTTGCTCGCGGATACCGTCTGGTTGAAGAACGGTGACAAGTTGAGCGGCAAAATCATTCTGTTCGATGGTGGCAAGCTGTTGGTCCAGACCGAGTACGCCGGCGCCGTGCCGATCGATTGGAGCAAGGTGAAAACCCTGGAGAGTGATCAGCACCTGTTGGTCAAGCAGGATGCCTACACCGGGGAAGTGGCCAAGTCGCTGCACGCGGCGGAGGACGGCAAGGTGACCCTGGCCAACGGTGATGCGCCAAAAACCGTGGAACTGGCGAGTATCCAGCAGATGCTCAAGCCCAAGCCTGTGGTCGAAGACCTGGTGTGGAAGGGCAACATCGACGCAGCGCTGGACTATCAGCGCGCCGACAAGGACACCGACGATTACGACATCGATTTCAAGACCACTGCACGCCATGGTCGTTGGCGGCACACGGCGGAAGGCGAGTACAACCGCGAATTCCAGGATGACGTGGTCACCACGGACAACTGGCGAGCCGAGTATTCGCTTGACCGCTTCCTGACGGAAAAATGGTTCTGGCAGGGTCGCCTGGTCTACAAGCGTGACAAGGTCGAAGATCTGTCGCGTCAGCGCACGGTCGGTACCGGTCCGGGTTATCAGTTCTGGGATGACGAACTGGGTGCGTTCTCCCTTGGTTCGCTGGTCAACCGCACAGATTATGAATTCGCTGATGGCAGCAAAGAGAACTTCTATTCCGTGGCCATGAAGTGGGATTACAACCGCTACCTGATTGGCAAGAAAGTCGAGTTCTTCACCAATGGCGAGGTGGGCAAGCCGCTGTCGGGTGTGGCCGAATATGCGCTGGATTCAGAGATAGGGCTGCGCTACAAGGTGACAGACTGGGCTTCGCTCAATCTCAAGGCTGAGCGCAACATCATCGACGGCACCGACGATGCTGATCTGGACAAGACTCGCTATACCGCTGGCTTTGGCGTGACCTGGTAGATCGACAAAAGATCGCAGCCTTCGGCAGCTCCTACAGGTGTACACATGACCTGGTAGGAGCTGCCGAAGGCTGCGATCTTTTTTGTGCGGGCAAAAACACTTGCCCACAAAAAAGCCCCGCTTTTGAGGGCGGGGCTTTTTACTAAAGCAAGTACAAGTTAGATAACTTGAACTTCTTCAGCTTGCATGCCTTTCTGACCGCGGGTAGCGATGAAAGAAACCTGTTGGCCTTCTTTCAGGCTTTTGAAGCCGTCGGATTGGATAGCTTTGAAGTGAACGAACAGGTCGTCACCGGATTGTGGAGTGATGAAGCCGAAGCCTTTTTCATCGTTGAACCACTTAACGGTACCGGTTTGGCGATTAGACATGGTGTAACTCCTTGAACAAAGATAACTGCGACTCAGGAAGAACCCTGGCCGAGACTGAGTGCAAAGAGCAGGAAAAATTCTTGTAGATGGTTGGATCGAAATTCAACATATCGTGTAGAGATTCTCAGTGACACAAGCAGCACAGTGGCGCCACCTTAACCCTTTTTCCGGGACGTGCCAATGCTTCTTGCGAAGGTTTCTCGGTTTTCATGATCGACGGTGCACCGTATTGCTTCGAAGCTGCGCAAATCCGGCAGTATCGTCGAGAATTGTGTCCGGCACTTTGAACCCGGCGGCGCGCCCCGGTAAGATGCCGGACAGATTTTTCCACCTCGCTATTCAGGACACCCGCCATGAGCATCAAATCGGACAAGTGGATTCGCCGCATGGCGCAAGAGCACGGCATGATCGACCCCTTCGTAGAGCGCCAGGTACGTGGCAGCGACGATAGCCGTGTGATCTCCTACGGCGTGTCGAGCTACGGCTACGATGTACGTTGCACGAATCATTTCAAGGTGTTCACCAACATCAATTCGGCCATCGTCGACCCGAAGAACTTCGACGCCGGCAGCTTCGTCGATATCCACAGCGACGTGTGCATCATTCCGCCGAACTCCTTCGCCCTGGCCAGCACCGTCGAATATTTCCGCATTCCGCGCAATGTATTGACCATCTGCCTGGGTAAAAGCACCTACGCGCGCTGCGGCATCATCGTCAACGTCACGCCGCTTGAGCCTGAGTGGGAAGGGCACGTGACTCTGGAATTCTCGAACACCACCAACCTGCCGGCGAAAATCTACGCCAACGAAGGCGTGGCGCAGATGCTGTTCCTTGAGTCTGACGAAGAATGTGAAGTGTCCTACAAAGACCGTGGCGGCAAGTATCAGGGCCAGCGTGGCGTCACCCTGCCACGGACCTGAGTCAGCCGTCTGACAAACCGTGGGAATTCCTGAGCGAGCGTACACTCTATGGAGTGTACTGCTCCGATTCGCGCAAGGCGGATCGGGCCATCGCTCAGGAGTGCGTTATGAAGATCGATCCGCGAATAAGTGCCGAACTGGCAAGGCTTGAACCCAATCAAGTGGGCGTGCTGGCCTGGTCCTTGTTGGCGCATCCCTCGGTCGTCCAGGCTGGCGGGATCCCCGGTCAACCCGACCCCGATACCCCGAACGAGCAACCTACCGAGCCTGGCGAGCCAACGTTGCCGGATGAGCCGCCTCCTGCCCCTGTCGCCTGAATCCTGTTTTTGACAAGGTCAGTGCCCCGAGGTCGTTTTCGATCTCGGGGCGCTGGCCTTGTTTGCGTTTTCCGTTTATCAAACGGTCGCCGTTTTCAGCTCTGATCCTGACTTCTCATATTCGGAAATAAGTGTGTTCGCCGTTGAAACCAATCGGCGGAACAGCCGTGTTTTCATCTCGGCCTTCCACGCGCCCAAGGCCTTATGCAAAGGCCCGCGCACAACAATATGAAAAAGGAATTTCAGGATGAGTACGAATCGAACAGGACGTTTGAGTGCCGATGTGATCGCTGCGAACGGAACTATGGAGTTTCAGGTGACGCAGGGGCTGTATTACTACGAGCGCAATGGTCTGCACTGTATCGAGGCCAGTAACGGCGAAGGGAAGGAGTTTTACGTGTATCTGCCGGTCGGAATCCAAACCGGAAACTTCGGTTTGGGGCTGAGTGAGCGGTCACCCATGATTATTCATGTGACAGATAGTTCTGAAGCGGAGCTGTATCGAGGCACGCTTGAGCTGACAGTGGGCGGGGATGCGCAATTTGCCGGCAGCTTCAGTGGGCTGGATGCCGATGGCGTGGAGGTGGAAAACGGCAGCTTCAGGCTGGAGAACTAAGCGAGTATCTAATCCTGTAGGAGCTGCCGCAGGCTGCGGCAGCTCCTACCAAGGCGTATTACTTCAGATTGCCGCTCAAGAATTGCTTCAAGCGCTCACTCTTCGGATTACCCAACACGTCTTCCGGCGCGCCTTCTTCCTCAACCAGACCCTGATGCAAGAACAGCACCTGACTCGACACTTTGCGTGCGAAGCTCATTTCGTGGGTGACCATGATCATGGTCCGGCCTTCTTCGGCCAGGCCCTGGATCACCTTCAACACTTCACCGACCAGTTCCGGGTCCAGGGCCGACGTCGGTTCGTCGAACAGCATGACTTCCGGTTCCATGGCCAAGGCCCGGGCAATTGCCACGCGTTGTTGCTGACCGCCGGAGAGGAACGCCGGGTACTGATCGGCCACTCGTGCCGGCAAGCCGACCTTGTCGAGGTAGCGACGGGCACGGTCTTCGGCTTCCTGCTTGCTGCAACCCAGCACCCGGCGCGGGGCCATGGTGATGTTTTCCAGCACGGTCATGTGGCTCCACAGGTTGAAGTGCTGGAACACCATGGCCAGGCGGGTGCGGATTCGTTGCAATTCGTCGGGATCGGCGACGTGCATACCGTGGCGATCCTTGACCATGCGGATCGCCTGGCCGTCGAGGCTCATGGCGCCGTCGTTGGGCTGTTCGAGAAAGTTGATGCAGCGCAGAAAGGTACTTTTACCCGAGCCGCTGGCGCCGATCAGGCTGATGACGTCGCCGGTGTTGGCCTTGAGCGAAACGCCTTTGAGCACCTCATGATCGCCATAGCTTTTATGCAGGCCTTCAATGGTCAGTTTGTACATGGAACAAGCATCCTCAAGGCGAAAGTAGGTAGCCGCTGCGATAGGCTTCGGCGCCCGCGACGTGGGCGATCACCATGCCGGCGGTGGCCATGCGGCGCAGCGAGCGGGCGTACATCAACCCGGCGGCGGTGCAATGGACAGGCGTGACACGGTCAAGGATCGGGTCGATGATTTCGGCGATCAGTTGCCCGGCTTCCAGGTATTCCCCTGGCAGCGCGGTGAACACCAGCAGCCCGCCGACCGGCGTTGCGACGGGTTCAACACCGGCCAGCGGTGTGGCCGGGTAGGGCAGGTCGGGCAGTGGCGCCGGTTCGCCGGCAATCGCACCGAAGTGAATCAGGTAGTCGATCAGCGCCTGGCTGTCGAGACTGGCCAGCGGGTGATTGACGTCGCCTTGGCCGCGCAGTTCGACCGTCACCGAAAAACTCCCCGGTGGAATGTCGAAGTGTTCACCGAAGCGCTCCTTCAGTTGCCACCAGAGCAAGGTGAAGCATTCATCGAACGACTGACCGCCGGAATCCGTAGCCAGCAGACTGGCCTCTGCGCCGATGTAGCGCGCCAGCGGCTCGACCTGTGGCCAGGCCTCGGGCGTGGTGTACAGGTGCGCGACGGCTTCAAAATCACAATGCAGGTCCAGCACCATGTCGGCATCGCAGGCCAGCCGCTGCAGGGTCAGGCGTTGGGATTGCAACTGAGTACTGGCAGTCTGGCGGGCCAGTGCATTACGAAGGCTGCTGCGGATGAGTTCGAGGTTGCGTTGCGAGTCGTCGCCGAGTTGGCCTTCGATCTCGTTGCCGACCTCTTCGCTCAAATCGACGAACCAGCGGTTGAAGTTCTGTCCGCTTTCCAGCTCATAGCGGCCCAGCGGCACATCCATCAGCACTTGTTCGAGGCCGACAGGGTTGGCCACCGGCACCAGGACAATTTCGCTGCGCAGGCGGCCGGCGGCTTCAAGCTCCGCCAGGCGCTGCTTGAGGTGCCAGGCCACCAGCATGCCGGGCATTTCATCGGCGTGCAGGGAGGCCTGGATGTAGATCTTGCCTTGGGCCGATGCAGGCCCGAAGTGGAAGCTGTGGATCTGTCGTGCTGTCCCCGGCAGCGGGGCCAGCAGGTCATGAATCTGGTGGCGCATTGCGAAAAATCCTAGTGGGTCGGCCCAAGGAAGGCTAGCCAGCGACGTTCGGCGAGACGGAACAGGCCGACCAGCGCAAAGGTGACGGTCAGGTAGATCAGCGCGGCGATGCCGAACGACTGAAAGGTCAGGAAGGTCGCCGAGTTGGCGTCCCGAGCGACTTTCAGGATGTCCGGGATGGTTGCGGTGAACGCCACGGTGGTCGAGTGCAGCATCAGGATCACTTCGTTGCTGTAGTACGGCAACGAGCGACGCAGTGCCGAAGGCATGATCACGTAGGCATACAACTTCCAGCCAGTCAGGCCGTAGGCCTTGGCCGCCTCGACTTCACCATGGGCCATGCTGCGGATCGCCCCGGCGAAAATCTCCGTGGTGTAGGCGCAGGTGTTCAGGGCGAATGCGAGGATGGTGCAGTTCATCGCATCGCGGAAGAAGCTGTCGAGCACCGGTTGCGCGCGCACGGCGGCCAGACTGTAGATCCCGGTGTAGCAGATCAGCAACTGGATGTAGAGCGGCGTACCACGGAACAGGTAGGTGTAGAACTGCACCGGCCAGCGAATGTAGAAGTGCGGCGAAACTCGGGCGATGGACAGCGGAATCGAGACGATGAAACCGATGAAGATCGACGCGCTGAGCAGCCACATGGTCATGGCCAGACCGGTGATGTTCTGGCCGTCGGTGTAAAGGAAGGCTTTCCAGTATTCCTGCAGAAGTTCGATCATCGTACGGCCTCCCGGGTCCCGGCGGCGTAGCGGCGTTCGAGCCAGCGCAGAATAAAATTGGAAGCACTGGTGATCAGCAGGTAGATCAGCGCGGCGAGCACCAGGAAGTAGAACAGCTGATAGCTGCTTTTACCGGCGTCCTGGGCAGCCTTGACCAGATCGGCGAGGCCGATGATCGACACCAGCGCAGTGGCCTTGAGCATCACCATCCAGTTGTTGCCGATACCCGGCAGGGCAAAGCGCATCATCTGCGGGAACACCACGATGCGGAACCGCTGACCGCGCTTGAGACCGTAAGCGGTGGCCGCTTCGACCTGGCCGCGAGGCACGGCGAGGATCGCGCCGCGGAAGGTTTCGGTGAAGTACGCGCCGTAAATGAAGCCCAGGGTCAGGACCCCGGCGCTGAACGGGTTGATCTCGATGTATTCCCATTCCATGTAGTCGGTGAGCGACGTCAGCCAGGTTTGCAGGCTGTAGAAGATCAGCAGCATCAGCACCAGGTCCGGCACCCCGCGAATCAGCGTGGTGTAGCACTGGGCAACCAGGCGCAGCAGTTTGACTTTTGACAGTTTGGCACTGGCGCCGAGCAGGCCGAGCAACACGGCCACCAGCAGCGACATCGCCGATAATTTGATGGTCATCCAGGTGCCTTCCATCAGCAAAGGACCGAAGCCCTTGAGGCTGAAGGCTGAGAGCCCCAGATTTTGTAGGAGGTTTTCGAACATAAATCAGCAACCTGATCGAATGAAAAAAGCGCCCATCTCGCGATGGGCGCCGGGCATTATTTGCCGCTGTACAGATTCAGATCGCCAAAGTGTTTCTTCTGAATGGTGGCGTAGGTGCCATCATCGTGTAACGCTTTGATACCTTTATCCAAAAGTGCTTTCAGCTCGGTGTTACCTTTCTTAATACCGACTGCTGTTTTGGCTGGCAGCAGTTCGCTGTCGACCGGCTTGCTGATTTCGTAATCAGCGCCGTTTGGTGACTTCAGGAAGCCCAGTTCAGCTTGCAGCATGTCCTGGATGCCAGCGTCGAGACGGCCGGAAGTCAGGTCGGAATACACCTGGTCCTGGTTCTGATAGGCCTGGGTTTTCACGCCAGCCTTGTCCAGAACGGCTTTGGCATAGGCTTCCTGGATGGTGCCTTGCTCGTAGCCAACGGTTTTGCCTTTCAGCGAAGCGACGTCGGCGGTGATGCCGGAGCCTTTCTTGGACACGTAAGCGGTTGGGCCGGAGAACAGCTCGCCGGAGAAGTCGATGACTTTTTCGCGGGCCGGGGTGACGGTCATCGAAGAGATCACGCCGTCGAATTTATTGGCCTTGAGGCCAGGAATCATCCCGTCGAAATCGCTTTCGACCCATTTGCACTTGACCTTCAGCTCGGCACAGATTGCGTTACCCAGATCGATGTCGAAGCCCACCAGGCTGCCGTCGGCCGCTTTCGACTCGAACGGTGCGTAGGAAGGGTCAACGCCAAAACGCAATTCTTTGTATTCCTTTGCCATGGCGGAGCCAGCGGCCATGCACAACGCCAGTGCAGAAAGGGTCAGCAATGCTTTTTTCATTATTTATTCCCTAAAACCAATATGAGCGCTTGTGGCGCAGAATTATTGTTACTGGTAAGCGTAAGACCTAATGAAAGTAGCAATTTCCGAACCAGAGTGCCGAACAAGCGTTTAACAGGCATTCAGGAAATCGCCGGGATGGGATTAGTGCACGAAAACGGGCGCCGTGGAAGACCCGCACTCTTTTGGTTCTTCGGGAAGCCGATTACCCGAGCAGGTCCTGCAGTGTTCCCAGATGGTCAGCCTCTTCGACCGGCTTGTCCTGGCGCCAACGCAGCATTCGCGGAAACCGCACCGCAATCCCGCTTTTATGCCGCTTGGACAGGGCAATGCCCTCGAAACCCAGTTCAAACACCAGGCTCGGTTTGACGCTGATCACCGGACCGAATTTTTCGACGGTGGTTTTACGCACGATGCTGTCGACCTGACGCATTTCTTCATCGGTCAGTCCGGAATAGGCTTTGGCAAAAGGCACCAGTGTGCGTTCGCTGGCGTCGGGCGGGCCGTCCCAGACCGCGAAGGTGTAATCGCTGAAAAGACTGGCCCGGCGCCCATGACCGCGCTGTGCATAGATCAGCACGGCGTCGACGCTGAACGGGTCGACTTTCCATTTCCACCAGACGCCCACATCCTTGGTTCGACCCACGCCGTAGAGTGCGTCGCGAGCCTTGAGCATCATGCCTTCTACGCCGAGCCGACGAGACGCTTCGCGCTGCCGGGCGAGATCGAACCAGTCCTCGCCGGTCAACAGGGGCGAAACCAGCAACGCCGGGTGATTGCAGTGGGCAATGACCTGCTCCAGTTGCGCCCGCCGCTGCACTTGTGGCTGATTGCGCCAGTCCTCGCCCGCCCATTCCAGCAAGTCGTACGCGAGGATGACCACGGGTACGTCACTGAGAATTTTCTTGCTGAGGGTTTTACGGCCGATCCGCTGCTGCAAGAGAGCGAAGGGTTGCACGGCGGGCGAGGTCGGCATTTGTGGATCGAAGGCGTCTTCGGTTTCCGCTGGAGCGCTTTTCCAGGCAACGATTTCGCCATCGATCACCGTGCCATCGGGCAGGCAGTGGATCAGGTTCTGCAGTTCGGGAAAGCGCTCGGTCACCAATTCTTCACCCCGTGACCAGACCCACAGTTGTCCGCCGCGCTTGACCACTTGGGCGCGGATGCCATCCCACTTCCATTCAACCTGCCAATGGCTGGCGGGGCCGAGCACCGCCTCGAATTGTTCGACTGGTTGCGACAGGGCATGGGCGAGAAAAAACGGATACGGCTGACCGCCACGCTGGGCATGTTCGTCGTCCGACTCGGCGGCGATCAACTTCAAGTAGCTGGCGGCGCTCGGGCGGTTGGACAGATCGGTGTAGCCCACCAGGCGCTGCGCCACACGTTTGCTGTCCAGATGAGCCATCGATGCGAGCGCGCGGGTCACCAGCAGTTTGGAGACACCGACGCGAAAACTGCCGGTGATCAATTTGATGCAGAGCATCAGGCTGGTGCGGTCCAGTTGCGACCAGAGCCGGGGAAGTTGTTCGGCGAGTACCTCAGGAGATTCGCCGCGCAACGGCAGCAACTTGTCTTCGATCCACATCGCCAGACCGTCAGTGGACGCGTGGGGCGCATCGGGCAGTATCAGCGAAATGGTTTCGGCCAGATCGCCGACGGCTTGATAACTCTCTTCGAACAGCCACGACGATAGCCCGGAATAGGTCACCGCCAAATCTTGCAGAACGCGCACGGGTACCAATTGCCGTGGCCGCCCCCCGGACAGGAAATACACCGCCCACGCGGCATCTTGCGGTGCGGCGTGCGCGAAGTAGCGTTGCATCGCCGCCAGTTTGGCATTGCTTGAAGTCGTGGCATCGAGCTCGGCATACAACTCGGCAAATGCCTTCATGGCAGCGTCTCGACCGGCGCGGGTTCGGGGGTCGCCGGTTCTTCTTCATCGTCGCCGTATTCGGTGTCGAAGGCCTGGGCGTCGAGACCTTGCTCGCGCAGGTGCCGTACCAGCACGGCGACAGAACCGTGGGTGACCATCACTCGTTCGGCTCCACTCTGTTCGATGGCCCACAGCAATCCAGGCCAGTCAACGTGATCGGAGAGTACGAAGCCGCGATCCACACCGCGTCGCCGACGCGTGCCGCGCAGGCGCATCCAGCCGCTGGCAAAGCCGTCACTGTAATCGCCGAAGCGACGCATCCAGGTGCTGCCACCGGCGGACGGCGGGGCGATGACCAGCGCTTTGCGCATTATCGGGTCGCTCTTTTTGACCTCGCCGGCGTAGATCGTGGGTGGCAGGTGAATACCCGCTTCGCGGTAAACCCGGTTCAACGGCTCAACCGCGCCATGAGTGAGGATCGGGCCGAGGCTGGCGTCGATACCGTGGAGAATGCGCTGGGCTTTGCCGAAGGCGTAGCACAACAGAACGCTGGTTTTATCTTCGGCCGCGTTGGCTTGCCACCACTGATTGATCTCGGCGAAGACCTGCGCCTGGGTCGGCCAGCGATAAATAGGCAGGCCGAAGGTCGACTCGGTGATGAAGGTATCGCAACGCACCGGTTCAAACGGGGCGCAGGTGCCGTCAGCTTCGATTTTGTAATCGCCGGAAGCGACCCAGACTTCGCCGCCATGTTCCAGTCGCACCTGGGCCGAGCCGAGGACGTGTCCGGCGGGATGAAAGCTCAGGGTGACGCCGTTGTGCAGCAACCGCTCGCCATAGGGCAGCGTTTGCAGGTTGATGTCTTGGCCCAATCGCGCGCGCAGCACCCCTTCACCGGGGGCCGCCGCCAGATAGTGGCGGTTGCCGATGCGCGCGTGGTCGCCATGAGCGTGGGTAATGACCGCCCGGTCGACCGGTCGCCACGGATCGATGTAGAAATCGCCGGCGGGACAGTACAAGCCTTCGGGACGCGCGATGACAAGATCCATGGCATTGCCCAGTGGAGGGACTTGTTAGCTATGAGGTTGGCGCGGGGAGAGAAGTTCTATCGGGATGTAATGGGCAGCGCCAACCCAATGTAGGAGTGAGCCTGCTCGCGATGAGGCCATGCCAGTCAGTGTTAAGGTGACTGATAGACCGCTATCGCGAGCAGGCTCGCTCCTACAGGTTGAATGCGTGTTACTTGCCCGGTGTCAGGGTCAAGCGCTTGGTTCCGTACACCTTGTCAAAGTTTTGCGGCTGCATTGGCAAGCTCTGGTATTGACCCTTGAGCCACGGATCGATGCTGTTCAGGTAGTTCGGGCTGGCCGGGTTGCCGGACTGGCCGGTGGCGTTCTGGCCCATCAGCGGTTCGGGCTGGCCGAAGTCGACGATAAAGCGCATGGCCGGTGCCAGCGTCGTATTGAAGTCCTGACCCCAAGCGAACGCAGCGGTATTGAGCGTGGTGTGATCGCCGCCGGCCGGCAGCGGACCGCGTACGGTCTGGCCATTGGCGTTCTTCCATTCATAGCGATGCAATTTGCCCCACTGCCAGGCTTTGTGATCGCCACCCAACTGGCTGTCGCCGGCGGTCATTGCCGCTGCGAGGCTGCGAGCGAGGATCGCCGGTTTGTCTTCTTTCTGAGCGGTGCGTGCATCGTCCCAGAACGGACTGTCTTCGCGGCCCAGCAAGTGGTCGGCCTGAGCGGCATAGGACAACTTGCCGTTGGCGACGAAGGCTTTCCAGGCCGGGCTGCTTTCCGGGCCCAGTTCATCGAGGAAAATCTGCTTCATGCTTTCTTGCAAGAACAGCTCGTAGATCGCCGCGTCGGTGGAGGTCGGCGCCAGTTTGCCGTCGAACGCCATCAAGCGTGTCAGCGCCTCGCGCGCCTTGCCACGATCCGCCACCGGCAGGGCTTCGATCGCCTGTTTGAGCGGCTGGGCCATGCCCGGTGCTTCGAACATTTTCTTCAGCTTGGCGGCGAAGGTAGTGGTCTGGTCGTACTGCATGGCGATCAGGCTGCGGGTGTCGTGTTTGCCCACGCCGGCCAGTTCGGCCAAACGCTCGCCGCGCTCCGGGGCAGACCAGGAGTTGGACAGCTGCATGCCGTAGCCATGGGGAATGACCCGCTGGTTGGCGGTGCCGAGCCAGCCTTGCGCCGGGTCCTGATCGTAAGGGTGCAGCATCGGGTCGGCGTAACCGTCCCAATCGTAGCGATCTTCCCAGCCCGGCGAGGGCAGCAGGCCTTCGCCTTCACGGCGGTTCGGGTAACGGCCGGTGACTTGCCAGCCGATGTTGCTGGCATCGGCAAACACCAGGTTCAAGGCAATGGCGCGGATCTCGCGGCTGGCGTCCGAGGCTTTCTCGACGCTCTGCGCACGGGACAGGTCGAAAAACGCATCAAGAGATTTGTCGTCAGTGAAGTTCGGTGTCTGCAATGCCAAGCCGAAACCGCTGCCCTGTGCCAGGCCTTGGGCGCTGTTGAGGAGCGGACCATGGCGTGTTTCGTACACGACTTCGCGAATCGGCCGCTGGCCTTTGACGAAATAGGTTTCGTTGCGCACGATCGCCGGCTGCCATTTGCCGTTGGTTTCGTAGGCGAGACCGTTGCCCTGGCGGCGGATTTTTTCCAGGAACAAATCCTGGTTGTCGCCCATGACGCTGGTCGTGCTCCACGCCACTTTGCCGTTGAATCCGCCCAGCACCATTGGCAACCCGGCGATGGTTACGCCGGAAGCCTGATACTTCGGCGCGCGAATCTGCACATAGGTGAACAGCGACGGCACGCCCAGCGGGCCATGGCTGTCGCTGGCCAGCAGGCTTTTACCGCTGCGGCTGCGTTGCGGGGCGATCGCCCAGTTGTTCGACGAAGTGGCGCCGAGCAGATTCAGGTCAGAGAGCTGGCCTGTGGCTTTGCTGATGTCAGCCAGCCCCGGAATTTGTCCATTGAGCTTGATGCCTTGCAGCTTTTCGCTTTCGGCCAATGGCAGTTTTTCGTCGGGAGCGGACGGCGTCAGCCACGGCAGTTTGTCGGTAGTGAGCGTTTGCGCGAGCACCAGCGCGGAAATTTCTTCTGGCAGGTTGGCGGACTGGCTGAAGTTCAGCAGGCAGAAAATCAGCGCCGAATCTTCCGGCTGCCAGTATTCAGGCTTGTAGCCGCTGGCGGCGAGGTCCGCCGGCAACTTGTCGCGGTAGCGGAACAGGTAAGCGTTGACCCCGCGAGCATAGACTTCGAAGAAACGCTTGAGGCGCGGCGAAGACGCCTTGTACAGCTCACCGGCGCTTTTCTTCAGGTTGACGGCGCGCATGTAGCGGTCAGCGTCCAGCAGGTCCGCACCGTGCATTTCGGCCAGACGACCCTGGGCGAGCAAGCGCAGGGTGACCATTTGCGTGATGCGGTCGCTGGCGTGCACATAACCGAGGCTGAACAGCGCGTCGTGGAACGTGCTGCTTTCGATCAACGGCATGCCCATGGCATTGCGGCGCACCGAAACATTCTGCGCCAGACCCTTCAGCGGCTGTACGCCGGAGGTCGGTGGAAGGGTGTCCTGGGCGTTGAAGCTCTGACAACCGGTCAGGCTCAAAACCCCCGCCACTGCTGCGGCAACGCCGAACCGGGGTAGAAAATGTGTAAGGGCTGGCGAGGCCATGGCAAAGCTCCTGCGGGGGTAGCGTCAGTAAAGGCGCTACGTTAGTGAGCGGGAGGTGGGCGCGCAAGCGGGGTAATGGGTTATTTCAGGATTTGTCTGATAAGTTCAGCGACCAGTGGTCAGGGAGATTCGTCGGTATGGAATTAATGGCAAACGCAGCATTGATCATCATCGATCAACAGAAAGGCATCCTTCACCCCAGGCTCGGCCGCCGGAACAATCCCGAGGCCGAGGAACGCATGCTGGAACTGCTGGGCCATTGGCGGCGCAACGGGCGGCCGATCGTTCATGTGCAGCATCTGTCGAGATCGGAAGACTCAGTGTTCTGGCCACAGCAGTCGGGCGTGGAGTTTCAGGAACGATTTCTGCCATTGCCGGGTGAGCATCTGATTCAAAAACAGGTGCCGGATGCGTTTTGTTCGACGGGGCTGGAGGCTCTGTTGCGCGAGGCGGGGATCGGGCAATTGATCATCGTTGGCGTGGCGATCCACAACTCGGTGGAATCCACGGCGCGCACGGCGGGCAACCTGGGGTTCGATACCTGGGTGGTCGAGGATGCGTGCTTTACCTTCGACAAGGCTGACTTTTTCGGGCATGCCCGCTCAGCTGAAGAGGTGCAAGGGATGTCGCTGGGGAATTTGCATGGGGAGTATGCGACGGTGGTCAGTACCGCAACGATTTTGCAGGCAGGTTGAGAAACCTGTGGGAGCGGGCTTGCCCGCGATGGCGATTTATCTGACACATCGATGTTGAATGTCCCGCCGTCATCGCGGGCAAGCCCGCTCCCACAGGGATTGGCGTTGTGGGAGCGAGCCTGCTCGCGATGGCGATTCAGCCGGCGAAGAAGCTCTTCGCCCGAAGCATCAAGCGCCGTGGCACTTCTTGAATTTCTTGCCGTTGCCGCATGGGCAAGGGTCGTTGCGGCCGACGTCTTTCAGGGCGTTGCGCACCGGTTCCTGGTGGGCGTGGCCGCAGTTCGGGCCGTGGACATGGCCATGGTCGTGATCATGGTGGTCATGATCGTGGTTGCAGTCAGGGCCATGGACATGGGGTTGCTGGGTCATCGGGGTTACTCCGGAATTAGATCGGCGGGGATTATCACGCCATTACGCGCCAGGTGCACGTAGTGAGCGATGAATAAACCGGTTTCCATCTCACCTTCCAGACGATAGGGAATGGCCTGCTCGGGTTTTTTCAGCTGTTTGACCAGATCCTTGACCTTGGGCCACAGATTAGTGCGGATCGGCACCCGGTAGGAACGGCTGGCCTTGGGCCCGATGGTCATCCAGTGTTCATGCGCGCCATCGGCCAGCAGGATGCCGCCCAGGTGAATGCGATACTCAAGGCCGCGTACGGTCAGCTCGTTTTCGCTGCGGTTGTCGATGCGAAAGTGCAGGATGAAACGCTGCTCCAGCAGCTTGGCCCGCACCACCTCAACCCTGGCCAGATGCACCTCGGGGTCTGGCTCGTCATTGCTGAACCAGGACGCGCAGCCGCCGAGCGCCAGACAAAAGGCAAGCGTGAGCAGACATTGTGCGAGTCGCCGGGTGATCATGGTCGTTCCTCTCCCTTGAACCCCAGTCTAGTCGTTAAAAGATCGCAGCCTTCGGCAGCTCCTACAGGGTGTCCGCAATCCGAAGTAGGAGCTGCCGAAGGCTGCGATCTTTTAAAAGCATCACCTCAACTGCCGAAATACCCCGAACAGCACTTCTTGAACTTCTGCCCGCTGGCGCACGGGCAGGCGTCGTTGCGCCCGATGTCGAGTGCGACGGTGGGGTCGATGAAGTACCAGCGTCCGGTGTTCTGCACGAACGATGAACGTTCGCGATGACTGTGTTCGCCGCTGCCGTCGTGCCAGCGTGCGGTAAATGTCACGAAAGCGTGTTCCGGCTGGCCGCCGAGCACTTCGGAGCTCTCTACCTCAAGGCCCAGCCAGGTGCTTTGCGCGCTCCAGTCGCTGATCGATTGCCGATCGAGCCCGGCTTGCTGGGCGGGCAGGGTGGTTGCCACCAGGTAATCGATCAGGCCCAGCACATAGGCGCTGTAGCGCGAACGCATCAAGGCTTCCGCGCAAGGAGCCGGGTGACCGGCATGGTAATGACCGCAGCAGGCGTCGAGCAGGGTGCCGCTGCCGCAAGGGCAAATGGATGTACTCATTGCGTTACCACCAATATTTCCCGAAGTTTTCCGGATTGGCCCAGAACCGCGAGTTGAGCCAGTCAGGTACTTGTTTGTAGTCAAGCAGATCATAGGTGAACAGGGTCAGCACTTGATCATCACGCTGGAAGCGCTCGCTGGCTTGCAGGGCCAGGGAGAAAAAATCCGTTTCCTGCCAGCCGCTGGCGGGCAAGTCCGCCAGTACCACGATGCGGCTGGCGTTGAGGTTGCGGATGCCGCCCAGCAGATTCAGACCGTCGCGCTTGGGCAGGTGTTCGAGGCAATCGACCACCAGCGCCAGGTCAAACCGGCGGGCCGCCAATTCGGCGGGCAACGGCCCGGGCGCCGCGTGTGCCACACAGCTGTCCGGGTGCGCGAGCTTGAAGGCTTCGAGCGCGGGGAACTCGCTGGCGCCGATCAGCAACAGGCGCGAAGGGGCGTATCGGTCCAGCAAGGCGGCCAGCGCCTGTTGCGGGGTACGCGAAGAAATACCTGCAATCATTGAATATCCTCACTCAGATCTGCCAAGACTAGCCTGCCCGCCAGTTCGAGCCTAGAGCGGGTTTGCCGCAAAAGTGACGATCTCCCGTGAATACGGGACAAAACTGCAATGGCCTATTGCTGGCGGAGAATTAAACTCCGGTCTTTACTCCCTGAATCGGTTCTAAGCCGATCCTTCAGGAGAAAACTAGATGAGCATAGTTCGGACAGCATTACCCCTGGTTCTGCTAACCAGTGTGTTGACTGGTTGCGCAGGTTTGCAGAAAACCGACTGGCCGACCTGTGCGGCGGTCGGTGGTGTCGTAGGTGCGGGTCTCGGCGCGACCGAGAGTTCCTCATGGGCCGGTTATGGCGCATTGGTAGTCGGCGCTACGGCGGCAGCCTATTGCTGGGTTCACGGTGATGGCGACGAAGACGGCGATGGCGTGCCGGATAGCCGCGACAAGTGCCCGGGCACGCCTAGAGGCGTACAGGTCGATGCCGATGGTTGCCCACCACCAGCACCTGCTCCAGTGGTTGAAGAAGTTGTGGTAGTCAAGGAAGAAACCATCGTCATTCGTGATGTCCACTTCCAGTTCGATAAAGCTACATTGACCCAGGCTGACAAAGGCGTGCTCGACAAGATCGCCACTCGCCTGAAAGGGGAAGCACCTAACGCCCAACTGACGGTAACCGGTCACACCGACAGCGTGGGCAGTGATGCTTACAACCAGAAACTGTCGGATAAACGCGCCCACTCGGTGGTTGAATACCTGATCCAGGAAGGCGTGCCACGCAGCAGCTTCGTGTCTGTTGCCGGTGCCGGTGAAAGCCAGCCGGTTGCCGACAACAAAACCGCTGACGGCCGTGCGATGAACCGTCGCACTGAAATCAAAATCAACCGCTAGGTCCCTCGCATCCGCGGCTTGTGCAGTCGCGGATGCGGGTCTTTACTCCTGTGTAACCGGCATTGGCCGGTGACACAGGAGCTTTCAAC
The DNA here is from genome assembly GCF_036884845.1 of Pseudomonas sp. MAG733B. NCBI lineage: Bacteria > Pseudomonadati > Pseudomonadota > Gammaproteobacteria > Pseudomonadales > Pseudomonadaceae > Pseudomonas > Pseudomonas sp. MAG733B. The sequence goes on from NZ_CP145732.1 coordinate 1,926,986, forward strand.
ATGACCAATCTCACACGGACCGTCTTGCCGGTTCTGCTGCTTGGCAGCCTGTTGACCGGTTGCGCTACTCACAGTGATGGCACTGCCCCCCTCAATCAACGTACCTGGCCGATCTGCAGCCTCATTGGCGGACTGGTCGGCGGAGGCCTGGGCGCTATCGAAAGTGGCGGTTGGGCGGCCGGTGGAGCGGCGCTCGGTATCTTGACCGGTGGTTTGATCTGCTACGCCCAGGATGGCGATGAAGATAGCGATGGCGTTTTCGACCGCCGTGATCGCTGCCCCGACACTCCGGCCAATACTCCTGTGGAACATCACGGTTGCCCGCTGCCGCAATACCCGGCCAGCGTGAAACCTGCGGAACCGGTTGCGCCTGAAGTCATCACGTTGAGCAATGACGTGTTTTTTGGTTTCGATAAATCGGACCTGACGCCGACCGCGCAAAGCGAGCTCGATGCGATCATGAGCAAGTTGCTGGACGCCGACGTGGTGAGCATCAAAGTGATCGGGCATACCGACAGCGTCGGTGCGGATACTTACAACCAGGCCCTGTCGGAACGTCGCGCCAACAGCGTTGCCGAGTACCTGTTGAGCCAAGGCGTGGCGCCGAACAAACTCACCAGCGAAGGCAAGGGTGAAAGTCAGCCGGTGGCCGACAACGAAACCGAAGAAGGTCGCGCGAAAAACCGTCGCGTGGAGTTGCATATCAATCGCTGAGCCGCGGAATAGAGCCGTCGAGCGTGGATTAACCAGGTTTCGACGGCCATTCGGCGATCTTCATGAAGATTTTTCGTTTGCCCTCTGGCTTATCCCGCGTGGAAGCCGTTACTGTGCGCGCAAAGAATAATTCTCATCGAGGGTCGTATGAAGGTGATATGGGGGCTGGGGAAGCTGTTGACCCTGCTGTTCTGGGCGGTGGTGCTGGTCAATCTGCTCATGCCGTTTATCCATCCGCTGCACCAGTTGACCAATCTGGCCGGCGGTGTCCTGGCGATCCTTCACTTGCTTGAAGCGCTGCTGTGCAATCGCAGCCTAAAAGGTCGCGCCCATCCTTGGCTCGATCGCCTGAAGATCTTGATTTTCGGCGTTTTCCACCTGCAAACCATCCCCGCTGCCACCGCATCTAAGGCTTCCCATGCGTAAACTCTGTCTGCTCGCCGCCCTCATCAGCCCACTGGCCTGCGCTCAGGTAGTGAGCGTCGAAACCAACTCGTTGATGCGTCTGCCCAACACTGCCAGCACCCTGCAACTGGAACGCCTGGAAGTGGCGGACTATGGCACGTTGCTGATTCCCTCGAACGTGACCGAAGTGACTGTTGGCGAACTGCACCTGGGTCGTGACGCTCGAATCGCGATCGTGCCCAGTGAGCAGGCGCTGGAATTGAAAGTCAGCCGTGCAGCGTTGTCCGAGGGCAGCCAGATCACCGCTCGCGGCGCGCCGGGTACTTATCTGAAGGCCGCTCGCTCCGGACGCAATCTGAACCTGCAGATCAAGACCCTGAGCGCACCGCAATTGCTGGTTGACGCTCGCGGTGGCGCGGGCGCGCCCGGATTTGTCGGCCTTGACGGGGCCAATGGTCAGGCGCCGGGATGTACTTGGGGCCAGGCCGGACGGGGTGCCGACGGCAGCAACGGCAGTGATGGTCAGCCAGGTGCCCCGGGGGCATTGGTCAAACTGGCGGTGCCGCGAGATTACCCGGCAGAACAGATCAAGGTGCAAGTGGCCGGTGGTGCCGGTGGCCTGGCGGGTCCTGGTGGTAAACCGGGAGCGGGCGGTAAGGCCAAGGGCTGCTTTATCTATACAACCGATGGCGGCAAGGGCGGCAAACCTGGTACCGACGGGCAACCGGGGCCTGCCGGCGCGGCGGGTTCGGTAGTGGTGCAGCGGTTGTAGTCTGATTTTGAGATAGGTGTAGTCAGTTAGATCGTCATCGCGGGCAAGCCTTGCTCCTACAGTATTCATGTCGGTCGCGGATATCGTGACCGACTTCAAACCTGTAGGAGCAAGGCTTGCCCGCGATGCTTTTAGAACGCTGGACGCACCGCAGCAATGACCACAACCACCAAACCCACCAGCAAATTGATCCCCACCAACCGCCGAATCCGCCCCAGCACCGCCGCCCCGGCCGGCCAATCCTGCGCTTCCACAGCCGTGCGCAGTTCCGGCAGCATCAATGCCTGAATCCGGATAAACAGCGCGGTCATCACCACGTACAAACCCATCATCACCTGCACATAGCGCGGCGCGTGTTCAAAACCGCTGAAGTTCAGGTTCAGCATGACCACGCCACTGACCGGCAACAGCACCACCGCACCCCAGACCCAGCGGAAAAAACCTTGAAACACTTCTACCCACAGCTTCAGCCGGGCAGGGCCCTCCAGTGCGGTGATCGCCGCGGGGCGCAAGACCATCCAGGCGAAAAACATGCCCCCCACCCATACCAGTGCGGCAAGGACATGCAGGCTATAAACAAGGCTAAAAGCGGTCATTCGGGTACTCCGTTCTGCGCGGGATTCATTAGCGGGGTATGATAGCGGCCGAACCGAACTACTGAAAATTTATCCAGCGTTTTTGCGCCCGAAAATTCATGATCAGCACTGAACTCAAAACCACGATCCAGGGCGCCTACTCGCGTTTTCTCGAAGCCAAGAGCCTCAAGCCGCGCTACGGCCAACGCCTGATGATCGCCGAAATTGCCAAAGTCCTCGGTGATATCGACACCGACGACGAAGGCCGGCGCAGTGGCGACCCCGCGATTGTCGCGGTGGAAGCTGGCACCGGTACCGGTAAAACCGTGGCCTACAGCCTGGCAGCGATCCCGACGGCCAAGGCTGCTGGCAAGCGGCTGGTGATCGCCACCGCGACCGTCGCCCTGCAAGAGCAGATCGTCTACAAGGATTTGCCTGACCTGATGCGCAACAGCGGGCTGAACTTCAGCTTTGCCCTGGCCAAGGGGCGCGGGCGCTACATGTGCCTGTCCAAGCTCGACATGTTGCTTCAGGAAGGCCACGCACAAACCGCCACCGCGCAGCTGTTCGAAGAAGAAGGCTTCAAGATCGAGGTCGATGAGGCCAGTCAGAAGCTGTTTACCAGCATGATCGAAAAGCTGGCCGGCAATAAGTGGGACGGTGACCGCGACAGTTGGTCCACGGCCCTGGAAGACGCCGACTGGGCGCGCCTGACCACCGATCACAGCCAGTGCACCAATCGCCATTGCCCGAACTTCGGCCAGTGCGCCTTCTACAAGGCTCGCGAAGGCATGGGCAAAGTCGACGTGATCGTCACCAACCACGACATGGTCCTGGCCGACCTGGCCTTGGGCGGCGGCGCCGTATTGCCAGACCCGCGCGACACGATCTACGTGTTCGACGAAGGCCACCACCTGCCGGACAAGGCTATCGGCCACTTCGCCCATTACACACGCCTGCGTTCCACCGCCGACTGGCTGGAAACCACCGCCAAGAACCTCACCAAACTGCTGGCCCAACACCCGTTGCCGGGCGATCTGGGCAAGCTGATCGAACAGGTGCCGGAGCTGGCGCGAGAGATCAAGACCCAGCAGCAGTTCATGTTCACCGCGTGTGAGCAAGCCGCCGACTTCAAACCCGGCGAAGACGTCGAAGGCCGCGAACGGCCGCGTCACCGCTTCGTCGGCGGGGTGATTCCCGAGCACATGCGCGAGATGGGCATCGAGCTGAAAAAAGGCTTCGCCCGTCTGACCGACGTGTTCACCCGCCTGACCGAACTGCTCAAGGAAGGCATGGACGGCGAGGTCAACATCGGTATCGCCAGCAACCAGGCTGAAGAGTGGTATCCGCTGTTCGGCAGCCTGTTGTCGCGTTCTTCCGGCAATTGGGAGTTGTGGACCGCCTTCACCGTCGAAGACCCGGAAGACAACCCGCCGATGGCGCGTTGGCTGACCCTCGCCGAAAGCGGCTCGCTGTTCGACATCGAGGTCAACGCCAGCCCGATCCTCGCGGCGGAAATGCTTCGCCGCAACCTCTGGAACGTGGCCTATGGCTGTCTGGTGACCTCGGCGACCTTGACCGCCCTCGGCACCTTCGACCGCTTCCGCATGCGCGCCGGCCTGCCGAAAAAAGCCGTGACCGCGGTTGTGCCGAGCCCGTTCCATCACGCCGACGCTGGCGTACTGCGGGTGCCGAACCTCAACGCCGATCCGCGAGATGCCGCAGCGCATACCGCCGCGATCATCCGCGATCTGCCGGACCTGGTCGAAGGCTCGCGCGGGACGCTGGTGCTGTTCTCGTCGCGTAAACAGATGCAGGACGTGTTCGACGGTCTCGACCGCGACTGGCGCAAGCAAGTGTTCATTCAAGGCAACCTGTCGAAACAGGAAACCCTGAACAAACACAAGGCGCGGGTCGATGGCGGGGATTCGAGTGTGTTGTTCGGCTTGGCGAGTTTTGCCGAAGGGGTCGACTTGCCCGGCGCCTATTGCGAGCACGTGGTGATCGCCAAGATCCCGTTCTCGGTGCCCGACGATCCGGTCGAAGCGGCGCTGGCCGAATGGATCGAAGCCCGGGGCGGCAATCCGTTCATGGAAATCTCCGTTCCAGACGCCTCGCTGAAACTGGTCCAGGCCTGCGGGCGCTTGCTGCGTACCGAAGAAGACCGCGGCACCATCACTTTGCTCGACCGGCGGCTGGTCACCCAGCGCTATGGCAAAGCGATCCTCAATGCGTTGCCTCCTTTCCGACGTGAAATTTCCTGAAACACCGGTGGGCAGTTTTGCCCGCCGCGTTGTCTATCTTTCAGCCATCGCTTTTCCACTGGCCCATTGAAGGTCGTTAGGGAGAATTTCGTTCTCATGATTCGCCGTTCGTTGCCTGCCGTTTTTGCCCTGTTGTTCGCAACGCCTTTGCTGGCCGCTCCCGCCGGGCAGCAGACGCTGTTCAACTTTGTGCGCCCCGCCGACGTGGTCCAGGTGGCGACTCAGGACGCCAGCCTGCCGCAATCCAACGCCGAGCAAACCGCCGAAGGTGAAGTGCTGCGCCGGGTGACGTTCAATCCGGTTGCCAAGCCGACCCTGCGCCTGACGCCGCAGACCGGAGCCTGGGACTGGTCGCAATCGGGCGTCATGAGCCTGCGGATCCAGAGCGCCATGGATTGGGCCGTGACCCTTTACGTGACCATCCAGAGCAACGATGGCAAGACGCTGGTCAGCCGTGTCGATCTGCCGGCCGGCCCGGCGCAAACCCTGTTGGTGCCATTGCAACCGACGACGCCGCTGAGCCAGGGCATGAAGTCCGGGCCGCCGATGCCAATGACCGTCGACGGTCAACGCATCCTGCTGACCAGTAGCGCCGGTGAACTGGATCGCAGCCAGGTGGTGTCGGTGAGCGTGTCGATGGATCAACCGAAAGTCGCCCAGAGCATCTTGCTCGAGCGCTTTGGCGTTCAGGACAGCGAGTCCGTCACTCAGGCTGTGTATGGCGGATTGGTGGACGCCTATGGCCAATCGACCCGGGCCAAATGGCCGGAGAAAGTAAGCAACGATGAACAGCTGAAAAGCGCCGCCGCCAAGGAACAGCAACAGCTGAAAACCTGGCTGGCCGAGCGCGAAAAATCGTCGCTGGACAAATTTGGCGGCTGGAGCAAAGGCCCGGCCTTCAAGGCCAGCGGCTTTTTCCGCACCGAGAAGCGCGACGGTCGCTGGTATCTGGTGACGCCAGAAGGGCATCCGTTCTATTCGCTGGGGGTCAACACCGTAACGGCGGACGTCAACCAGACGTACATTGTCGGTCGCGAGTCGATGTTCGAATCCCTGCCTAAAGCGGACGAGCCTTTGGCCAGTCACTACGGCGAAGGCGACAACCGTGGCGGCAACGGCGTTGATCAGGGTCGGGGCTTCAATTTCGGGCGCTGGTATGACTTCTATGGCGCCAACCTGCAACGCCTGTACGGCGACCCTTGCGCACTGGGCAGCGATACCAAGGCCGGAGTCGCCGCAGCGGCCAAGGCTGACGCGGTAGAAGCCACGGCAGAAAAAGCCGCCGAGCAACCGGTTGCGCCTTCGAGCGCTGAATCCGGTATTGCCGAAGCGGCCAAAACCGATGCCGTCGACGCGACCGCAGCCAAAGCGGCCGAGCCGGCACCCACTGAACCCTGCAAAACCGCATTCGACGAAAGACGCTGGGCCAGCCACACCCTCGATCGCCTGCAAGCCTGGGGCTTCAACACTGTCGGTAACTGGAGTGCGCCGGCCTTGGCCAACGCTGACCGCGTGCCGTACACCTTGCCGCTGTCGATCGTCGGCGATTACGCCAGCATCAGCACCGGCAGCGACTGGTGGGGCGGCATGCCCGACCCGTTCGATCCACGTTTCGCCATGGCCACCGAACGTGCCGTGGCCATCGCCGCCCGTGATCATCGCGACGATCCATGGCTGATCGGTTACTACGCCGACAACGAACTGGCCTGGGCCGGTCCGGGCGATGACCCGAAAGCCCGCTACGCCCTGGCTTACGGCACTTTGAAAATGACCACCGACGTGCCGGCCAAGCGTGCCTTCCTCAAGCAACTGCGCGACAAGTACCGCAATCAGGCGGGCCTTTCCAAAGCCTGGGGTATTGATCTGCCAGCCTGGGAATTGATGGAAGATCCGGGTTTTGTGCCGCCGCTGCCAAGCGCGGAACATCCGGAAATCGAAGCGGACTTCAAATACTTCCAGAAGGTCTTCGCCGACACTTACTTCAAGACCATCTCCGACTCGCTCAAGTGGCATGCGCCGAACCAGCTGTTACTGGGCGGCCGCTTTGCCGTCAGTACGCCAGAAGCGGCCGAATCCTGCGCCCAGTATTGCGACGTGTTGAGTTTCAACCTGTACACCCTGCAACCGCAGGACGGTTACGACTTCGCCAAACTGCGCAGCCTCGACAAGCCGGTACTGATCACCGAGTTCAACTTCGGCTCCGCTGATCGCGGCCCATTCTGGGGCGGCGTGACGCAAGTGGCGAAGGAAGAAGACCGTGGCCCGGCCTACGCCAACTTCCTCAAACAGGCACTGAGCGAACCGTCGATTGTCGGTGTGCACTGGTTCCAATACCTCGACCAGCCAGTGACCGGGCGTCTGCTGGATGGCGAAAACGGCCACTTCGGCCTTGTGGGTATCACCGATCTGCCATTCCAGGGTTTCGTCGACAGCGTGCGCAAGAGCAACCTGGCGGCCGTCGATCAGTTAAGCAAAGAAGCCGAGAAGGCCGCCGCCGAGGCGAACAAGGCCAGCCACGACGCCGAGGGCGGCAGAGAAGCCGATGCCGGCAAAGGGCCGGGGAAGGGCGCAGGTGGGCATTCCGGTAAAGGCCACTAAAAGCTGATGCCGCCAAGATCGCAGCCTGCGGCAGCTCCTACAGGATGAACGCATTGTCATTGTAGAAGCTGCCGCAGGCTGCGATCTTTTGATCTTGATCTTCAATTGACCGCCCGGCCCGCCCCTGTTCCCAAAACCCTCAAGGGCTGGAACAATGCGGGCCACTTTGTAGAGCGTTTATCCGGGGAGTTGCGGGTGCAGATTCAGGGTCATTACGAGCTTAAGTTCGAGGCAGTGCGTGAGGCATTCGCGGCGCTGTTCGACGATCCCCAGGAACGTGGCGCGGCGTTGTGCATCAAGATCGGTGGCGAAACCGTGCTCGACCTCTGGTCCGGCACCGCCGACAAGGATGGCGCCGAGGCCTGGCACAGCGACACCATCGCCAACCTGTTCTCCTGCACCAAGACCTTCACCGCCGTGACCGCGCTGCAACTGGTCGCCGAAGGCAAGCTGCAACTGGACGCCCCGGTGGCCCGCTATTGGCCGGAGTTCGCAGCGGCCGGCAAAGAATCCGTGACCTTGCGCCAACTGCTCTGCCATCAGGCCGGTCTGCCGGCGTTGCGCGAATTGCTGGCTCCCGAAGCGCTTTACGACTGGCAAACCATGGTCGACGCCCTGGCGGCCGAAGCTCCGTGGTGGACGCCGGGTGAAGGCCATGGCTATGCGGCCATCACTTACGGCTGGTTGGTCGGCGAGTTGCTGCGCCGGGCTGACGGTCGCGGACCGGGTGAATCCATCGTGGCGCGGGTCGCCAAGCCGTTGGGCCTGGATTTCCACGTCGGCCTGGCCGATGAAGAATTCCATCGCGTGGCGCACATCGCCCGCGGCAAGGGCAACGTCGGCGATGCCGCGGCCCAGCGTCTGCTGCAAGTGACCATGCGCGAACCGACCGCCATGACCACTCGCGCATTCACCAATCCGCCGTCGGTGCTGACCAGCACCAACAAGCCGGAATGGCGACGCATGCAACAACCCGCGGCCAATGGCCACGGCAACGCCCGCAGCCTGGCCGGATTCTACGCCGGTCTGCTGGACGGCAGCCTGCTGGAAGGCGAGATGCTTGATGAACTGACCCGCGAGCACAGCCTCGGCGAGGACAAGACTCTACTGACCCGGACCCGTTTCGGCCTGGGTTGCATGCTCGATCAACCGGATGTGCCCAATGCCACATTCGGCTTGGGTCCGCGCGCGTTCGGGCATCCGGGCGCAGGTGGTTCCATCGGTTTTGCTGACCCGGAGCACGATGTGGCTTTCGGTTTTGTGACAAATACACTGGGGCCGTACGTCTTGATGGATCCGCGCGCACAAAAGCTTGTGCGGGTACTGGCCACTTGTCTGTAAATCCCGCTGGAGGGTCCCAGGTCAGGAACCCGATAGCCTTTTCAGTTTCAAAGCGTCTGTTTATGCGGGCCGATCGGGCCTGATTTTTTTATGACCTCATTTTTGTGGATATCCAATGTCAACCAAACCAACCCTCGCCTTGGCACTGTGCTTCGCTATTACCGGTTGCGCACAGAATCCGAAAAATGATGCGGACGGCGGCAGCTGGTGGCCATTCGGTTCCTCCGACAAAGTCGCCGCCAAAGAACCGGCTCCGGCACCCTTGAAACCCGCCGTAACTGCTCCGGTGGCAAAGGCTGAAAGCTCCAACCCGTGGTACTGGCCGTTCGGTTCCGAGGAAGTTCTCGACAAAAAGCCGGAGATCAAGCCGCAGGCCAAGCCTGTCGAAGTCGCCAAGGCTGACGCGCAAACAGGCGGAAGTTGGTGGTGGCCGTTCGGCGGCAAAGAGCAAACCACCGCCAAAGCCGTGCCGATGCCGGATCCAAAAGTCACCCAGGCCTGGCTCGACGACTATGAGCCGCGCCTACGCACAGCGATCAAGGACAGCAACCTGCAACTCGAACGCCGTGAAAACGTGTTGGTGGTGATCGCGCCGGTCGAAGGCTCGTTCAACCCTGATCGCCCGGCCATGCTGTTGCCGGTGACCCTCGGTCCGTTCACCCGTGTTGCGAAAATCCTTGAAGTCGATCCAAAGACTGCCGTGTTGGTACTCGGCCACAGCGATACCTCGGGCGCCGCGCCGGCCAACGTCAAGTTGAGCCAGGAACGTGCTCAGGCTGTCGCAGCGATCTTCCGTCTCAGCGGTTTGCAGCGTGATCGTCTGATGCTGCGTGGCATGGGCGGCGAAGCCCCGCGTGCCGCCAACGACAGCGTTGAAGGGCGTGCGTTGAACCGCCGTGTCGAACTGCTGGTGACCCCGCAAAACACCATGGTCGCGTTGCTGAGCAAATACAACATGCCAGCCCCGGCACCTGTGCGCATGGTCGCTGCCCAGGACATCAAGCCGGTTGCCAAGCCAGTGACGCCTGCACCCGCCGATGCAAAGAAAGCGGCTGCACCTGTAGCGAAAAAAGCGCCAGCCAAGAAAGCTGCCAAAGCACCAGCGAAGAAAGCCCCGGCTAAAACCGCGACTCCGGCGAAAAAGACTGCACCGGCCAAAGCCGCTGCCGACACCAAGAAAGTCGCCGCCGCCGATACCACAAAGAAGTGATTCGTTAACCAGAAGGAATGCGCCATGACCAAGGCCCTGGCTGATATGCGCCGCGACTACACCCGTGATGGCCTGACCGAGGCGCAAGCCCCGGCTGAGCCGTTTGCGCTGTTTCACCAATGGTTCGCCGACGCGGTGAAAACCGAACAGGCGCCGGTGGAAGCGAACGCCATGACCTTGGCCACGGTCGACCCGGACGGTCGGCCGCATTGCCGTATCCTGCTGCTCAAGGGGCTGGACGAGCAGGGTTTCACCTTCTTCACCAATTACGACAGCGCCAAGGGACAACACATCGCCGCGAACCCGTTTGCGGCCATGACGTTCTTTTGGCCAACCCTGGAGCGCCAGGTGCGCATCGAAGGGAGAGTGGTGAAAGTCACTCCTGAAGAATCCGATGCTTACTATCAGGTTCGTCCACTGGGTAGCCGCCTCGGTGCCTGGGCTTCACCGCAAAGCCGGGTAATCGCCGATAGGGGGGAACTGGAAGCGCTGCTCAAGGATACCGAGCAACGTTTCAGCGACAGTCAGCCGCATTGCCCTGAACACTGGGGTGGTTATCGTTTACTACCTGAGCGCATCGAGTTCTGGCAGGGCCGTTCGAGCCGCCTGCACGATCGCCTCAACTATCGTTTGCAGGGCGCCGACTGGATTCTTGAACGTCTGGCACCTTAAGCAGTCTACCGCTCGAGATAGCCTGTCGCAGCGGCCTCCAGCCACTGCGGCAGGTCTCGACGCTTGATCTTCTGCGCTTGAGCGTTCGCCAGTTGCTGGAGCATGAACGCTTTTTTGCGTTCGTCGTCGCCAGCCAACGCCAGCGCCAGGTCGCGGTCCATCCAGCGTTTGATCCGTACGTACAGCCACCAGTGGAAGTACAGACCGGCAGCGGTCGTGACGACGATGATAAAGTAATCCATGAAAATCCTCGGCCAGCGGCGCCAGATTGCCGAATTTGCCGCTAATGTGTGGTGAGTTCGCGCGCGGGGCCTGTACTGGAACTGAATGAAATCATTTTTATCCGGGCGATGCCGTGACAGGCGTCAAGCTGCGGAGTTTAATGAATACCTGTCCTTTGGAGTTGATGCTATGCGTAAGTCTGTCCTGCTGGTTGCTTCCTTTTCCACGATGGCGATGTTGCTCACCGGTTGCCAATCGAGCCTGACCGGTGACTCCTACTCCCGTGACGAAGCGCGTCGCGTGCAGACCGTTCGCATGGGCACCATCGAAGCACTGCGCCCGGTGAAAATCGAAGGCACCAAAACCCCGATCGGCGGCCTCGCCGGTGCAGCGGTCGGCGGCGTTGGCGGCAGCGCCATCGGTGGCGGTCGCGGCAGCATCGTGGCTGCGGTCATTGGCGCCGTTGCTGGCGGCCTGGTCGGCTCGGCAGCTGAAGAAGGCCTGACCCGTACCCAGGGCGTGGAAATCACCGTCCGCGAAGACGACGGCAGCACGCGCGCCTACGTGCAACAGGTTCAGGAAAACGAAGTGTTCCGTGTTGGCGAACGTGTACGGATCGCCACGGTTGACGGCACCAGTCGCGTTACACACTAAGCGGGAATTTGGGTAAAGGAAAACCCCGATCAGGTAGCTGGTCGGGGTTTTTTCTTTTGTGCAGCCATATCTTGGGTTTTTACTATCAGTTTTGATAGTGGCCGGCTTTAACCGATTGGACGATAGTAATGACCCTTTCAATGCACCAATAGGAAATCACCCATGCAATCCAAAAATGGAACATTGCTCAGTGTGTATGGATATGACGCACTGAATCGTCTGGGTTTCTGTGCGCTATTCGGGCAATCAAGCACTAAACGGTTCTATATGAAGGATCGACTGGCAACTGAAATCGATAGCGCTGTGCAACGTTCTATTTTTCAGTGTGTTGGCGCAGTACATGCGCAGCAATGGTGCAGCCGGCACCACTTTGCTCGCCACTGATTTGAAGCGCTCTGTGTTGAATACGCTCGATGTGGGAAGACAACCCAACCCTCTCATTTATACACCCTATGGTCACCATTCTTCAGCAGGCGGTTTACTCAGCTTGCTCGGTTTCAATGGTGAACGGCGAGATCCGGTGACAGGACATTATTTGTTGGGCAATGGTTATCGTGCATTTAACCCGGTGTTGATGCGATTTAATAGTCCGGACAGTTTGAGTCCGTTTGATGAGGGCGGGGTAAATACCTATGCGTATTGCGGTGGAGATCCATTGAATCGTGAGGATCGTACGGGACATGTTTGGAATTTTCTAAAGCCCTTGTTAAGGGCTATGCATATCATAAAAAAACCGAACGCTTCGATGAATGTAACTCCATCTTCATTGAGTTCCGGGAATGTTGCGCAAAATGCTCCCGTAAATGTACCAGCCTCATCTGGTTTGCAACAATTGTCTGCGGGCAATAGTTCTAACCATGGCGTTCCTGCACCAGCCATTACCCCTGGATCAGGTCCATCAAATCTCGGAAAGATTCCATTAATTCAGCGGCCAACGGATGTAGTTCGTAAGGTAGACATGGGTGGAAGAGTAATAGCTATGGTGCCTGTAAGCTCGACAGCAATGACCGATATCAGGACTCTCGCTCGACTTAATCCTGGGCTTGAGATTGGTAAACAGTCATCATTGATTCGGGGGTTTGCACAGCTTGAGGTATTACCTGAAGGCGAATATTACAGGTTCCCTAATACATGACAAATAACATGAAGGATGGAGGGCACTTTTGGAAAGTCCTTTTACTTAGCCATTAATCGCCGTGTTGTGCTCGGCCATCAGCAGCCCCCTGAAGGGGCTGCATGACATTAACGAGCGAGACTGATCGTGGCTTTAGGACGTGTCTTGAATGACTCAGTAGTTGTCCCTGTTTCTCAGGAGGGCAGGGCAGTGTTCTTGCGACTTGCCATCGCCGTCACCGCATAACCGATCAATGCAGCCAGAATCGAGCCAGTCAGAATCCCCATGCGGTCCATTCCGGCGTAGTCGCTGACACCCGGCTCGAAGGCCAGGGAGCCGACGAACAGGCTCATGGTGAAACCGATGCCGCAGAGAATTGCCACACCCAGGATCTGACCCCAATTGGCGCCTTGAGGCAGGGCGGCGATGCCGATTTTTACCGCCAGCCAGGTCAGGCCGAACACACCGACGGCCTTGCCCAGCAACAGGCCGACCGCGATGCCCATCGGTACGTCGTGGGTGAAGCTGTCGACGGTGACGCCGCTCAAGGACAGGCCTGCGTTTGCGAAGGCGAACAGCGGCAGAATGCCGTAGGCCACCCACGGGTGCAGTGCGTGTTCGAGGGTCAGCAGCGGCGAAGGCTCGGCGTTTTTCGTGCGCAGCGGAATGCAGAATGCCAGGGTCACACCGGCCAGCGTGGCGTGCACACCGCTCTTGAGTACGCAGACCCACAGGATCAAGCCAATGATCATGTATGGCCCGAGCTTGACCACGCCGAGCCGGTTCATACCGATCAGCGCCGCGATGCAAGCTGCGGCCAGCGCCAGGGACAGGGTCGACAGTGCGCCGGAATAGAAGATCGCAATGATTATGATCGCGCCGAGGTCGTCGATGATCGCCAAGGTCATCAGGAACAGCTTCAGCGACACCGGAACCCGTTTGCCCAACAGTGCCAGCACGCCAAGGGCGAAAGCGATGTCGGTGGCGGTCGGGATTGCCCAGCCGCTCAGGGCCGCCGGGTTATCGCGGTTGAGGAACCAGTAGATCAGCGCCGGCACGACCATGCCGCCGATGGCCGCCGCACCGGGCAGGACAATCTGTGACGGCTTGGACAGTTGTCCGTCGAGAACTTCACGTTTCACTTCCAGCCCGATCAGCAGGAAGAACATCGCCATCAGCCCGTCGTTGATCCACAACAGCAGTGGCTTGGCGATCTGCAAGGCGCCGACCTGGGCGACCACCGGGGTTTCCAGCAGACCGTTGTACAGCCACGACAGTGGCGAGTTATTGATGATTAGAGCCATAGCTGCCGCAGCGATCAGTAACAGACCGCTGGCAGCTTCCAACTGAAAGAAACGCGTGAAAGTGCTACGCAGAGGCAAGGTCGCTCTCCATCTGTGAATTCAAAAGGTGTTACACCCTAACAATTCCTGTTAGTTGTTAAAACAAAAGTTATATTCTTTTTTGTTATATGTCGTTACAGGCGATCCAAGGCTACGGATCTGAGCCTAGCAGTTGCCAAGCGTATTGGACCTCAGCTGTATCTGTGCGTGATGTAGGTTTTTTCCTAAGCTTGAAGGCTGAGCCTTGCACCGAGAGGCCGACCTCTGCCCGATTCAACGAGAAAACCATCATGAGCGACAACCGACAGTGGGCTCGCGAAGCCATCCGGATCATCGAAGCCGACTTTCAGCGCAGCGCCGACACCCATCTGATCCCATTGCCGCTGCCGGGTTTTCCGGGCATCGAGTTGTACTTCAAGGATGAATCCAGCCATCCCACCGGCAGCCTCAAGCATCGGCTGGCGCGTTCGCTGTTTCTTTATGCGTTGTGTAACGGCTGGCTCAAACCTGGAGCGCCGGTCATTGAAGCGTCCAGCGGTTCGACGGCGATTTCCGAAGCGTACTTCGCGCGCATGCTGGGCTTGCCGTTCATTGCGGTGATGCCGGCAACCACGTCCAAGGAAAAGATCGCCCAGATCGCCTTTTACGGTGGCCAAAGCCATCTGGTGGACGATCCGACGCAGATCTACGCCGAATCCGAGCGTCTGGCCCGTGAGCACGACGGGCATTTCATCGACCAGTTCACCTACGCCGAGCGCGCCACTGACTGGCGGGCGAACAACAACATCGCCGAGTCGATCTTCCAGCAGATGCGTTTCGAACAGCATCCGGAGCCGAGTTGGCTGATTTCCAGCCCCGGCACGGGCGGCACAACCGCGACGCTTGGCCGATACGTGCGTTATCGCCAGCATTGCACCCGCGTGCTGTGCGCCGATGCCGAACGTTCGGTGTTCTTCGATTATTACCAGACCGGCGATGCCAACCTGCGTCTGGATCACGGCTCGCGCATCGAAGGCATTGGCCGGCCGCGGGTGGAAGCGTCGTTTTTGCCCAAGGTGATCGACGCGATGGTCAAGGTGCCGGATGCATTGTCGCTGGCGGCGATGCATTACCTGGCGGAGCGCTTGGGTCGGCACGTAGGCGGATCAAGCGGGACTAATCTGATCGGCGCATTGATGGCGGCTCAGCACATGAAGACGGCGGGGGAGTCGGGATCGATGGTGGCGATTCTGTGTGATAGCGGCGAGCGTTATGCCACGACCTATTACGATCCAAAATGGCTCAAGGCACAGGGGTATGAGCTGAGTGGGTTGATTGATGCGGTGGCGGCGACGGTTGAGCGCGGGGAGGCGCTACCGGCTTCGATTTTGCGCGCCAATATCTGAATTCATAGACGCTGAGTAAACCTGTGGGAGCGGGCTTGCCCGCGATGGCGGCATCATATCCAACAAATTTGTTGGCTGATCTAACGCTATCGCGGGCAAGCCCGCTCCCACAGGGTTTTGTGTTGTATCAGATAGTGTTTATCAGGCTTCGAGGCCGAGGATATCCCGTGCGACAGCCTCGGCAATCCGGATCCCGTCCACGCCCGCCGACAGAATCCCGCCCGCATAACCTGCGCCTTCACCGGCCGGGAACAAGCCCTTCACGTTCAGGCTTTGCATCGACTCGTTGCGGGTGATCCGCAGTGGCGATGAGGTGCGGGTCTCGATCCCGGTCAACACAGCGTCGTGCAACGAGTAACCGCGAATCTGCTTCTCGAACGCCGGCAATGCTTCGCGAATCGCTTCGATGGCGAAGTCTGGCAAAGCCAAGGCCAGATCGCCCAAGGCGACACCCGGCTTGTAGGACGGTTCGACGCTGCCCAGCTCGGTGGACGGCTTGCCGGCGATGAAGTCGCCAACCAGTTGCGCCGGGGCTTCGTAGTTGCTGCCGCCCAGCACAAAGGCGTGGGACTCCAGGCGCTCCTGCAATTCGATGCCGGCCAGCGGGCCGCCCGGATAATCGACTTCCGGGGTAATCCCGACGACGATCCCGGAGTTGGCGTTACGTTCGTTACGCGAGTACTGGCTCATGCCGTTGGTCACGACACGGTTCGGCTCGGAAGTCGCCGCCACCACGGTACCGCCCGGGCACATGCAGAAGCTGTAGACCGAACGGCCGTTCTTGGCGTGGTGCACCAGTTTGTAGTCGGCGGCGCCGAGTTTCGGGTGGCCGGCGTACTTGCCCAGGCGCGCGCGGTCGATCAGCGACTGCGGGTGCTCTATACGGAAACCCACCGAGAACGGCTTGGCCTCCATGTACACACCGCGACCGTGGAGCATGCGGAAGGTGTCGCGGGCGCTGTGGCCGAGGGCCAGGATCACGTGTTTCGAGTGGATGTGCTCGCCACCGTTGAGTTCGACGCCCACCAGTTGCCCGTCTTCGATCAGTACGTCGGTGACGCGTTGCTGGAAGCGTACTTCGCCGCCCAATGCACGAATCTGCTCACGCATGTTTTCCACGACACCGGTCAGACGGAACGTACCGATGTGCGGTTTGCTGACATAGAGGATTTCTTCCGGCGCGCCGGCCTTGACGAACTCGTGCAGGACTTTGCGGCCAATGAATTTCGGGTCCTTGATCTGGCTGTAAAGCTTGCCGTCGGAGAAGGTCCCCGCGCCGCCTTCGCCGAACTGCACGTTGGATTCCGGGTTTAGCACGCTTTTTCGCCACAGGCCCCAGGTGTCTTTGGTGCGCTGGCGCACTTCGGTGCCGCGTTCGAGGATGATCGGCTTGAAGCCCATTTGCGCGAGCAGCAGGCCGGCGAAAATCCCGCACGGGCCGAACCCGACGACGATCGGGCGAGCGCTCAGATCGGCCGGTGCCTGGCCGACTTCCTTGTAGCTGACATCCGGTGCCACGTTGACGTTACGGTCATCGGCGAACTTGTGCAGCACCGCCGCCTCATCGCGAACGTTGAGGTCGATGGTGTAGATGAAACACAGTTCGGAGGACTTTTTGCGCGCATCGTAGCTGCGCTTGAACAAGGTGAAATCGAGCAAATCATCGCTGGCGATGCCCAGACGCTGCACGATGGCAGGGCGCAGGTCTTCTTCGGGATGGTCGATAGGCAGCTTGAGTTCAGTGATTCGTAACATGGCAGGATCCGGTTCGCGGGGCGCACAACTGCGCCAGGGCGTTTGAAGCCGGCGATTATAAGCTCCAACGGCCCCGCCACGTGAGGCTTAAACGATCAGTCGTCGCGCGATCCGCCGAAATACCCGCAACCGCGCTGCACCTGGCCATCGATACGCAGTTCGGCTGTCATGTGCTGAATGCTGCCGGTATTGCCGTCGACGCAGCGCTGCGGTGCGACCCACAGTTCGATGTGCTGATTGTTGGCTTCGGTGCTCAGGTTGAAGCGACCATCGCCCAGTTGTTCTTCAACGTAAGGTACTGCCAAGGGTGGCTGGCCGGCGCGATCGATGATCATGCCTTTGCCGCTGACTTTCACGTTCCACTCCGGGGTGTGGCCGGCGGCGCGCAGGATCAGCAGTTTGAAATTGGGATCTTCACAGGCATTGCCCGAGCGCTCCACACGGTACAGCGTTTCCAGATCGAGCTGGCCATCGCCGTTGCCGGTAACGATCCGCCCGCGCACATCGGCGAACAGCTTACCCTGGGCATCGGCCAGGCTCGCAGCCTGTTGCAGCACGCTGGTGCCGCCCGTGTCGTTGACCACATAACGACGCTGGTCGCCGCACGGCTGGAACAACAGCTTGCCGTCCGCCGCCGTCAACTGGCCTTGCATGCGGGTCTGGCCGACGTGGGAGGCGCTTTCACGTGAGCCATCGAGCAACTGGCAGGCGGCGAACAGCGGAAGCAGGGCAACGAGGACTAGGGAACGGGCAACACGCATCTTGGGGTCTCCTGACAAGTGCCGCCACGTTACTCAGCCTGACCGTTCATCACAACCCGTTATCGTTTCCACTTTGTATGGGTACTGAAAGATCGCAGCCTTCGGCAGCTCCTACTGGAAACACGCATACCTCTGTAATTGGATGGACTCGCCCAAGCCGAGGCGTCAATGCGCCACGGTGGCAGTCTAAACAGCCAACGACAGCGAGGGCGAGTCCATGAAAAATCATAGTTCGTTTGATCAATCCGTGTCTTCTTCCGATTTGTCGGCCTGCACAACCTTGGCGGTCGACCTGGCCAAACAGGTCTTTCAGGTCGCCGGTGAAGATATCCTCGGCCAGGTGTTCTACGAGCAGCGGATCAAGTCGCGCGAGGCGTTTTATGATTTTCTCCGACAGTTGCCGCCGCATGTCGTGGTTTTGATGGAGACCGGTCCGGGTGCCCAGGCTTGGGCCCGGCAGCTGCAAGACCAAGGCAATCCGGTGCGGATTCTTCCAGCCGGTTTGGTGGCCACACATCGCAGCGGGCCTAAAAATGATCGCAACGATGCGCTGGCGATTCTGCGGGCTAATCGCGATGAAAAAATCTGCGCAGTACCGGTCAAAAGCGTTACGGCGCTGGCAATGCAGGCGTTGCATCGCGCCCGCCAGGGCTATGTGCGTCGACGCACGGCCCTCAGTAATCAGATGCGCGGCCTGCTGCTTGAGCACGGCGTAGCCTTGGCGCAGGGCGATGTTGCGATCAGCCAGAAAATTCCGCGGGTGCTGGAAGATGCCACCCAACCGGTGCCGGGCCTGCTGCGTGAACTGATCGACGAACTGTTGGCCGAGTGGCGCCATTTGGGCGAGCGCATCAGCGTACTGACGGGACGCCTGGAAGTGGCCGCCAACACCGACATGACGGCGAAGCGGCTAATGACTGTGCGCGGCATCGGCCCGATCACTGCCACGGCACTGGTGGCCAAGGAAACCAAGCCTGAGCGATTTCCCAATGCCCGCAAGTTTGCCGCGTACTTTGGCATGGTGCCTGACCAGCACAGCAGCGGGGAGACGGTCCGGCTGGGGGGCATGACCAAGCGAGGTGATGCTTATTTACGCAGCCTGATGATCCAGGGAGCCCATGCGGTGCTGCAACAACTACGACCTGATTCCCAGCAACCCGATGACCGCCGCTTGTTGCACTGGATGAGCCGGTTGGGCCGTAAGGAGGCTGCGATCAGGCTAGCCAACCGCAACCTGCGAATCGTCTGGGTGCTTCTACAGAATGACCAGACTTATCGTCGCCACGCGGGTGATGGCCAGCCAGCGACGATGGGCCACTGAGCGACAGAGTTCTGCCACCGAGGTACTAACCGTCTGACCCTCTGCTGAAAAAAATTGACCCCAGGTAAGACCGGCGTGGATTGATGCCTAAGCTCCTACTGGCCTTCGAGGCCTGACTGTAATCGGCATACCACGAGCTTTTCCAATTTTGGCCAGAAGCCGAAGACGGCTTCCACGAATAGGCCTAATACATAGATGCAACGGGGCAGCGGTTTTTCAAAAGCGGGTAGACAGTGGGTGCGAGTCCATACATAGGAGCTGGCGCAGCCTGCGATCTTTTGATCTTCAGATGTGAAAGGTCTGACCCGTTTGCAGGCCTTCGACACTTTTGGCGTAGGCCAGCGCCACATCTACCGCAGGAACCGGCTTGAAGCCACGGAAGTAAGGCGCGTATTTGCCCATGGCTTCGACGAGGACGTTGGGGCTGATCGAGTTCACCCGCAGGCCGCGCGGCAGTTCGATGGCCGCGGCACGCACGAAGCTGTCCAGCGCACCGTTGACCAGCGCTGCCGAGGCGCCGCTGCGGATCGGATCGTGACTGAGCACGCCGGTGGTGAGGGTGAACGATGCGCCGTCATTGGCGAAATCGCGGCCGATCAGCACCAGGTTGACCTGGCCCATCAGTTTGTCCTTCAGGCCCAGGGCAAAACTCTCTTCGGTCATTTCGGCCAGCGGTGCGAAGGTCACGTTGCCGGCGGCGCAAATCAGTGCGTCGAACTTGCCGGTCTGCTCGAATAGTTTGCGAATCGAAGCGCTGTCGCTGATATCCACCTGAAAATCACCGCTGTTGCGGCCGATGCGGATGATTTCATGACGTTGCGACAGTTCTTTATCGACGGCCGATCCGATGGTGCCGCCTGCGCCGATCAAAAGAATTTTCATGGGTGCTGATCCTCAAGTGGGTTGAATGAGGTTTCAGTTTAGAGTGGTTTTTTCTGCGGATAAGCGTGCTAATAGGCAACCTTTGGTTTTCTATTGGAAACAATCCATGAGCGAGATGGATGATCTGGCGGCGTTTGCGGTACTGGTCGAAGCGGGCAGTTTTACTTTGGCCGCGCAGCAGCTCGGTTGCAGCAAGGGGCAACTGTCCAAGCGCATCAGTCAGCTGGAAGCGCAGTTTTCCGTGGTCCTGTTGCAGCGCACTACACGGCGCTTGAGCCTGACGGCGGCGGGCGCGGCGTTATTGCCGCAGGCCCAGGCACTGGTGGTTCAAGTCGAACGGGCGCGTCAGGCACTGGCGCGGTTGAAAGACGACATGGTCGGTCCGGTGCGCATGACGGTTCCGGTGTCGCTCGGGGAAACCTTCTTCGATGGTCTGTTGCTGGAATTCTCCGCGAAATACCCGCAGGTGCAGATCGAGCTCGATCTCAGTAACAACTATCGTGACTTGTCCCGCGAAGGCTTTGATCTGGCGGTTCGCTCCGACGTCGGAAATGACGAACGTCTGGTTGCGCGGCCGCTGTTGGCTTGGCACGAACTGACCTGCGCCAGCCCGGCATACCTTGAGCAACATGGCGAGCCATCGACCCCGCAGTCCCTGGCTGAGCACCAATGTTTGCTCAATAGCCACTACAGCGGCCGCGAAGAATGGCTGTATCACCAGCAGCACGAATTATTGCGTGTGCGTGTGTCGGGACCGTTCGCCAGCAACCATTACAGCCTGCTCAAAAAAGCCGCACTGGCGGGCGCCGGCATTGCGCGCCTGCCATCCTACTTGCTGCCGGCGGAATTGGCTGACGGTCGTTTACGCTGGCTACTGCGCGATTACCAGACCCGGAGCATGCCGATGTACCTGGTGCATCCGTATCAGGGCGGATTGCCGAAGCGCACGCAGGTGTTGGCGGATTATTTGATGGGGTGGTTCAAGAGGAGTGGGGAGGCGCTGGATCGGTTGTAAGTCATAACACGGTCAATGTGGGAGTGAGCCTGCTCGCGATAGACATTTCACATTCAAAAGAGATATTGCCTGACCCACCGCTATCGCGAGCAGGCTCGCTCCTACAGGGGGCTGTGCGCCAGACATAAAAAAACGGCCCGCGAAGGCCGTTTTCTGTTTACCGCAAAGGCTTAGCCGCCGAGGTACGCATCGCGCACTTTCGGATCGGTCAGCAGCGCTTCGCCGGTGCCTGTCATCACTACCCGGCCGTTCTCCAGAACGTAGGCGCGGTCAGCGATTTTCAGTGCCTGGTTGGCGTTCTGCTCGACCAGGAACACCGTCACACCATCCTTGCGCAGCTGTTCGATGATGTCGAAGATCTGCTGGATGATGATCGGCGCCAGGCCCAGCGAAGGCTCGTCGAGCAGCAGCAGCTTGGGTTTGCTCATCAGCGCACGGCCGATCGCAAGCATTTGCTGTTCGCCGCCGGACATGGTGCCGCCGCGCTGGCTGAAGCGTTCTTTCAGGCGTGGGAAAAGTCCGAGAACCTTGTCCATCTGTTCCTGATAGTCGCCTTTCGCCGTGAAGAATCCGCCCATGGAAAGGTTCTCTTCCACGGTCAGGCGGGAAAACACCCGACGACCTTCCGGCACCACGGCGATGCTCTTGCGCATGATCTGCGAAGAGTCCTGACCCACCAGTTCCTCACCCATGTAGCGGATGCTGCCGCTGTGGGCGCGCGGCGAACCGCACAGGGTCATCAGCAGCGTGGACTTGCCGGCACCGTTGGCGCCGATCAGGGTCACGATCTCGCCCTGGCGGACTTCGACGTTGACGCTGTGCAGGGCCTGGATCTTGCCGTAGAAGGTGGAAACGTTTTCGAACTGCAGCATTTACGCTTCCCCCAGGTAGGCTTTGATCACTTCAGGATTGTCGCGGATCTGTTCCGGCGTACCGTCGGCCAGAGGCGTGCCCTGGTTGATCACGACGATGTGGTCGGAAATGCTCATGACCAGTTTCATGTCGTGTTCGATCAGCAGCACGGTCACGTTGTGCTCTTCACGCAACATGCTGATCAGCGCTTTCAGGTCTTCGGTCTCCTTCGGGTTCAGGCCGGCGGCCGGTTCGTCGAGCATGAGGATCCGCGGGCGGGTCATCATGCAGCGAGCGATTTCCAGACGACGTTGCTGACCGTAGGCCAGGGTGCCGGCCGGGCGGTTGGCGAACTCTTTCAGGTTGACCTTTTCCAGCCAGAACTCGGCGAAGTCCATGGCCTCGCGCTCGCTTTTGCGGAACGCCGGGGTCTTGAACAGGCCGGACAGGAAGTTGGTGTTCAGGTGACGGTGCTGGGCGATCAACAGGTTCTCGACCGCCGTCATGTCCTTGAACAAGCGCACGTTCTGGAACGTACGCACCACGCCTTTTAGGGCGATCTTGTGGCCCGGCAGGCCTTCGATCGCCTCGCCGTCGAGCAGGATGCTGCCGCCGCTCGGCTTGTAGAAGCCGGTCAGGCAGTTGAACACGGTGGTCTTGCCGGCGCCGTTGGGGCCGATCAGGGCAACCACTTGTTTCTCTTTGACGCTCAAGGCTACGCCGTTGACCGCCAGCAAGCCGCCGAAGCGCATGCTCAGGTTTTCTACTTTAAGGATCTCGCGGCTCATTTGCGCAGCTCCATGTGAGGACGTTGCATGGGCAGCAGACCCTGAGGGCGCCAGATCATCATCAGTACCATCAAGGCACCGAACATCAACATGCGGTACTCACTGAACTCACGCATCATTTCCGGCAGCAGGATCATCACCACGGCAGCGAGGATTACGCCCAGCTGCGAGCCCATGCCACCCAGCACCACGATGGCGAGGATGATCGCCGACTCGATGAAGGTAAAGGACTCCGGCGTTACCAGACCCTGACGGGCCGCGAAGAAGCTGCCGGCGAAACCGGCGAAGCTCGCGCCCAGGGTGAAGGCCGACAGTTTGATGATGGTCGGGTTGAGACCCAGTGCACGGCAGGCGATTTCGTCTTCACGCAACGCTTCCCATGCGCGGCCCAGAGGCATGCGCAGCAGGCGGTTGATGACGAAAAGCGCACCGAGGGCCAGCAACAGCGCAACCAGGTAAAGGAAGATCACCTTGTTGATCGAGTTGTATTCCAGGCCAAAGTACTCATGGAACGTCTGCATGCCTTCGGCAGCTTTGCGTTCGAACGTCAGGCCGAAGAATGTTGGTTTCTCGATGTTGCTGATGCCGTTCGGACCACCGGTGAGGCCGGTCAGGTTCCGCAGGAACAAACGGATGATTTCACCGAAGCCCAAGGTCACGATCGCCAGGTAGTCACCGCGCAAACGCAACACCGGGAAGCCCAGCAGGAAGCCGAAAGTGGCCGCCATCAGGCCGGCGATTGGCAGGCAGATCCAGAAGCTCAGGCCGTAGTAGTGCGACAGCAGCGCGTAGCTGTAGGCGCCGACGGCGTAGAAGCCGACGTAACCGAGGTCGAGCAGACCGGCCAGACCGACCACGATGTTCAGGCCCAGGCCCAGCATCACGTAGATCAGCACCAGGGTGGCGATGTCCACCGCCCCACGGGAGCCGAAGAACGGCCAGACCAGCGCGCCGGCGATCAGCGCGATGATGATCCAGCGTTGCGTGGTCGGCAGGGTCAGGAAGTTGCTGGCCTTGGCCGGAATCAGCGGCATGCTTGGCGAGGAGCGCCAGGCCGAGCTGATCTGCTGGTCGAACAATACGCGCAGGAACATCAGCACCGAACAGACGGCAATGGTGATCAGGGTCGCGTTGCTGGTGCCATGAACTTCGAGGTTGATGCCGACGATGGTCAGCTTCAGACCCAGTACCGGGTAGGCAACGGCCCACACCAGCAAGGCGCTGAACAGCGCCTGTTTAAGATTCCTAGTCATACTTTCTCAACCTCCGGACGGCCCAGCAGGCCGGTTGGCCGGAACAACAACACCAAAACCAGGAGACCGAAGGCCACGACGTCCTTGTACTGGTCGCCGAAGATATCGGCACCGAAGGCTTCTGCCACACCCAGTACCAGACCGCCGAGCATGGCGCCCGGAATGCTGCCGATACCGCCCAGTACTGCTGCGGTGAAGGCCTTGAGGCCAACCAGGAAACCGGCGTTCGGGTTGATCACGCCGTATTGCATGCTCAGCAGCACGGCCGCGATGGCCGCCAGCGCGGCACCGATGACGAAGGTCAGGGCGATGATGTTGTTGGTGTTGATACCCAGCAGGTTGGCCATCTTGATGTCTTCGGCGCAGGCGCGGCAGGCGCGACCCAGGCGAGAGCGGGAGATGAACAGCGTCAGGCCGAGCATGGCGACCAGGGTCACCACGAACACCACGATTTGCATGTAGGAAATCAGCACTTCATGTGCGCCACCTGGACCGAAGGCAAAGTTGCCCGGAATCAGGTTGGGGATGGATTTGTCCTTGGAGTCTTGCGCCAGCAGAACCGTGTTCTGCAGGAAGATCGACATGCCGATGGCGGAAATCAGCGGGATCAGACGGTTGCTGCCGCGCAAGGGGCGGTAGGCGATCCGTTCGATGCTGTAGCCGTAGGCACTGGTGACGACAATGGTCGCCAGGAAAGCGGCGGTCATCAACAGCGGAACACTGTCGAGTCCCAGCATGGCCAGCCCGGCGATGGCGATGAACGCCACGTAGGAACCGATCATGTACACCTCGCCGTGGGCGAAGTTGATCATTCCAATGATGCCGTAAACCATCGTATAGCCGATGGCGATCAGGGCATACGTGCTGCCAATGGTCAGGCCATTAACCAGCTGTTGGAAGAAGTGATAGATGTCAGGCATTACAGCGCTCCTAAAAACCTGATACGCATTTCACTGGTGGAGTCATTTTCCCGCCCGAGCCCCGTGGATCTGCATCCACTTCGAATTCGGGGTTTGCCAGCGAACCGCTGATGACGGTTTTGAGATTTTCAGGTGGGGAGACTAGCGGATCACGCCAGCGCGGCCCAGGTACGTTCGTAAAACAAAGCCCACGGCACGCCGTGGGCTTTATTGGCAGTCAGTCAGGCAAGGCCTTACTGAGGCTTGGCTTCAGTTTTTGGTTTGCCGAAGTGCCACTCGTAAACCACAAATTTGAAGTCCTTCAGGTCGCCTTTCTCGTCGAAGCTCAGGTCGCCGGTAGGGGTCTTGAAGGTGCCGGCATGGATGGCAGCAGCCACTTTGGCGGTGTCTTCAGACTTGGCAGCCTTGATGCCGTCGGCGATCACTTCCACAGCCGAGTAGGCCGGGAACACGAACGGACCGCTCGGGTCTTCTTTCTTGGCCTTGAACGCGTCAGCCAGGGCAATGTTGGCAGGATCCTGGTCGAAGGATTTCGGCAGGGTCACCAGCAGGCCTTCGGAAGCGTCCTTGGCGATCTGCGAAATGGAGTCGTTACCCACGCCTTCCGGACCCATGAACTTGGCTTTCAGGCCTTTTTCCGCGGATTGACGCAGGATCAGGCCCAGCTCCGGGTGGTAGCCGCCGTAGTAGACGAAGTCGACGTTGGCTTGCTTGAGCTTGGCGATGATCGAGGAGAAATCTTTGTCGCCGGCGTTGATGCCTTCGAACACGGCAACCTTGGTGCCTTTCTTCTCAAGAGTGGTTTTAACGGCGGTAGCGATGCCTTCACCGTATTGCTGTTTGTCGTGCAGAACAGCAACGATCTTCGGTTTTACGAAGTCGGCGATGTAGTTACCGGCGGCAGGGCCCTGGGCGCTGTCCAGACCGATGGTGCGGAACACCATTTTGTAACCACGGGCGGTGATGTCCGGGCTGGTGGCAGCCGGGGTGATCATGATCACGCCTTCGTCTTCGTAGATGTCCGAAGCCGGTTGAGTGGAGCTGGAGCACAGGTGGCCGACCACGAACTTGACGCCGTCGTTGACGACCTTGTTCGCTACCGCTACCGCTTGTTTTGGATCACAGGCGTCATCGTATTCAACGGCTTCGAGTTTCTTGCCGTCTACGCCGCCTTTGGCGTTGATCTGTTCGATGGCCATTTTGGCGCCACTGAACTGCATGTCGCCGTATTGGGCTACAGGACCGGTTTTAGGGCCGGCGATGCCGATCTTGATGGTGTCAGCTGCGAACGAATGGCTGGCAACCCCGGCCAGAACCATAGCGGCAAACAGTTTGGAAATCTGCTTAGTAGCCTTAGTCATAGTGCTCCACTCTTACTGTTGTAGTTTTTATAGTCCTGGCGCCGTAGGCGATAGAACCGGGTCAGATATCTACGACATCCCCCGGAAATGCCCCCCGGCAACTGTACCGGTACAGTGTAGAGCGCCGATTGTCAGCCTGGGAAGCTGGCGCCAGGGGGCAAAACTTGGGGGTGTCGCTTTTTTGAAAGAAAAAGACAGAATTGCGGCGGGGGTTTGACGGGCTTATAGCCAGATTCCGTGCATTCCTTGGCTTTCCTGCGCTTTTCGTTCAGTGATGCAAATTGCATCTGGGTTTTTCTGCCGGACCACCGACGTTATCATTGCGTCGATTTCTTTTCCGGACCGGACCCATGACTGAAGAACCTAGCACCCTCTATGCCAAGCTGCTTGGTGAAACCGCATCTATTACCTGGAAGGAGTTGGAGCCGTTCTTCGCCAAGGGTGCCCTATTGTGGGTCGACCCAACCCTGGATTTGATCGCCGCGGCTGAGGCTGTAGCGACTGATGAAGGCGAGAAAGTGGCTGCCTGGCTGGCCGAAGACAAGGTCGCGAAGCTGTCTGAAACGCGGGCGCTGGATCTTTTCGAACGTGATCCGGCGTTGTGGGCAGTGGTTGTTTCGCCGTGGATTATGATCCAGGAAAGAGCGGAGGCCTGAATGTGCGCACCTGTTTGGTGCGTAGTGCCATCCGGTAAAAGTGTGTAGCCGAGTAGCGTGATGGCACGTTGCCGTAGAGAAAGGCCACAGCCTCACGGTGACGTAAACGTAACGGGAACAGTTGAGCGAGCAGCCTGAGGGCTGGTTAATTGTTTCTGGATGTTGTTTTGAGGTGTTTTTGAGGGCGCCATCGCTAGCAGGCTAGCTCCCACAGGTCGGCGATAACCTGTGGGAGCTAGCCTGCTAGCGATTGGAACGACGCGTTGTCAGTTCAGACCGAAAACGTCTTGCCCGTATGGTTATTCAACGAAATAACCTTGGTCTTGCCAATGCGATGACGATAGATCTCGCGCAGGTACTTGATCGCTTTCTTCACGCAATCGCGCGACAGGCGGATGTCGTTGATCGAGACGAACTTGTCCTTGTCGTTGATCAGTTCGCGGTACTTCTTCTCGTACATCGGTTTGATCGCGTACCAGTTGGTATCGAGGATCTTCGCCGGGTTCTCGAACTCATTGAGCAGGTCGTCGATCAGGTCTTCATCAAAGTGTTCATTGATGATGAAGTCCAGGATCGAGTTGTCCAGCGTCTCGTCGAAGCGGTACGGGTTTTTCGCGAAGCAACGCTTGATGAACGCCACGATCAGCGTCAGGAAATCGTCGGACAGGCACGGGCTCTTGGCGATCAGGGTGGTCAGCGACAGGTTGGCCGAGGCGCCGATCACCAGCGCGTAGCGCTTGAGCGTGGTGTTGGGGAACAGGCTGTTGAGATGAGTCTTGAGCCGGTTCAGGTCCATGTAGGACAGCTTGTAATCCTTCGGCAGCGAGACGATCGACACCACCGACGAGCAGTTCTTGAAGAAGTGCAGGTCGTGCAGGGCGGCGGCGTCATAACCCGAATTCTTGTACTGCTCCAGCGACGCACGATAACGCTTGGACTCGATCGGCAGCAGGCTGATGCCTTCGATGGCCTGCGTGACCTTGTTGAAGTGCGGCAGGTCGATCGAACGGAAGAACAAGTCGTCGATGTTCAGGCGCTGTGGCTCTTTCTCGAACACCTTGAATTTGTCGCTGCTTGGCGGCGGGGTTTCCGGCACCACGGATTCGGCGTAGGCAATCGCCACCGGGCCGGCCAGACTCATGAACAGGTCGTTGGCGTCCAGGCGAATGGTTTCGCCGATGTCGATGCCGGCGCGGCGGAAATAGTTCTGGTCGTAGTCAGTCGTGACTGCCTGCGCTGTCAGAATGTTGAAGATCTGCTGCGAGATGTACTGGTTGGCGTGCTTCTCCATCGCATTGACGTCAATGTTCTGGATGTTGCCGTCATCGTTCTCTTCGGCATAACGCATGATGTCGTTGGAGATCAGCATCATGGCGTTCCATGGGCGGATGCGGCCCATGACGCTGGCTTCGCTGCTGTCTTCATTGGCGAAGTTGTAGGAGAAATCCCACTCTTCCGACAGGTATTTGCACAACAAACGACCGGCGTTGATGTGCAGCGCTTCGGACATTTCGCTGCGGTGATCGGAAATGTTCGGCAGTACGCAGATGCCGCTGGTGAAGATCGGCTCGAAGACGAACGAATGACCGCTCTTGCCGTCGTGCTCGTCCATCGGCTTGGTGTCGAACGTCTTGTTCATGTACGAGTGCTGTTGGGCCAGGCCGAATTCCGAGGCCATGCCCGAACCGGTACCGCCGCCGGCACTGAAGATAGAGAAGTACAGGCGCGACTGGTTGGCCTTGATGCCGCAGCTGTCGATCAGGTACGAGTGAATCATCTTCCAGTCGGGGCTGGAGAAACGCTGGGTGTCCTTGTTCAGGATGATCTTGGCCAGGTACTGGCCGAGGATCGGCGCGTTACCGGCACCACCGGCGTGGACTTCCGACAAGTCCATGATTTTCATTTTGCTGTAGTCGCGCAGGAAGCCGCTTTTTTCGCCCTTGCGCGAAAAACGGATGCGACCGGCGATGTCTTTGTCCAAGTCGCCGAGCATGACCAGCGGCTCCACCAGGAACACCGGTTTGGTCGCCTTGTTCGGGATCAGGCGCAGGCTGTTGCGAATCCACTTTGCCGGGCTGTAGCCCTTTTCTGCGTAGCGTTTGTCCGGCGACAGGCGGTCTTCGTTGTTGAATTCGTTGAGGTAGAACTTGCGGGCGTTGTACACCAGCTCCGCGACATCCAGCGCAATGTTCGAACCGCAGCGGCCCAGGCCGATCAGGCACACCGACGGGAATTCCTGATCGCTGTGCTGTTCGCTGTCGCCTTCCAGGTGGGGGGCGCGCGGGAACACCATGTCGCGCAGGCCGTCGAGGTTATCGAGGATGCGGTCGGTGTTGGTTTCGGTGAAGTACAAATATTGCTGGGTCGCCAGCGGGCGCGACGGCGTCAATGGCTTCGACGGTGCGGGGCTGTTCGCCGCTGGGCTCAGCGTCAGATCGGAAATCGCAGTGGCCGGGGTATTTTTAGAAGTCATTGTTCGCCATGTACCTGGGCTGGTTGGTCGGGCGACACGCTGTCGTCGAACCGTCACGGAATGAGAACTCGCGTCTTTTATCAGCGCGTATTTGGCCCAAGCGTCAGAGCCTTGGCCTGAGCGTCGCTCGGGGGAATCCTTTCCTAAGTCATGATAAATCGGCCAAGATTTGCCGATCTTTAATCAAAAAGAAGGCCAAATGATGTCAACACTACCTTCGTTGGGGTTTGCCGGGATCGGATTGATGGGACTGCCAATGTGCCGGCGTTTGCTGGCCGCGGGTTACCCGCTGACGGTATGGAACCGCAATCCCGCCAAATGTGCGCCGCTGGTCGAGGCCGGTGCGCGTCAGGTCGCCACTGCGGCCGAGTTGTGCCGGCACGCCGACGTGGTGATGTTGTGCCTGGCCGACACTTCGGTGGTGCACGACGTGGTGTTTGGCGCGAACGGCGTTGCAGAGGGAGCGAAAAGCGGCCAGGTGCTGGTGGATTTCTCCAGCCTGGAACCCACCGCGACTCGGGAAATGGCGGCAATGCTTGTGGGCAAAACCGGCATGAGCTGGCTGGATGCGCCGGTGTCTGGCGGCGTGGTCGGCGCCGAGGCCGGCAGCCTGGCGATCATGGTCGGTGGCGACGCGTCTGATCTTGAACGCGTCAAACCGGTACTGCTGAGTCTGGGTCAGCGCGTGACACACATGGGGGCGGTCGGAGCCGGGCAGGTGACCAAGGCCTGTAATCAGATGATCGTCGCTTGCAACGCCCTGGTGATTGCCGAAGTAGTGGCGCTGGCGGAGCGCTCCGGGGTCGATGCGAGCCTGATCGCCGAGGCGCTGGCCGGAGGTTTTGCCGATTCAAAACCCTTGCAGATCCTCGCCCCGCAAATGGCCGAAAGCCGTTTCGAACCGGTGAAATGGCACGTGCGCACCTTGCTCAAGGATCTGGACACAGCAGTGAAGTTTTCCCGCGAACAGGGCTCGGCGACGCCGATCAGTGGCCTGGCGGCACAGCTGATGCGGTTGCATGGTGGGCAGGGAAATCTGGAAAAAGACCCGTCTACATTAGTGCAGATGTACCGTGAACCAGACTCAACGTCGTGACGGTGTAAGAGCGCTGGCGCTGGTTGATTTCGTTCAGTACCGGATGCAGTTCGGTTAGCGGCACCGGGCGACTGAGCAGGTAGCCCTGGACGAAGTCACAGCCGTGGCTTTCGAGAAACTGGTATTGCTCGAAGGTTTCAACGCCCTCGGTGACCACATCCAGGTGCAGGGTGTGGGCCATGGCGATAATTGCCTGGACGATTTCCATGTCCTGGGTCGACTTGGGGATGTCCTGAATGAACGAACGGTCGATTTTCAATGTGTTGAGCGGTAAGCGCTTGAGGTAGGCCAAGGACGAGTAACCGGTGCCGAAATCATCGATCGACAGCGACACGCCCAAGGCGCGAATCTGTCGCAGCAGCTCCAGCGTGTCGGCGATGTTGCCCATCAGCGCATTTTCGGTGACCTCCAGTTCCAATCGCTGCGGCGCTACCCCGGCGCTGCGCAATGCCTGCTCGATTTGCCCCGCCAGTTCTTCGCGGGCCAGGCTCAGGGGCGAGCAGTTCACGGCGATTTTCAACTCTTCGCAACCCTGACGCGATAACTCGCCCAGATCCTCACAAGCCTTGCGCAATACCCAGTTGTCCAGTTCGATGATCAGGCCGTTGGCTTCGGCGATAGAGATGAAACGGTCCGGGGCGAGGAAGCCGTGAACCGGGTGTTGCCAGCGAATCAACGCCTCAAGTTTGCTGACCTGCCCGGTTTTCAGGTCGTAGATCGGTTGGTAATAGAGCATCAGGCCGGCGTCTTCGCGCAGGGCGTGGCGCAGTTCTTCTTCCAGTTGCAGTTCCAGCGTGGCACGGGCCTTGAGGTTGGCGCTGAAGAAATTCAGGCCGTTGCGACCGCTGCCCTTGGACTGATATAGCGCCAGGTCGGCATTTTTCAGCAGCTCATCACAGGTCTTGCCGTCTTCGGGAAACAGACTGATACCGATACTGGTGGTCATGACCATGCGCCGTCCGGCCAGCTCGATCGGCTCTTTCATTTTTTGCATGATGCGCTGGGCCATGTGTCGCGCTTCTTCGCGATCGTGCAGGTCGATGAGCATGCAGAACTCATCGCCGCCGAAGCGCGCCACCACATCATCGTGGCTGCGCACCGAGCCTTTGATATGGCTGGCGAGCACCTTGAGCAATTCGTCGCCGGCATCATGACCGAGGCTGTCGTTGATGCGTTTGAAATGGTCGATGTCGAGGAACAGCACGGCGAGCATGCCGCCATCGTGGGTTTTCTCACTGAGCTTCTCGGCGAAGAGCTGGTTGAACCCACGGCGGTTGATCAAGTTGGTCAGGGGGTCGTAGTGCGCCACCTGTTGCAGGGACATGCGCGCCTGATCCAGTTGGCTGAGCAGTGAATTGACCCGCTGCAGGTCATGCTCCTTGTGTTGTAGCTTCTTGTCCGCCAGCGCCGCGCTGATGCTGCTGCCGATGATCAGCAGCGTCATGACCGCCACTGTAAGGCCCAGTTGCAGGTGATTGTTTTCCCCGGGCTGGGTCAGGAGGCTGCCGGTGGGCAGCACCAGATTGAAGGCGGCCATGCCGGTGAAATGCATGCTGATGATGCCGGCCCCGAGCACCAGGCTGGCGCTGTACTTGAGCAACTGATGGAACATGCCGGTGCCGTTGCGCAGGTAAGTCGCCAGCAGCAATGCGGCCAGGCTTGCGCCGATCGCAATCACGATAGACAGGGCGAACAAGGTCGGTTGGTAGTAGGCCGTCGCCTGCGAACGCAAGGCGGACATGCCGACGTAATGCATGGTGGCAATGCCCAGGCCGATCAAGACCGAAGCCTTGAGGCATTGCCAGAAACTCAGGACAGGGCGGCTGAGCGTATGCATTGCCAGCCACGATGCGAGCAGGGCGATCAACAGGGAAATCAGCGTGATGGGCAGTTGGTAGTGCACGTTGATGGGAGCCTGGAATGCCAGCATGCCGATGAAGTGCATGGCCCAGATTCCGCCGGCCAGACACCCGGCACCGACCCAGCGCCAAAGCCGGCGGGAGGCAGGTTTTTCCGCATGCGCGACGCGCTCGGCCATGTCCAGTGTGGCGAAGCTGCCAGCACAGGCGACCAGAAAAGCCAGCAGCACCAGAAAAGGGTCATGTATGCAGTTGAGCACGACCTGCCCACTCTCTGGCAGCTCGGTGAGGAAATGCAGACCAAGCCACTCCATAGCACGCCCCATCGTTGTTTCCCTGACCGGCGCAAAGGAGCGCCAGCGAACGTCTTGAAGTATAGAGGCCACGGGGGGAACGCAAGCGGTAGTGGCAAATTGGTCTCTACCATTTTGGAATGGGCGTTAGAGCGTTTGGAAATAAAATGTTGCATGGGCCGCGCCGCGCTCCATGAGCCGGTATCAGCTTTACGAATAATTACAGACAGCGTTCACAGGCCTGACTAGATTGCAGACTCCGGGAGCAGCGAAGCCCCCTCATAACAATAAAGAGATGGACCCATGCAGAACTCGACCCAAGCGGCGAATGCCTGGCGCATTCTGTTCCTGCTGTTCCTGGCCAACCTGTTCAACTTTTTTGACCGCACCATCCCGGCCATCATCATCGAGCCGATCCGCATGGAATGGCACCTCAGCGATTTTCAGCTGGGGATCATCGGCACTGCATTCACCATCGTCTACGCGATAGCCGGCCTGCCCCTGGGGCGAATGGCCGACACTGGCTCGCGCGCAAAATTGATGGGCTGGGGCCTGGCGGCCTGGAGCGGGCTGACGGCGGTGAACGGCATGGTCGGCAGCTTCTGGAGCTTCCTGATCGTGCGCATGGGCATCGGCATCGGTGAAGCCAGCTACGCGCCGGCCGCCAACTCGCTGATCGGCGACCTGTTTCCGGCCCATCGCCGGGCGCGGGCCATGGGCATCTTCATGCTCGGGCTGCCGCTGGGGCTGTTGCTGGCCTTCTTCACCATCGGTGCGATGGTCAAGGCGTTCGACAGCTGGCGCGCACCGTTCTTCATTGCTGCGGTGCCGGGGCTGATCCTCGCGGTCTTCATGTTTTTCATCAAGGAACCGAAACGCGGCGCTGCTGAAAGCGTGCAAGTCTCGCAAGAGCGCGTGGACCGGCCAATTCGCCGTGTCCTGGCAGTGCCGACCTTCTTGTGGCTGGTAATGGCCGGGTTGTGCTTCAACTTCGCCACCTATGCCTGTAACTCTTTCCTGGTGCCGATGCTGCAACGTTATTTCCTGATGCCGTTGCAGGAAGCGGCGGTAGCGACCGGGGTTATCGTCGGCGTGACCGGGTTGGTCGGCCTGACCCTGGGCGGCTGGATCGCGGACAAGATTCATCAGCGAGTCGCCAACGGCCGGCTGCTGTTTGCGGCGTTCAGCCTGATCATCTCCACCGTGTGCACGGCGTGGGCGCTGCACTCCGGTCGCATCGAGATCGGCGTGTTTGTCGCGGTGTTCAGCCTGGGCTGGTTGTTCGCCTACAACTTCTATACCTGCGTGTACACGGCGATTCAGGACGTAGTCGAGCCGCGCCTGCGGGCTACGGCCATGGCGTTGTTCTTCGCCGGGCTGTACTTGTTGGGTGGTGGGCTGGGGCCGGTGGTTGTCGGTGCGTTGTCCGACCATTTCGCCCATACGGCGATGCTCGCGGCGGGTGCCGAACAGATGACTGAAGCGTTCAAGGCGGTCGGCCTGCATGACGCGATGTACCTGATCCCGGTGGCGCTGTTTTTCACCATGGTGTTTCTGGTACTGGCTTCGCGGTGTTTCGTGCGCGATGCCCAGCGGATGAAGGATGGGTTGGTTGGCGTGGTTGAGCCTGAGGGTTCTGTGGCGACAGCTTGATCGTCTTCGCGGGCAAGCCCGCTCCCACAGTGTCCGAGTTGTGCACGGAATGTGTGGACACCTCCAAACCTGTGGGAGCGGGCTTGCCCGCGAAGAGGCCATTTGCAACAACACAATAATCAGGCAAACAAAAAAGGCCCGCATCGCTGCGGGCCTTCTTCATTTAGCAGGGCAGAGCAGGAGACTTAACCCGCCACCAACACCCGAATCGCTTCCAGTCGCAGCGCAGCCTTGTCGAGCATGGCCAGGCCTTGCTCGCGTTGTTTGCGCAGGGCAACCAGTTCACTGTCGCGTACGGTCGGGTTGACCGCTTGCAACGCGGTCAGGCGCGCCAGCTCTTCATCGGTATCGGCAGCCAGACGACGTTGCGCCTCAGCCACACGTTCGGCGTGACGCGGGTAGATCTTGTCTTCGCCGGCGTTGATCCGTGGCGTCAGCTGGTCGCGTTGAGCCTGGATGAACTTGTTGGCGCTGGCGCGCGGCACGCTTTCCAGTTGATCGTTCAGGGTCTCGAACGACACTCGGGACGACAGATCGTTGCCGTTGGCATCAAGCAGGCAGCGCAGGGCGGCCGGCGGCAGGTAACGGCCCAGTTGCAGCGAGCGCGGGGCAACCACTTCGCTAACGTAGAGCAGTTCCAGCAACACGGTGCCGGGTTTCAGCGCCTTGTTCTTGATCAGCGCCACGGCGGTGTTGCCCATGGAACCGGACAACACCAGGTCCATGCCGCCTTGCACCATCGGGTGTTCCCAGGTGATGAACTGCATGTCTTCGCGAGACAGCGCCTGGTTACGGTCGTAAGTGATGGTCACGCCTTCGTCGTCGCCCAGCGGGAAGCTGGCGTCGAGCATTTTTTCGCTCGGCTTGAGGATCAGGGCGTTTTCCGAATGGTCTTCGCTGTCGATGCCGAAGGCGTCGAACAGGGTTTCCATGTAGATCGGCAGGGCGAACTGGTCGTCCTGCTCGAGGATGTCTTCAACCAGTGCATCGCCTTCGCCAGCGCCGCCGGAGTTGAGCTCCAGCAGACGGTCGCGACCGGTGTGCAGCTCGGCTTCCAGACGTTCACGCTCGGTACGGGCTTCGTCGATCAGCGCTTGCCATTCACCGTCGTCAGCCTCTTCCAGCAGCGGCAGCAGGCGCGGGCCGAACTGGTGCTGCAAGGCGTTGCCGGTCGGGCAGGTGTTGAGGAATGCATTCAGCGCTTCGTGGTACCACTGGAACAGACGCTCTTGCGGGCTGGTTTCCAGGTACGGCACGTGCAGTTCGATGATGTGTTTCTGGCCGATCCGGTCCAGACGGCCGATGCGTTGCTCCAGCAGGTCCGGGTGGGACGGCAGGTCGAACAGTACCAGGTGATGGGAGAACTGGAAGTTGCGGCCTTCACTGCCGATTTCCGAGCAGATCAGCACTTGCGCACCAAACTCTTCGTCGGCGAAGTAAGCAGCGGCGCGGTCTCGTTCGAGGATGTTCATGCCCTCGTGGAACACCGTGGCCGGAATGCCGGAGCGCACGCGCAAGGCGTCTTCCAGGTCCATGGCGGTTTCGGCGTGAGCACAGATCACCAACACTTTGGTGCGTTTGAGCATTTTCAGCTGATCGATCAGCCACTCGACGCGCGGGTCGAATTTCCACCAGCGTTCTTCTTCGCTGGCGTCCGGCTGGGCCTGGAAGCTGACTTCCGGGTACAGCTCGGCGTGATCGCCCAACGGCAATTCGAGGTATTCGTCCGGGCATGGCAGCGGATACGGATGCAGTTTGCGTTCCGGGAAACCTTGCACCGCAGCGCGGGTGTTACGGAACAGCACGCGGCCGGTGCCGTGTCTGTCGAGCAGTTCGCGCACGAGGCGGGCGCTGGCTTCTATATCGCCGTCGTTGACGGCGGTCAGCAGGGCTTCGCCTTCGTTGCCGAGGAAACCGTGGATGGTCTTGTGTGCTGCTGGCGACAGGCGCCCCTTCTCCAGCAACTCCTGAACGGCTTCGGCCACCGGGCGATAGTTCTCGCTCTCGGCGCGGAAAGCGGCCAGGTCATGGAAACGGTTCGGGTCGAGCAGGCGCAGACGCGCGAAGTGGCTGTCCTGTCCGAGTTGTTCCGGGGTCGCGGTCAGAAGCAGCACGCCGGGAATGGTTTCGGCGAGTTGCTCGACCAGCGTGTACTCAGGGCTGGCCTGCTCTTCGTGCCACACCAGGTGGTGCGCTTCGTCGACCACCAGCAAATCCCAGCCGGCTGCGAACAACGCGTCTTGGGCCTTCTCGTCGTCCACCAGCCATTCCAGGGCCACCAGCGCGAGCTGAGTGTCTTCGAACGGGTTGGAGGCATCGCTTTCGATGAAGCGTTCTTCGTCGAACAGCGCGACTTGCAGGTTGAAACGGCGGCGCATTTCCACCAGCCACTGGTGCTGAAGGTTTTCCGGCACCAGGATCAGCACGCGATTGGCGCGGCCCGAGAGCAGTTGGCGATGAATGACCAGACCGGCTTCGATGGTTTTACCCAGGCCCACTTCGTCTGCCAGCAGGACCCGCGGCGCGATACGGTCGGCGACTTCACGGGCGATGTGCAACTGGTGCGCGATCGGTTGTGCACGCACGCCACCCAGGCCCCACAGCGCGGACTGCAACTGGCGGCTGGTGTGTTCCAGGGTGTGATAACGCAGGGAGAACCAGGCCAGCGGGTCGATCTGGCCGGCGAACAGACGGTCGCTGGCCAGTCGGAACTGGATGAAGTTCGACAGTTGGGTTTCCGGCAGGGTGACCACTTCGTTCTGCGCGTTCAGGCCGTGGTAAACCAGCAGACCGTCCATGTCATCGACTTCGCGAACGGTCAGTTTCCAGCCTTCGAAGTGAGTGATGGAGTCGCCCGGCGAAAACCGCACACGAGTGAGGGGCGCATTCCGTAGCGCGTACTGGCGGGTGTCGCCAGTGGCCGGATAGAGCACGGTCAACAAGCGGCCGTCCTGTGCCAGAACGGTGCCCAAACCCAGCTCGGCTTCGCTGTCACTGATCCAGCGTTGCCCCGGTTGATACTGCTGCGCCATGCTGCCTGACTCCCACCTTGAAAAAGCGGGCTATCTTAACGGAATGAGGGCTTGAGGGCCAAAAGACTCTCAGAAAAACTCTCAGTCTTAAGTTAGTCCACTCGCGCATAGCGCGCGGTTCAAGGCACTCACCAGTGCCAATTGGGTCACAGTTTGCGACCGATGGCTCAAGTCGCTATCCCCGCAGCCGACATCCTGCTGACAGGAGACTAAAAAATATGCTGCCACCGATGCTTCCCTTGAGTGCCGTGCCGATCACTTCCCAGCACGACCCGGTCCGCCCGCGCCCGGACATCGCGCCCGTTGTACCGGTGCAGGAAAGCTCCACCGACAGCACCATCGATCTGCAAAAACGCGATCCTGAAGAAACTGCCTTACTGCTGCGCGAGGAACAGCGCCGCAAGCAGGAACAGCAAAGGCGTCGCCGCGAAGCCGATGAGGACCCGGAGGCGCACCTGGCCATTCCCGGTGACGAACTCAATGCCGACAACACGGTGCCGGTGGCGCCACTGATGGACGATCAGCCCCGTCAGGGCTTGTGGGTCGATATCGAGATTTGAGCTCGTGGCTGGTCAGCGCCGTCGCCAGACCGCATTATTGGGGCAATCCTGCCGGATGCTGCGGCAGCTGAATTTCATTCCAAGCGATGCACAGAACATGAGCCAAGACGACAAACTGATCGACCTCAACGCCGAACGCGCCAAGCGTGTCCATGACCTCAATGACAAGCGCCTTAATGAAGTTCGCCAGGCGTTCGAGCAGGCCATGCCGCTGGGTAAAGCGAAGAAAAAGCCAAAGAACAAACCGAAAAAACGTTGAATCCCCCCTACATCGATTGATGCAGGTCAGTTTTTCCCCTCCTTTAAGCCCGGTCTCGGGCGACATTGATCCCGGTCAATATTTTCTCCTGCCTGTTTGGGTAACTTAGCCCTATCGCAACAGGGCAACAGCAGGAGACGCGTCATGTTTTTCGACAACGTGGTGATCGCCGGAGTGCTGACCGTCAGCCTCATGTTCGTTTTTTTTGCAGGATTCGGATTTTTTATCTGGAAGGATTCGCACAAGCGGAAAAAACCGTAGGTCTTTCTGGATGCAATGAGCACGCAAGGCATTTTGGGCAACTTCGGTTGCCCTTTTTTTTGCCTGAAGATTTATACGCGCGAACCTGTAGGAGCTGTTGCGTTGCGAAGATTCGGTAATAAAAAAGGCGCGGTCCTTGCGGAGCGCGCCTTTTTTCGTTCAGCGGCTTATCAGCTGCCGAGTGCCTTCGAAGCCAGCCAGAACAACCCGGCCGACAGGCCTACGGTCGCCGGCAGGGTCAGCACCCAGGCCAGCAGGATGGTCTTGACGGTGCCGCCTTGCAGGCCGCTTTTGTTGGCGACCATGGTGCCGGCCACGCCCGAGGACAGGACGTGGGTGGTCGACACCGGCAGGCTGAAGATGTTGGCCATGCCGATCAGGCTGGCGGTAGTGATCTGCGCCGACATGCCCTGGGAATAGGTCATGCCCTGTTTGCCGATCTTCTCGCCGATGGTCAGTACCACGCGTTTCCAGCCAACCATGGTGCCCAGGCCCAGGGCCAGTGCGACCGCCAGAATCACCCAGAACGGGGCGTATTCGGTGGTGGTGGTCAGGTCCTTGCGCAGTTTGTCCAGGTCAGCCTTTTCACGAGGGGCCAGGCCTGGCAGCTTGCTGACCTTCTTCGCCGTGTCATCCAGGCAGAGCAGGTAGCGACGCACTTCGATGCGGCTTTCAGACGGCAGCGAATGGTAGTCGGCTACGCCCTTGAGTGTGCCGAGCAGTGCGGTGATGGTCGGTTCGGTCTGTTGCGGGTTGCAACGGAATTTCTCTGGCAGGTCACCTTCCACGCTCTTGCCCAAGGCCAGGAATTCGCCCAGGGTTTCGGAATTGCGCTGGTAGAACTGGCTCAGGTGCAGGGTGGCGTCGCGGGTACGCTCGATCTGATAGGTGGTGCTGTTCAGGTCGAGAACGAACTGCGCCGGCACGATTCCGATCAGCACCAGCATGATCAGGCCGATACCTTTCTGACCATCGTTGGAGCCGTGCACGAAGCTCACGGCCATGGCAGAGATTACCAATACCAGGCGGTTCCAGAACGGCGGGTGTTTCTTGTCGTCGATCTTGCGGCGCTGTTCCGGCGTCTTGTGCATCTTCGACAGCGGACGCCACCATTTCAGACCGATCAGAATCAGCGCAGCGATCAGGAAACCTGCCATTGGCGAGAACACCAGCGACATGCCGATATCGATCGCTTTCTGCCAGTTCACGCCGTCGGCCAACGGAATATCGTTGATCAGGGCGTTGGCCAGGCCCACGCCGAGGATCGAACCGATCAGCGTATGGGAGCTGGAAGCGGGGATACCGAAGTACCAGGTGCCTAGGTTCCAGGTGATGGCTGCGGCGAGCAACGAGAACACCATCGCCAGTCCGTGACCGGTGTTCACATTGATCAGCAGCTCCACCGGCAGCAAGTGGACAATGGCATACGCCACGCCAACGCCGCCCAGCAACACGCCGAGGAAATTGAACACACCGGAAAAGAACACCGCCAGATGAGGCGGCATCGCTTTGGTGTAGATAACAGTGGCTACCGCGTTAGCGGTGTCATGAAATCCGTTGATGAACTCGAAGGCGAGGACAAAAGTCAGGGCGAGCAGGAGGCTCACAAGCACCCAAGCATCCAGTCCGCTGAATAAATCGATCATGAAGGTTTTCTGACCCGGTCATAAGGGGGGCGGGATTATGCCAGAAAAGCGTGCCAATCAATGCACTAGCTGCTCGTCGGTAACATTCTTCAACGAATTTTTTCGCAGCCGCAGCTTCGGTTACGGCGATTTTTCAGGGATTGCAAGTCATTGAATTTCTTTAAAAACCCTGTAATCACAAGGGTTTCGCAAGCTTGAAACAGGAGCTTGTCTACTTGTATGAAATTTCTGAGAGGAGGGTCAGTTATGAGCCTTTTACCTTGTCAGATGAGCAAGGTGGCCGCTGCCCGCTCGTAGCGGGCGCAAAAGGCAACATCAATGCATCCGGCTTTTTACCGGGTGCAAACGCAGACCCTCGGAAGGATTCAAGCCGAAGCCGTCATGGCTCTTCGGTTTTGAGATCCTTTTCCATTTTTTCCAGTTCTTGCTTGAAAACCTGATCCTGAACGGTGGCGCGTTTACGCCAGGGCTTGCGTTCCGGTTCGGGCTGGGCGGCGTAGGTGGTGACTTCCCCGCCGTAAACTTCCTTGTAACGTTGTTCCTGGCGCTCAAGTTCCGCGCGCAGTTCGTCTTTCGTCACAGTGCTACCTGATTGAGTTGAGATAAATTCTGGTGAAACGCGCTGCGTTCAATGTATTGACCACGCTCGGCGAAAAGACAAGGCCCATGCAGGCATCGTTTTTACGGCAGGGCGATCTATACATCCATGTTGCAGGCGGCCACGGCACCAGAGGCAAATAGCTGACGTAGCATCAGATTCCTGTTTCGGCGAGCGCATTGGCGATGCGAATGCATTCAGCGTAGGGCGCTTGCCGGAGGCAGCGGCGATGGGACATCGCGCCACCGGGTAGCGGGAGCGGCGAGTAAAAAACCGTCTGGCTACTGATTTGCATTATAGCGAGCGATTCACAGAACACTATCGCCAAACAGTTAAAAGTAGATCTTGATGTGTGATTGTTTTGTTGCCCGCAACTTTTACAGTCAACTAGCGCATTGGCGAAGGTCACTGTGCAGCGATGCCTTTCTGGCGCCATTAAGTCGAACAACTTAGGGCAACTTAAGCCAGCGTTTCGGCCAGCGTGAAAACATATAATAAAGGTTGCGCAATTCAGCCTGTCGGCGGTTCGGGAGGGCGGCGGGGCAATTGCGATTATCGGTCGATGGTTCGATAATCGCCCGATGTTGCTTGCCCGGTCTTGTTTACCGGGTCCATGGCGCTTGTAATAGCCGCTGATCCGTGTGGGAAAAGGACCTTAAATGAACGATCAACTGCGCAATTCCTTCGCTTCAGTCGCACCGCCGATCGTCGCGTCGCCCGCCAAGCGAATCCAGGCCATGACCGGTGACCCGGACTTCATGACGTCGCTGGCGCGTGGGCTGGCTGTCGTGCAGGCATTCCAGGAGCGCAAGCGGCACCTGACCATCGCCCAGATCAGCCACCGCACGGAAATTCCCCGCGCCGCTGTCAGACGTTGCCTGCATACGCTGATCAAACTCGGCTACGCCACCACCGACGGTCGCACCTATTCCTTGCTGCCCAAAGTGCTGACCCTCGGCCATGCCTACGTCTCCTCGACGCCGCTGGCAGTTTCGGCCCAGCCGTACCTGGACCGCATGAGCGAGCAACTGCACGAAGCCTGCAACATGGCCACCCTGGAAGGCGACGACATCCTGTACATCGCCCGCTCGGCGACCACCCAGCGTCTGATTTCGGTCGACCTTTCGGTGGGCGGGCGCTTGCCGGCCTATTGCACATCAATGGGACGGATTTTGCTCGCCGCGCTGGATGACACGTCACTCGGCGAATACCTTGATCACGCCGACTTGCAGGCAAAGACCAGCCGCACCATCCACACACCCGAGGCGCTGCTCGAATGCCTTCAGGAAGTTCGGCAACAGGGCTGGTGCATCGTCGATCAGGAACTTGAGCAAGGCCTGCGGTCGATTGCCGTCCCGGTGTACGACGCCTCCGGTCAAGTGGTCGCGGCCCTTAACGTCAGCACCCATGCCGGACGGGTCAGCCGCAACGAACTGGAACAACGCTTTCTTCCCGGTCTGTTAAGTGCCAGCCGCGACCTCAGCGCTCAGCTGTTTGCCTAAGGTGTTCGATAAACGCACAGAGTCGCGTCTGGCGAATTGACGCTGTTTCCTCCGGATCATTACTGTCGCGGCTGCGCCAGCGTTGGCTGGCTACCCGTTCGACTGTGATCCATGGATAAAAATAATGAACCAGCCTCAGTCTGCTGTAGGTAACTGCCTCGACGTGCAGTCCTTCATCAACGCTCAACCCATTTCGCGCTATCAGTGGCGGGTGGTGATCCTGTGTTTCCTGATTGTCTTCCTCGATGGCCTCGATACCGCGGCCATGGGTTTCATTGCGCCAGCCCTGTCTCAAGACTGGGGCATCGACCGCGCCAGCCTGGGCCCGGTGATGAGTG
Organism: Pseudomonas sp. MAG733B; assembly: GCF_036884845.1. NCBI lineage: Bacteria > Pseudomonadati > Pseudomonadota > Gammaproteobacteria > Pseudomonadales > Pseudomonadaceae > Pseudomonas > Pseudomonas sp. MAG733B. The sequence goes on from NZ_CP145732.1 coordinate 1,969,389, forward strand.
CGGCACTGATCGGCATGGTGTTCGGTGCACTGGGCTCCGGCCCGTTGGCTGACCGCTTCGGGCGAAAAGTCGTGCTGGTGGGCGCGGTATTGCTGTTCGGCGCGTTCAGCCTGGCCTCGGCGTACAGCACCAACGTCGATCAATTGCTGGTGCTGCGCTTTCTGACCGGTTTGGGATTGGGCGCGGGTATGCCGAACGCCACCACGCTGCTGTCGGAATACACCCCGGAACGCAAGAAGTCCCTGCTGGTGACCAGCATGTTCTGCGGTTTCAACCTGGGCATGGCCGGTGGCGGATTCATCTCGGCCAAGTTGATCCCGGCGTTCGGCTGGCACAGCCTGTTGCTGATCGGCGGGATTCTGCCGTTGATCCTGGCCGTCGTTCTGCTGTTCTGGCTGCCGGAATCGGCGCGCTATCTCGTCGTCCGCAACCGTGGCACCGACAAGGTGCGCAAGACCCTGGCGCCCATCGACCCGAAAGTCGTAGCCCAAGCCTCGAGCTTCAGCGTGCCGGAACAGAAAACCGTGAAGGCGCGCAACGTGTTTGCGGTGATCTTTTCCGGCACCTACAGCGTCGGCACATTGCTGCTGTGGCTGACCTATTTCATGGGCCTGGTGATCGTTTACCTGCTGACCAGTTGGCTGCCGACCCTGATGCGCGACAGTGGCGCGAGCATGGAGCAAGCGGCATTCATCGGCGCACTGTTCCAGTTTGGCGGTGTGTTGAGCGCGGTGGGCGTAGGTTGGGCGATGGACCGGTTCAATCCGCACAAGGTCATCGGCATTTTCTACCTGCTGGCCGGGGTGTTTGCCTACGCGGTAGGACAGAGCCTGGGCAACATCACGCTGCTGGCGACTCTGGTGCTGGTGGCCGGGATGTGCGTCAACGGTGCGCAATCGGCAATGCCATCGCTGGCCGCGCGGTTCTATCCGACCCAGGGGCGCGCGACCGGTGTGTCTTGGATGCTCGGCATCGGCCGCTTTGGCGCGATCCTTGGCGCGTGGATGGGCGCAACGCTGTTGGGCCTGGGCTGGAACTTCGAGCAGGTGCTGACGGCATTGGTGATTCCAGCGGCGTTGGCGACCACGGCGGTGGTGATCAAGGGCATGGTCAGCCATGCGGATGCGACCTGATCGACGATCGGTAGCCAGACAACAATGTGTTCGATAAACGAACACTCAGTCGATTATCGGATTGTTTGGCGTTTTTCACAGGCTTAATCTGCAGTCATTGCGGCGCTGCGCATCGGCGCCTTTTTCCACTGTCGGTTAATAACAAATGGGAGCCTGCCCCAATGGCTGAAATTCTTTCGCTGCACGACGCGGTGAAGCAATTCGTAAACGACGGCGATACCGTTGCGCTCGAAGGCTTTACCCACCTGATCCCTACGGCGGCGGGTCATGAAATCATTCGTCAGGGCAAGAAAGACCTGACCCTGGTACGAATGACCCCTGACCTGATCTACGACCAGTTGATCGGTGCCGGTTGTGCCCGCAAGCTGATTTTCTCCTGGGGCGGAAACCCGGGCGTCGGTTCGCTGCATCGTCTGCGTGACGCGGTCGAGAAGCAGTGGCCACACGCGCTGGAAATCGAAGAACACAGCCACGCCGACCTGGCCAATGCCTACGTCGCCGGTGCTTCCGGCCTACCGTTCGCGGTGCTGCGTGCCTACGCCGGTTCCGACCTGCCGAAGGTCAACCCGCTGATCAAATCCGTGACCTGCCCATTCACTGGCGAAGTGCTGGCCGCCGTGCCTTCGGTTCGCCCGGACATCACCGTGATCCACGCACAGAAAGCCGACCGCAAGGGCAACGTGCTGCTGTGGGGCATCCTAGGTGTGCAGAAAGAAGCCGCGCTGGCCGCCAAGCGTTGCATCGTTACCGTTGAAGAAATCGTTGATGACCTCAAGGCGCCGATGAACTCCTGCGTGTTGCCGACCTGGGCCTTGAGCGCGGTCTGCCATGTACCGGGCGGCGCGCATCCTTCCTACGCCCACGGTTACAACGAACGCGACAACCGCTTCTATCAAGCCTGGGACCCGATTGCCCGCGACCGTGACACCTTCACCGCGTGGATCAACGAGTACATCCATGGCAGCGCTGACTTCAGCGAGTTCCAGGCCAAACTGGCCGCCGCTTCGGAGGCGAAGTAATGACTTACACCACCAATGAAATGATGACCGTCGCCGCCGCTCGCCGTCTGAAGAACGGTTCGGTGTGCTTCGTCGGTATCGGCCTGCCATCGAAAGCCGCCAACCTGGCGCGCCTCACTTCCTCGCCGGACGTCGTGCTGATCTACGAATCGGGCCCGATCGGTGCCAAGCCAAGCGTGCTGCCACTGTCGATCGGTGACGGTGAGCTGGCGGAAACCGCTGACACCGTGGTCCCGACCGGCGAGATTTTCCGCTACTGGCTGCAGGGCGGGCGCATTGACGTCGGTTTCCTCGGTGCCGCGCAGGTCGACCGTTTCGGCAACATCAACACCACCGTCGTCGGTGATTACCACTCGCCGAAAGTCCGCCTGCCGGGTGCCGGTGGCGCGCCGGAGATTGCCGGTTCGGCCAAGAGCGTACTGATCATCCTCAAGCAGTCGTCGCGTTCCTTCGTCGACAAACTCGACTTCATTACCTCGGTCGGTCACGGTGAAGGCGGCGACTCGCGCAAGCGTCTCGGCCTGCCGGGCGCCGGTCCGGTCGGCATCATCACCGACTTGTGCACCATGGAGCCGGAAGAGGGCACCCACGAATTCGTGGTCACCGCATTGCATCCCGGCGTGACCCGCGAGCAAGTGGTCGCCGCCACCGGTTGGCCGATCCGTTTTGCCGACAGCGTGGCAATCACCGCCGAGCCGACCGAGGTCGAACTCACCGCACTGCGCGATCTTGAAGCCCGTACCGCTGCCGCCCACGGCCAAGCCCCCGGAGAAGCGTGATGCGTGACGTTTATATCTGCGACGCGATTCGTACCCCCATCGGCCGTTTTGGCGGTGGCTTGTCCACCGTTCGCGCCGACGACCTGGCCGCTGTGCCGATCAAAGCCTTGATGGAGCGCAATCCGTCGGTGGACTGGAACGCCGTGGACGAGGTGTTCCTCGGCTGCGCCAACCAGGCCGGCGAAGACAACCGCAACGTCGCGCGCATGGCGCTGCTGCTGGCCGGCCTGCCGGAAACCATTCCCGGCGTGACCCTCAATCGTCTTTGCGCTTCGGGCATGGATGCCATCGGCACCGCGTTCCGCGCCATTGCCAGTGGCGAAATGGAGCTGGCGATTGCCGGCGGCGTCGAGTCGATGTCCCGCGCGCCGTTTGTGATGGGCAAGGCTGACGCCGCGTTCTCGCGCAACATGAAACTGGAAGACACCACCATCGGCTGGCGCTTCATCAACCCGTTGATGAAAGCCCAGTACGGCGTGGACGCGATGCCGCAAACCGCCGACAACGTGGCTGACGACTACAAGGTATCCCGCGCCGATCAGGACGCGTTCGCACTGCGCAGTCAGCAACGCACCGCCGCCGCGCAAGCCGCAGGCTTTTTCGCCGAAGAAATCGTCGAAGTGCGCATCACCCACAAGAAGGGTGAAACCGTGGTCAGCCAGGACGAGCATCCTCGCGCCGACACCACGCTGGAAGCGCTGACCAAACTGAAACCGGTCAACGGTCCCGACAAAACTGTCACTGCCGGCAACGCCTCAGGCGTGAACGACGGTGCCGCCGCGTTGATCCTGGCTTCAGCCGAAGCCGTGAAGAAACACGGTCTTACCGCCCGCGCCAAAGTGCTGGGCATGGCCAGCGCCGGTGTTGCGCCGCGCGTGATGGGCATCGGCCCGGTGCCAGCGGTGCGCAAACTGATCGAGCGCCTCGGTGTGGCGGTCAGCGATTTCGACGTGATCGAACTCAACGAAGCCTTCGCCAGCCAAGGCCTGGCGGTGCTGCGTGAACTGGGGATTGCCGACGACGCAGCCCAGGTCAACCCGAACGGCGGCGCCATTGCCTTGGGCCATCCGTTGGGCATGAGCGGTGCGCGTCTGGTGTTGACCGCGTTGCATCAACTGGAAAAAACCGGTGGCAAGAAGGGTCTGGCGACCATGTGCGTCGGCGTCGGCCAAGGTCTGGCTTTGGCGATCGAGCGCGTCTGACGCGCTCAGAAGACTTATAAGAACTGAGGAATGTTTCATGACTGACAAGCCTGGTTACCGTCGCCCGCAGGAAGGCACTCAGCCGGAGTACCTGCACCCGACTTATCAATCCACCAACCTGCGCTCGCCGTCCAAGCCTTTGGTGTACTTGCCGCACTCGCTGTCGGAAATCACCGGTCCGACCATCGGCGCCGAGCGCGTCAATGAGAAAGACAATGACCTGACTGCCCAGCATGACGCGGAGCCTCAGGGTGAACGCATCATCATCCACGGCCGTGTGCTGGACGAAAACGGTCTGCCGGTGCCGGGGATTCTGGTGGAGATCTGGCAGGCCAACGCCGCTGGTCGCTACGCCCATGCCCGTGACCTGCACGACGCGCCGTTGGACCCGAATTTCACCGGCACCGGCCGCACCGTGACCGACGCCGATGGCTGGTACCAGTTCCAGACCATCAAGCCTGGCGCCTATCCGTGGGGTAATCACCACAACGCCTGGCGCCCGGCGCACATCCATTTCTCGCTGTTCGGGCCTAGCATCCTCACGCGGCTGGTCACGCAGATGTATTTCCCGGGCGACCCGCTGCTGGCGTACGACCCGATCTACAACTGCGTGCCCGATACCCGCGCCAAAGAGCGTTTGATCGCCACGTTCGATCTGGAAAAAACCATCCCTTCCTATGCCCTCGGTTATCGCTGGGACATCGTTTTGCGCGGCCGCGACGCCACGCCGATGGAGAAATAAGATGACGCTGACTGCGACCACGTCCCACACCGTCGGGCCGTACTATCACATCGGCCTGACCTGGCTGAACCGCGAAAACCTGACCGTCGAACAAACCCTGGGCGAGCGCGTGGCGATCACCGGGCAAGTGGTCGATGGCAACGGCGATGTCGTCAACGACGCGATGCTCGAAGTCTGGCAGGCCAACGCCGCCGGCAAGTACGACCATCCGGAAGACGACCAGGATAAACCCCTGGATCCGAATTTCGAAGGCTTTGGCCGGGTGCCGGTGGACGCTGAAGGGCGTTTCCGGTTCACCACGATCAAACCGGGTACGGTCGAAGGCCTGAAGGGCTCGACCCAAGCGCCGCACCTTGTCGTGCTGGTGTTTGCCCGTGGCCTGGTGAAGCACCTGCTGACGCGGATTTACTTCGATGGCGAGCCGGCCAACGTCGACGATCCGCTGCTCGAATGCGTACCGGCCGAGCGTCGCGGGACGTTGCTGGCCAAGCCGGATGCGGCGGGTGTGTACCAGTGGAATGTGATTCTGCAGGGCACCGATGCGGAAACGGTGTTCTTCGATTACTGAGTGAACATCGTCCCCATGTGGGAGCGGGCTTGCTCGCGAATGCGGTATGTCAGGCAACACTGTTAACGACTGACACTACGTCTTCGCGAGCAAGCCCGCTCCCACAGGGGATTTGCATTGCTGATCCATCTGCGGAACGGGACTGTTGCAAAGTATGTCTAGACTCTCACTGTCCCTATTGAGTAAAAAACAATGACAACGACCACCGCTACAGAACCTCTCTACACCGGCGAAGAACGCAGCAAGCGGATCTTCGCCATTGTCGGCGCTTCGTCCGGCAACCTCGTCGAATGGTTCGACTTCTACGTCTACGCCTTCTGTGCGATCTATTTCGCCCCGGCGTTTTTCCCGTCCGACAACCCGACGGTGCAGTTGGTCAACACCGCGGGCGTGTTTGCCGCCGGGTTCCTGATGCGGCCGATTGGCGGCTGGATCTTCGGCCGTGTCGCGGACAAGCACGGGCGCAAGAATTCGATGCTGATCTCGATTCTGATGATGTGCTTCGGTTCGCTGCTGATCGCCTGTCTGCCGACATACGCCAGCATCGGCGTCTGGGCGCCGATCCTGTTGCTGTTCGCCCGATTGCTGCAAGGTTTGTCGGTGGGCGGCGAATACGGCACCACGGCGACCTACATGAGCGAAGTCGCGCTCAAGGGCCAGCGCGGGTTCTTCGCCTCGTTCCAGTACGTGACCCTGATTGGCGGACAGCTGCTGGCGGTGTCGCTGGTGGTGATCCTGCAACAGTTCCTCAATGAGGATGAGTTGCGTGCCTACGGCTGGCGGATTCCGTTCGTGGTCGGTGCGGTGGCGGCGTTGATTTCGTTGTTCCTGCGTCGTTCGCTGAAAGAAACCAGCAGCAAGGAAATGCGCGAGAACAAGGACGCCGGCAGCATCAAGGCGCTGTTCCGCGACCATAAAGCTGCGTTCATTACCGTGCTGGGTTACACCGCCGGTGGCTCGCTGATTTTCTACACTTTCACCACGTACATGCAGAAGTATCTGGTGAACACCGCCGGCATGCACGCCAAGACCGCCAGCTACATCATGACCGGTGCGCTGTTCCTTTACATGTGCATGCAGCCGCTGTTTGGCATGCTCGCCGACAAGATCGGTCGACGTAACTCGATGCTCTGGTTCGGTGCCCTCGGCACTTTGTGCACCGTGCCGATTTTGCTGAGCCTGAAAAGCGTCAGCAGTCCGTTCCTGGCTTTTGTACTGATCACTCTGGCGCTGGCAATCGTCAGTTTCTACACCTCGATCAGCGGCCTGGTGAAAGCCGAGATGTTCCCACCGGAAGTGCGCGCACTGGGTGTTGGCCTGGCGTATGCGGTGGCGAATGCGATCTTCGGCGGATCGGCGGAATTTGTGGCCCTGAGCCTGAAGAACGTAGGCATGGAAAACTCCTTCTACTGGTACGTGACGGTGATGATGGCGATCGCGTTCCTGTTCAGCCTGCGTCTGCCGCGACAGGCGAAGTATCTGCACCACGATCTTTGATCTTTACGCGGGCCTCACCGGCCCGCGCCTCCAGGGACTGTTTATGAACCAGCGACCGGGCAATCAATTGTTCGATGCCTATTTCACTGCCCGCGATATGCGTGACGTGTTCTGCGATCAGGGCCGCGTCCAGGCCATGCTCGATTTTGAAGCGGCACTGGCCCGGGCCGAAGCGCGGGTCGGTTTGATTCCGCAGACGGCGGTGGCGCCGATCATGGCCGCTTGTCAGGCCGGGCATTACGACTTTGCAGCCCTCGGCGAGGCGATTGCCACGGCGGGCAATTCGGCGATTCCGTTGGTCAAGGCATTGGGCAAACAGATCGCCGCGAAGGACTCCGAAGCCGAGCGCTACGTGCATCTGGGCGCGACCAGTCAGGACGTGATGGACAGCGGCCTGGTGCTGCAACTGCGCAAGGCGCTGGAACTGATCGAAAGCGATCTGGCGCAATTGGGACAAGTTCTCGCGACTCAGGCCCAGCGTTATGCGGCCACGCCGCTGGCCGGGCGTACCTGGTTGCAACACGCGACACCGGTCACCCTCGGCATGAAAATCGCCGGTTGGTTGGGCGCAGTGACTCGTAGTCGCCAGCGTTTGGTCGAACTCAAACCACGCCTGCTGGTGCTGCAATTCGGCGGCGCTTCCGGGACGCTCGCCGCGCTCGGTGATCAGGCCATGCCGATTGCCCAGGCGCTGGCCGAAGAGCTGCAACTGAATCTGCCTGAACAGCCATGGCACACCCAACGCGATCGCGTGGTGGAATTTGGCGCGGTGCTTGGCCTGATCGCCGGCAGCCTCGGCAAGCTCGGCCGCGACATCAGCCTGTTGATGCAAACGGAAGCGGGCGAAGTGTTCGAACCTTCGGCGCCGGGCAAGGGCGGTTCCTCGACCATGCCGCACAAACGCAACCCGGTAGGCGCGGCGGTGCTGATCGGCGCGGCGACTCGCGTACCCGGTTTGCTCTCGACGCTGTTCAGCGCCATGCCACAAGAACACGAACGCAGCCTCGGGTTGTGGCATGCCGAATGGGAAACGCTGCCGGAGATTTGCTGCCTGGTGTCCGGCAGCCTGCAACAAGCGCTGTTGGTCGCCCAAGGTCTGGAAGTGGACGCTGAACGTATGGCGCGCAACCTCGACCTGACCCAAGGCCTGGTGCTCGCCGAAGCGGTGAGCATCGTCCTCGCGCAACGGGTTGGTCGCGATACCGCGCACCATTTGCTGGAGCAATGCTGCAAACGCGCCGTGGCCGAACAGCGTCATCTGCGCGCGGTGCTCGGTGACGAACCGCAAGTGACTGCCGAACTGTCGGCCGCCGAACTCGATCAACTGCTGGACCCCGCTCATTACCTCGGCCAGGCCAAAACCTGGGTCGAGCGAGCGGTGGCCGAACATTCTGCATTGACTGCCTGAAGGAGATTGCTGTGGCTTTCGTTCAACTCGCCGATGGCGAACTGCACTACCAAATTCAAGGGCCGCAACTCGGTGGACCGGTCGATGCGCCGGTGCTGGTGCTGTCCAACTCGCTGGGCACCGACCTGCACATGTGGGACGCGCAAATCCCGGCGTTCACCGAGCATTTTCGCGTGCTGCGTTTCGACACTCGCGGTCACGGCAAATCACTGGTCACTCCGGGGCCGTACAGCATCGAGCAACTGGGCCACGACGTGCTGGCGCTGCTGGATGCCTTGCACATCGAGCGTGCGCATTTCTGCGGGCTGTCCATGGGCGGGTTGATTGGTCAGTGGCTGGGCATTAACGCCGGCGAGCGCTTGAACAAGCTGATCGTGTGCAACACGGCAGCGAAAATCGGCGATCCGTCGATTTGGAACCCGCGCATTGAAATGGTGCTGCGCGATGGTCAGGCGGCGATGGTTGCCCTGCGTGACGCGTCGATTGCACGCTGGTTCACCCCGGACTTCTCCGAGGCCAACCCGGCGGCGGCCAAGCAGATTACCGACATGCTCGCGGCCACTTCGCCGGAAGGTTATGCAGCCAACTGCGCAGCAGTGCGCGATGCCGATTTCCGTGATCAGTTGTCGTCGATCAAGGCGCCGTTGCTGGTGATCGCCGGCGCTCAGGATGCGGTCACGCCGCCGTCCGGCGGGCACTTCATTCAGGAGCATGTGCCGGGCGCCGAGTACGCCGAGTTCCATGCCGCGCATTTGTCCAACGTCCAGGCCGGTAGCGCGTTCAGCGAGCGGGTTCTGGCGTTTCTGTCGGCTTAGTGAGGATTATTTCGTGGACGAGAAACAACGTTACGACGAGGGAATGGAAGTCCGCCGCGCAGTGCTCGGCGACGCCCACGTCGACCGCAGCCTGACCACCCTGACCGAGTTCAACTCGGAGTTTCAGGAGATGATCACCCGCCACGCCTGGGGCGACATCTGGACACGTCCCGGCCTGCCGCGCCACACCCGCAGCCTGATCACCATCGCCATGCTGATCGGCATGAACCGCGAGGGCGAACTCAAACTGCACCTGCGTGCTGCCGCCAACAACGGCGTGAGCCGTGGCGAGATCAAGGAAGTGATCATGCAGAGTGCGATCTATTGCGGGATTCCGGCGGCGAATGCGACGTTCCATCTGGCCGAGTCGGTGTGGGATGAGTTGGGAGTTGAGTCGCGGGGGTAAACTCGTACTTTCATGCTCACCGACGATCCAGGTGGGAGCGGGCTTGCTCGCGAAAGCGGTATGTCAGGCAATATTTTTATCGACTGACACTACGCCTTCGCGAGCAAGCCCGCTCCCACATTTGTTTTGTGTTTACAGCAAGCTGATCGGATAGCTGATGATCACCCGGTTCTCATCGAACTCGTTATTGCTGTAATCCCGGCGCATGGTCGAGTTGCGCCATTTCACGTTCAGGTCTTTCAGCGCGCCGCTCTGCACGGTGTAGCCCAATTCCGATTCACGCCCCCATTCCTTGCCATCGGTAATCGTGCCGGTGTGCACGTTGTCGCCGCTGATGTAGCGGTTCATCAGCGTCAGGCCCGGTACGCCGAGGGCGACGAAGTTATAGTCGTGACGCACCTGCCAGGATTTTTCCCGGGCGTTGTCGTAGCTGGAGTTGTAGCTGTCGTTGGCCAGCGTGCCGCCGCTGGTGCCGTTGACCCGCATCCACGGGCTGTCGCCGGTGAGTTTTTGCAGGCCGACGTAGAAGGTGTTGCCGCCGTACTTGGCCGAGAGCAGGCCGTACATGGTTTTGTTGTCCAACTCGCCGGCGCGGGCGCTGCCGTCGTCCTTGCCGTAGAAGAACCCGAGGTTGGCGCCGAGGTTCCAGTCGCCGATCGGTTGGCTGTGAGTCAGGTTGATGAATTGCTGGCTGTAGATGTCCTTGAGCTCGGCATTCCACACGCCGATCTGGGTGCGCTTTTCGTTGAACAGGTATTCGCCGCCCTGGAAGTTGAAACGGTCGGAAGTGAATGCCGCTTTGCCGGTCATCGACATGTCGTCCATGCTGCTGTCGTCGCGCGGGCTGTTCTGGCGGAACTGGCCGCCGTAGAGCGTCAGACCAGCGATTTCCTTCGACGTGATCTGCCCGCCACGGAAGGTTTGCGGCAGTGAACGACCATCGTCCGAACGCAGGATCGGCAGCACCGGCATCCATTCGCCCACCTTCACTTCGGTCTGCGACAGCTTGGCCTTGAACGCCACGTTGGTGCGCCCGAAGTTGTCCGCCGGGCGACCGTCGCTGTCCAGCGGCAGTAGCTGCGTACCGCCTGTGCCTTTACCGCCATCGAGCTTCACCGAATACAACCCCAGCACATCCATGCCGAACCCGACGGTGCCTTCGGTGAACCCGGATTTTGCGTCGAGGATGAAACTTTGCGTCCACTCTTCAGCCTTGCCCTGCGCCTTGGTCGGGTTGGTGAAGTTGCGGTTGATGTAGAAGTTGCGCAGGTTCAGGTTGATCTTGGCGCCTTCGACAAAGCCTGATTCTTCGGCCTGGGCGGGCAGGGCCGCACTGGCCAGAGCGACGGCGATCAGGCTGGGAACGAAATACTGCGCGGTGGAAGGCGTCATGGGCTCGGGTCTCTCTGATTCTTGGGGATGAAACGGGGTGATGCCGCGACCGGGAGGGTGCGGACAGGTAGTCGATTTTTTGGGGTGACGCCTGGGGATCAGCCGGACAGGGCAGGGCGCGGGGGCATGGTGTCGAACCTGTTGTTATTGGTTTTGTGGGTCGGATGGTGCGGGGAATGTACTGGATGGTTCAATTGCTGAAAGCGGGTTTTGGGCGATTATCGAACGTAAGATTGATCCGGGTTTTGTGCTGTATTGGCCGGCCCCATCGCCAGCAGGCTGGCTCCCACAGGTAACCGAGTTCTTGCAGAAAGAATGCGGTCGAATGTGGGAGCCAGCCTGCTGGCGATGGGGCCATAAAGAACAACACACCTTTCCCCGCAGCCAACAAAAAGCCCACCAATCGGTGGGCTCTTTATTTTCACTGCGCTATCAGAACAACTTCAACTTCGGCGCTTCTTCTTTCAACGGCTCGTTCTTCGCCGTCTGCTCATTCCAGCCACCACCCAGGGCCTTGTACAGGTTGACCTGGCTGACCAGTTGCGCCAGACGGTCGGTTATCAGCACTTGTTGCGCGCTGAACAACTGACGCTGGGCATCGAGGAAGGTCAGGTTGCTGTCGACACCGATGCGGTAGCGACGCTCGGCCAGGCGGTAGTAGTCCTGGTTGGCGCTGACGAAGTCTTGCTGCGCCTGCAACTGTTGCACGTAGGTCTGGCGGGCGGCCAGGCCGTCGGCGACTTCCTGGAAGGCCGTTTGAATGGACTTCTCGTAGTTCGCCACGCCGATGTCTTTCTGGATTTTCGAGTAATCCAGGCTGGCGCGCAGGCTGCCGGCGTTGAAGATCGGCAGGTTGATCTGCGGCTGGAACAGCCAGGTGCCCGAACCGCCCTTGAACAGACCGGACAGGTCCGGGCTCAGGGTCCCGGCATTGGCGGTCAGGCTGATGCTCGGGAAGAACGCTGCGCGCGCCGCGCCGATGTTGGCGTTGGCCGCTTTCAGGTTGTATTCGGCTTGCAGGATGTCCGGACGACGTTGCAGCAAGTCCGACGGCAGGCCAGGCGGCACTTCGGCCAGCAGATCGTCCGCCAGCGGTTTGGCCGCTTGCAGGTTGGCCGGAATGCTTGTGCCGAGCAGCAGTACAAGGCTGTTCTCGTCCTGAGCGACCTGACGGGTGTACTTCGCCAGTTGCGCACGGGCGTTTTCCACCGAGGTGCGCGACTGCGCCAGATCGAGAGCCGACGCGACCCCGACTTCGTTGCTGCGTGCGGTGAGCTTGTAGCTCTCCTCGAACGCGGCGAGGGTGTCCTGCGTCAGCTTCAGCAGTTCCTTGTCGGCCTGCCAGGTCAGGTAGGCATTGGCCACGCTGGCCACCAGGCTGATCTGCGTGCTGCGACGGCCTTCTTCAGTGGCGAAGTACTTCTGCAGCGCTTCTTCGTTCAGGCTGCGAATCCGACCGAACAGATCGAGTTCATAAGCACTGATGCCGACGGTGGCCGAGTAGGAACTGGTGATGCCCGCTTCACCGGTCTGCGAAGCATCGGCCGGAACCCGCTGACGGGTGCCGGTGCCATTGGCCGAGACGGCCGGGAACAGATCGGCGCGGGAGATGCGGTATTGAGCCGCAAACGCGTCGATGTTCAGGGCCGCGACACGCAGGTCACGGTTGTTTTCCAGGGAAACCTGGATCAGCTGTTGCAACGCCGGGTCGTGGAAAAACTGCTTCCAGCCTTGCTCGGCAGCGGCCTGCGCCGGTGCCTGGGCCGGCGAGTACGCCGGGCCCTGCGGGTATTGACCTGCCACCGGAGCTTCCGGCTGCTGATAGTCAGGTATCAGCGAGCAGCCACCGAGCACGAAGGCGGCGACTGCCAGGGAGAGTAGCGACTTGCTCATTAGCCAGCCTCTTTAGGAGTTTCAGTAGCGTCTTCCTGGTCGACGTTTTTACGCTGACCCATGGCCGACACAGTGACGAAGAACAGTGGGACCCAGAAGATCGCCAGTACGGTTGCAGTGATCATACCGCCAATCACGCCGGTACCGATTGCATGCTGGCTACCCGAACCTGCGCCCGTGGATATCGCCAGTGGTACCACACCGAGAACGAAGGCGAGCGAGGTCATGATGATCGGTCGCAGACGCATGCGGCAGGCTTCGATCGCCGCCTCGCGCAAGCTGCGTCCTTGCTCGTGCAGTTCCTTGGCGAATTCGACGATCAGAATGGCGTTTTTCGCCGCCAGACCGATGGTCGTCAACAGGCCCACCTGGAAATACACGTCGTTGGACAAACCGCGCAGGCTGGTGGCCATCAGCGCACCGATGATCCCCAGCGGCACCACCAACATTACCGCGATCGGAATCGACCAGCTTTCATACAACGCCGCCAGACACAGGAACACCATCAGCAGCGACAGGGCGTACAGCGCTGGCGCTTGCGAGCCGGACAAACGTTCCTCGTACGACAGGCCGGTCCAGGAAATACCGACACCAGCCGGCAGTTTCTTGGCAATGGCTTCGACTTCGGCCATGGCTTCACCGGTGGAATAGCCCGGCGCCGGGGCACCAAGGATTTCCATCGCTTCCACACCGTTGTAGCGGGCCAGTTTCGGCGAACCGTAGATCCATTCACCCTTGGCGAACGCCGAGAACGGAACCATGGTGCCGACGCTGTTGCGCACGTACCACTTCTTCAGATCCTCAGGGCTCATGCGAGCGCCCGGCTGGCCTTGCACGTAAACCTTCTTCACTCGACCACGGTCGATGAAGTCATTGACGTAGCTACTGCCCAAGGCAATCGACAGGGTGTTGTTGATGTCGGCGATGGTAATGCCCAGGGCACTGGCCTTCTCGTCATCGATTTCCAGCTGGTATTGCGGCTCGTCGTTCAGGCCGTTCGGACGCACCTGAGTCAGAATCTTGCTTTGCGCCGCCATGCCGAGGAACTGGTTACGCGCTTCCATCAGTTTTTCGTGACCGATACCGGCGCGGTCCTGAAGGAACACGTCGAAACCAGTGGCGTTACCCAGTTCCAGTACCGCTGGCGGGGCGAAGGCGAACACCATCGCGTCGCGGAAGGTGAAGAAGTGCTGCTGGGCACGGGCCGCCACCTTGAACACACTGTTGTCGGCGTTACGGTCGTCCCATGGACGAAGCATGATGAACGCCATACCCGAACTCTGGCCACGGCCGGCGAAGTTGAAGCCGGTCACGGTAAACACCGAGTTCACCGCATCGCCTTCACCGCCATCCTTGCCCGGACGCAGCAGGAATTCACGCATTTCGTCAACGACCACTTGGGTACGCTGGGCAGTCGAGCCGGCCGGCGTCTGTACCTGGGCGAACAGTACGCCCTGGTCTTCTTCTGGCAGGAACGCAGTTGGAATGCGGGTGAACAGCCAGATCATGCCGACGACGATGATCAGGTACGCCAACAGGTATGGCGCCTTGTGCGTCAGCATGCTGCCTACGCCACGCTCGTAGCTTCTGACACCACGGTCGAAGTTGCGGTTGAACCAGCCGAAGAAGCCGCGTTTCGGGGTGCCGTGCTCGCCTTTCTTGATTGGCTTGAGCATGGTGGCGCAGAGCGCCGGGGTGAAGATCAGTGCAACCAGTACCGACAGGGCCATGGCCGAGACGATGGTGATCGAGAACTGCTTGTAGATCACACCGGTGGAACCGCTGAAGAACGCCATTGGCAGCAGAACTGCCGAGAGCACCAGGGCGATTCCGACCAGTGCACCCTGGATCTGCCCCATGGATTTCTTGGTGGCTTCCTTGGGCGACAGGCCTTCTTCGCTCATCACCCGTTCGACGTTTTCCACCACGACGATGGCGTCGTCCACCAGCAAGCCGATGGCCAGTACCATGCCGAACATGGTCAGGGTGTTGATGCTGAAACCGGCGGCCGCGAGGATGCCGAATGTACCGAGCAATACCACCGGCACAGTCATCGTGGTGATGATGGTGGCGCGGAAGTTCTGCAGGAACAGGAACATCACCAGGAACACCAGCGCAACCGCTTCAACCAGGGTGTGAACCACGCCTTTGATCGACTCGGTCACCACCGGAGTGGTGTCGTACGGGAACACCACTTCCATCCCTTGCGGGAAGAACGGCTTGAGGTTGTCGATGGTGGTGCGCAGCGCCTTGGCGGTATCCAGCGCGTTGGCGCCGGTGGCCAGTTTCACCGCCAGACCGGATGCCGGGGCACCGTTGAACTGGGCGTTGATGCTGTAGTTCTCACCACCCAGACCAACGTCGGCGACATCTTTCAAACGAACCTGAGAACCGTCCTTGTTGACCTTGAGCAGGATCTTGTCGAACTGCTCGGCGGATTGCAGACGGGTCTTGCCGATGATCGTCGCGTTCAGCTGGGTGCCGGGCAGGGCAGGCAAACCGCCGAGTTGACCGGACGACACCTGGACGTTCTGTGCGGCGATGGCGGTCTTGACGTCGATCGGGGTCAGGTTGAAGTTGTTCAACTTGGCCGGGTCGAGCCAGATACGCATGGCGTACTGCGAACCGAACACCTGGAAGTCACCGACACCGGCAGTCCGCGAGATCGGGTCCTGCATGTTCGACACGATGTAGTTGGACAGGTCGTCCTTGGTCATGCTGCCGTCACGCGACACCACGCCGATCACCAGCAGGAAGTTCTTCACTGCCTTGGTCACGCGGATACCCTGTTGCTGCACTTCTTGCGGCAGCAGCGGGGTGGCCAGGTTCAGCTTGTTCTGGACCTGGACCTGCGCGGTATCGGAGTTGGTGCCTTGCTCGAAGGTCGCGGTGATGGTCATGGTGCCGTCAGAGTTACTTTCCGAGGACACATAACGCAGGTTGTCGATACCGTTGAGCTGCTGCTCGATCACCTGAACCACGGTGTCCTGCACGGTTTGCGCGGAAGCGCCCGGGTAGGTCACGGAAATGGCGATGGCCGGAGGCGCAATGCTCGGGTACTGGTTGATCGGCAGCTTGAGGATCGATAGTGCCCCGACCAGCATGATCACCAGGGCAATTACCCAGGCGAAAATCGGACGGTCGATAAAAAATTTCGACATGGTTTACTCCCCTTTGCCGCTGGAAGCCTTGTCAGCTGCCTGTGCGGGGGCCGGGTTCTTTGCGGCTACGTTGGTCGCATCGCTGGCCTTGACTTCAATGCCAGGTTTGACGAATTGCAGGCCTTCGGTAATCAGGCGATCGCCGGCTTTCAGACCGTCTTCGATCAGCCACTGGTTGCCGACGGTGCGGCTGGCCTTGAGCTGACGCAGTTCGACCTTGTTGTCCGGCCCGACGACCAGTGCGGTCGGTGTGCCTTTGAGGTCGCGCGTCACGCCTTGTTGCGGGGCCAGGATCGCCGCGCTGTTCACACCGGCCTGCAACTGGGCGTGGACGAACATGCCCGGCAGCAGCGTGTGATCAGGGTTCGGGAACACGGCGCGCAGCGTCACGGAGCCAGTAGTCTGGTCAACCGAAACTTCGGAGAACTCCAGCTTGCCGTCGAGTTTGTACTGGCTGCCGTCTTCGAGGGTCAGCTTGACGGTCGCGGCGTTGTCGCCGGCCTTTTGCAGGCGACCGGTTTCCAGGTCACGGCGCAGTTGCAGCAGCTCTACCGAGGACTGGGTCACGTCGACGTAGATCGGGTCGAGTTGCTGGATCACGGCCATCGCCTCGGTCTGGGCATTGCTGACCAGCGCGCCTTCGGTGACCGTAGATCGACCGATACGACCGGTCAGTGGCGCGTAGACCTTGGTGTAGCGCACATTGATCTGGGCCGTTTGCAGCGCGGCTTCCGATTGCAGGCGGTTGGCCACGGCCGTGTCGTATTCCTGGCGGCTCACGGCCTGTTCGTTGACCAGTTGCTGGTAGCGATCGGAAATCGACTTGGTCGAACGCAGGTTGGCTTCGGCGCTTTTCTGGGTCGCTTCATAGATCGATGGATCGATCTGATACAGCTGCTGGCCGGCCTTGACGTCGCTGCCTTCCTTGAACAGACGCTTGAGAATGATGCCGTTGACCTGCGGACGAACCTCGGCAATGCGGTACGCGCTGGTGCGCCCCGGCAAATCCGAGGTGAGCGTAAACGTTTGCGGCTGAAGGGTGACGACGCCGACCTGAGGCGGTGGTGCGGCCGGTGGAGCTTCTTCCTTTTTGCATCCGCTGAGCAGCGATGCCAGGGCGACGGCGGCGACCAGAGCGGTAACAGCTGGCTTGAATTGCATGAAAATCCTCGGGTCAGGCGCGAAATAAACGCACAAGAAAAGATGGAAGGTAAAAATTGGGTGCCGGGTGGATAAGTAGCATGCTAAGGAATATACTTACGTTCACGGTTGTTTGTAAATACCTTGGCTGTGTATCCACGCCGTTACAGACGCCGCTGAAAGGTTGGAATTGTAGGCCCGGGGACGATACCCAAGAGCGCTCGCCCCACTTTTATTCAGCTGATATTCAGACATCGCTGAAGCATCCTGATTGAGGTTGTACTGCCATGGTTCGTCGCACCAAAGAGGAAGCTCAAGAAACCCGTAGCCAGATACTCGAAGCGGCCGAGAAAGCCTTTTACGAGCGGGGCGTGGCCCGAACCACCCTGGCGGATATCGCGACCCTGGCCGGCGTCACGCGTGGGGCTATCTACTGGCATTTCAGCAACAAGGCGGATCTGGTGCAGGCCATGCTCGACACCTTGCACGAGCCGCTGGAAGAAATGGCCAAGGCCAGCGAGAGCGAAGACGAACTCGATCCGTTGGGCTGCATGCGCAAATTGTTGATTCATTTGTTTCATCAAATTGCACTGGACCCGAAAACCCGGCGCATCAACGAAATTCTGTTTCATAAGTGCGAATTCACCGATGAAATGTGCGACCTGCGCCAACAGCGCGTGGCAGCCAGCCTCGACTGCAATGTGCGGATCGGCCTGGCCTTGAGTAACGCAGTGAATCGCGGGCAGTTGCCGGAAAACCTCGACACCGCCCGAGCGGCCATCAGCCTGCACGCCTTTATCGATGGCATCCTGTATCAGTGGCTGTTGGCCCCCGACAGCTTTCAACTGCACATCGAGGCCGAACGTTGGGTTGATACCGGACTGGATCTATTGCGCTTCAGCCCCAGCCTGCGCAAGTGAAGCAAAATGCGTAATCGGCGACTTGTGTGTCAACCGTCGAAGCCATAGATGAACAGTTCTTCACGCGTCCTGTGGCAATGGGGTGCTTTTATATACGCAGGCTCGGCAGGTTGACAGGTAGCAAGCTCGGTATTTTGTAGGAATTTTGTGTCGGGTTTGTGAGCGTGCAATCCCTGTAGGAGCTGCCGAAGGCTGCGATCTTTTGATCTTGGCGTTATTGAACACACAAAAAATCAAAGGATCGCAGCCTTCGGCAGCTCCTACAGGGGTATCGAAGTTCTGGTAATAAAAAGCCCCGGCTCTTTCGAGTCGGGGCTTTTTGCGTTTCAGCGCAGAGTGTTTACAGCGTCGGGTAGTCGATGTAGCCGACCGGGCCCTTGGCGTAGAACAGTTCCGGGCGCGCTTCATTCAGCGGCGCGTCGGCTTTCAAGCGAGCAGGCAGGTCCGGGTTGGCAATGAACGGGACGCCGAAAGCGACCGCATCAGCCTTGCCGCTGGCCAGCCAAGCGTTGGCGCTGTCCTTGGTGAAGCGTTCGTTGATGATGTACGGGCCGCCGAAGGCTTCCTTGATTTGCGGGCCAAGGCTGTCGGCGCCTTCTTTCTCGCGCGAGCAAATGAACGCGATGCCACGCTTGCCCAGTTCACGGGCGACGTAGGTGAAGGTTTCGGCCAGATTCTCGTCGCCCATGTCATGGGAATCGGCACGAGGTGACAGGTGCACACCGACGCGGCCGGCGCCCCAGACTTCGATCGCGGCGTCGGTCACTTCCAGCAGCAGGCGTGCACGGTTTTCCAGTGAGCCGCCGTAGTTGTCGGTGCGCTGGTTGGTGCTGCTTTGCAGGAACTGGTCGAGCAGGTAACCGTTGGCGCCGTGAATTTCCACGCCGTCGAAACCGGCGGCCTTGGCGTTCTCGGCGCCGGTGCGGTAGGCGTCGACGATGTCGGCGATTTCAGCGGTTTCCAGGGCGCGCGGGGTCGGGTAGTCGGACAGTGGGCGAACCAGGCTGACGTGACCTTTGGGCTGGATGGCGCTTGGTGCAACCGGCGCTTCACCGTTGAGATAGGACGAGTGCGAAACCCGGCCCACGTGCCACAGTTGCAGGAAGATCTTGCCGCCCGCGCCATGGATCGCCTTGGTCACGTTGGCCCAGCCACGCACCTGGTCGTTGGACCAGATACCCGGGGTGTCCGGGTAGCCGACGCCCATTGGCGTGACCGAAGTCGCTTCGCTGAGGATCAACCCGGCGCTGGCGCGTTGCACGTAGTACTCGGCCATCAGCGCGTTCGGCACACGGCCTTCGTCGGCGCGGCAGCGGGTCAGCGGGGCCATGATGATGCGGTTGGCCAACTCGAGGTCGCCCAGTTTGATCGGATCGAAAATTGTCGTCATTTATTGCAACCCTCGTGAGGTAATGGTTGATCAGTTGGTAGCAGGAGCCAGCTCGGGATTGCCGTTCTGGCGGAAAGTAATCAGGGTCACCAGCAAGGCGAGTACCGCGAGTGCGGCTGCCGCGAGCGGCACGCTGGTCAGGCCGAAACCGTGGGCGATGACGCTGCCGCCGACCCAGGCGCCCAAGGCGTTGCCGACGTTGAAGGCGCCGATGTTCAGGGTCGAAACCAGGTTCGGTGCTGCTTTGCCGTAAGTCACCACGTTGACTTGCAGGGCAGGCACGGCGGCAAAACACGCGGTGGCCCAGAGGAACAGGGTGATTTCGGTCGGGATCAGCGCGACGCTGGTCCAGGTCAACACGGTGGACACCACGGCCATGGCGATGAACACGCCGATCAACGTCGCGGCCAGGCCCTTGTCGGCCATCTTGCCGCCGATGATGTTGCCGACCGTCAGGCCCAGGCCGATGAGCATCAATGTCCAGGTCACGCCACGGGGCGAGACGCCGGTGACTTCACCCAGCAGTGGCGCAACGTAAGTGAACAGGGTGAACACCGACGCGGCGAACAGTGCGGTCATGCTCAGCGACAACCAGATACCGGCGCCTTTGAGGGCGCGCAGTTCGGCACGCATGTCGAGTTTTTCTTCATCGCGCTTGGCCGGCAGGAAGCGGATCAGGCCGATCAGCGCAATCACACCAATGACGGTCACTGCCCAGAAGGTCGAACGCCAGCCGGCTTCCTGACCGAGCGCGGTGCCCAGTGGCACGCCGAGCACGTTGGCCAGGGTCAGACCGGTGAACATCAGGGCCACGGCCGAAGCACGCTTGTTCGCAGGCACCAGGCCGGCGGCTACGACTGAGCCGATACCGAAGAAGGCACCGTGACACAGGGCCGTGACCACACGGGCAAACATCAGCACGTTGTAGTCACTGGCGACTGCGCAGAGCAGGTTGCCGATGATGAAAATGCCCATCAACGCCACCAGTGCAGCCTTGCGTGGCAGCCTGGCGGTAGCCAGCGCCATGAACGGCGCACCGATGGCCACGCCCAGGGCGTAACCGGTCACCAGCCAGCCGGCACCGGGGATCGACACACCGAGGTCGGCCGCCACATCGGGCAGCAAGCCCATGATGACGAACTCGGTGGTGCCGATGGCGAAGGCGCTCAACGCGAGGATGAGTAGCGAGAGGGGCATTGGTTAATTCCTTTTGGCTGGCTGACATGGGGGGCGTTCTCAATTGGCTTTCCCGGCGCTGCGTGAAAACCAATTGAGAACACCCCCACAGGGTCAGAGCTCTTTGCTGAAGATTTTGAGGAACTCCTGAATGGTTTCCTCGTTGCGTTTGAAGAAGTGCCACTGACCGACTTTGCGGCTGCTGATCAGGCCGGCGCGTTGCAGGGTCGCCAGGTGTGCGGACACCGTGGACTGCGACAGACCGCAACGTTGATCGATCTGCCCGGCGCAAACGCCGTGCTCGTTGCTGTGGGACTGGTCGGGAAATTCGACGGTCGGGTCTTTGAGCCAGTGCAGGATGTCTCGCCGTACTGGGTGCGCCAGGGCTTTTATTATTTCGTCGAGGTCAAGGTTCATGGCAGTGTGCTCGTGATCAGTAAAACGCTATATCGCGATGAGGCGAACTTTATATCGCTATTTCGCGATACACCAATATGATTTTGGTCTGACGACCGAGTAAATCGGTATATCGGGTTATAACGATACGGTGGATGTAGATACCAGGACGCAGTGCTAAGCTGCGCCCATGAACTATCTCGCACATCTTCACCTCGGTGGCCAGCGTCCCGGTCAATTGCTCGGCAGTCTGTATGGCGATTTCGTCAAAGGCAGGTTGCAAGGGCAGTTCGAACCGGAGATCGAAGCGGCCATCCAGCTGCATCGCAGCATCGACGTATTCACCGATCGCCATCCGCTGGTGGATGTCGCGTTGTCACGGTTTTCCCTGACGCGCCGGCGTTATGCCGGGATCGTCCTCGACGTGTTTTTCGACCATTGCCTGGCGCGCGACTGGACGCTGTATGCCGATCGGCCGCTGGAGTTGTTCACTTCAGACGTTTACCGCGTACTGTCCAGCGAACAGCAATTGCCTGAGCGGTTGGCGAAGATTGCGCCGCACATGGTGGCCAACGACTGGCTGGGTTCGTATCAGGAGTTCGAAGTGCTGGAGCAGGTGCTGCGGGGGATTTCCCGGCGCTTGACCCGGCCGGAAGAGCTGGCGCCAGCGATGCAGGAATTGCGGCGATTGTATGAACCGTTGAGCGAGGATTTTCGGTTGTTCTATCCGCAGCTTCAGGATTTCGCCGCAACTCCGCGAATTTAAATGTGGGAGCGGGCTTGCTCGCGAAGGCGGTGTATCAGCTGACAATTGAGCTGAATGACACTCCGCATTCGCGAGCAAGCCCGCTCCCACATTAGGGTTTTATTCCTTCAGGTACTTCGTGTCAGGCTGCAATCGCCGGACGCATCGGTGCTCGTTGCGGTTCGACGATTTCACCAAACAACGCCTTCTGCACAGCCTGCTGCGCGTCGAACGCCAGTGCAGCACGCTCGCGGCCTTCACAAACGATCGGTTTGAGCAGATGAATCTCCACACCACCACGGTCATTGGCAAACAACCGCATCAGGTGCGAGAGCAAGTCATCATCTCCAATGAACGGTGCCAATGTATCGAGCTCACCGTCACGCACATAACGAATCGCCACCGGCTGCAACGCCACCTCGGAATCAATCGCAGCCGACAACAAGCGACCATGGAAAGTACGCAGCGAACGGCCATCGGTGGTGGTGCCTTCCGGGAACATCAGCAGTGGATGCGCCTGTTCCAGATGACGGGTCATCTGTTTGCGGATCAACTGGCTGTCGCCCGAACCTCGACGGATAAACAGGCTACCGGCCTTGGCCGCCAACCAGCCCGCCACCGGCCAGGTGCGCACTTCGGCCTTGGACAGGAAGGACATCGGCGTGAGCATCCCCAGCAACGGGATGTCGGTCCAGGACACATGATTGCTGACCCACAGCATCGGCACTTTAGGCATTTGACCGTGGACCGTCACGTCGAAGGGCAGGGCGTTGCTCAGGCGCGCCATGAAAAATCGCGACCAGCGCTGACGCCGTTCCATCGAATGGGCCATGCCCAAGCGTTCGAACACACCGAACACACTGGCCATGGTCAGGCCAAGACCCACCACCAGCAACACCCGCGCAATTCGCGCGTATACGCGCAGCCGGCTCATTACACAGCCGCCTTGAAGTGTTTGGCGTAGCGCGGGCAGAGTTCGTCGCGCTTGAGCAGGATGAACACGTCGGCCACCTGGAAGTCCTCGTCCCAGCACGGCTCGCCGCAGATTTTCGCGCCCAGGCGCATGTAGGCCTTGAGCAGCGGTGGCATTTCGGCGATCACGTTGGAAGGAATATCCAGAGTCGGCAGCGGTTTTTTCGGTTCGGCGCGCAGGTGTTCGGTGCACAGGTAGCGTTCGCGCAAGCGCTGCATGATCGCGTGGGCCTGGATGCCGCCGTCCTGCATCGGGATGCTCGCGCAACCCATCAAATAGCTGTAGCCGCCCTGGTTCAGCACTTCGGCCAGTTCGCCCCAGAGCACGGCGATGGTGCCGCCGTTGCGGTAGGCCGGGTCGACGCAGGTGCGGCCGATTTCCAGGATCGGGCCTTGCAGATGGACCAGGCCATGCAGGCTGAATTCTTCTTCGCTGTAGAATTTTCCCAGGCTGCTGGCGGCGGTGTGGTCGAGCAAACGGGTGGTCGCCACCAGGCGTCCGGTGTTCAGGTCACGCACGCCGATGTGAGCGCAGTGAACATCATAGTCATCCATGTCCAGACCCAGTTCCGCGCCTTTCAGCTTGGCGTTGAACTCGCCGCTGAACACGTTGAAACGCAAGGCCTGAGCTTCCTGCAAAGCCTCGGCGCCCACCAGGCGTTCGGCTTGCAGGCGGCGTTCGTTGCCGGTGTCGCTGATGCGGGCGATCTGAGTCATGGCGATTCTCCGTGCGGGCTGCTCACCCGTCTTTGGGTTACAGCGGATCGACTTTCTTTATCCAGCCTTGTTGTGCAAAGTCAGGCTATGTAGCCCCGGTGTCATCGCCATGAAGCTTTGGTGATGCTTATATGACAGCCCACGAGGAGCCTCTTATGCCCTGGCAAACCCTGTTGAAACGCCGCGATCGCTTGCCCGCCAACCCGGATCTGGGCGAAGGCTTCGCGACCCTGTTAGAGCAATTGGGCTGCGTCACGCCGTTCGAATTGGCAGTGGCGGGCGGGCGCTTGATGGCAACGCCGGGGCTGGCGTTTCTGGTGGGCTATCAAGCGGCACTGCGCATGCTCTGGCCGAGCGCGCCGTTGAGCCTCGGCGCCCTGTGCGTGACCGAGCAACGCAGCCTGCGCCCGGCAGACATGCAAACCCGGCTCAACGGTTTACGCCTGAGCGGGCGCAAGGATTTCGTCACCGCCGGCGATGCCGCCGACTGGCTGCTGGTCGCCGCGCGCAGTGAAGAACCTGGCGAAGATCCACGTTTGAGTCTGGCGGTGATTTATCCCGATGAACCGGGGGTGCGGGTGGAACAACTGCCGCCAATTCCGTTGATGCCGGACATCAGCCATGGCCGCTTGTTTCTCGATAACGCGCTGTGTGAGTTGCTAGCGGGGGATGGCTGGGATGCCTACGTCAAACCGTTCCGCACTCTTGAAGACATCTATGTGCTGAGTGCCATGAGCGCCTGGCTGTATGGCGTCGGCGATGACTGCGCCTGGCCGCAATCCTTGCAACTGCGCTTGCTGGCGCTGTTGGCCGGTTGCGCGGAAGTCAGCCGACAGGCACCGAGTCATCCGGCCGGGCATGTGTTGCTCGGTGGATTGTTTGCGCAGTTTGAATCGCTGAAAACTGAAATCAATGAAGCGCTGGCCGAGGGACCGTCGGAGTGGGCTGCGATGTGGCAGCGGGATCAGGCGGTGATGGAATTGGCGGCGGGGGCGCGGGGCAAGCGGTTGGCCAAGGCACTTGCGGTGATTTGACGGGCCTCATCGCGGGCAAGCCTTGCTCCTACAGGATTGATGCGTTTTCAAAAATGACACATAACCTGTAGGAGCAAGGCTTGCCCGCGATGGCGGCCTTACAGGCAACACAAAACCCGGAACTGTCATCAACCTCGACTAGGCTCAGCGGGTTATTCCCCAAGAGCCCCCCGCCATGCCCAAAGGCTTGTCCCTGTTTTTCCTGCTACTGCTCAGCCTCACGGCCCACGCCGAAAACTGGCCCGCCGAACAATGGTCGACCGCCCCGACCCTCACCGGCCCGGCGCTACAGGCTCTGGAGAGTTACGCGTTCCCACCCCGCAACGACTCCAATCGCCAAGGCATCCGCACCGATACCTTGCTGGTGATCCGCGACGGCCAATTGATCTACGAACGCTACGCCGGCCCGACCACCGCCGAAACGCCACACCTGACCTGGTCGATCAGCAAAAGCCTGATGGCCACGGTGCTGGGTGTGGCTTACGGCGAAGGCCTGTTCAAGCTCCAGGAGCCGGCGCAGAAATTTTATCCGCCGCTGAAAAAACACCCGGACATGACCATTGCCGATCTGCTGCACTGGGCCTCGGGCATCGACTGGCAGGAAGACTACGAATACGCACCGTTGAAGTCGTCGGTGGTGGCCATGCTTTACACCCGAGGCCACGGGGACATGGCCGCGTTCACCGCCGATCACTCCAGTTACGCGGCGCCGGGCCAGGCGTTCCGCTACTCCAGTGGTGACAGCAATCTGTTGTCCGCCGCGCTGAAAAACATCGTCGGGCCGAATCGCTATGCGGACTATCCATGGACCGCACTGTTCGAGCCGCTGGGCATTCGCCATGCCGTTTGGGAAACCGATGCCACGGGCACTTTCGTTGCGTCCTCGTATGCTTACCTCACCGCGCGGGATCTGGCGCGAGTCGGTTTGCTGATGGCCCGCGACGGTCGTTGGGGCGACAAACAACTGCTGCCCAAGGATTGGGTCGCTTTCAACCGCGAACCGTTCGCGAACTATCACGCCCACCAGGACGAAGCCGTACCCGGCGGACACTGGTGGCTCAATCGGGCAGCCGACGGCGCCGCCCAACCCTGGCCCGATGCCCCCGCCGACACCTTCGCCGCGCTGGGCCATTGGGGCCAGGCGATGTACGTGATTCCCAGCGAAAAACTGGTGATCGTGCGTTACGGCGATGACCGCGACGGCAGCTACCGGCACAACGAATTACTGAAACTCGCGCTCAAGGCGTTTGCGACAAAGGTGCAGCCATGACCGGTTTCATACGCCGTCGCCCGTTCAGTTCATTGTTGCTGATCCTGCTGCTCGCCTTGCTCGGCTGGATCTGGCACGAGCGCGTTGCACTGTGGGCGTTCCCCGACATCATTAGCGCCTATACCGCGAAGGAATATTGCTCGTGCCGTTACGTGATGAACAACGACACCGAGTATTGCCGTGGCTACGTGAAACAGTGGCTGCCCACCAGCGACTTTACCGATGACCCCGCCAGCAAGCGCATCACGGTCAGCGGCATGGGCCGCAGCAACAGCGCCGTGTGGATCGGCGAGCGTCAGGGCTGCCGTTTATCGCCCTGACTGGCGATGCTTTTCGTGGCGAGGGAGCTTGCTCCCGCTCGGCTGCGCAGCAGTCGTAAAGACAGCAACCTCGGCGGGTCAAATACAGCACGGTTGCAGGTTCTAGCGCCGCTTCGCAGCGCAGCGGGAGCAAGCTCCCTCGCCACAAGGTTTTGCATCGGCCATTGAAGCTTTATCCCCTCAGGTTCCACTCTGTGGAACCACATTCGATTGTCCTCGCGCGCGACTCGCGGTTATCTGGCGGTGAGCGCGACCTGCCTTTGATGTCGCGAAATCACTGCGAACAACAAGAACGGGAAATCACCCGGCCTGAGGACAATCGTCATGACCCGACATCAGCACATCCTTGCCTGGCTCAACGACGTGGCCAGCGACCTGCACGCCACCCGCCAGGACATCCACGCCCACCCGGAACTCGGCTTCGAGGAAAACCGCACCTCGGCGCTGGTGGCCAAATCCCTGGCGGATTGGGGCTACGAGGTGCACACCGGGATCGGCAAGACCGGCGTGGTCGGCGTCCTGCGCAATGGCAGCAGCCCGCGCAAGCTCGGGATACGGGCGGACATGGATGCACTGCCGATCATCGAAAACACCGGCGCAACCTACACCAGTCAGCACAAGGGTTGCATGCACGCTTGCGGACATGACGGCCACACCACGATGTTACTGGGCGCGGCGCGCTATCTGGCGGCGACCCGGCAGTTCGACGGCACCCTGACCCTGATTTTTCAACCCGCCGAAGAAGGCCAGGGCGGCGCTGAAGCGATGCTCGCCGATGGCCTGCTCGAACGGTTTCCCTGCGATGCGCTGTTCGGCATGCACAACATGCCGGGTTTGCCGGCGGGGCATCTGGGCTTTCGCGAAGGGCCGATGATGGCCTCGCAGGATTTGCTCACGGTGACCATCGAAGGCGTGGGCGGTCACGGCTCGATGCCACATCTGGCGGTCGATCCGCTGGTGGCGGCGGCCAGTGTGGTCATGGCGTTGCAAACCGTGGTCGCGCGCAACATCGATGCGCAGCAGGCGGCGGTGGTCACGGTCGGCGCGTTGCAGGCCGGGGAAGCAGCAAACGTCATTCCGCAGCAGGCGATCCTGCGCCTGAGCTTGCGTGCACTGAACGCCCAAGTGCGCGAGCAAACCCTCGACCGCGTGCGCGCAATCATCGAATCCCAGGCCCAGAGTTTCGGTTGCATCTCACGCATCGAACATCGCCCGGCCTATCCGGTGCTGGTCAACCACGCCGCCGAAACCGAGTTCGCCCGTCAAGTCGGCGTCGAACTGGTTGGCGCTGATGCGGTGGACGGCAACACGCCCAAACTCATGGGCAGCGAAGACTTCGCCTGGATGCTGCAACGCTGCCCCGGCTCGTATCTGTTCATCGGCAATGGCGTGTCGCGGCCGATGGTGCACAACCCCGCGTATGACTTTAACGACGACATCCTGCTGACCGGCGCGGCGTACTGGGGTGCGCTGACCGAGAGCTGGCTCAAGCCTGCCTGATTTCCGCACTTTCTACTGCCGCTGGACCGGGCGCGCGTCGTCGCGCCCGCCGTTACCCAACAGGTTTTTGGAGAGTTCCCCATGCAGACTTCGAGCACAGGCGTTTCGCGTACCCGGCAGGTGGTCGCCGCCGTTATCGGCAACGCGCTGGAATGGTATGACTTCATCGTTTACGGCTTTCTGGCGAGCATCATCGCCCGGCAATTTTTCCCGTCTGAAGACGAGTACGCGTCGCTGCTGATGGCGTTGGCGACCTTCGGCGTCGGCTTCTTCATGCGCCCGGTGGGCGGCATTCTGTTGGGCATGTATTCGGACCGCAAAGGTCGCAAGGCGGCAATGCAGATGATCATCCGCCTGATGACCGTGTCCATCGCACTGATCGCCTTTGCGCCGAATTACGCCGCCATCGGCATGGGCGCGCCGTTGTTGATCGTGGTTGCGCGGATGCTCCAGGGCTTCGCCACGGGCGGTGAATACGCCAGTGCCACGGCGTTTCTGGTGGAGAGCGCACCGGCGCACCGCAAGGGTTTGTATGGCTCGTGGCAACTGGTCGGGCAATGCCTCGCGGTGTTCTCCGGCGCGGCGATGGTTGCCTTGTTTACCCACCTGCTTTCCCCTGAGGCGCTGGAGAGCTGGGGCTGGCGGATTCCGTTTGTGCTGGGCTTGTTGATCGGCCCGGTAGGCTTGTGGATTCGCAAGCACATGGAAGAGCCCGAAGAGTTTTTGCAAGCGCGCAAAAAGGCCAAAGGCGCCAGCCCAAGCCTGATGCAAGTGATCCGCGAGCACCGGCGCAGCATTTTGGTATCAATGGGCCTGGCCTGCGGGGGGACCGTGTCGTTCTACGTGGTGCTGGTGAACATGCCGACTTTCGCCCACAAGAACCTCGGCCTGCCGCTGGATCAAGTGCTGCTGGTGCAAATGCTTGCCGTGGCGCTGATGGCCGTGGTCATTCCGCTGTCCGGCGCCCTGTCGGATCGCGTTGGCCGCCGTCCGGTATTGATGGCCTTCACCCTGGCGTTTTTCCTGATGGTGTACCCGCTATACGTGTGGGCGGCGGCGGCGCCATCGGTGGAGCGTTTGCTGGTGATGCAACTGTTGTTGTGCATCTCGATTGGCGGTTTTTTCGGCCCAGCGCCGACCGCGCTGGCCGAGCAGTTTCCGATTGAAGTGCGCTCCACCGGGGTCTCCGTTGCCTACAACGTTGCGGTCATGATTTTCGGTGGTTTCGCGCCGCTGATCGTCACTTGGCTGAGCAAGGTTTTGGCAACGCCGGTGGCGCCGTCGTTCTACGTGTTGTTCGCTTGCGTGCTGACGCTATTGGGCACTTACTGCATGCAGGAAGCACCACGGGCAAAGCGATCTGTCGAACTTAACCTTGGGGTGAAACCTTGAGCATCAATCCGATTGTTGAAATGGACGCCGATGCGCTGTCCTGGGCCATCCACGCGCGGCAGGTGTCGTGCCGTGAAGTGATGCAGGCGTATCTGGCGCAGATCGAGCGCTTCAATCCGCTGGTCAATGCGCTGGTGTCGCTGCGTCCGAGTGAAGAACTGCTGGCCGAAGCCGACGCCTGTGACCGGCAACTGGAGCAGGGCCAGTCCCGAGGCTGGATGCACGGCATGCCGCAAGCGGTCAAGGATCTGGCGGCCACCGCCGGTTTGCGCACCACCATGGGCTCGCCGTTGTTCGCCGAACAAGTCCCGCAACACGACGCCATCAGCGTGGCGCGGGTGCGTGACTGCGGGGCGATCATCATCGGCAAGACCAACGTTCCGGAGTTCGGCCTCGGCTCGCAGACCTACAACAGCGTATTCGGCACCACCACCAACGCCTACGACTCGACACGGGTTGCCGGCGGCAGCAGCGGCGGGGCGGCGGTGGCGTTGGCGCTGCGCATGCTGCCGGTGGCCGACGGCAGCGACATGATGGGCTCGCTGCGCAATCCGGCGGCGTTCAACAACGTCTTCGGTTTTCGTCCGTCCCTGGGCCGCGTGCCCCACGGGCCGCAACCTGAGGTGTTCGTCCAGCAACTGGCCACGGAGGGGCCGATGGGCCGCACGGTTACCGATGTCGCCCGTTTGCTCGGCACGCAGGCCGGGTACGATCCGCGCGTGCCGTTGTCGCTGACTCAAGACCCGGAGATTTTCCACCAGCCACTGGCGCAGGATTTCAGCGACGTCCGCGTTGGTTGGCTGGGCGACTACAACGGTTATCTGCCGATGGACCCCGGTGTGATGAGCCTGTGCGAATCGGCGTTGCAGGACTTCGCGGCACTGGGCTGCAAGGTTGAAGCCTGCCAGCCGGATTTCTCCATGGAACGCCTGTGGCAAACCTGGCTGGTGCATCGTCACTGGCTGGTGCAAGGCAGCCTCGGCGCGCTATACGCCGATCCGCAAAAACGCGAGCAACTCAAGCCTGAGGCGCAATGGGAAATCGAAGGCGGGTTGCACCTGACGGCAGCGGATGTCTATCAGGCCTCGGTCAGTCGCAGCGAGTGGTATCGAGCCTTGAACGAATTGTTCGAACGTTACGACTTCCTGTTGTTGCCCACCGCGCAAGTGTTTCCTTTTGATGCACAAACCCCGTGGCCACGCATCGTTGGCGGGCAGAGCATGGACACTTATCACCGCTGGATGGAAGTGGTGATCGGGCCGACCCTGGCCGGGTTGCCGAGCATGAATGTGCCGGTGGGTTTCAACCCTGCCGGATTGCCGATGGGCCTGCAAATCATTGGCCCGGCCCAGGCCGACCGCGCGGTGTTGCAACTGGCGTATGCCCATGAGCAGTTGACTCAGTGGGTCAAGCGTCGACCGCCCGGCTGTCTGCAAAACGTTTGAACGCGCCGGACGGGCGCACATCTTGCTGTATAAAACGATCATTCCATCCGGGCAGAGGGAGATCGAATCCATGGACAGCAAAGCAGAATCCGGCAGTGTGCGTTCCGTCGAGCGCGCCCTGGCGATCGTCGAGTTGCTGGGTGAGCATCAGGCGTTGGGGCTGGAGGAGTTGCATTACCTGACGGCCCTGCCCAAAGCCACGGTGTCGCGCATGTTGCTGACCTTGCAGGAGCAGGGCTGGATCTATCGCGGCTTGAGTGACCGGCGTTACCGCTTATGCGCCAAGCGCTTGTTCGGCGACAGCCAGCAGCGCTTCAAGCGGCGTCTGGTGGAAAACGCCGCGCCGCTGTTGCTGGAGTTGAGCGAGCGTACCGGGCTGGTGGCGGACCTGTCGTGCTTCGACGGTGAGCGGATCGAGGTCATGGAAAGTGCCATCCCGACGGTGTTACGCAAACGCTATCCGAACAATTGCCAGATCGTCGGCCAGCACGCCAGCCTGTTTCATTCCGCCATGGGCCGGGCCTGCCTGGGCGCACTGGACAGTTCTGAAGTGGAACGTCTGGCCCAGCGTGAACGGTTGAACGACGACACATTGTTCAGCGCCACTGAAACGGCTTTGCATCAGGGCTTCGGCCAGCGCACCGAAGGTTACTGGGAATACCCGGTGCGCCTGCCGTTCCTGATTCGCGCGGTAGCGTTGCCGATCCGCACAGGCGGCCGACTGGTCGGCAGCATGGCGTTGCACTGGCCGATGGACCAGGCGCCGGTAGAACGGGTGCTGAGCCTGCACCTCAACAGCTTGGCCACGACCATTGGCGATGTGCAGCAGGCAATGGCCTGACAGCAAAAGATCGCAGCCTTCGGCAGCTCCTACACGGTTTTTTGTACTCCTGTAGGAGCTGCCGAAGGCTGCGATCTTTTGATCTTCGGTTTGCAATAGAGCAGCGGGCAGTTAAGGTTCAGCACAGGTTTATCTGCCCTACGAGTCTTTATGTTCAAGCTGTCTGTCTGCAAAACCCTCGCCTTATTGCTGTTGGCCGGCGCTTCGCTGTCGGCCCAGGCCAACTGGTATCTGGACGGCGAGTCCTCGCGGCTGTCGTTCGTCAGCACCAAAAACGCCAATATTTCCGAAGTGCAGCGCTTTCTGGTGTTGCACGGCAAGGTCGATCCCAAGGGGTTGGCGCAGGTTGAAGTCGAGCTGGATTCGATCAACAGCGGCATTCCGCTGCGCGATGAACGCATGCGCAACAACCTGTTCGAAATCGACAAATTTCCCGAAGCACTGATCACCACGCAGATCGACCTGCGCCCCATCAACGACCTCGCTCCCGGCGCACAACTGGAATTGCGCCTGCCGCTGACCGTCGACCTGCATGGCAAGCAACACACCTACAACGCCGAATTGCTGGCGACCCGCCTCGATGATCGGCGTTTTCAGGTGGTGACGCTGGAGCCGCTGGTGATCAACGCCGAAGACTTCGACCTGGCGCCGGGCCTGGACGCGCTGCGCAAGGTCGCCGGTCTGTCGGCCATCAGTCTGTCGGTGCCGGTGGGTGCGGTACTGATTTTCACGGCGCGCTGACATGGCCGGCGCAATTTTCCCGTGGCGTGAAGGCAATCACTTCGAACTGCTGATCGACGGCCCGCAATTCTTCCCGCGCATGCTGGTGGCGATTGCCCGCGCCGAAGAACAGGTCGAGCTGGAGTTGTATCTGGTGGAGGCGGGCGCCTGCGCCGAGGCCATGGTCCAGGCGTTGGTCCAGGCTGCCGAACGCGGCGTGCGGGTGCGTTGCCTGTTCGATGATTACGGCAGTCTCGCGTTCACCCTGACTTTGCGTCAGCGCCTGATGGCGGCCGGGGTCGAGCTGCGCTTTTACAATCGCCTGAACTGGCGGCGCTGGGTCGGCAATTTCTACCGCGATCACCGCAAGTTGCTGCTGGTGGATCAGAGCATGGCGGTGGTCGGCGGCACCGGCGTCACCGATGAGTTCTGGACGCCGGGTGAAGACGTCAGCGAGTGGCACGAAGTGATGGTGGAAATCACCGGCCCGTTGGTGCTCGACTGGCAACTGCTGTTCGACCGCCAATGGATCGCCAACCGCCATCGCCGCGCGTGGAAACCCGCGTCGCATTTCGGCTTGCCGCGTTTGCCTCGCGTGCCGTCCACGGGCGAAGGCATGGGTCGTGTGGCCTATGCCGACGCCCGCCAGCACCGGGATATTCTGCAATCGCTGATTCGCGCACTGAACAGCGGCCAGAAACGCATCTGGCTGGCCACGCCGTATTTTCTGCCAACCTGGAAAGTCCGCCGCTCGCTGCGCCGTGCCGCGGGCCGAGGTGTCGATGTGCGCCTGCTGCTGACCGGGCCCCGCACCGATCACCCGTCCGTGCGCTACGCCGGGCATCGCTACTATCCGCGCCTGCTCAAGGCCGGAGTGAAGATTTTCGAATATCAGCCGTGTTTCCTGCACCTGAAAATGGTGTTGATCGACGATTGGGTGAGCATCGGTTCGTGCAACTTTGATCACTGGAATCTGCGCTTCAACCTGGAAGCCAATCTGGAAGCACTGGACCCGGCATTGACCCGGGCGGTGGCGGCGAGTTTCGAAACGGATTTTGCCCAGAGTCAGCAAGTCAGCCTGGAAGAATGGCAACGCCGGCCGTTGTGGCGGCGGGTCAAGCAAAGGGTGTGGGGATGGGTGGATCGGGTGGTGGTGAATCTGCTGGATAAACGCGGATAGTCGTCACACCCAAAACCACTGTGGGAGCGGGCTTGCTCGCGAAGGGGCTGTGTCAGTCAACGATGATGTCGACTGACAGCCCGCATTCGCGAGCAAGCCCGCTCCCACATTTGTAATGTGTTGCCTGGAAGGGTTACAGCAGTTCAAAACTCTGCTGCGTCACGTCCTGGGAATCCAGGCCGATCTGCACGTTGAACTTGCCCGGCTCGGCGGCGTACTTGAGCTGGGTGTTGTAGAACTTCAGGTCGTCCTCGGTGATGGTGAAATGCACGACTTTCTGTTCGCCGGCCTTGAGCATCACTTTCTGGAAGTTTTTCAGTTCCTTGATCGGACGGATCATCGAACCGGTTTCGTCC
This sequence comes from Pseudomonas sp. MAG733B, assembly GCF_036884845.1. Classification (NCBI taxonomy): domain Bacteria; kingdom Pseudomonadati; phylum Pseudomonadota; class Gammaproteobacteria; order Pseudomonadales; family Pseudomonadaceae; genus Pseudomonas; species Pseudomonas sp. MAG733B. Next base: position 2,002,918 of record NZ_CP145732.1, read on the forward strand.
TGAATGTACAACTGCACCACGGTTTCACCGTCACGCTTGCCGGTGTTTTTCACCGTGACGCTGGCGTCGAGCTTACCGGTCTTGTTCAGCGTGGATGACGACAGTGCCATGTCGCTCAGGCTGAAGTTGGTGTAACTCAAGCCATAGCCGAACGGGAACAGCGGGCCGGTGGTGTCATCGAAATACTGTGAGGTGTAGTTGCCCGGTTTGCCCGGCGTGAACGGCCGGCCAATGGTCAGGTGGTTGTAGTAAGTCGGAATCTGGCCCACCGAACGCGGGAAGGAAATCGGCAGTTTGCCCGACGGGTTGTAGTCGCCGAACAGCACGTCGGCGATGGCGTTGCCGCCTTCGGTGCCACTGAACCAGGTTTCCAGAATCGCGTCAGCCTGTTCTTTCTCTTCGAGGATCGACAGCGGACGGCCGTTCATCAACACCAGCACCAGCGGTTTGCCGGTGGCTTTCAAGGCGCGGATCAGTTCACGCTGGTTTTCCGGGATGTTCAGGTCGGTACGGCTCGACGATTCGTGGGACATGCCACGGGACTCGCCCACAGCGGCAACCACCACGTCGGCATCCTTGGCGGCTTTCACCGCTTCGTCGATCAGCACGTTCGCCGGGCGCGGATCATCGACCACTTCCGGCGCATCGAAGTTGAGGAAGTTCAGGTAGTCGAGGATTTTCTTGTCGCTGGTGATGTTGGCACCACGGGCATAGATCAGCGTCGATTTATCGCCCAACGCAGTGGTCATGCCGTCGAACAGGGTCACCGATTGCGCCGGACGACCCGCCGCGGCCCAGCTGCCCATCATGTCGATCGGCGCCTTGGCCAGCGGGCCGACCAGGGCAATTTTCGCGGTCTTCTTCAGAGGCAGGGTTTCGTTCTGGTTCTTCAGCAACACCAGGCTGCGGCGCGCCACATCGCGGGCCTCGGTACGGTGCAGGCGGCTGTCGGCGTAAGTGTCGGCCGGATCATCCTCGGCTTTGCCGATGCGCAGGTACGGATCCTTGAACAGGCCCATGTCGTACTTGGCGTCGAGCACCGCACGCACGGCGTTGTCGATGTCGCTCTGCTGGATCTCGCCGGATTTCAACAGCCCCGGCAGTTCTTTGCCGTACAGGGTGTCGTTCATGCTCATGTGGATGCCGGCCTTGATCGCCAGCTTCGCGGCTTCGCGACCGTCAGCGGCGACGCCGTGTTTGATCAGTTCGAAAATCGCCCCGTGGTCGCTGACGGCCAGGCCCTTGAAGCCCCATTCCTTGCGCAACAGGTCGTTCATCAGCCAGGTGTTGGCGGTGGCGGGCACGCCGTTGATCGAGTTCAACGCGACCATCACGCCGCCGGCACCGGCATCGATCGCCGCGCGGTACGGTGGCAGGTAGTCCTGGTACATCTTGACCGGGCTCATGTCGACCACGTTGTAGTCGCGGCCACCCTCGACCGCGCCGTACAGGGCGAAGTGCTTGACGCTGGCCATGATGCTGTCGGCCGCATTCGCGCCCGTGCCCTGGAATGCCTTGACCATCACACCGGCAATGCGCGAAACGAGATAGGTGTCTTCGCCGAAACCTTCGGAGGTACGGCCCCATCGCGGGTCGCGGGAAATATCGACCATCGGCGCGAAGGTGATATCGAGGCTGTCAGACGCGGCTTCCTTGGCGGCGATGCGCCCGGACAGACCGATGGCGTCCATGTCCCAGCTCGACGCCAGGGCCAGCGGGATCGGGAAAATGGTGCGGTGGCCGTGGATCACGTCGTAGGCGAAGAACATCGGGATCTTCAACCGGCTGCGCATGGCCGCGTCCTGCATCGGACGGTTTTCCGGGCGGGTGATCGAGTTGAACGTACCGCCGATGTTGCCGGCCGCGATCTCTTTGCGAATCAGCTCCCGGGGCATTTCCGGGCCGATGCTGATCAGGCGCAACTGGCCGATTTTTTCATCGAGGGTCATTTGCTTCATCAAATTGCTGACGAAGGCTTCCTTGTTCTCCAGGGGTGCGGGCGTCGTGGCGGCCAATACGTTATGACTGGCCAGGCTGACGAACAGGCCCAGCAAACACAGCTTCTTCATGAATAGTTTTCTCAAGGGCCCAAACGGCGAGGTACACGCCGGCCAGCCAAAATTTAGGGAGCGACTATTGTTGTTCGGGTGCCGATTCAAAAAATGCCGGATGCAGTTTTTTGCGCAGGGCATCTTTTAGCCCATTGCCCCGATGCAATCCAGTGGCGCGGCCGATTATGCCCGAAGAGCCGGCCGAGAGGGTTGCCGGTTGTTTTTTCAATGAATGTGAAGGGAGCATCACTGATATGAATGTACGAGAGTCCTACCGGTCGAGGCTGCAAATCGCCACCTTGCTGGTGCTGGCCACGCTGCTGACCGCTTGCGGCATCAACAACATCCCGACCCTCGATGAGCAGGCCAAGGCCGCTTGGGGCCAGGTGCAGAACCAGTATCAGCGCCGCGCCGACCTGATTCCCAACCTGGTGGAAACCGTCAAGGGTTACGCCGCCCATGAGAAAGAGACCCTGACCGCGGTGATCGAGGCGCGGGCCAAGGCCACTTCGATCCAGGTCGACGCCTCGACCCTCGACAACCCGGAAAAACTCAAGCAATACCAACAGGCACAGGATCAGCTCAGCGGCGCCTTGAGCCGGCTGATGGTGGTGTCCGAGCGCTATCCGGACCTGAAGGCCAACCAGAACTTCCTCGCGTTGCAATCGCAGCTCGAGGGCACCGAAAACCGGATCAGCGTGGCGCGGCGCGATTTCATCCTCGCGGTGCAGAATTACAACACCGAGATTCGCACGTTCCCCGGCCGCCTGTGGCACAGCGTGATGTACAGCAACCTGCCGGTGCGCGAGACCTTCGAAGCCACGCCGGGGTCGGAAAAACCGCCCGAGGTTAAATTCTGATCGGTGCGTCACCACGGACGAGGTTCCCCATGCGCGTGTTGAAAGCTGGCCTGGTGTTGTTGCTGTGGGTGTTTGCCCTGGCGGTCCAGGCCGAATTGAAGTTCCCGGAGCTGACCGGGCGGGTGGTGGATAACGCCCAGATGATCGAGCCCTCGGTGCGTGAGCAGCTTGCGCAGCAGTTGCAGGCCCATGAGAAGGTCACGGGTGAACAGCTTGTGATCGTGACGTTGCCGGACTTGCAGGGCGCCGACATCGCCGACTTCGGCTATCAACTGGGCCGCTACTGGGGCATCGGCCAGAAAGACAAGAACAACGGCGCATTGCTCATAGTCGCCCGTGATGAGCGCAAACTACGAATTGAAGTCGGTTATGGTCTGGAAGATCGCCTGACCGACGCCCAGAGTTCGGTGATCATCAATCAGGTCATCACCCCGGCATTCAAGACCGGTAACTTCAGCAAAGGGATCAGCGACGGCGTGGCGGCGATGCTGGTTGTGCTGGGCGGCAATCCGCTGGACGAGCCGTCGACGGTGTATGAATCCGGCGGCGACCCGAGTGATGATTTTCTCTCGCGGCATCCGGGGCTGTTTGTGTTTCTGGTGTTGCTGTTCATCCTGACGGTGTTTGTTTGCCAGATGCTCGGTATCCTTCCCGCCGGCCGTGGCGGCTCCGGTGGTTCCGGAGGCGGTTTCGGTGGCGGTGGTGGTTTTGGCGGCGGTGGAGGCGGGGGCTTCAGCGGCGGTGGGGGCAGTTTCGGTGGCGGTGGTTCGTCCGGCGGCTGGTAACAATAAAAATGAGCAGGCACTTCACGACATGGCATTACTGACTGAACACGAACAACGCAAAGTCGCCGAGGCAATCGCCCGGGTCGAGCGCGACACCGACGCGGAACTGGTGACCGTGCTCGCGGCGCGCGCCGACGACTATGCGTACATTCCGCTGCTGTGGGCCAGCCTGCTGGCGCTGGTGGTGCCGGGGATCGTGCATTACCTGACTGGCTGGCTGACCCTGCACAACCTGTTGCTGGTGCAATGGGTCAGCTTCATCGTTCTGTGCCTGGTCTTCCGGATTCCGAAAGTCACCACTCACTTGATCCCCCGTTCAGTGCGTCACTGGCGCGCCTCGAACCTCGCGCGCCGGCAGTTCCTGGAGCAGAACCTGCACCACACCGTGGGCAGCACCGGCATCTTGATTTTCGTCTCTGAAGCCGAGCGTTATGTGGAAATCCTGGTGGACGAGGGGATTTCCAGCCGCCTCGACAACAAGAACTGGGACGCGATTGTCGCCGCGTTCACCCAGCAGGTGCGGCAGGGGCAGACGCTGCAAGGCTTTGTCAGCTGCGTCGAGGCCTGCGGCGAACTGCTCAAGGTACATGTGCCGGTGACGCACGTGCGCAATGAGTTGCCGAACCGGTTGGTGGTGTTGGGGTAAAGGGCGAATTCAAGCCGTTCGGTAAATAACTGCGTGTCCCGAACGGTCATCCCCCCTAAAATACCCGCCATTCCCCGATCCGCCCCGCCTGAGGCCGTTTTTTTCATGTCTGTCACCGCCACTCCCGCCAGCCTCGCGCCGGATCATCACGCCCAGTTCATCGAACTGCTGCAAACCAGCCTTGAGCAAAACGCCTTCATTAAACTGGTGCTGGCCAAGTACGCAGGCACCGAGACCGACCTGCAGCGGATCATCATCAAACCGGTGACGGTCAAGGCGCAGCCGTGCCTGTCCTTCGTTTACCGCTACAAGACCCGTGACATCACCAAGAATCTGCCGCTCGAAGAAGGCGTGACGCACATTGCCGACCTACTGCCGGCGTCGTTCAAAAATGCGCATTTGCTGTCCCTGACCGACGAAGCCCAGCTCGAATACAGCAAAAAGGGCAAGAGTTCGCTGTTCAAGAGCAAACCTCAGCAATTGCGCGAAGTGCCATCCGCCGAGCACAACCGTGAGAAAAACCGTTTCCTGGACTTGAGCCGGCCGTTCCTCGCCGACCTCGGCGTGACCAACAGCAAGCACGAGCTGATCCCGGCGATGTCGCGCAAGTGGAAGCAGATCAACAAGTTCATCGAAGTCTTCAGCCATGCGCTGACCTCGTCGCCGCTGGCGCTGGACAAACCGGTGCGCGTGGCGGACTTCGGTTCGGGCAAGGGTTACCTGACCTTCGCCATCCACGATTACCTGCGCAATACTCTGAACGCCGAAGGCGAAGTCACCGGCGTCGAGCTGCGTGAGGACATGGTCACTCTGTGCAACACCGCGGCTGCCAAACTTGAGCACCCGGGGTTGGTGTTCAAATGTGGTGATGTGCGCAGCGTGGCGCCGAGCGAATTGGACGTGATGATTGCGCTGCACGCCTGCGACATCGCTACCGACTACGCGATTCACACCGGCATTCGCTCCGGCGCATCGATCATCATGTGCTCGCCGTGCTGCCACAAGCAGATCCGCCTGCAAATCCAGAGCCCGGCACTGCTCAAACCGATGCTGCAATACGGCTTGCACCTGGGTCAGCAAGCCGAAATGGTCACAGACAGCTTGCGTGCGCTGTTCCTCGAAGCCTGTGGTTACGAGACCAAGGTGTTCGAGTTCATCTCACTGGACCACACCAACAAGAACAAGATGATCCTGGCGGTCAAACGCGCCGAGCCGGTTGATCCGGCCCAGCTGTTGGTGAAGATTCAGGAACTGAAGGATTTCTACCACATCAGCGAACATTGCCTGGAAACGCTGTTGCGCGCTGATGGTTACCTCTGATGGTGACCCTGTAGGAGCACAGCTTGCTGGCGATAGCGATCTTGAGGGCGCCATCGCCGGCAAGCCGTGCTCCTACAGGATTATGTCGTGGCTACTCGTGCCGGAACGACCGCCGTCTTGCGCCCCAGCACCACCGTCACAATCACCCCGGCCGCAAACAGCCAGGTAATCGGTTCGACGTGTTCACCGAAGAACAACGCCGAAAACGCGATGGTGAAGAAAATCTGCAGCAACTGGATCTGACTGACCCGGGCAATGCCACCCATGGCCAGCCCGGCGTACCAGGCAAAGAAGCCGATGAACTGCGAAAACAGCGAGACGTAACCGAAGGCCCACCAGGTCTTGGTGGAAATCTCGCCCTGATGTTGCAGTGCCAGATACAGGACCGGGCCGATCAGCAGCGGCGTCGACAGCACCAGCGCCCAGCAGATCACCTGCCAACCGCCCATCTCCTTGGCCAACCGGCCACCTTCGGCATAACCCAACCCACCCACCGCAATCGCCCCGAGCATCAGCAAGTCACCGGCCTGAATGCTGCCGGCACCGCTGATCAGCGCATAACCGAGCACCAATGCACTGCCCAGTGCGGCGCAGGCCCAGAAGGCTTTTGACGGACGTTCATGGGACAACCACGCCGCATACAGCGCCACGCACAGCGGTTGTAGGCCATTGACCAACGCGCCGTGGGATGCCGGCAAGGTTTGCATGGCCCAGGCTGACAACACCGGGAAACCGAGGATCACGCCGGCAATCACCAGGCTCAGGCCTTTGACCTGCTTCCAGGTCGGCCACTTTTCCCGGCGCCACAGCAACAGCAACGCTGCCGGAACCGCCGCGAACAATGCGCGGCCGAGGCCGTTGAGCAGCGGGTGGAGTTCCTGCACGACAATCCGTGTGAAGGGCAGGGTGAGGCTGAAAATCACAACGCCGAGCAGGCCCAGGGCCATGCCGGTGTTTTCGCGGGAGGACATGATGGCAACCAGAATCGTGGAGGGTGGGGTTATCTAGCCATAAACCCGTGAATTTGGCGCTTACAGCTGGCCGCAGAAATATCCGTACAGTTTTGGGTTCATCTTTGTGGCGAGGGAGCTTGCTCCCGTTCGGCTGCGAAGCAGTCGCAAAACCTGTCGGCTCGGTGTTGCTCAAAAAACGCAGGGGCCGCTTCGCTGCCCAGCGGGAGCAAGCTCCCTCGCCACAAAAGCCAAGGCCGATTTATATGTGGCGTAGTAGCCAGTTGTTACCCGACCCGCCGGAATCGGACTACCTTGAATACTCCTACGCATTCTCCAGAGGAGTCCTCCCCATGGCAGCGAAAAAGATTCTGATGCTGGTCGGCGATTTCGTCGAAGACTACGAAGTGATGGTGCCGTTTCAGGCGCTGCTGATGGTCGGCCACACCGTTCACGCGGTTTGCCCAGACAAAACCGCCGGCCAGACCGTGCGTACGGCGATCCATGACTTCGAAGGCGACCAAACCTACAGCGAAAAACCCGGTCACCTGTTTGCCCTGAACTTCGACTTCGCCAAGGTCAAAGCGGCGGATTACGACGCGGTGCTGATCCCGGGCGGTCGTGCGCCGGAGTACCTGCGCCTGAATGAAAAAGTCCTGGAACTGGTACGCGACTTCGACAAGGCCGGCAAGCCGATTGCCGCGGTGTGTCACGGTGCGCAATTGCTCGCAGCGGCAGGGATTCTCGAAGGTCGTGAATGCAGCGCTTACCCGGCCTGCGCTCCGGAAGTGCGTCTGGCCGGCGGTACGTTCATCGACATCCCGGTGACGGACGGCCATGTTCAAGGCAATCTGGCCACGGCACCTGCCTGGCCTGCCCACCCGAACTGGCTCGCCGGTTTTCTTGGACTGCTGGGCACGAAAATCACGCTGTAACGAGGAACCTGTCCATGTGCGAGCTCTACGTCAAGGCCGACCCGATTCTCTACGAATCTCGCTCCCGCTCGCTGCGCATCTGCGGAGTGGTGACCACGCTGCGGCTGGAGAATCAGTTCTGGGACATCCTCAGTGAAATCGCCGAGGACGACGGCATGACCACCAATCAGTTGATCGCCAAGCTGTATGAAGAGGTGATGGACTACCGCGGCGAAGTGGTGAATTTCGCCTTGTTCTTGCGGGTGAGTTGTACGCGGTATTTGAGTCAGCGGCGGGTGAATTCGCCGGAGTTGTCGGTGGTAAAACGTTCAGTCAAATAGGTTTGCGGCGTGCTTACTGGCCCCATCGCCAGCAGGCTGGCTCCCACAGTTGATTGGGTACATCAGTCCAATGTGGGAGCCAGCCTGCTGGCGATAGGGCCGGTTCAGGCGACAGAAACAGCAGGCTGGTCTTTACTCTGAAGCGCGCAATCTCTCAATCGCCAAGGAGAAACAGCATGTCCGGATGGTACGAAGTGAGCAAAAGCAGCAGCGGTCAGTTCAGGTTTGTGCTGAAGGCGGCGAATGCCGAAACCATTCTGACCAGTGAGCTGTACACCACCCGCGCCGCAGCCGACAAAGGCATTGCGTCGGTCCAGACCAACAGCCTACTGGATGAGCGCTACGAGAAGAAAAGCACCAAGGATGGCCATCCTTACTTCAATCTGAAGGCCGGTAACCACGAGATTATCGGCAGCAGCGAATCGTATTCCTCCGATGCCGCGATGGAGAAGGGCATTGCCAGTGTGAAGGCCAACGGGCCGACCAAAGTGATCAAGGACAAGACCTTGCCCGTACTCTGAAAACACCGATGATCTAATGTGGGAGCGGGCTTGCTCGCGAATGCGGAGTGTCAGGCAATAGGGTTGTGACTGGCATACCGCATTCGCGAGCAAGCCCGCTCCCACATTTGTTTATGTGAGTCCTGAGGTCAGCGCAAGGTTTTCAACAGACCTTGTAGCTGACTGACACCTGCCTCACCCAACGGGAACACCGGCAACCGCGGATCACCCACTTCCAGCCCGATTTGGCGCAAACCCGCCTTGATCGTCGCCGGCAAACCGCCCTTCAGAATGAAATCGAGCAACGGCAACTGGCGATAGAACAGTTCGCGCGCCTTGCCCAGATCATTGGCCAGCACTGCTTCATACAAATCCAGGTTGAGCTGCGGGATCAGGTTTGGCGCCGCCGTGCACCAGCCTTTGGCCCCGGCCGCGAAGGCTTCCAGCGCCAGCGGGTTGCAGCCGTTGTAGAACGGCACCCGGCCTTCGCCCAAGCGTTGCAGCTGATGCATGCGCTGGATGTCGCCGGTGCTCTCCTTGACCATGGTCACGTTTTCCACGCCGTTGACGATGCGCAGGATCAGATCCACCGACATGTCGGTGCCGCTGGTGGCCGGGTTGTTGTAGAGCATGATCGGCACGCCGATGCTGTCGCCGATGGCGCGGTAGTGAGCGAGGATTTCCGCTTCGCTGAGTTTCCAGTAGGACGTCGGCAGCACCATCACCACGTCGGCGCCGTGGGCCTCGGCGAAACGTGCGCGGCGCACCGCTTTGGCGGTGGTCAGGTCGGACACGCTGACGATGGTCGGCACGCGTTTGGCCACGTGCTTGATGCTGAACTCGGCAACCTGATCCCACTCCGCGTCGCTCAGGTAAGCGCCTTCGCCGGTGCTGCCCAGTGGTGCGATTGATTGCACGCCGTCGTCGATCAAACGGTCGATGGAGCGCCCGAGCGCGTCAAGATCAACGCTTTCGCCGTTGGCGGTGAACGGGGTGATGGTGTAGCCGATAATGCCGTGAATGTTTGCGGTGGACATGGTGTCTCTCCGTTGAAAAAGGTCTGGATTCAGTTCAGGCAATCGGCGTGTTGGCGCAGGTTCTGCCGAGCGTAGTAATTGAAAGCGGCGGCGTGGCGCTTGGGCCGGGCGATCCAGTCATGGGCTTCACGGCCCAGCTCCGGGATGATCGGCTTGATGGTCCCGGCGCTCATCGCCAGCAGCTGCAACTTGGCGGCGCGTTCGATCAGTTGCGCAATCACACAGGCCTCCTCGATGGTGGTGCCGGTGGACAACTGGCCGTGGTGGGAAAGCAGGATCGCGCGCTTGCCGCCTAGCGCACCGGCAATCAGGTCGCCTTCTTCGTTGCCCACCGGCACGCCCGGCCAGCCTTCGAGAAACGCACAGTCTTCGTAGAGCGGGCAGAGGTCCATGTGCGAGATCTGCAGTGGCACTTCGAGCATCGACAGTGCGGCAACATGGGTCGGGTGGGTGTGAATGATGCAGTTCACATCCGGCCGCGCACGGTAGACCCAACTGTGGAAACGGTTGGCCGGGTTCGGCATGCCGTGGCCTTCGAGCACTTCCAGGTCTTCGTTGACCAGCAACAGATTGCCCGCGGTGATTTCGTCGAAACCCAGGCCCAGTTGTTGAGTGTAGTAAGTGCCGGGTTGCGGGCCACGGGCGGTGATTTGCCCAGCCAGGCCGGAATCATGGCCATTCTCGAACAGAATGCGGCAGGTCAGGGCCAGCTTTTGCCGGTCGGTCCACGTATTATCCGCGAGGGTATTTTGCATCTGGCTGAGCGCTTGCTTGACCAGTTGATCTTTGGGCAGTGCTAATGTCTTCGCCATATCGGAGTCCTCTTTGGCAGGGTCATGCAAATGACACGAAAGATGCTATATGACACCTTGTGTCATGAGCAAGGACAATTCGTCGCCTCCTTGATGGATTAATCGTTTTAAATGTCTATCCGTTTGAAATTATTGAGAAAAAAACTTGGCGTAACCCTTGAGGCACTGGCGGAAAAGTCCGGCATGACCAAGAGTTACCTGTCAAAGGTCGAACGCGGGCTGAACACGCCGTCGATTGCGGCTGCGCTGAAACTGGCCAAGGCGTTGAACGTGAAGGTCGAGGAGCTGTTCTCCGAAGACAAGGTCAGCCTCGACAGCTACAGCCTGGTGCGCAGCCACGAGCGCCAGCCTTTGGGCGCCAGCGACGAAAGTCCGGGTTACGCGGTGCTGGCCCATCAGGTTAGCGAGCGCAGCCTTTTGCCGTTCATCATCTATCCGCCGACCGAATTCACCGACAAGGCCTTCAAGGAGCATTTGGGCGAAGAGTTTTTGTTCGTTCACGAAGGGCAGGTGGAAGTGGATTTCGTCAGCGAACGTGTGCTGCTGAGTCGCGGCGACGCGCTGCACTTCAACTCACAGAAACCGCACCGGATTCGCTCGGTGGGCGAGGTTCAGGCGCAGTTGCTGGTGGTGGTGCATAGCGCTGAAGAATGAGTTGGCCGGGCTTTTGTGGCGAGGGAGCTTGCTCCCGCTCGGCTGCGCAGCAGTCGTAAACCTGCCTGCCGCATTCTCTCTGAAAAAAATGCAGGGGGCCGCTTCGCAGCCCAGCGGGAGCAAGCTCCCTCGCCACAGGTTAGTGTTCGCTTCAGACCTCAACCGGTACCGTCAGCTTCGAGCTACCCAACGCATGCGTCTTCGAATCAAAAAACCGCAGCTCAACCCCGGTCCCCTCAAACGCCTTCGTGTAATGCCGTTTCTGATGCTGGATGAACGCCTTGCTGCGCGGATAAATCGAGATCGCTACCACGGCCGGTTTCGCCAGACGCAAGGCATGGATGATGTGACTGTCCTGCTCACCCAGCGCATGCCCGAAAATGCACAAACCATCACCATGGCCGAGTAACTGCTGGTAGCAGAACGACAAATAATCCGAGCTGCGAATGGTCTTGAGCTTGTCCGCACTCGGGCCTTCGTTGACGAACAGCGGCACGTCGTCGAGGGTCTTGATCGTGTTGTTGATGGCGAAATTACCGAGCAACGTGCCCTCGGTCGACATCAGCTTGCGCGCCGTGCCGTCCTGGTTGCGCACCAGGTGCAGGCCGCCGTGCAGGTACAACAAACGGGTTTTATCGGTGGCCGTGGCGCTCAGGTCGAAAGCGGGTTCGGCCCCTTGGAACAGATCGGTGATCGACTCGGGCTGGTGTTGCAGCGCCCAGTAGTTGAGCAGGTCGTAATTGGTGGTGAACACCGTGCGATAGCTGGCCAACTCCTGATTGATCGTCGCCAGTGTCGAAGGCACGACCAACCGCCAAGGGATGTGCACCGCGTGCACGGTGTTGATCAGCGCTTCCTTGATCGCGTAGTAACGATTGCGCGGCGCGGCGGAACTGACGGCCAGGGCCTTGTTGACCCGGCTGGTGGTTTTCAGCGCGCTTAGCACCTGCTCGAAACTGCGGGTTTGCATCGCCTCGAATACACTCAACTCGGAGGGGCTCAGCGGTTTTTCTTCGACGGTGCGGGCGTTTTCGAACAGCGAGTCGTAGCCGAAATCGTCCCACACCGCGCGGCTGGCGCCGTTGCCCACCAGCAGGCCGCTGAACGCGGTGCTCGTGCGCAGGGCGTTCCAGTCTTCAAGTTGGGCATCGACATCCTGGAAATCGGTCATTGCGTTGTTCGACTCACGGCAAAAAGGGGCTGATGGGCGGCGACTTTATCACGCTCGGGTGGGGAGCCTGATCAGCATCACGCAGATCATCGCCCCCAAGGCCAGCAAGGTGCAGAGCAGCGACAAGGGCCATGCCTGCGCACTGGCAATGAAACTCGCCATCGCGCCGATGGCGGCAGCCATCAGTTGATGGATGAAGCCGCTTAGCGCCATCGCATAGGCACCGCCGATAGGCGCGCCATCGTTGGCCAAAGACAGGCTGATGGGATAGTTGAGTGACTGGCCGAGCACGGCGAAGCAATAAGGCAACCAGAACAGAAGCGCTATGGAGGTGGCCGCTATGCTCCCCAGCAACATCACGGCGGTTCCGGCCAGCACCAGTCCGACACCCACTGTCATAAGCCAGAGTCGACCAGTGCGAAGTACCAGACCGTTGACCCCCAGCGCCCCCAGAAAGTACGCCGCGCTGATGGGCCATCCCAACAATCCGTACTCTACGGGTGACCAGTTGAACGGTCCTTGCAGAATCACCGGTGCAGCAGTGTTGAAGGCAATGATTACCCCGTAGCCCAAGCCCCCGGCCAGCGCCGGCAACAGAAAGTCCCGATGGCGAAGAATCTGCCAGTAGCTGGGCCATGTTGCTGACCGGGTATTTTCCTCCACGCGGGTCGCAAAAGTGATCCGCGCCACGACCACCGCCATCGCGAGACTGACGCCTCCCAACCAGTAGAAAATTGCCGGCCAGCCCAACGCCACTTGAATGATCGACCCCAGGTACTGGCCGATACCCAGTGCCACCACAAAGGAAATCGATAGCCAGGACAACGCCCTGGCCAGCAGGTCACCGCTGAAGCTGTCGCGGATCAACACCCGGGCCATCACCGAAATGCCGCTGGCCCCGATTCCCTGAAGCAGGCGCAGGACCAGAAAAGACTCCAGTGTCGAGCCCAGGGGCAACGCGAGATTTCCCAGACCGTAAATACCCAATGCCGCCAGCAGCACCGGTTTGCGGCCGATACGCTGGGCCAGGCTGCCCCAGAACAACATTGGCAGGGCCATGCCGATCAGATACACCGCCAACCCCCATGAAACCAGCGAAGCGTCGACAGTCAGTTCACGTGCAATGTCGGGCAATGCCGGCAGGTAAATGCTCATGCCCAATTGAGCGAGAAACACTGTGCTGCAGGTGACGAGGAGGGTGGTGGTGCTCTTCATTGAATCGTCCTTGGGATCAGCGGCAGACATTCCGACCGTGTACATGCAGCAGCTCGGCGATGAGTCCACAAAAATGGCGAATCAGCATGGGTTCCATATCGGCCCGCAGGGTGATTCTGATGGCGGCGTTGCCTTGCGCAACCACCGGAAAAAAAACAGCTGAGGTGAAGAAACCGAGATCGGCCAGTTTAATGGCAATACGGTTCGCCAACGTCGCTTGCCCGCAGGGAACCAAGCGAATTGCCATGTTGCTTTGGTGCTGGTCGGTTTGTATGAGGCTGTCAAAGAGCTGGATGTTGGCCTGGAGCTTTTCCTGCAACGCGATAAATTCTTGCGTGCGATGCAAGACGATAGAGGCTCTGCCCGCGCCAATGGCCGCACTGTTCAGACTTTGTGACCAATTGCTTGGGCCGCCATAGCGCTGAATCAGCTTCTTTTGTCGTTCACTGCCCAGCATTACCACACCACCGCTGGCACCAAAAGATTTCGCCAACGATGCAACGATCAGGCAGTTATCGTCCAACGACTGGAGCCTGGGACGTACCAGGCCAACGCCGAATTTACCTATGGCGGACAGCGCATGGGAATCGTCCATGTAGAGAAACAGCCCGTAGCGGTTCTTCAAATACAAAAGACTGTCCAGGTCCGCGACGCCCCCCATGCTGTAGGCGCCATCGGCGACGTACGCAACCGTCGGGTGTTGCCGGCATTGCTTCTCCAGAAAATCCATGTCGTTGTGCGGGCAGGTCACAACCTTGGTTTCATCGGCACAAGCGGCCTTGAGATGGTTCATCGAGTAATGCGCCATCCGGTCAAAGACCATCAGGGGCGGACGATTTTCCGTGAACACGCCACTGGCCAGCAACGGTAGCAGTCCGGCGCTCGCTGCACTGCACGACAAGGTGCTCAGGCAATGGGCGCCGAACAATGCCGAGAGCTCGGCTTCGTACTGTTCGAGAATCGCCAGTTTGCAACGATTCTTTGAGTTGGCGACTCGCAAAGTACCGGTTTCCCATAACGTGGTCATGGCCCCCTGAAGCAGGGCAGGGTGATGATCCAGACCCAGATAGGACGTGGTACAGAAGTGATGACACGCACGTCCGTATTGGTCAACCATTCGGTTCGCGCTCTTGATCTCGACATTGAGCCCGGCGATCTTTCCGGCTTCGGCGGTTTCCCAGTCATGATCTGCCAGCGAGATCAGTTTTCGATAGTTGGTGAAGGTATTTGCCGCAAATGCTGTCTGGTCCATTGGGATGAATCCTCCTTGAGTGATGTAACTGTCCGTGTGTATTTCAAGACTTTACGTGGCGCGTGCAGGACTTTGAATCGGCAGATTCCGGTACGCTTGAGTGTTACGAGAGATTTATGTGTAGGGCGTTGCCTGGTGATGTTGTGGTCCATTTGCTTTGGCAGCCCAGGCTTGAATAGGGCTATCCTGCCGACTCAGATGAACGCCAAGCCCTCGAGCCCCCCATGCTGCAAAAAAGCCTGATCCGCCGCCTCGACCTGATCACCCTGCAACTGTTTGTCGCCGTCCACGAAGAGGGCACGCTGACCCGTGCCGCCGCGCGCGAAGCGATTGCCGTATCGGCGGCGAGCAAGCGTTTGATGGAGCTGGAGGAAGCGCTGGGCATCAGCCTGTTCGTGCGACAGGCCAAGGGCATGACGCTGACGCCGGCCGGCGAAACCTTGCTGCACCACGCGCGGCAGATGCTGTTCAACGTCGAGAAAATGGGCCTGGAGCTGGGCGAGCACAGCCACGGCGTGCGCGGTTATGTGCGGATGCTCGCCAACCTGTCAGCGATCATTCAGTTCTTGCCGGAAGACTTGCGGGATTTTTCCGAGCGTCATCCGCAGGTCAAGACCGACCTCGAAGAACGGCCCAGCGCCGGGGTGATTCAGGGGGTTCTGGATGGCGTGGCGGATCTCGGGATCTGTTCCATCGACAGCGACATCAAAGGCCTGCGCAGCGTGTTGTACCGTCAGGACAAACTGGTGGTGTTGATGCCGCCGCATCATCCACTGGCCGGCCATTCGAGCGTGGCCTTCGCCGATACGCTGGCCAGCGATTACGTCGGCCTGCACGCCGCCAGTTCGATCAACATGCGCACCCACGCGGCGGCACGCGAGGCCGGCAAGGTATTGCGGGTGCGAATCCATGTGCCGGGATTCGACGCCATGTGCCGCATGGTCCAGGCCAATATGGGCATCGGCGTTCTGCCGCAGCGGGCTTATGAACTGTTTGGTCGGGCACTGGGGCTGACGGCGGTGCCGTTGACCGACGACTGGTCGGATCGCGCCTTGATTGTGGTCGTGCGCGATGAGGCTTTGTTGTCGCCGGTGAGCCGGATGTTGTTTGAGCATTTGCGTGGATCTGTCTGACAGTTTTTTATTGACTGGGCCGGCCTCATCGCTAGCAGGGCTAGCTCCCACAGGGGATTTTTGGCCACCGCAGATCAGTGTGGGAGCTAGCCTGCTAGCGATGGCAGCCTGGGGGCACGAATATTTCTCGGGCGTTCGCATTTCGCGAACGCCCGTTGCCAACTGAAGGTTGGATTCCTTTGCCCCCGGTCCTCTAGCCTTGGCATCAATTCCAAGAACAACTAGAGGTACCCCGCGATGACTGCCCCCCTGAGTGCAATCAAAGTGATCGAGATCGGCACGCTGATCGCCGCGCCATTCGCCGCGCGCATGCTCGCCGAGTTCGGCGCCGAAGTGATCAAGATCGAAGCCATGGGCCAGGGCGATCCTCTGCGCAAATGGCGCAAGCTGCACGAAGGCACTTCGTTGTGGTGGTACCTGCAATCGCGCAACAAGAAATCCCTGGCACTGAATCTGAAATCCCCTGAAGGCATCGAACTGGTCAAGCAACTGGCGACCAGCGCCGACGTGCTGATCGAAAACCTGCGCCCCGGTGCCCTGGAAAAACTCGGCCTCGGCTGGGACGTGCTGCATGCCCTCAACCCCAACCTGACGCTGGTGCGGATTTCCGGTTATGGCCAGACCGGCCCGTACCGCGACCGTCCGGGTTTCGGTGCCATCGGCGAGGCCATGGGCGGGATTCGCTACACCACTGGCACCCCCGGTTCGCCACCGGCGCGGGTGGGCGTCAGCCTTGGCGATTCGCTGGCGTCGCTGCACGCAGTGATCGGCGCGCTGATGTCGTTGCTGCGGGTCAAGACCGGGCAGGGCGGCGGGCAAATCGTCGATGTGTCGTTGGCCGAAAGCGTGTTCAACGTTATGGAAAGCCTGGTGCCGGAATACGACATGCTCGGCCATGTGCGTGAGCGCAGCGGCGGGGCCTTGCCGGGCATCGCGCCGTCCAACACTTACCTCACGGCGGATGGCGCCTACGTAGTGATCGCCGGCAACAGCGACCCGATCTATAAGCGCCTGATGGAAACCATCGGCCGCCGCGATCTGGCCGACGCGCCTGAGTTCGCCCATAACGACGGGCGTGCAGCCAAGAGCGGACTGCTCGACGCGGCCATCACCCACTGGACCAGCAGCTTGCCAATCGACGACGTTCTGGCCGCGCTGGAAGCCGCCGAAGTCCCTGCCGGGCGCATCTATTCGGTGGCCGACATCGTTGCCGATCCGCACTATCAAGCGCGGGACATGCTGCTCAACGCCGAGCTGCCGGGCGGCGCCACGGTAAAGATGCCGGGCATCGTGCCGAAACTCTCGGAAACCCCCGGCGGCGTGAACTGGTCCGGTCCCGGTTTGGGCCAGCACACCGACAGCGTTCTCGCGCAATTGGGCCTGACCGCAGCAGACATCGAACGCCTGAAAGTTGAAGGAGTGGTGCAATGATCACTGATTATTCCGGGCGCCTGATCGTTCAGGAAGTCTCCCCGCGCGACGGCTTGCAGATCGAGCCGACCTGGGTCGAAACCGTCGACAAAATCGCCCTGATCGATCAACTGTCGCTGGCTGGTTTCAGCCGCATCGAAGCCGGTTCGTTCGTATCGCCAAAAGCCATTCCGGCATTGCGCGATGGCGAGTTGGTGTTCAAGGGCATCACCCGGCAACCGGGAGTGATCTATGTTGCGTTGATCCCCAACCTCAAGGGCGCGCAACGGGCGTTGGCGTGCAGTGCCGATGAACTGAACCTGGTGATGTCCGCCAGCCAGACCCACAACCTGGCGAACATGCGCATGCGTTGCGAAGACTCGTTGGCCGCGTTCGGCGATATCGTCCATTTCGTGCACGGCTCCAAGGTGCGACTCAACGCCAGCATCGCCACCACGTTTGGCTGCCCGTTCGAAGGCAAGATCGATGAGGACCGCGTGTTGCAAATCGTCGAGGCCTATCAGGAGCTCGGCATCCAGGGCATCACTCTGGCTGACACCACCGGCATGGCCAATCCGCGTCAGGTCGACCGCTTGGTGCGACGAGTGTTGCAGCGGGTGTCGCCAGCGGATTTGACCCTGCATTTCCACAACACCCGAGGCCTTGGCCTGTGCAATGTGCTGGCGGCCTACGAGGCTGGCGCACGGCGTTTCGACGCGGCGCTCGGCGGGCTCGGCGGTTGTCCGTTTGCCCCCGGTGCGTCGGGCAACATCTGCACTGAAGACCTGGTGAACCTGTGCGATGAAGTCGGCATTCCAACCGGTATCGACTTGCCGTTGTTGCTCAAACTATCCCGAGGATTACCGGCGCTGCTGGGCCACGAAGTGCCCGGCCAACTGGCCAAGGCCGGACGCAACTGCGACCTGCACCCCGTGCCTTCCTGACTAAACACATAACCCCTGTGGGAGCGGGCTTGCTCGCGAAGGCGGAGTAGCAGTCGCCATCAATGCTGAACTCGAAACCGCATTCGCGAGCAAGCCCGCTCCCACAGTAAAAAGCACTTCAACCAGACAACAAAAACAATCGGACACCCCAAGGGAAGTCCGCCTGGAGAACCACAATGAGCCTCAATGCACTGGAGGCCGGCGTGAGCCCGGCCGTTAGCCACGATGAAGAAAAAGCACTGGTCAGCAAGGTCGCCTGGCGCCTGATGCCGCTGATCATGGTCTGCTACCTGTTCGCGTTTTTCGATCGCATCAACATCAGCTTCGCCAAGTTCCAGTTGCAGACTGACCTGAGCCTGAGCGACACCGCGTACGGCCTCGGCGCCGGGTTGTTCGTGGTCGGTTACGTGATTTTCGAAGTGCCGAGCAACATGATGCTGTACAAGGTCGGCGCCCGTCGCTGGATCGCCCGGATCATGATGTCCTGGGGGCTTGCGACCGCACTGATGGTCTTCGTCAACAGCGAATGGCAGTTCTACACCCTGCGCTTCGTGATCGGTGCGATGGAAGCCGGTTTCGCTCCCGGCGTGCTGTATTACCTGACGCTGTGGTTCCCGCAACACTATCGTGGCCGCATCACGTCGATGCTGTTTCTGTCCTCGGCCTTCGCCGGTCTGGTCGGCGCACCGTTCTCCGGTCTGGTGCTGCAACACCTCGACGGTTTCATGGACATGCGCGGCTGGCACTGGTTGTTCCTGCTTGGTGGCGTGCCGTGCATCGGCCTCGGTTTGCTGGTGCTGACCTTGCTCAAGGATCGCATCGAAGACGCCCATTGGCTGACGCCGTCGGAGAAGACGCTGCTGGCCAGCCGCATCGCTCACCATGAACCACACAAAAGTGGCGGATCGCTGCTCGCGGCGCTGCGGATTCCGGGATTCCTGACCCTCGGCCTGATCTACTTCCTGATTCAGGTGGCGTCCTACGGCTTGAACTTCTGGGCGCCGCAACTGATTCGCAGCGCAGGGACCGAGAGCCCGGTGATGATTGGTTTGCTGACCGCCATTCCGTACATCTGCGGCGCGATCAGCATGGTGGTGATCGGGCGCTTGTCCGATGCTTCCGGCGAACGCCGCAAGTTCGTCGCCGGTCTGGTTGCGGTCGGTGCTATCGGCTTCTTCTGCGCGGGGATTTTCGCTAACCACACGACGTTCCTGATTGTCGCGCTGGGCCTGCTCGGCGCCGGGATCATCGCCTCCATCCCGAGCTTCTGGACCCTGCCGCCGAAACTGCTGGCCGGTGCCGGCGCGGGGGCCGCGGGCGGGATTGCGGTGATCAATACCCTGGGCCAATTCGGCGGTATCGTCAGCCCGGTCATGGTTGGCCGGATCAAGGACCTGACCGGCAGCACCACTCCGGCGCTGTATGTCATTGGTGTCTGTGCGCTGATCGCCGTGGCGCTGCTGATGTGGGGACTGCCGCAGAAGTTGCGCACCCTCGACAAGTTCTAAAAGTTCGCAAGTTACGCCAGTTCCCTCAGGGACCACGCATCCCTGTCGGCGCTGGCGCAGCCTGCGATCTTTTGATCTTCAAGACGTCGCCGTCATCGCTTTCCCCGCCGCCCCACCAAACTGAATCAACACCACCCCGCCAATCAACAACGTTGCTCCAAACACCTTGGGCAATGTCACCTGCCGCTCCACCAGGCCAAACCAGCCAAAGTGATCGAGCAACAGCGAAGCCACCACTTGCCCCGCCAGCGCCAACGCCATGAACCCCGATGCGCCGAGCTTGGGCAGCAGCACCAACGCCAGCGAAATAAAACACACCCCAAACGCGCCACCCGCCCACATCCACAATGGCGCCTTACTGATAAACGCCAGCGAAGGCAGCGGCAAACGTAGCGCCAGCATGATCGGCAGCAACACCAGAATACTCACCACCAACGAGGCCAATGTCGCCCACAACGGATGACCTAATCCGCGCCCGAGATTGACGTTGATCGCACTCTGAAACGGCACCACCGCCCCGGCGAACGCGGCCAGCAGCAACAGGCCGGCCCAATGCAACGTACTCATGTTCATTCTCCAACAGGTTTTGCTGGACTCTAGAGTATTCGTCGCGCAGATTTAAATTCCGTTTTGCTATTCAGAACATGCATCAGATGAATGATCTGCGCCGCATCGACCTCAACCTGCTGGTGATCCTCGACGCCTTGCTCAGCGAGCAGCACGTCACCCGCGCCGCCGAACGTTTGCACCTGAGTCAACCGGCGGTCAGCCATGCGTTGGCGCGGTTGCGCGATTTGCTGGGCGATCCGCTGCTGGTGCGTGCCGGTGCCAGCCTTGTGCCGACGTCGCGAGCGCTGGAACTGATGGCGCCGCTGGCCGAAGCCCTGGCTCAGGTGCAATCGCTGCTGGCGCCGAACGCTTTCGATCCGGCCACCGCCAAGCGCACCTTTCGCTTGGCCATGTCCGACTACGGCGCTGCGATGGTCTTGCCGGGACTGATCCGCACGCTGCGCCGCGAAGCCCCCGGCATCGACCTGCAAATCGGCCACGCCAGCCGTGAAGGCATGCTCGACGGCGTACTCAACGGTGATATCGATATCGCCGCCGCCGTATTTCCAGAAATCCCCAACGAATTACGCAGCACCCCACTGTTCGAAGAGCACTACGCCTGCTTGGTGGATCGCAGCAGCCTGCCCGCAAACGGCATCCTCGATCTGCCGACATATCTGAGTCGCCCCCATGTCCTGCTGGAAATGCGCGGCAGCGGCACTCCGGAAATCGAGCGTGCCCTGACCAGCCTCCGTGAGCGCCGCCGCGTCGCCGTCAGCCTGCCGCACTGGCGCGTCGCCCCGGAATTCATCAGCGGCACCGACCTGATCCTCACTGTCGCCTCCCGCGCATTGCGCGACATCGACACGTCAACGTTGGTCGTCGTGCCACCGCCGTTTGAGATTCCGTCGTTTACCTTTGTTTTGGTGTGGCACAAGCGGCGGGGCGGGGATCAGGCGTTGAATTGGTTGAATGAGCGGATTGCCGAAGGGATCAAAGGCTGATGAAGTTCTTCGACGATCAGTCAGTCGGCAACCAAAGACCTGATATAGACTGGCGACCATTCACCAAACAGTTCAAAAGGACTTCCCATGACCCCCTCGCTGCTGATGGCCGTGCTCGCTTCGGGATTCATCTATGGCATCACCCCGGGACCGGGCGTGCTGGCCGTGTTTGGCATCGGTGCGGCGCATGGGCGACGGGCGGGGGCGGGGTTTCTTTGCGGGCATTTGCTGGGCGACGTGATCTGGTGCAGCACCGCGCTGGTGGCGATTGTCGGCGCGCGAGAAATCGGCAGCACCGCGTTTGACGTGCTGGGCGTGCTGAGCGGGCTCTATCTGTTCTGGCTCGGCTGGCGTGCGGTGCGGGCGCGTCGCAACGCTGCCGAGACACCGCAAGGCCCGGCGCGTCAGCCGTTTTGGCACGGCATTCTGTTCGGCTTGACCAATCCGAAGGCGTATCCGGTCGCCGTGGCCACGTTCACGGCATTGTTGTCGAGCCGCGCCGAGTTGCTGACCTGGTCGATGCTGCCATGGCTGATCTTCCTGAGCTTCGTCGGTGGCCTTTTCGCCTACGCTATCCTCATCGGCATTGTCGGAGCGCGCCGTGTGCGCACCTTGTACCAACGCCACGAGCTGGCGATTACCCGATTGTGCGGGGTGATGTTCATCGGTTTCGCCATCAATGCTTTGGCACATGCGCTGCCGGGGCTGGTGACGAACAAGGCTTGACGCTGATCGCAGGGCTGCATCAGTTGCACACGTATCGGTCAGGGATGGTTTTTTGTTTGCTGCATTGTTCGGACATTCGCTCGGCACCATGACCACCAGAAATTCCGCTCCGTTGGCGAGCTACATCGACCTCTTGCTGGACGCCGTTTGCGCGGTCGACAAACAAGGTCGCTTCGTTTTTGTCAGTGCCGCCTGCGAGCGCATTTTCGGCTACAGCCCTGACGAATTGATCGGCCAGCAAATGATCGATCTGGTGCACCCGGCCGATCGCCAGCGCACCCTTGATGCCGCACGCGAAATCATGGGCGGCGATCCCAAACTCAATTTCGAAAACCGCTATCTGCGCAAGGATGGCCAGGTTGTGCACATCCTCTGGTCGGCGCGCTGGTCGGAGGTCGATCAACTGCGCATCGCCGTCGCCCGCGATATCACCGAGCGCAAGCAGGCCGAGTCCCGGCAAGCGGCGTTGTATGCGATTTCCGAAGCGGCGCATGCGGCGGAGGATTTGCTGGCGCTGTTCAAGCGCATTCATCTGATCATCGGCGAGTGGTTGCCGGCGCTGAATTTCTCCGTGGCCTTGTATGACGAACATTGCGCGCAGCTGAATTTCCCCTATCACGTCGACGACCACGAGCCAGAACCCGAACAGCCCGGCACGATCACCGGGCGACTGTGCGCTGAGGTCATCCGTACCGGCCTGCCGATCCTGCTGACCCCGGACCAGGAAAATCCACCCGAGGGCTTCGAGGTGTTGGTGACCGGGCAGAACTCGCCTTGCTGGCTCGGCGTGCCGCTGAACTCGCAAAACGGCACCATCGGCGCACTGATCGTCAAAAGCATTCCCGGTGGGGAGCGCTACACCGAGCAGGATAAAGAGCTGTTGCAGTACGTCTGCGCCCAGGTCGCGACGGCGATCGAGCGCAAGCAATTGCATGCGCGGCTGCAACGCATGGCCCAGTACGACCAGTTGACCCAACTGCCTAACCGCGAATTGCTGCGTGACCGGCTGAAGATAGCCATAGATGCGGCCCGCGCAGATTGCGGACGCATGGCGCTGCTGTATGTCGATCTCGACCGCTTCAAGCAAGTCAACGACACCCACGGCCATGCGGTCGGCGATATGTTGCTGCAAACCGTGGCCAATCGTCTCAAGGGCTGCGTGCGCGAAACCGACACGGTGGCGCGCATTGGCGGTGACGAGTTTGTGGTGTTGCTGCACAGCATCCACGCCTCTGGCGATGCCGACTGCGTGGCCGGGAAAATCCGTCAGGTGCTGGCCGCACCGCTGCGCCTGGACGGACACAGCTTGCATATCCAGCCAAGCATCGGCGTGGCCCAATACCCCGAACACGGCACGGAAGAAAAACAGCTATTCCGTCACGCCGACGAAGCGATGTACACCGCCAAGCGTGAGCATCACCTGCGGCTCGTCTGAAAAAATCGCCACCGTTCGTCGTGGCGATTTCAGGTTTTCTAAACCTTTTGGTGCGCGAAAATTCAGATTCTATGCGGGCTCAAGCTCGCCGCGATCATTACCAAGAGGTAGAGAATCATGCCTAACTCAAGAAACTCGAACTCGGGAAACTTCGCCAACGATCGAACGAAGGCGTCTGAAGCCGGTCGCAAAGGTGGGAAAACCACCACCACGACTGTCGATAAAGAGCCTAAACCCGATATGGGCCGCAAGCCCGCACAGAAATCGAAGTAATGGATGAAGGTAGTTTTGATTGAGAAGCGGGGGCGAAAGCTCCCGTTTGAATTTGAAGAGGAGGGCGCGACCATGAACCGCATGGCCACCCGATTACGCAACAGCGGTTTTGCCGTGTTACTGGGCCTGATTGCCAACAGTGCCTTCGCCCAGACACCCACTGAATTCATCAACGATGCCTCGGCCAAAGGTGTGGCCGAAATCGAAGCCAGTCGTTTGGCGCATCAGAAATCTGAATCCAAAGAGGTCAAGGATTACACCATCGTCGTGATCAACGACCGCACCACCGCCAACCAGCACCTGGCGAAAATCGCCAAGCAACTGGATCTGCCCGTGGCGCCGCGTGAGGAAGTGGTGGAAAAGGCCAAGACCTTGATGCCAGAGGTCATGGAAGGCACAACCTTCGACGAGACCTACGCGGCAAGCCAGGTGAAAACCACACAGGAAGCCATCGAGCAACTTGAGCAAACGGCACAAACCACCGACGTGCCGGAAATCAAAGCGTTCGCCGAAGAAACCCTGCCCAAACTGCAAAATCATCTGCAGATGGCCAGGGCGCTGCAGGCCAGTCGCTAGCCACTGATCAGCATTTATTCAGATCCTGCTTGCCATCTTCCTGGACGACGGTGCCGTCCAGGGAAACGGTCTGGCCCTCGCCAAGAGTTCGATACTGCTTTCTCAGCGCCTCCAGTTCCTTGAGGTCCAACGCCTCAAGCCCAAGCATCGCGTTCTGCGCTTCCTTGGTCACCCGCAACAACTCATCAACCTTCAAATGCAAAATGTCCGTGTCGCGGTTCTGCGTGTTCTGGATCAGGAACACCATCAGGAATGTGATGATGGTGGTCGAGGTATTGATCACCAACTGCCAAGTGTCGTTGTAACCAAAAAACGGCCCACTCACCGCCCACAAGAAAATCAGAATGATCGCGCCCATGAAGGTGGTGGGGCTGCCGGCCCACAGGGCGAGTTTCTGCGCAACTTTTGCGAATTTCATGGCCGTGTTCCTTATTAAGAGGGCGCTTGAATTTCAGACAGTGGCGGCAAGGTGAAAATTCGATATGACTGAACAACCGGTTTTCTGAAACCTTTGATGATGTTCAACGCGGTATCGTAGCGACCCGAGGACAACACACCGACAGGAGAACGCAATGAGTTGGTCCGCCAAACAATACGTCGCTTTTGAAGATGAACGCACCCGTCCGGCCCGAGACCTGCTGGCGGCAATTCCCGCCGGGGATGTGCGCTCGGCCATCGACATCGGTTGTGGTCCGGGTAACTCCACCGAGTTGCTGGTGGAGCGTTTTTCCGGCGCTGCGGTCCGTGGCTTGGACAGTTCCACCGACATGATCGAGGCCGCACGAAAGCGCCTGCCGAATGTGCAGTTTGATATCGCGGATATCGACACCTGGAACGACAGCGGTCCGTTCGACGTGATTTTCGCCAACGCAGTGCTGCAGTGGGTGCCTGATCACGCCACGTTGCTGCCTACGCTGGTGAACAAACTTGCGCCCGGTGGCAGCCTGGCAATTCAGATGCCGGACAATCTCAACGAACCTTCACATCGCTTGATGCGCGAAGTCGCCGCTGATGGACCGTGGGCAGGCAAACTGGCGGGCGCCGCTGGCCAGCGAACTGACATGGAAAGTGCCAGCGGCTACTACTCGATATTGAGAGCCTGCTGCTCCCGCGTCGATGTGTGGCGCACCACTTACCATCATCCGCTGGCGGACGGTGCCTCGGGCGTAGTCGAGTGGTTCAAGGGCAGCGGTTTGCGACCGTTTCTCGAACCGCTGAATGAGGCTGAACGCGCGCAGTATCTGAAGCAGTATCAGGCGGCTATCGAAAAGGCTTATCCGGCGCTCAGCGATGGTTCGGTGCTGCTGCCGTTCCCACGTTTGTTTTTGGTGGCAACGCGCTGATGTAAAAAAGGGACAGATGGCCTTGAGAGTCATCTGTCCCTTTTCTTGACCGCCCGAATCATTACGGCAGTTTGTTCTTTTTCGAGCGGCGGGCGCTCAAGTATTCAAATGCAAACGAGGCAAAGCCGAACAACCCGATCATCGAAATGATCATGATCCCCAACTCTGAACTGGCCATGTTGATCTCTTAGCGAAAGGTGAGCCGAGAGAATAAGTGATCTTTCTTAGGGCTCAACGCCTTGCTACGGATTCTTTACTGCCGCACGAAGATCCATACGAAAAATATACGAGCGCCTTCAAAGGCGCCCGAATTATCGTCAGGACGTTTCTGCATCCATCCGCCGAGCGATCACATCCAGCACATCGCAGCCGTCACGCAGAGGGATGCAGCACAACAATGCGAAGTCGCTGAGAATGACCGAGTCGGTGCTGATTTCACCGCGCATCGCGAGGTTTTCGAGAACCTGCGTCACGGCACCGATTCGGTATCGGGCGCTGCTGAGCAGTGAGTGCAACGGTTGGGTGGTGTTGACGTAAAATGAGGGGAGGTCGTCGGCGTTGCTGGTTAAAGCCATGAACTCTTGCATGAGTGATTTCCGTGTAATTTTGAATTAACCACTCCATCGTCGCCAAACAAAGGGTGGCAGCTGTACGCGGGTTGGCGAACCGGGACACGGCAAAACCGGCAGATCCTAAGATCTCCCACGCACAGCTACCAAAAAACAGGCAGCACAGTGCGTTCAAAAGCGCACCGAATAACCACTCGGAAGCTTCTGCACCGTATCGTCGAGTCGCCAAACCCGACACGCCATTTGGGCGCGTTCGGACTATAGGACTCATGACAAAGACACAGCAATACGCAAGTGTACGGACATTTCCCAGACTATTGTAAGACGTTGCTTTTTCTGAAAAACGGCTTCGATTGAGCGCTCTAAGTTCGGGGGTAGAACCAGCGGTTCACTAAATGCCGGCCATAAAAAACCGGCCACCAAGGACCGGTTGATTTGTTCCTGAAGCAATCTCATCAGCCCTGCTGCAACACCTTGAGTGCCGCCGACGCCAGAAAGCCCGAACGGCTTTTCTCCTCCGGATGGTGCAGTACATATTCATCAATACGGTTGAGCAGGTAGCCGGGCAGCGTGATGTTCAGTTTCTGGGCTTTGCCCAAGTATTTGGTCACGTCAATGTCCACCAACGCCCACGCACACCCCGCATATTTTGGATCAGCCGCGTGTAAGGTCACTTTGTTGGCGGGCGGAATGGGCGAACCATCTTCGGCCAGAATCTCGAAATGACCTTCAATGGCTTCGCGGGCCATCGCCATCGCGTCATCCAGATCTTCCCCGGCGGAAAAGCAGCCCGGAATATCGGGGACTTCAACGCCCCAGGCGTGCTCGTCGTCGCCCATTGAAATCGCAATTGGGTAAAGCATGTTCATTGTCCTCCGAGGACTCAGCGCGCTCGTTAGAGCAGCGCCTGTTGCAAAATACTGATGGCCGTTTTCTTGAGCAGATCTTTCTTCGGATGAGGGACGGTCACCAACCCCGGCTTGGTGGGGTGCTTGAAGTGGTGATGACTGCCTCTGATTCGTACCAGATACCAACCGTCCGCAACGATTTGGCTTATCAAAAATCGGCTATTCACATCACCTCCCTGTGGCGTGCTTGTGGTTACTATACCTACTGATTTTTTGTAATCAACACTATAACCACCAAACCTTCCTGGTTCGGTGATGCAGCGATAGGACTCGAGTCTAGGAGGGCCCTGCCGAAATGGGTTTGTGCAAGGTTGGGTTTACGTGTTTTGTGTATTGCGAGGTTTTTCCGCTGGGCAATGCTCGTCTTCGTACTTTTCGATGAGCGACGCAAGAATCTCCAGCTCATCGCCTTCCGGAGAGCGGACTTCCGAGCCCCACAATTGCTCAACACGAGCAAATGCAGCGGTCAGGTCTTCTTGGCTGCGAATAGGTTTAATGTTCGTAACACGGTCTCCACGTTGAGCTCGCCTTACTAGGTGTGGGGGCCGTCGGATCGTATGAAAAAAGATCAGTCGCCGGTACAAGGTATTTGTTGCTACCGATTTCAAGGACGAAATTCGTTACCGAGACAAGTAAAACGTTAACAAAACGCAGATCTTGCGGAAAAACGCTAATTTTCCGTCTATGGAAAAGCGAACCAAATCGAGGACACAAAAAAACCGGCCATCAAGGCCGGTTTTTTCTGTCTCTACATCCCCCGTCAAAACCCTCTTAACGTGAGACCAAAATTCGATTGGAGCGGGTGAAGGGAATCGAACCCTCGTTATCAGCTTGGGAAGCTGGAGTAATGCCATTATACGACACCCGCTCAGAGCGGTGACTTTGTACCAGATGTGCGCGTGGAAATGAAGTTTTTCTTTATACCAGACGGCTTTAGCGCAGATGACACAGGGCGACGACCGCACGACGGTCTGTCGCGGGCAAGCCTCGCATCTACAGGAATGCGTTCAACACTGTAGAGCGAAGCTTGCTCGCGATGACGCTGTTTCAGATGGACAATGCATGGTGGTCCTGGACGTAGTGGTAACGCGGTCGGCTTTCGTGCTGTGCCGGTTTCAGGAAGCCCATCAGTGCGTTGCGGCTGTCTCGGCAGGCGGCTTTGTGTTCCATGTCGAGAAAGTGGCCGGTGGCCTGCAAGGTCGTGAAGGTGGCTTGTTGCACGTGATTGGCGAACAACCGGGCGCCATCGGCGGCGGTGTATTCGTCCCATTCGCCGTTCATGAACAGCACCGGCACGTTGATTTTCTGTGCGGCTTTGAAAAAGCACTGGCGATCACTGTGCAGGAGGTCGCTGATGTGGAAGTGCATCTGCCCGTATTCATGCTCGGCCAAAGAACTGACGTGCCGATAGTTGAAGCGCTTGAACAACGTTGGCAGGTGTTTGCCGATGGTGCTGTTCACCAGGTTGCCGACCCGGTCGCCGTCCCGGCTGCCGAGGTAATCGACGCCGCGCTCAAGGTAATCGAGCATGTGCGAGTTGATTTCCGGGGAGAACGAGCTGATCACGGCTTTTTCGATGCGTCGTGGCTGTTGCGACAGCGCGACCATGGTCGCGGCGCCACCCCAGGAAAACGACAGCACGTGTTCGGCGGCGAAGTGGTCGATAAGCTCCAGGAGGATCTGCCCTTCGATTTCCTTGGTAAGCATTTTCTCATGCAGGTTGTGGGCTTTTGACTTGCCCGCGTAGGGCTGGTCGTAGCAAACCACGTTGAACTGCGGGTGAAGGTTTTTCACGGTTTGTGCAAACGACGCAGTCGTGGCCATCGAGCCGTTGACCAAGATAATGGTCTTCTCTGCGGCGTCTGCGCGATAGAACTCCGTGTAAACCCGATACTGACCCTGTATATCCAGCACAGCGATTTCTGGCCTCATGTCATAAGACTCCTGGCAAGCGGGTATGCGCGCAAATGAGATTGCACGAGCTTTGTGACAGGTAGGCATATGCCTGGAATTTGGAGGCCCATGTCGATCCAGTGCAGTCCGGTCGACGGGTATTGTTATTGGCGGGCAGTCTGCCGGGTGAGGCCGGAACCCAAGGGTTCCTACCGGCAAAAAGTTTCTTAGAAGTATGTTGTGACTCGTCGGTCACATTTCGGCCGACGTCCTGATTCAAGCAGGGGTCACATCATTGCGCAAGTGCCTTTGGTAAATTGTTCGACAACTTCTGCTCAGCGGTAGGCTGCTTAGATCGATTCGATCTCTTCATCGGTCAGTGGGCGGTATTCGCCCGGTTTCAACGCATCGTCGAGCACCAAGGGACCCATGCGTTCGCGGTGCAGGCGCATCACTCTGTTGTTGAAGTGGCCGAACATGCGCTTCACCTGGTGATAGCGGCCTTCGACGATACTCAGGCGTGCCGACTTCGGCCCGAGCAGCTCTAGCCCGGCCGGTTGGGTGGTGAGGTCTTCGAACGCGAAGTACAACCCTTCGTTGAAGGTGATCGCGTATTCGGGGCCGATGTCCTGCTCGGTTTCAACGTAGTAGACCTTCGGCAGTTTGGTCTGCGGCTGGGTCAGGCGACGTGACCAGCTACCGTCGTTGGTGATCAGCATCAGGCCAGTGGTGTTGAAATCCAGGCGCCCGGCGATGTGCAGTTCGTCCTTGTCCGGTTCATGGATCAGGTCGAGCACGGTCGGGTGCTGCGGATCGGAGGTGGCGCTGACGCAACCGGCGGGTTTGTGCAGCATGAAGTGGCGCAACGGCTTGCCGACTTGCAGCACTTCGTCGTCGACCTCGACGCGGCTGAACTCGCGGACTTCGCTGTGCGGGTCGCTGACGATTTTTCCGTCAATCCTGACGCGCTTTTCGACCAGCAACAGGCGCACCTGCTTACGGTTGAAGCGGGGCAGGTTGCTGAGGAAACGGTCGACGCGCATGGTTAAAAGTCGTGGATAAAAGGGCCGCGCATCTTACGTGATCGGCCGCGCAGCTGCTTGCAACTGCGCCTCGACTTCGGCGCAGCGCGGACACAGGCACGAGGCGTTGCGCAGTTCGGCGGGCAGCGCTTCAAGTACTGCCGGGTCTATGCTGACGCCGTAGCACCAGCACGCCCGGTCAGCGGTTCGCGGGTCGGCCAGGGCGCAGTCGTTGGGTGCGCCGCAGGCGGGGCAGAGGTCAGGCGGGTTCATAACTGGAGTGAGGCTTTTCCACACAAGTACGGTTGCGGCCACTTTGTTTGGCCCGGTACATCGCATGATCGGCCCGCGACAGCAGTGTGTGCAAGGTGTCGTCGGTTTGCAGGGTGGTCAGGCCGATGCTGACTGTCAGATGCAGGGTGCTGCCGTTGTAGGCATATCGCTGTTGTTCCACATGCTGACGAATTTTCTCGGCGATCATCAGACCGGTCTCACCGTCGGTGTCCTTGAGCAACACGATGAATTCTTCACCGCCCCAGCGACAGACGATGTCGGAATGCCGCAGGCAGCTCTCCAGGTCCCGGGCAAAGCCGATCAGCACCTGATCGCCGGCGAGGTGGCCGTAGGTGTCATTCAAGGCCTTGAAGTGGTCCAGATCCAGCAGTAACGCCGTCAGCGGTTTCGGCTCGCGCTGAGCCTCGTGCATCGCTTGCGCGGCCAGCAGGTCGAAGCCGCGACGGTTGGGCAGTTCCGTCAGGCTGTCGAGGGTGGCCTGGGCCTGAATCTTGTTCTGATAGCGCTTGATCACCCGGTTGAGCAGGGCCAGCACGGTCAACGTGACGATCAGGCAGATCAGCAGGTTGAGGTACAGCGAGCGGCGGATGTCACTGAGGTCGCCGTCTTCGCGTTTGTCGACAAACAGGTACCAGTTCAACTCCGGGATGAACCGCACGTTGAGGAAATGTCCTTGGCCTTCGCCGGAATATTCGTAGCTGCC
The DNA here is from genome assembly GCF_036884845.1 of Pseudomonas sp. MAG733B. Lineage (NCBI taxonomy): Bacteria > Pseudomonadati > Pseudomonadota > Gammaproteobacteria > Pseudomonadales > Pseudomonadaceae > Pseudomonas > Pseudomonas sp. MAG733B. Next base: position 2,033,716 of record NZ_CP145732.1, read on the forward strand.
GCTGTGGGGCTTGGGCAACTGGCTGACCAGATTTTTCAGGCTGTCGATTTCACCGAGAGTTTGCCCGACCCGCGCACCATCCGGCCCGCCCTCGGCGCCGGTGAGCACCAGGCGTCCAAAGGTGTCGACGAAGTACACGCTGCGCTGGTAGCGCTGCTGGTATTTGTCGATCAGTTTGATCACCGCATCGACCGTCAGCCCGACACCTGCGGCACCGATGAAACGGTCGTTGTAGTCGTGGACTTTGTAATTGATGAAGACGGTCAGGTTGTCCTTGTTGGCGAGGTCCGGGTCGACGTTGATCTCGTAGGGATCCTTCATGTCGCGCACGCGGAAGTACCAGGCATCGCGCGGTTCCGTGGCCTTGACCTGCTTGAGTACGCCCTTGGCGTGGTAGTAAGTCAGGCTGGTGTTGGAGACGAAAAAAGCGGTGTAGGCGCCGTAGTGGGTCATGACCTCGTTGAGGTAGCGGGTCATCTGGTCGGAATTTTTTTCACCGTTGACCACCCAGTCGCGCATGAAGGTGTCGCGGGCCATCATCGAGGAAATCAGGATCGGTCTGACGAGGTCTTTCTGGATTTCCGAATAGACCGTGTCGGATGTCAGCGGCAGCTCGGTGTTGACGATGTTGTCGCGGATCGACGCCCGCGAGGCGTAGTAACTGAGCAATGACGTGGCGAGGAAACCCGCGCCCAGCAACGCGACCAGCGTAAGGACCAACGAACGTTGAGAATACAGCGGTGAGCGAAGCGGCATGGCAATTCCATTGTCAGTATTCCGATGGCATGCATTCTAGTGGCACTGCCCGGAAATAACTGCTCTATGTGCGCCGCGAATGGTCGTAAATCTTGCCCGACCCTTGTAGGAGCTGAGCTTGCTCGCGATGGCGATGTTTCAGGCACATCAGGGCTAAATGACCCACCGCTATCGCGAGCAAGCTCGGCTCCTACAGGATTGTTGTCAGGCGAGGCTCTTGAGGTAGGCACGCCATCCGCCGAGCTGGCTGATGTCGGTCGCGCCCTCCAGCCCATACGCCTCACAGATAAACCCGCTCTCCCAGCGACCATCCGCCAGTTGCACTTTGCCCAACCCCAGCGGTGCCGGAATCCCGGTCAGGAACGAGCCCAACTCACTGCTCGGCAGTTCCCACACTTCCACGGCAATCGCCACACCGCCGTCCTTGACCCGGACCATGCCTGGACGAAACGGTGGGCCACCGGCCAGGGCGTAGAGTTGATAGTCGGCTGAGCTGAATGTCGTTTCCACCAATCGGGCGCCGCGCTGCTTGAGCTGCCAGTTCAGCGCCAAGCCGTCCAGGTGCGCGCCGCAGACCACCAGACGCGCACGGTCATTGCGTGCAACAGTCGTCGGAGCAGGTGCAGCCGAAATCTGCTGGCGCTGCAAACCATCGGCCACGCTCAACAGATATTGATCGGTAAACGCTCGTCCAAACAGCGTCACGCCCCACGGCAAACCGTTGCCCATGAAACCGCTCGGCACCGCGATGGCGGCGTAGTCGAGCAGGTTCATGAAGTTGGTGTAGTAGCCCAGTTCGGAGTTGCGCAGGACCGGCTCGGCTTCGAGCTCGGCCAGTGTGACGGGGCGGCCAATGGTCGGCGTGACCACGCAATCGAGGTTTTCCAGCGCTTTGTCGCACACGGCTTTCAACGCTTGCAGCCGATACTGGGCACGGAAGGTTTGCACGCCGCTGACGGCCGGCGCCTTGGCCAATACGGCGCGGATTACCGGCAACACGGCTTGGGGATTTTGTTCCATCAGTTCGCCAGCGACGCTGTAGCGCTCGGCCACCCATGGGCCTTCGTAAAGCAGGCGTGCCGCTTCAAGAAACGGCGTCAGGTCCAACTCCACCGCTTCGCCACCCAAGCGCTTGAGTTGATCGATCGCGTCACCGAACAACAGCGGTCCTTCAGCGCAACCGAAAAACGCCAGGTCCTGTGCACGGGGCACGCCGAAGCGGAATGGACGCGGTGCGCCGAACGCCGAGCCGTCATTCCACAGTGGGTTGCTGCGGCTGTACGCGTCCCGGGGGTCGAGTCTGGCGGTCAATGCCAGTAACTGACTTGCTTCGCGGGCGGTCGCCGTAAATGTGGTCACGCAATCGAGTGTGCGGCAGGCCGGCACCACCCCAGCGGTGGAAATCAAGCCTTTGGTGGCTTTCATCCCGACCAGATTGTTCAACGCTGCCGGCACGCGTCCGGAGCCTGCGGTGTCGGTGCCCAACGAAAAACTCGCGACTCCGAGCGCCACCGCAAGCGAAGAACCGGCGCTGGAACCACCCGATGGATATTCCGGCAACACGCTGTTCGGGCACGTGCCATACGGTGAACGACTGCCATTGAGGCCAGTGGCGAATTGATCGAGGTTGGTCTTGCCCAACGGCACCGCGCCCAGCGCCAGCAGTTGCTCGACGATGGTTGCCGAGCGCTCGGGTACATAGGCAAATGCGGGGCACGCCGCCGTGGTCGGAATGCCCGCCAGATCGATGTTGTCCTTGATCGCGAACGGCACGCCATACAGTGGCAGGCTGTCGATGTCGCGACCGTCGAGGGCGGCGAGGTATGGCTCAAGTTCATCGACACTCAGCAAGTGGATGAACAAGTGATAATCCGGGTTCAGCGCGGCGGCCTTGTCCCGCAGGCTCAGCAGCAATTGCCGGGGCGTGGTGCTGCCGTCGCGGTAAGCGTTGCGCAGGGCGTCGAGTTGCAGATTGATGTTCATGGCGTGAGTCCTTTTCAAAATGGGTTCAGTCGAGTTCCAGCACCACGACGCGCTGTCCGGCGCGCACGGCCGAACCGGGTTGCACGCGAATCTCGCGGACCACGCCGGCCATCGGCGCGAGCACGGGGATTTCCATCTTCATCGACTCCAGAATCACCAGCACATCACCGGCCTCGACCCGGCTGCCGGTCTCCACCTGAACCTGCCAGAGGTTGCCGGCGATGTGGCTGTCGACGCTCTGTTGGCCGCTGCTCAGCGGTGCGTCTTCGGTCGCTTCCGGGTTCAGTTCTTCACTGTCGAAATGCGCCTGGCCGCTGGCGATCCAGCGTTCGCGTTCGGCGTTGAATGCAGCTTGTTGCTGATCGCGAAAAGCGCCGATGGTTTGGGCCTCTTTCGTCAGAAAATCCTGGTAATCCGCCAGGTTCAGCTGGCTGTGTTCGATGTTCAGGTCGAAGCGCCCGAGGGGGAAATCCCGGCGGATTCGCAGCAGCTCATCGGCGCTGACCGGGTAGAAACGGATCTGGTCGAAAAAGCGCAGCAGCCACGGTTTGCCATCGAACGCGGTGACGTCGCGGTAACGGTTCCACATCTGCAAGGTGCGGCCGACGAATTGATAACCGCCGGGGCCTTCCATGCCGTACACGCACATGTACGCGCCACCGATGCCCACCGAGTTCTCGGCGGTCCAGGTGCGGGCCGGGTTGTACTTGGTGGTCACCAGGCGATGGCGCGGGTCGAGTGGGGTGGCCACTGGCGCACCGAGGTAAACGTCTCCCAGGCCCATCACCAGATAACTGGCGTCGAATACTGTGCGCTGTACCTCATCGAGGTTCGGCAAATCGTTGATGCGTCGGATGAACTCCAGGTTGCTTGGGCACCACGGTGCGTCCTTGCGCACGGTGGTCATGTATTTTTCGATGGCCAACTGGCAAGCAGGGTCGTCCCAGGACAGCGGCAAGTGGACGATGCGCGACGGCACTTGCAGGTCTTTGGCGGCGCACACGGCGTCCCATTCGCCGGCGACGATGCCGAGCAGATCGGCGAGTGGCAGTTGCTCGGGTTGGTAGTGGATTTGCAGTGAGCGGATGCCGGGTGTGAGGTCGATCACGCCGTGCAAGTGCTTGCTTTCCAGGGCTTGCATGAGGGCGTGGGCGCGGAAGCGCAGGACGAGGTCGAGTTCCGGGGCGCCGATTTCCAGCAACAGATGCGTGTCGCCGGAAAGGCGCGCCACCAGTTTCGTATCCCCCTGACCCAACTCCAAAACAACAGGCGACATAACCCCCTGTGGGAGCGGGCTTGCTCGCGAAGAGGTCGTGTCAGTCAGTATTGTTGCGTCTGACACACCGCTTTCGCGAGCAAGCCCGCTCCCACATTGACTCCAGTTCAAGGCGAGATTTCTGGCGGTTTTGATATTGACGGGGCAGAACTGCACCTTGTCCCCAGCCTTCAGTTGCCCCAACTGCCAAAGATCCGCCTCGATCACCGTTACCGGGCACACAAACCCACCAAGGCTCGGGCCATCGGGACCGAGGATCACCGGCATGTCACCGGTGAAATCCACCGCGCCGATTGCATACGGATTGTCATGAATATTCGACGGATGCAAACCCGCCTCGCCACCGTCGGCACGCACCCATTCCGGCTTCGGCCCGATCAGGCGTACGCCGGTGCGGCTGGAGTTGAAATGCACTTCCCACTGCGTGGCGAAGAACGTGCCGATGTAGTTTTCAGTGAAGTATTCCGGCGCACCGTGGGGGCCGTAGATCACTCGAATTTTCCGCACTGCCGGTAGTTCAGTGACCTGCTCATCGTCCAATTGTTGACCGGCGCTGCGGTCAAGCAAGGCGGGTACATGCAACACGTCGCCGGCACGCAATGCTCGTCCGCCATGACCACCAAACTGACCAAGCGTGAAAGTACTTTTGCTGCCCAGATAGTCCGGCACTTGCAGGCCACCGCGAAGGCACAGGTAGCTGCGGGCACCGGCACCAGCGATGGTGCCGAGGCTCAAAGTCGCCCCCGCCGCAATCAGCAGCGCAGTGTTCATCGGCACGTTTTCACCGTTCAATGTCAACGGAATCACCGCCCCGGTCACCGCCACCACCGCGTCGCAGTTGAAGCGCAACAACGGCCCGCTCATGGTGATTTCCAGCGCCGCCGCGCCTTCGTCGTTGCCCAGCAAACGGTTGCCCAGTCGCAACGCGCGACTGTCCATCGGACCCGACGGCGGCACACCGACTGCCCAGTAGCCGAGGCGACCGGGATAGTCCTGCACACTGGTCTGGGTGCCGGCGCTGATCACCTCGAACGTGTTGGCCTGATACACCAGCCCTTCCAGGCAGCGAGTCCATGGCTGGCCGCTGGCGAAGGGCGCATCGAGCAAAATCTGCCGCAGGTAATCGCGGTTGGTTTCCACGCCATACAGCTGACTCTCGCCGAGGGCTTGATGCAAATCGGCGCGGGCCTCTTCGCGAGTCGGTGCCCAGCTGATGACCTTGGCGATCATCGGGTCGAAGTACGGTGGAATCTCGCAGCCAGCCTCGACCCACGTGTCGATGCGCAGTTGAATGCCATTGGCTGGTGGGAAATTCACAGCAGTGAGCAAGCCCGGGCTCGGCTGAAAATCCCGCCCCGGGTCTTCCGCATACAGCCGCGCCTGAATCGCATGGCCGTCCGCTTTCAAACCCTTGATCAGTTCACCCAGCGGCGGCAAATCACCGGCCGCCAGTTGCACCATCCAGCGCACCAGATCAACGCCCCACACCTGTTCGGTGACGCCATGTTCCACCTGCAACCGAGTGTTCACTTCCAGAAAATAGAAGCGCTGGGCATCGCTGTCGAAGACGAATTCCACAGTGCCGGCGCTGCGGTAACTCACCGCTTTGGCCAGTTTGATCGCCGCTGCACACAGCTCTTCGGCCATGCCGTCGGGCAGGTTCGGCGCCGGGGTTTCTTCGAGGACTTTCTGGTTACGACGTTGCACCGAGCAATCGCGCACGCCGAGGGCAATCACCTCTCCGTTACCGTCGCCGAACACCTGCACTTCCAGATGCCGGGCACGCTGGATGTACTTCTCGATGAACACCCCGGCGTCGCTGAAGTTGTTCTGACCCAGGCGTTTGACCGTTTCGAAGGACTCGCTTAACTCCGCCGCACTGCGACACACGCGCATGCCGATGCCGCCACCGCCGGCGGTGCTTTTGAGCATCACCGGGTAGCCGACCTGTTCACCTGCGATCAGTGCCGCGTCGAGGCTGTCGAGCAACTCGGTACCTTCAAGCATCGGCACGCCATGTTCCTTGGCCAATGCGCGCGCGGTGTGCTTGAGACCGAACACCCGCAGTTGCTCTGGCGTCGGGCCGATGAAGGCGATGTCGGCGGCTTCGCAGGCTTCGGCGAACGCGGCGTTTTCCGAGAGAAAACCGTAGCCGGGATGGATCGCCGTGGCGCCCGTAGATTTAGCGATAGCGAGGATTTTATCGACTGCCAGGTAAGTGCCGGCGGCTGCGCCTTCACCGAGGCTGTGGGCTTCGTCGGCTTGCAGGATGTGCAGGCTGGCGGCATCGGCTTCGGAGTAGACGGCAACGCCGTTGACCTGCAGGTCACGCAAGGTACGCAGGATGCGGCAGGCAATGGCGCCACGGTTGGCAATCAGGACTTTTTCGAACATGGCATAACCCCTGATGGGGATGCGGGCCGTCCCGCAGTTTTTCTTGAGGCACCGGGGCCGTCCCCGGTGAAAAATCTGTTCACTTCAGAACACCACCGATCCCGTGTGGGAGCGGGCTTGCTCGCGAAGAGCGCGTGTCAGTCAACGTTGATGTTTCTGATACACCGCTTTCGCGAGCAAGCCCGCTCCCACATTTGAGCCGCGGTGTTCCTGTTTCTTGAGGCACTGCCCGGAACGGGCTTGGCACAGGGCAAACAACCAACGCCGCAACCGCGCAAATTTCAGTTCCATACCAGCAGCTCCGCAGGCGTCGGGTTGTAGGCATTGCACGGGTTGTTCAGTTGCGGGCAGTTGGAGATCAGCACGATCACGTCCATCTCTGCGCGCAGGTCAACGTACTTGCCCGGTGCGGAAATCCCGTCTTCGAAAGTCAGTCCACCGTCAGCGGTAACCGGCACGTTCATGAAGAAATTGATGTTCGGCCCGATGTCGCTTTTGCCCAACCGCCCGTCATGCACGCAGGCTCGCAGATAGTTGTCGCGGCAGCTGTGCATGTAGCGTTTTTCCAGGGCGTAGCGCACGGTGTTGCTCTCTTGCGCGCAGGCGCCGCCGAGGGTGTCGTGACGACCGCAAGTGTCGGCGACGATGGTCAGCATCGGTTTGCCGAGGTTGGAATACAGCACGCTGCCGGTGCTCAGGTACACGCTGTTCTGCCGGCGCAAAGTGCGTTGCACGTCGTAGCGTTCTTTCGGGTTTGCGACGCTGTAGAACAGGGTGTCGACGGCCTGATTGCCTTCCAGGTCGAGGATGCGCAACGTCTGGCCGGCCTTGACCTCCATCAGCCAGGGTTCGCCGGCGGGAATGGTGGCGCGGAAGACGGCGGTTTCGGGCGACTGTGGAGCGGTAGCGATAGCAAGTGACATGGCAGCGATCCTCAGGCGAACAGACGGTCGGTGTTGATGAAGCCGCGCTCGTTTTCCGGACGCGAAGTGCGGCAGTGTTCGGCAACGCTGGCGTCGGCGTTCATCCAGCTGAGCTTCAGTGGTTTCGGTGCGTACTCCGGTGCCGGGTCCATCGGATGTTGCAGGGCGGTGAGCACTACCAGCGTGTCCATCGGTGCGTACAACTCGATGTAGTCGCCGGCCTTTGAATTGCCTTCGACAAAGTGGAAGCGCCCGACACCATCGACGTTGACGCGGCTGAACAGGTTGAGGGTCATCAGCAAATCCGACAGGCCCAACCCCCACTTGCCCAACTCCACCAACAGGTTGTCGGTGCCGTTGCGGAAGAAGCCGTTGCGCAGTTCCTGATAGCGGCCGGCACCGTATTTTTCCGCGACCTCTTCAGCGCAGAGCACGCCGCCGAGGCTGTCACTCCAGCCGCAGGTATCAGCGGTGATCGCGGCCAGCACACGACCCATGTCCGAGTACAGGCAATGGCCGGTGGTGAGTTTGGCGGTGTGTTGGCATTTGAGGCTGTCGGGCAGGTTCAGGCGTTCGGATTTTTCATTGGCGTTGAGCAGCGTCAGGCTGACGTTGGCGCCGCCGCGAATGTCGGTCAGGCGCAGTAGTTGACCGCGCTTCAACACGAAAGAACGATGGCCGCCACCGGGGAGCATTTCTTCGGCGAACGGTGGGAACAGTTGAGTCGAATCAGTCATTGTCAAAATTCCTCTAAGCGATACGAAGCGTGCCCGCCAGTTGCACCGGCAAGGCGTCGACGGCGGCACGAGTGGCGCGGCGGTCGCTGTTCAAAGGGATGTCGTAGGTGATACGCGCGCCATAGGCGCCGGGGGCATGCGGGTCGACGCGGACCTTGTCGAACACCAGCAAACGCGTGCCGAGGCTGAAACCTTCGGACAGGTCATGGGTGACCATGAACACCGTCAGTTGCGTCTCGCGCCACAGCTCCAGCAGCAAGGCGTGCATGTCTTTGCGGATGCCCGGATCGAGGGCGCCGAACGGTTCGTCGAGCAGCAACACGCGGGGCTTCATGATCAGCGCCTGGGCGATGGCGAGTCGTTGCTGCATGCCGCCGGAAAGCTGCGCCGGGTACTTGTCCAGCGAATGACCGAGGCCGACTTTGTGCAGCAGTACCGAGGCCTGTTCGCGGGCGTCTTTTTTCGCGCTGCCAAACAGGCGACCAAGTAACGGCGAGCGCGGCAGTTCGAGGCCGAGGGCGACGTTGTCCAGCACGCTCAAATGCGGGAACACCGAGTAGCGTTGGAACACCACGCCACGGCTGGCATCCGGCTCACCGGCCAGCGGAAGACCATCGAGCAGGATCTCGCCGCGACTGGCGCGTTCCTGGCCGAGCAGCAGGCGCAGGAAGGTCGATTTACCGCAACCGGACGCGCCCACCAACGTGCAGAATTCACCCTCGTTGACGCTCAGGTTCAGGCCTTCGAGCACCACCTGATCGGCGTATTGCTGCCAAACGTTTTTCACCGTGATGAAGCTCATGCCCGCGCTCCTTCGTACCAAGGGAAAGCACGCTGAGTCAGGCGCTTGAGCCCCCAATCCATCAGCCAGGCGAGCAGGGTGATCCACACCACGTACGGCAGGATCACATCCATCGCCAGGTAGCGGCGCACCAGGAAAATCCGATAGCCGAGGCCGTCTGTGGAGGCGATGGCTTCGGCGGCGATCAGGAACAGCCACGCAGAGCCGAGCATCAGGCGCAGCGAAATCAGCAACCGCGGCAGCAATTGCGGCAACACCACGCGCAGCATCAAGGTCCAGGTGGAAGCGCCGAGGGTCTGGGCCTTGATCAGCAGTTCCACGGGAATTTCCCGGGCGCGCTGTTCCAGATCCCGGGCCAGCGCCGGGGTGATGCCGATCACGATCAGCATCACTTTCGACAACTCGCCCAACCCGAACACGATGAACAGAATCGGCAGGATCGCTAGCGGCGGCACCATCGACAGCACCGTCAGCAACGGCGATAACGGCGCGCCGAACAGCGGCAAGGTGCCGGCGGCCATGCCCAGGCACAGCCCGGCCAGCGCGCTGATGCCCAAGCCGATGGCCAGGCGTCGCAGGCTGGAGGCGGTGTCCTGCCACAGCACGTATTCACCGGTGCGGCCGTCGGCTACAAACGCCAGGCGTTTTACCGCGTCGGTCATTTGCACGGCGCTGGGCAGCAACTTGTCATTGGGGTTGTCCGCCAGTCGCTCGGCCGAGCCCATGAAGTAGGCGAACAGCACCAGGGCGAACGGCAGGATCACCAGCAACAGGCGACTCGGGCGATCCGGATGGCGATTGATCAGGCGCATGGCCAAGTCCTCTTCTTACAACTTGGCGTCGGCGGCCATTTGCACGTAGCTCGGGTCGAAGCGCAGCTTGAGGTTGCCCTTGTCGCCGCTGGTCACGCCGTTGGCGAAGGCCATGCCGACCGCGCTGGTGTCCTTGGCGCCTTCACCCAGCAAGCCGTGCTGGAAGGAGAACTCGGCGACCTTGCGCATGGTTTCCGGCAGTTGCTTGCTGGTGGAAAACGCCAGGGCTTCTTTCGGCGTGGCGAACAGCTTGGTGGTGTCCAGTTGTGCCTGGAAACCCGCAAGATCGGTGCCCGAGGCTTTGGCCATGTGTTCGAGTGCGGCTTTGCTGGCGGCGTTTTTCGCGTTCATCAACTCGACCACTTCGAACCACGCGCCGGTCAGCGCTTTGCCCAGGGCCGGGTTGTCTTTGAGGGTGGCGCTGTTGACCACCATCATGTCCATGATTTCGCCGGGGATCTGGCTGGAGTTGAAAACTTCGGTCACCGCAGGCTTGGCCTTGATGTCCGAGAGCATCGGGTTCCAGGTGGTGACGGCGTTGACTTGATCGGTGTTGAAGGCGGCCGAGATATCGGCGTCGGAGGTGTTGACCACTTTCAGGTCTTTCTCGGTGAGGTCCACCGAATCCAGGGCCCTGGCCAGCAGATAGTGAGAGACCGAGAGCTCGACCAGATTGACGTCCATGCCCTTGAGGTCGGCGACTTTCTTGCCTTCGCCCTTGAGCACGATACCGTCGTTGCCGTTGGAGAAATCACTGACGATCAGTGCGGTGCTGTCAACGCCGCCTGCGGCCGGAATGGTCAGCGCATCCATGTTGGTCATGGTGCAGCCGTCGAACTGGCCCGCGGTGTATTGGTTGATCGATTCGACGTAATCGTTGAGCTGCACCACATCGATCTTGATGCCGTACTTCTTCGCCCATTTGTCGACGATGCCTTGGCTGCCGGCGTATTCCCACGGCATCCAGCCGGCATAGATCGTCCAGCAGACGCTGAAGTGGTCTTTCGGTGCGGCCTGGGACTGGGTGCTGAGCAACGCTGCAAATGCAGCGGCGAGCAAGGCGGGGAAACGTAGTCGGGACATTTCGAAATCTCCAGTTGATCAAGGGCGGGCAGGAGGCAACGCGGCACCGCGAACGGTGGCTTGTCTCCCGGGCTTTTGTCCCGCCGTGTAACCTCAACTGGAGGTCGCCAACTCTCGGACCAGTCACTCGCGATTGCGAGCCGGAACCCTAGTCAGCCATTGCAAATTGTGGTGCCGCGAACCTGTGATGACTCCTGCACGGGATTGCTAAAGCGAGAGGCGTGCCAAGTCCGGGGAATGCGTCTAGCGCGGGGGTGTTGAAGAATCGAGAGGCGGGGGTGCAGGTCGGGCTGCTTTGTGATGGTGCACCGATGCACTGAGATGCAGCGTCATCGGCCGCTGATCTGAAGCTCGGAGCGATCCTCGCGCTTCGTTATTACGGCGGTGGATATCGCCACGGCCACCATTAATCAGCGCGTGATAGATGAAAAACCTTTCATCGGCGAGATGTTTCAACTTGTTGCGAGAACGCACCAGATTCCGAATTCGATGTCTGATCTTTCGACAGTCACCGAATAATTGACTGTCGCCTGCCAGCGTCGCTGGTGTGGCTCACCCGCGGTCCAGGAGGCCGCCATGCTCTGTCTAAAACAGCTGCGAACAATTCTACTGATTGCTGTATCGGGTTTGTCCCTTGGTGGATGCGTGCCTTATTCCGACGGAGGAGTCAGTTACTACAGTTCCGAGGTTTACACCTCACCAGCGCCGGCTTATTACGCTGGCGGTAATTCCTACTATTCCAATGGCGGTTACTATTCACCGCCAGCCCGTTATTACGCGCCACCTGCGCGGTATTACCAGCCAACGCCGCGCTACTACCACCAGCCGCGGGTCTATCAACCGGCGCCGCGCTATTACCAATCGGCACCCCGTTACTACCAGTCGCGACCCGACTACCGGGCGCAGCAGAATCATGGCTGGGACGGCCGCAACCGTGGCGGCTGGAACAATGACTACCGTGGCAATGGCGGGCGCAACAACAACCATGGCGGTCGAGGCGACCATAACGGACGCGGCGATCACGACGGCCGGGGCAGTCACCGTTAACCGTCCACAAAAAAGCGGCGCATCAAGCGCCGCTTTTTTTATGCCCGAAATTCAGTACTCCGACAAATCCGCCAATGGGTGCCGACCTTCCCACACCTTGTGGAAATGTGCCTCCACCACCGCATCCGGCACATTGTTGATGTCCGGCCAGTGCCAATGCGGTTTCTGATCCTTGTCGATCAATCGCGCACGCACACCTTCGCTGAACTCCGGATGACGACAGCAATTGAGGCTCAGCGTGTATTCCATCAGAAAGACTTCGGCCAGTGACAGGTGCCGGGCGCGGGCGATCTGTTCCCAGACCAGATGAGCGGTCAGCGGCGAGCCTTCGCTCATGGTCCGGGCGGCGCGACTGAGCAGCAGGTCAGTGTCATCGCGCAATGGGCTGATGGCCTTCCACGCGCAACGCACATCACTGACATCCAGCAATTCATCGATACGCTGGCGTCGCGGTAGCCACTGAGGTTCGGGCATTTGTGCGACGGCTTCCTGTTGCAAGGCCTTGAGCAGACTGTTGAGCTGCATAGGTGTCTGTTCCTGCCAATTCAATTGCAGCAGGCCTTCGATCAGCTGTTCCTGTTGCTCATCGAGCAGGAAGCGGTCGGCCAGGTCCAGGTCGATCGCATCGCGAGCATTCATGTGGGCGCCGGTCAGGCCGAGGAACAATCCGAGCTTGCCGGGCAGGCGCGACAGGAACCAACTGGCGCCGACGTCCGGGTAAAGACCGATGGTGATCTCAGGCATGGCCAGCCGACTGCTCGGTGTGACGATGCGGATGTTTGCCCCTTGCAGCAGGCCCATGCCGCCGCCGAGCACATAACCGTGCCCCCAGCAGATGAGCGGTTTGGGATAGGTGTGCAGGCTGAAGTCCAGGCGATATTCAGCGGAAAAGAAATGCGCGGCCAGAGGCGGCACTTCGCCGGGATGGGCGCGGCAGGCCTCAACCAGGCTGCGCACTTCACCGCCGGCGCAGAAGGCTTTGGCGCCGTTGCCGCGCAGCAGCACGCAAACGATTTGCGGCTCTTTGGCCCAGGCATCCAGTCGATCGCGCAAGGCGTTGATCATGGGCAAGGACAGCGCGTTCAGCGATTTTTCGGCATCCAGCGTGGCGACGCCGATGCGGGCGCCGTCGGTGCCGGTGAGTTCTTCGAAGTGCAGATTCATCGTGACCTCGATCGGGAAATTGAGGGTTAAGTATGATCGCTGTGTAGGAAAGTGCCGGATCTGTGTCAGATCAATTGACAAGCGTGATGCGCTTTCCTAGGGTTCGCCCCATTGTTTTTGCCGGATGTAACCATGACTGCTGACGACCGTATCAAACTCGAACCGAGCTGGAAGGAGGCCCTGCGTGCCGAATTCGACCAGCCCTACATGACAGAGTTGCGAAACTTTCTGCAACAGGAGCGGGCGGCCGGCAAGGAGATCTATCCACCGGGCCCGATGATCTTCAACGCACTCAATTCCACGCCGCTGGACAAGGTCAAAGTCGTGATCCTCGGACAAGACCCGTACCACGGCCCGGGCCAGGCCCATGGCTTGTGCTTCTCGGTGCAACCGGGCGTACCGGCGCCGCCGTCGCTGGTGAACATCTACAAAGAATTGAAGCGCGACCTGAACATCGACATCCCCAGCCACGGTTACTTGCAGAGCTGGGCTGAGCAGGGCGTGCTGATGCTCAACACCACCATGACCGTCGAGCGCGCAAACGCCAATGCGCACAAGGACAAGGGTTGGCAGTTTTTCACTGACCGGATCATTGAAGTGGTCAGCCAGCAGCAGCCACATCTGGTGTTCATGCTGTGGGGCGCCCATGCGCAGAGCAAGCAGAAACTGATCGATGCCACCAAGCATCTGGTGCTGACGTCGGTGCACCCGTCGCCGCTGTCGGCTTATCGCGGCTTCCTGGGTTGCGGGCACTTCAGCCGGACCAACAAGTTTCTGGAACAGAATGGCGAGACGCCGATTGAGTGGCGGTTGCCCCCGGTTTGATGGGAGTTGGTTGAACTTTTGTGGCGAGGGAGCTTGCTCCCGCTGGGCTGCGAAGCAGCCCTAAATTCTGCAATCTGATTTCTTCTGACACACCATGCACATAGGCTTTACGACTGCTGCGCAGCCGAGCGGGAGCAAGCTCCCTCGCCACAGGTGGAGTTAAATTTCTGGTTCTTCCGGTTGTCGATTCCAATACTTGAACAACGGCTCCGCCAGAAACAGCACAAACAACAGCCGCATCACCTGCATCGCCGTCACCAGCGGCACCGACAATTGCAGGGTCTCCGCCGTCAGGCTCATCTCCGCAATCCCGCCGGGCATCATGCCCAACGTCAGTGAACGCAGATCCAGATGGGTCAGCGCACTCAAGCCCAGCGCCGCTGCGGTCGCGATCAACATGGTCAACACCGTACCGATCAAGGTCCGGCCCATGAACGAAGGTGCGCGACGGAAAAACTGTCGGTTGAAGTGACAGCCCAGCCCGCTGCCGATCAGCCACTGGCCGATCTGGCTGCCACCGTTTGGCAATCCGATATGCAGATCCCAACCGATGCTCACCGCCGCACTGACCAGCAAGGGTCCGAACAGCCAAGGATTGGGTTGACGCAGACGTTCCCAGATCCAGGCCGCCAGCGCTCCGGCGGGGAACAAAATCGCCAGCCAGCGCCAATCGATGCTGCCGGCATGGGAAATCGGTGCACCGTCACCCAGCAGGTATTTGAACGCCGCCGGTACACACAAAACCACCACCAGCACGCGCAAACTCTGCCCCGCCGCAACACGGCTGAGCACCGCGCCATTTCGCGCACCGAGGTTGACCATCTCGCCGGAACCACCGGGCATGCTGGAGAAGAACGCAGTGGCCCGATCTTCACCGGTACGCCGCATCAGCCACACGCCGACGACCGCCGACAGGCTGGTGACCAACGCACCGAAGAAGATCAAACCGAAATGACTCAGCACCTGCTCCATCACCACCGGGGTGAAGTGCAGGCCTATGCCGATGCCGACGATCCACTGGCCGCACTTGCGGCCGCCAGGGATTTCCGCGAGTTGCCACGGTGTCAGGCAGCGCACGAGGATGATCGCCAGCAACGAGCCGACCATCCACGGCAGAGGCCAGCCGACCTGGCTGGCGAGGTAACCGCCCAGCAGGCCGACCAGCGGGGTTCCCCACCAGTTTTTGAAGGGGACCCGATCAGACATCGGCGATAGCGCGTTGCGCGGCCGAACGTTTGCGCCAGATGCGGATCAGCGGCATCAGCAGCATGATCGACGTGAGGACCCAGCAACCGAAAGTGATCGGGCTCGACCAGAGGATTTCCAGCGCACCGTTGGAAATCGACAGGGCACGGCGCAGGTTCTGCTCCATCAAACCTCCGAGGATGAAACCCAGCAGCAGCGGCGACAGCGGGAAGTCCAGCTTGCGCAGGATGTAGCCGAAGATGCCGATACCGATCATCAGGAACAGGTCGAACGTGGTGGCGTGCACCGCGTAGACGCCGATCCCGGTAATGATCGCGATCACCGGCACCAGGGCCCAGTTTGGCACGGCGAGGATACGGGTGAAGATGCGGATCATCGGGATGTTGAGGATCACCAGCATCACGTTGGCGATGAACAACGAGGCGATCAGGCCCCAGACGATATCGGGCTGCTGTTGGAACAAAAGCGGACCCGGGGTGATGTTGTACAGCGACAGTGCGCCGATCATCACCGCCGTGGTGCCCGAACCTGGAACGCCGAGGGTCAGCATCGGCACCAGTGCACCGCAGGCCGCGCCACCGATGGCGGTTTCCGGCGCCGCAAGGCCTCGAGCGTCACCTTCACCGAACTTGCCGCTGGCACCGGCGATGCGCTTCTCGGTCATGTAGGCCACGGCACTGGCCAGCGTCGCACCGGCACCCGGCAACACGCCCATGATGAAACCCAGTACGCCGCAACGGATATTCACCACGAACACCGACGCCGCTTCCTTGAAGTTGAACATCATCCGGCCGGTAGCTTTCACCGCTTCCTGGCCATGATGGGTTTTTTCCAGCAGCAGGAGGATTTCGCTGATGGAGAACAGGCCCAGCACCAGCACGACGAATTGAATGCCGTCAGTCAGGTGAATGTTATCGCCGGTGAAACGGTACACGCCGCTGTTGGCATCGATGCCGACGGTCGACAGGAACAGACCGATCAGCGCTGCGATAAACGTCTTCAGTGGTCGGTCCCCGGCCATGCCGCCAAGGCAGACAATCGCAAAGACCATCAACACGAAGTATTCCGCCGGCCCGAACGCGATCGCCCATTTCGCCAGCAGCGGGGCGAACAGCACCATGCCGCAGGTTGCGATGAAGGCACCGATGAACGAGCTCCACGCCGACAGAGACAGCGCGACACCGGCCAGGCCTTTGCGGGCCATCGGGTAGCCGTCGAGGGTGGTCATCACGGTGGAGGCTTCGCCCGGAATGTTCAGCAGGATCGAGCTGATCCGGCCGCCATATTCGCAACCCAGGTACACCGCCGCCAGCAGGATCAGTGCCGACTCCGGCGGCAGGCCGAGGGCGAATGCGATCGGGATCAACAATGCCACGCCGTTGATCGGACCCAGTCCCGGCAGCAGGCCTACGACGGTGCCGATCAGGGTGCCGCAGAGGGCGGTCACCAGGTTGTACGGGCTGAGCGCGACGCCGAAGCCCTGACCCAAATAGCCAAGAGTATCCATATCAGTTCTCCAGAACGCTGAGCAGGCCGAGGGGCAGCGGTACGTCCATCAAACGGTCGAACAGCAAGTACAGTCCGACAGCCATCAGGCTGATGATCACGATGCTCGGCACCCAGCGGCCGCCGTACAGGCGCGCCATCGGAACACCGGTCATGATGCTGGCGACGATGAAGCCCAGGGGTTCGAAAGTGCCGGCGAACACCAGCAACAGTGCGACGCAGATGCCAATCTTGGTCAGGGTTTCGCGGTCGAGTGGCGGCTCGTCATCGCTGTGTTTGATCGGCGCGGGACGAAACACCATGTACAAAAGGGCCGACCCCATCAGGCCGAGCATCAGCAGTGGAAAGGCCCGAGGTCCTACCGGTTCGTAGGAAAAAGCCGCTTGATACGGCCATGCCATCAGTGCGAGGCCGAGACAGACCAGCAACAGCACCGAAGCAAAAATGCGTTGTAAGAGCATGGGGAACTCCTGTGCCGCGGCGCCGCCAAACGGAGCCGCGGCCACTAGACAGAGACGATCACTGGATCAGGCCGAACTCTTTGGCCAGCACTTTGTAGTCGGCGACTTGCTTCTTCACGTAGGTGTCCAGTTCCGGGCCGGTCATGGCGAACGGGAACAGTTCACGCTGGTCGCGCAACTTGGCGAACTCAGGCGAAGCCAGCAGTTTGTCGAAGGAGTCTTTCCACCAGGCGTAGTCTTCGTCGCTGACTTTTGGCCCCAGGTAGAAACCGCGAACCACCGGCCAGACGATGTCGTAGCCTTGCTCGCGAGCGGTCGGAATGTCCTTCATTTCCGGCTCGTCCAGACGCTTGTCGGAGAACACCGCCAGCAGGCGCATGTCGCCGCTCTGGATGTGTGGCATGGAGTCGGAAATGTCAGTGCTGCCGACCTGGATGTGGCCGCCGAGCAGAGCCGTGGCGATTTCGCCGCCGCCTTCGAGAGCGACGTAACGCAGGTCACGCGGGTTGATCCCGGCGGCCTTGGCGATCAACGCGGTTTGCATCCAGTCCTGGCTGCCGACGGTGCCGCCGGAACCGATGACCACTTTGCTCGGATCTTTCTTCAGTGCCTGAACGAGGTCGTCGAGGGTCTTGTAGGGCGAATCGCTTTTCACCGCGATGGCGCCGTAGCTGGTGCCGACAGCAGCCAGCCAGCGCACGTTGGTTTCATCGAAACGACCGAACTTGCCTTGAGCCAGGTTCAGCAGCGAACCACTGGACCAGGCGACCAGCGTGCCGGCGTCGGCCGGACGCTGGGCGACCACCGCGTTGTACGCCACCGCGCCGACACCACCGGGCATGTAGGTTACGCGCATCGGTTTGGTCAGCAGTTTTTCGTTGACCAGCGCGCTCTGCGCCAGTTTGCAGGTCAGGTCGAAACCACCACCCGGCGAGGCCGGGGCGATGCATTCCGGGCGTTTGGGTTCGGCAAGCGCTTGGCCGGTGAACAGCAGGACGCTGGCGGCGAGGGCTAGTTTACGCATTGACAGGTTCATTCAAGTCTCCTTGGGAGTTGTTGTTATCGACGTACTGAATTACCAAAGGGCAACGCTATAGCTCACCAGCAGACGCACTTCATCGGCATCGCGAGCAGAGTAATTGGAGCGGTAAGTGGCATTGCGCAGGCGTACGGCGACGTCCTTGAGGGCGCCGCTTTGTACTACGTATTTGATTTCGGTGTTGCGTTCCCACTCTTTGCCTTCGTCGCCGTTCTTGAGTTTGATGTTGTCACCGCTCAAGTAACGGCTCATGAAGCTCAGGCCCGGTACGCCGAGTTTGGCGAAGTCAAAGTCGTAACGTGCCTGCCACGAACGCTCTTCGGCACCGGCAAAGTCGTTGATCTGCACGAAGTTGACCAGGTACGGGTCGGCGCCATCCACGTAGGGAAACGCGCTGTCGCCGGACATGTGCTGATAACCGGCACTGAACTTGTGCCCGCTCAAGGCGTAGCTCACCAGACCATTGAGGGATTTGTTGTCGATCTTGCCGCCACGGGCCTGACCCTCGTCGTCACTGATGGCCAGGCGCAGATCGGTGCCGAACGTGCCCGGCCCGAACGGTTGCGAGGCAACCACGCCGAGGAAGTGCTGGTTGTAGACTTCGTCGAGTTGCGCGAAGTGGTAACTGCCGGTGATTTTGTCGGTGAACTTGTAATCCACGCCGCCAAAGTCGAAGTGCTTGCCGGCCACCGTACCGGCGAAGCGGCTGTTCTTGTTGTTGAGGGCGATGTCCTCGAAATCGGTGCTGTCGCGGTCCTTGGCTTTTTCCAGGCGCCCGCCGGTGAAGGTCAGGTTCTTGATCTCTTTGGAGGTCAGCAGGCCACCTTCAAACGTCTGCGGCAGGATGCGCCCGTCGTTGGGCTTGAGGATCGGCAGTTCCGGAATCAGGCTGCCGATCTTCAGTTCCGTTGCGGAGATTTTCACTTTGCCGGTCAGGCCCAGTTTGGAATATTCGTCAGCCGCGCGCCCGTCATCGTGGGTTGGCAGCAGGCCGGTGCCGGTACGGTCGGGACTTGAATCGAGCTTGACCCCCAGCATACCCAATGCATCGACCCCGAACCCCACGGTGCCGTCGGTGTAACCTGATTGCAGGTTGAGCATGAAACCCTGGGCCCACTCGTCACGCTTTGACTGTTGGGCGCTGGTGCCATCGCGAAAATCGCGGTTGAAGTACATGTTGCGGGTTTCGAACGTGGCCGTACTGTCTTCGATGAAGTCGGCCTGGCTCAACGGCGAAAAACCGGCAAGCGCGGCGGCACTGGCAAGGGCGGTGTTGCTGAAACGGGAGAGGCGGGCAGGCGCGAGTGCCTGGGTCTGCAAGGACTGCATGGATGACTTACTCCGTTTATTGTTCTTATTTGTCGAAAACGCTTCGAGGCGTTTTTCGGATCGCTGTGTGGCAGCAGCGACGGCAGTCGAAACTGTCCGTGGTCCGACTCTAACGGGCTAACCTTTCGCTAACCTTTCAGAAAGCTTTCGCGTTTTTTCAGGCTTCACAGCGCCCGATGCCGCTGTAAACTCCGCGCCAAAGAATGGCGTCGACCATCCCTGAATGAGGTAAAGATCCATGCGTGTCCTGCTCGTCGAAGACCATCTGCAGCTCGCCGAAAGTGTCGCCCAGGCGCTCAAGAGCACCGGCTTGACCGTGGATGTGCTGCACGATGGCGTGGCGGCCGACCTGGCGCTCGGCAGCGAGGAATACGCCATGGCGATTCTCGATGTCGGCTTGCCGCGCATGGATGGTTTTGAAGTGCTCGCGCGACTGCGCGCTCGCGGCAAGAACTTGCCGGTGTTGATGCTGACGGCCCGCAGCGACGTCAAGGATCGGGTGCATGGCCTGAACCTCGGCGCCGACGATTACCTGGCCAAGCCTTTCGAACTCACCGAACTCGAAGCACGGGTCAAAGCCTTGCTGCGTCGCAGCGTGTTGGGCGGTGAACGCTTGCAGCGTTGCGGAGTGTTGGCTTATGACCTCGACACTCGGCGCTTCACTCTCGGTGAAGAACTGCTGACCCTGACCTCCCGCGAACAAGCGGTACTTGAAGCCCTGATCGCCCGTCCCGGTCGGGTGATGAGCAAGGAACAACTGGCCTCCCAGGTTTTCGGTCTCGACGAGGAAGCCAGCCCCGATGCGATCGAAATCTACGTGCACCGCTTGCGCAAGAAACTCGATGGCCAGCCGGTCGCTATCGTGACCTTCCGTGGTCTCGGCTACTTGCTGGAAAGCCGCGATGCATAAGCCGAGCAGCCTGCGCTGGCGGTTGCTTTGGAACCTGGCGCTGCTGCTGGTGGTGTTGATGCTGGCCAGTGGACTGAGCGCGTACTGGAACGGTCGCGAAGCTGCGGATACCGCCTACGACCGCACTTTGCTGGCCTCGGCGCGGACCATCGCCGCGGGCCTCTCCGAGCGCGACGGCAGTCTCAGCCTCGACGTGCCTTACGTGGCGCTCGATACCTTTGCCTACGACAGCGCCGGGCGGATTTTCTATCTGGTCAATGACATCAATCAGAAGCTGATTTCCGGCTACGAAAATCTGCCGGCGCCACCTCCGGGAACGCCGCGCACCGATAACTATCCGGCGCTGGCGCGGTTCTACAATGCGACGTATCAAGGGCAGAATGTCCGAGTGGTGAGCCTGCTCAAGGCGGTCAGCGAACCGAACATGAACGGCATGGCGGAAATCCGCGTAGCCGAGACCGATGAGGCGCGGGTCAGCATGGCTCGCAGCCTGGCGGCCGATACCTTGCTGCGCCTGGGTATGCTGGCGATCGGTGCGTTGATGATTGTGTGGTTTGCTGTCAGCGCAGCGCTGCGTCCGCTTGAGCGTTTGCGCACGGCGGTGGAAGAGCGGCAGTCCGACGATTTGCGTCCGCTGCCGTTGGTGGAAGTCCAGCGCGAGTTGTGGCCGCTGGTGCGCGCGCTCAATCACTTCACCGAACGCTTGCGTGGGCAGTTCGAGCGGCAGGCGCAGTTCATCGCTGATGCTGCCCATGAACTGCGTACCCCGTTGGCGGCCCTCAAGGCACGACTGGAACTGGGCTTGCGGGCGAGCGAACCCGAAACCTGGCGCAGCACGCTGGAAACTGCTGCGCAGGGCACTGATCGCCTGACTCATCTGGCTAACCAGTTGCTATCGCTGGCGCGTGTCGAAAACGGCGCCCGGGCGATTGCCGAGGGCGGCGCGCAGTTGCTGGACCTGAGTCAATTGGCCCGTGAACTGGGCATGGCCATGGCGCCGCTGGCCCACAAACGTGGTGTGGCGTTGGCACTGGAGGCTGACGAACCGGTCTGGCTGCGCGGTGAACCGACGCTGCTGAACGAGCTGTTGAGCAATCTGGTGGACAACGCGCTGGCCCATACGCCGCCCGGTGGCAACGTCATTCTGCGGGTCTCGGCCCCGGCGATATTGGAGGTTGAAGACGATGGCCCCGGAATTCCCCTTGAAGAGCGTGACCGGGTGTTCGAACGCTTTTACCGGCGTAACCAGCAAGTGGCAGGATCAGGGTTGGGCTTGGCGATTGTCGGCGAGATCTGCCGCGCGCACCTGGCGCAGATCAGCCTGCACGATGGCGAGCAGGCGGGGTTGAAAGTGCGGGTGAGTTTTATTGCCGGGGAGTGAGGGAGCCTGTTCTGGCCCCATCGCCAGCAGGCTGGCTCCCACAGGGATGTGTGGTGTAACAAAGGTCCAATGTGGGAGCCAGCCTGCTGGCGATGAAGGCGGCGCGGTTTCTGATCAGTAAAACATCGACCGCGTTTCTTCCAGATCCGCACACATCGCTTTGTTGTCCGGATCAATCCCGAGTTTTACGAAAGCCGGCACGCTAAAAGGATCAATGCGCGAAATCGGATGGTCGGTGTCCTTGTGGCAATACAGACTCGCCACCTGCACCAGATCGACATAGTCGATCTGCGCCGATTGTCGCTTGAAGTTCTGATAGAGCAGCGGCACCTGTACCAGCATCTCCGGAAACTCCCAGACCCTGAGCAGCTTGTCGCCGAGTAATGGATGAATGCGGTCAATCACATGATTGAGGCTGACCGGGTCGGACAGCAGTTCATAGTGATCTTCGGCGTAAGTCAGGATCGGCAACACACCGATCTGATGCACTAGCCCGCCAAGGGCCGCCTGATCGGGCTTGAGCTGCGTATAGCTGCGGCACAGCGCATAACTGACACCGGCGATTTCCAGGCTTTTGCGCCAGACTTCGCGCATTTTCTGTTCCACCACCTCGGAGCTGGCATGGAAAATCTGCTCCATGACCAGACCGATTGCCAGGTTGCTGCTGTAGTTGATGCCCAGGCGTGTGATCGCCGTGTGCAAATCAGTGACTTCCTGAGTCGCGCGCAGCAGGGGGCTATTGACCACTTTGATCAGGCGCGCCGACAGCGCGGTATCGCGACCGATCACTTTGCTCAAACTGCTGATACTGATTTCCGGGTTTTCAGCGGCCTTGCGAATTTGCAACGCCACTTCCGGCAATGTTGGCAGAACCAGGTCATCGTTATCGATGGCCTCAACCAAATCCTGTTGGACCTTTTCCGCCAGCTCACTCATTTCGTTTCTCTAGGTGTCGCAAAAAGTACTGCGGTTAACGCTGGATTTCGCGGTCGCGGTCCAGTTGGTAAGGCAGGTCGAGCAAGTGCAGCGCCGGGCCGTCGAGGGCGCCCACGTGGATATCGCCACCTTCCGCAGCTTCGGCTTGCAGCACTGCCAACAGTTCAATGTGATTTTCGGCGTTGGCGGCCATCACCACTTCGCCGATTGCACTGTTATGACTCGGGGAAAACAGCTGGGTGCCGGGTTCAGGCAGTTTGCTGGCATCCAGTTGCACGCGGTACAGGCGACGCTTGAGTTTGCCCAGGTACTGCATCCGCGCGACGATTTCCTGGCCGGTGTAGCAGCCTTTTTTGAAGCTTACGCCACCGATGGCTTGCAAATTGAGCATCTGCGGGATGAACAGCTCACGGGTGTTCGGCATCACCTGGCCGATCCCGGCGCGGATCTGGCCCAGCAGCCACTGATTCAGATCGCCTTCGGCCAGCAGGGCCGACAGCTTGCCCTTGATGCTGGCGGCTTGATCCACGGCGACCCAGAGTTCGGCGCGATCTGGCGAAACGCGGATGGCGATCAAACCGTCATGGCGCGCAACGCTGTCGGTGTCTGCCGGCAGGTCAAGTCCGAGGCTCTTCAGCGCCGCATCGCCGTGCTCGATACCGAAGCGGACCCAGGCAGCGCTTTCATCGGTCAATTTGGACTTGGAGAAAACCGCGTACTTTTTCAGGTCCGCCAGTTGTGGCTCCAGCAACTCACTGGCCATGGCCAGCAACACACCGTCACCTTCAAGCAGGATGCGGAAGCTCGATTGCATCCGGCCTTTCTGCGTGCAGCGCGCGCCGAGGCTGGCCTGGGTGTCGCTGAGGTAATTGAGGTTGCAGGTCAATTGGCCTTGCAGGAACTTGCTGGCGTCCGCGCCGCGGACCGCCAGAACACCTTCATGAGACAGCGTGCAGAAAAAAGCGGAATCGGCCATGGGTCATCGCAGGATAAAGAGTCTGGCGGACATGATAAGGGGGCGCCTTCGAAATGGGTAGTTCACAAAGGATCGTCGGTGACCGACCAAAGCCGACTGTTCGACGAGACGCGGGCCTGTATACTTGCGGCCTATTTGAGGAGCGCTCCATGGTCGAAGATGTTGAACTGAATCGCCTCTACTGGCACAGCCGCCGCGGCATGCTTGAGCTTGACGTGTTGCTGGTGCCGTTTGTGAAAGAGGTTTACGCAGGTCTGAACGAGGTGGATCGCGCGTTGTACGTCCGCCTGCTGGAATGCGAGGATCAGGACATGTTCGGTTGGTTCATGGAACGCAACGAATCGGAAGATCCGGAACTTCAGCGCATGGTTCGCATGATTCTGGATCGTGTCCAGCCCAAGTAATTCGTTCGAATGCCGCTGGCATGCCTCACGGCAGTTGCTGGCGGTGTATCTATTGGCCCAGCTGTTCGCGCTGGGTTCGCTGTTCCTTCTCGACATACCGCTCTGGGTCAGTCTGCTCGGCGCTTCGTGCTGCTTGTTGCACGGCGTTTGGGCGCTGCCACGGCAGATTTTGCTGACGCACCCACAGGCGTTCTGCGGTTTGCGCCGTAATGCCGAGGGCTGGGAGTTATGGAGTCAGGCGGCGGGATGGCAAGCGGTACAGCTGCGGCCGGACAGCCTGGCGCTACCGTTGGTGGTGGTGTTGCGTTTTCGTCTGCGGGGAGAGCGGCGAGTCCGGGCCATTTGCGTGCCCCGGGATTCGCAGGCGGCGGATGTGCACCGACGCCTGCGGGTCCGGCTCAAGTTCAGTCGGCGTAGGTGGGCGGCACCAGAATAGTGTCCAGCGCCACTGGCAGCATGTTCGGGTAGTCGAGGGTGTAATGCAGGCCGCGACTTTCCTTGCGCTCCATGGCTGACAAAATCATCAATTCGGCCACCTGGGCCAGGTTACGCAGCTCGATCAGATCGCGACTGACCTTGTAGTTGCTATAGAACTCGTCGATTTCATCCAGCAGCAGACGCACCCGGTGCTGAGCGCGTTGCAGGCGCTTGTTGGTGCGCACGATGCCGACGTAGTCCCACATGAATCGCCGCAGTTCATCCCAGTTGTGCGCGATGATCACGTCTTCATCGGAATCGGTCACTTGGCTCGCATCCCAGGCGGGCAGGGCGATGGGCGCCGAAATCTGCGGCAATTGCTCAACGATGTCTGCAGCAGCCGAGCGCGCGTAGACGAAACACTCCAGCAACGAGTTACTGGCCATGCGGTTGGCGCCATGCAGGCCGGTGAAGCTGGTTTCGCCAATCGCATAAAGCCCCGGCACATCGGTACGACCTTGCTGGTCGACCATCACGCCGCCGCAGGTGTAGTGCGCGGCCGGAACCACTGGAATCGGTTGCTTGGTGATGTCGATGGAAAATTCGAGGCAGCGTTCGTAAACGGTCGGGAAGTGCGTCTTGATGAAATCTTCGGACTTGTGGCTGATGTCCAGATAGACGCAATCGACGCCCAGGCGCTTCATCTCATGGTCAATGGCCCGGGCGACGATGTCGCGCGGAGCGAGTTCGGCACGAGGGTCGAAGCGCTGCATGAAGCGTTCGCCGTTAGGCAACTTCAAATGCGCACCTTCGCCGCGCAGGGCTTCGGTGATCAGGAAACTCTTGGCTTGCGGGTGATACAGGCATGTGGGGTGGAACTGGTTGAATTCCAGGTTCGCCACCCGACAGCCCGAACGCCAGGCCATGGCGATACCATCGCCGCAGGCGCCATCCGGGTTGCTGGTATAGAGGTAGACCTTGGCGGCGCCGCCGGAGGCGAGGATCACGAAGCGGGCGCCGTAGGTGTCGACTTCACCGGTGCCACGGTTGAGCACATAGGCACCAAGGCAGCGATCGCCTTCCAGTCCGAGGCGCTTTTCGGTGATCAGGTCGACAGCAACCCGTTGCTCCAGCAGCTCGATGTTCGGTCGTTCTTTGGCCTGGGCCAGCAATGTCCTGAAAATCGCCGCACCAGTGGCATCGGCGGCGTGGATGATGCGGCGATGACTGTGGCCGCCTTCACGGGTCAGGTGAAACTCGAATCCACCGTCTTCGGTGCTGGATTGTTCATCGCGGGTAAACGGCACGCCTTGGTCGATCAGCCATTGAATCGCTTCTTTACTGTGCTCGACGGTAAAGCGCACGGCATCTTCATGGCACAGGCCGCCACCGGCATTGAGGGTGTCATCGACGTGGGATTCGACAGTATCGGTGTCATCCAGAACAGCAGCGACACCGCCCTGGGCCCAGAAAGTCGAGCCATTGGCGAGGTCGCCTTTGCTCAGTACGGCGATACGCAAATGACCGGGCAAGGTCAGCGCAAGGCTCAAGCCGGCAGCACCGCTACCAATTACCAGAACATCGTGTTGAAACTGTTGGCTCATTTCAGGATTCCGCTCAAAGCGACCCGGTTCGGGGGAGGCGCTGGACAACTGGACAGGCGAGTCAGGTTTGCGTACAGCCCACTAGTATATAGAGGGGGGGAGCGGCACAATAGCCGAGCCCATATGGCATTGTGAAACTACTGTGACGGAAAAGACCTGACGCTTCGTCGGATGTTTTTTCGGCCGATTCGGCGACAAGTGAACTGTATCGTGGATTTAACAGTCTTTTTCACTGCACGGTTGCACAATGTCGGTTTCGGGCAGCTATAAATATTTGGAACTTTTGCCAAAGGCCCAAGATCAATAGACGGTTGCCTGATTCAAGGGACAGTGTCGGCTTCAGCGCAGGATCTGCTTTGGATCCTTGCCGGCGAAACCGATGACAAGATTATTCGCGCAGCCGGGGAATCTCGCGCTGCGCTTTTCGTGCGTGCCGAATCAGAGCTCGCAGGAAACTTGCCTGGAGGGGGAGAACTTTTGCGAAAAGCCCGAGTCTATGTTTGCAAGTCCGGTCGTTTAGTTATGCAAGCCTCCTCCGAGCTTATCGAGGAGTGTTCATGCTAACCCAGGAAGAGGATCAGCAGCTGGTCGAACGCGTTCAACGCGGCGACAAGCGCGCGTTCGATCTGCTAGTGCTGAAATACCAGCACAAAATTCTCGGGTTGATCGTGCGTTTTGTGCACGACACCCATGAAGCCCAGGATGTGGCACAAGAAGCCTTTATCAAGGCGTACCGTGCACTTGGAAATTTTCGCGGAGACAGCGCGTTTTATACGTGGCTTTACCGCATCGCCATTAACACGGCGAAAAACTATCTGGTTTCACGCGGCCGTCGGCCGCCGGATAGCGATGTCAGTTCCGAGGATGCAGAGTTCTACGATGGCGATCATGGCCTCAAGGATCTCGAGTCGCCAGAACGGGCTTTGCTGCGGGATGAGATCGAAGGCACCGTCCATCGAACCATTCAGCAACTTCCAGAAGATTTGCGTACGGCTTTAACTTTACGTGAATTTGATGGTCTGAGTTACGAGGACATTGCGAGCGTCATGCAATGTCCGGTGGGCACCGTGCGCTCCCGGATTTTCCGCGCCCGGGAGGCCATCGATAAAGCCCTGCAGCCGTTGTTGCAGGAAAACTAAAGACAGCGGCGACAGCCAAGAGAGGAACGCCATGAGTCGTGAAGCCCTGCAGGAATCGCTGTCCGCAGTGATGGATAACGAAGCGGACGAATTGGAATTGCGTCGGGTACTCAGTGCCTGTGACGATGTTGAAACCCGTGAAACCTGGGCTCGTTATCAGATCGCTCGGGCAGTGATGCACAAGGATCTGCTGCTTCCACGTCTGGACATCGCCGCGGCCGTTTCCGCAGCCTTGGCTGATGAAGCCGTACCGGCAAAAGCCACCCGTGGTCCATGGCGCAGCCTGGGTCGTCTGGCCGTCGCCGCGTCGGTAACCGTCGCTGTATTGGCAGGTGTTCGTCTGTACAACCAGGACGAGATCGCCGGTGTCGAACTGGCTCAGCAATCCAGCCAACAAAATCTGGCCGCGCCTCAAATCAAGGGCCCGGCTGTTTTGGCAGGCTACAACGAGAGTTCGGAAGCCACTGGTCCTATGGCCAACGGCGTATTGCAAGGTCAGCCAGGCTGGCACGATCAGCGTTTGCCGAGCTACCTGCGCCAACATGCTCAACAGGCTGCATTGAAAGGTACTGAGAGCGCTCTGCCTTACGCTCGTGCAGCAAGCCTGGAAAACCGCTAAGGAGGATCATGCGCGCCATACCTCTACTTTCGCTTTTGCTCAGTGGCTGGTTTGTTGTTCCAGCCCACGCCGATGAAGCCCAAGACTGGTTGACCCGTCTTGGTCAGGCCGAGCAACAGCAAAGCTTTCACGGTACTTTCGTCTACGAGCGTAACGGTAGTTTTTCTACCCATAACATCTGGCACCGCGTCCAGGATGGCAAAATCCGCGAGCGGCTGCTCCAGCTCGACGGCTCAGCGCAGGAAGTCGTACGCATTGATGGACATACTCAATGCGTTAGCGGCACCCTGATCGCAGGGCTGGGGGATTCGCCAAACTCCGCAGCTCGTGCACTCGATCCCCAAAAGCTCAAGAATTGGTATGACCTTGCCGTCATTGGCAAGTCGCGTGTGGCCGGACGTGCGGCAGTGATCGTTTCACTGACGCCTCGCGATCAACACCGTTACGGGTTTGAACTGCATCTGGATAAAGAAACCGGCCTGCCGCTGAAGTCGTTGCTGCTGAACGACAAAGGGCAGTTGCTGGAGCGATTCCAGTTCACGCAACTGGATACTGCCAATGTTCCTTCCGACAGTGATTTGCAGCCAGGCGCTGACTGCAAAGCCGTCAATCTCGACAGTGACAAGGCTTCTGCAATCAAGACTGCTCAGGTCTGGCATTCGGACTGGTTACCGCCTGGCTTCGAGCTGACCAGCAGCACCGCACGCAAGGATCCCGACACCAAAACCCAGGTCAACAGCCTGATGTATGACGATGGCCTCGCGCGTTTTTCGGTGTTCCTGGAGCCGTTGAATGGGGCGACAGTCACCGACACCCGTACTCAGTTGGGTCCAACAGTCGCCGTTTCCCGGCGCTTGACCACACCGCAAGGCGAGATCATGGTGACGGTGGTTGGCGAGATTCCAGTAGGCACTGCCGAACGGATTGCGTTATCCATGCGTACTGATGCCGCTTCCACCAAACAGTAAGCTGAGATCGAAATGTTTCGTGAGCATTTCAGTTTGCAAATCCCCCCAGAATTTTTTATAGGTCAGAGCCCCTCGGCTCTGGCCTTGTTTGTTGTTCCCGGAACAAAAATACCGGCGTATCTTTCCCGGTGTTCCTTGATCCATATCGCTTAACCATGCTCGTCGTAACGGGAGCCGTATGTCGATACCACGCTTGAAGTCTTATCTCTCCATTTTTGCCACCGTGCTGGTGCTCGGTCAGGCTGTCACTGCGCAAGCGGTCGAACTGCCTGATTTCACGCAACTGGTCGAGCAGGCCTCGCCCGCGGTGGTGAACATCAGTACCACGCAGAAGCTGCCGGATCGCAAGGTCAACCAGCAGATGCCTGACCTCGAAGGCTTGCCGCCGATGCTGCGCGAGTTCTTCGAACGTGGCATGCCGCCACAATCGCGCTCGCCTCGCGGTGATCGTCAGCGTGAAGCCCAGTCCCTGGGTTCGGGTTTCATCATTTCTCCCGACGGCTACATCCTGACCAACAACCATGTAATCGCTGACGCCGATGAAATTCTCGTGCGTCTCTCAGACCGCAGTGAAATGAAAGCCAAGCTGGTCGGCACCGACCCGCGTTCCGACGTGGCACTGCTGAAAATCGAAGGCAAGGATCTGCCGGTTCTGAAACTCGGCAAATCCCAGGACCTGAAGGCTGGTCAATGGGTCGTGGCAATCGGTTCGCCGTTCGGCTTTGACCATACAGTGACCCAAGGCATCGTCAGTGCCGTCGGTCGCAGCCTGCCGAACGAGAACTATGTGCCGTTCATCCAGACCGACGTGCCGATCAACCCGGGTAACTCGGGTGGCCCGTTGTTCAACCTGAACGGCGAAGTGGTCGGGATCAACTCGCAGATCTACACCCGTTCCGGCGGCTTCATGGGTGTGTCGTTCGCGATTCCTATCGACGTGGCCATGGACGTTTCCAACCAGCTGAAAAGCGGTGGCAAGGTCAGCCGTGGCTGGTTGGGTGTCGTGATTCAGGAAGTGAACAAGGATCTGGCCGAGTCGTTCGGTCTGGACAAGCCGGCCGGTGCACTGGTCGCCCAGATCCAGGACGACGGCCCGGCTGCCAAGGGTGGTCTGCAAGTTGGCGACGTGATCCTCAGCATGAACGGGCAACCGATCGTGATGTCCGCCGATCTGCCACATCTGGTCGGTGCGCTGAAAGCTGGCTCCAAGGCCAATCTGGAAGTGATTCGTGAAGGCAAGCGCAAAAACGTCGAACTGACGGTTGGCGCGATCCCTGATGAAGACAAAGAGCTCGATGCTTTGCCGAAGTCGGGCGCCGAGACCAGCAGCAATCGTCTGGGTGTTTCGGTCGTCGAGTTGACCGCTGAACAAAAGAAAACCTACGACCTCAAAGGCGGCGTGGTGATCAAAGAAGTGCAGGACGGTCCTGCTTCGATGATCGGCTTGCAGCCAGGTGACGTCATTACTCACCTGAACAACCAAGCGATCGAGTCCACCAAGGAATTCACCGACATCGCCAAGGCGCTGCCGAAGAATCGTTCGGTGTCGATGCGTGTGTTGCGTCAAGGTCGTGCCAGCTTCATCACCTTCAAACTGGCTGAATAATCCGATTGTCGTTTGAATAAAAAACCGCCTCGAAAGAGGCGGTTTTTTTATGCCTGAAACAAACTACCCCATCATGTCCTTGATCATGCGCTCTTGCTCCATCAGCTCTCGCTGGCGGGCATCGATGCGTGACGACAGCGGGAAATTGCTGCCAGCCTTGCGCTTGGCGAAATCCAGTTGCTGGATCGCCTGACGATAGTCGCCGACCAGAGCGAAATACTCGGCACGTGCCTGGTGCAGGCCGATGATGTTGCCCGACAGGCCGCGTGTCTCGGCCACCTGATACCACACGTCCGGATCGTCCGGCCGCGATTTGAGCAGGCCCTCCAGTGCTTTTTCCGCATCGGCGGCGCGGTTCTGTTTCAACAACAGGTCGACGCGCACCTGGTTCAGCGGATAGTTGCCCGGGTACTGAGTCAGCATCCGGTCCACACGGGATTGCGCATCTGCCAGACGATTGTTGGTGATGTCCAGATCGATCTGGGCGAGGTTGTAGATGATCTCGTTTGGCGACTTGGCCAGCAGCAGCTTGAGATTCTCCCGTGCTTCGTTGAGTTGGCCGCCCTTGATCTGGGCAATGGCCAGGCCGTAGCGAGCGACATCGCTCTTCGGGTTTTCATCCAGTTGTGCGCGGAAGCGCTTGGCGCCGAGGCCTGGAGTTTCTTCATATATCAACTGCACCCGTGCGCGAATCAGTTGATAGCGCACGGTGTCCTCAATACCACCTTTTGGAGCCTGTTCGGCACGGTTGCGGGTGTCGGCGATCCGCGATTCGGTGACCGGGTGAGTCAGCAGGAATTCCGGTGGCTTGGCGTCGAAGCGATACTGCCGCCCAAGGCGTTCGAACATGGTGGGCATCGAGCGCGGATCGTAGCCGGCCTTTTCCAGATTGAGGATGCCGATGCGGTCGGCTTCCTGTTCGTTTTGGCGCGAGAAACGCCGCTGCTCCTGAATTGCCGCCGCCTGCGTACCCGCAATGGCGGCGATCCCGGCATCACCGGCACCGGCCGCGGCAATCACGATCCCGGCCAGCAATGCAGCCATCATCGGCACTTGCATGCGCTGTTGCGCTTCGACGCCACGGGCAAAGTGCCGTTGCGACAAGTGAGCCAATTCGTGCGCCAGTACCGAGGCATATTCGCCTTCGGTCTGGGCGTTGAGAAACAGGCCGCCGTTGACCCCGACAATCCCGCCAGGTGCCGCAAAGGCGTTGAGCTGAGGGCTGTTGATCAGGATGAACTCAAGACGCCGGTCATTGACCTGGCTGGTCTCTACCAAACGGTAAACGCTGGACTCGACATAGTCCTTGAGCTGCGGATCGTTGAGTTGCGAGACCTGGCTGCGCAACAGCGCGAGCCAGGCGCGACCCAACTGGTATTCCTGCTGTGGCGAGACAATGGCAGAACTGGCGTCGCCGAGTGACGGCAGGTCGTCGGCGAAGCCCGGTGAGGCGAGCAGGCAAGCGAGCGTCAGCAGGGTAGGGCGCAAAAAAGTCATGCACAAAGCCTTAGTCGACAAAGACCTTACTGTAGCCGGACACCAGCCTTGCGACCAGATATTCTAGGCAACTCGACTACGTGACCCGGAGTAATGCAATGATCGATGCTGTAGCCCATGACGTTGAGCTGGACGCCAGCGGCCTGAATTGTCCGTTGCCGTTGCTCAAGGCCAAGATGGAGCTCAATCGAATGGCCAGCGGTGCGGTGCTCAAGGTGATCGCCACCGATGCGGGTTCGCAGCGTGACTTTCGCACCTTTGCCCGATTGGCCGGTCATACGCTGCTTCGTGAAGAAGATGAGGCGGGCGTGTACCGCTACTGGTTGAAAAAGGCCTGAAACCTGCGGCATTTGTTCTTAAGGATTATTGATGTTCAAAGTGTTACGCGACTGGATTCAGCGCTACTTCTCCGATGAAGAAGCCGTGGTTCTGGCAGTCCTGCTGTTTCTTGCGTTCACCGCCGTGCTCACGCTGGGCGGCATGCTGGCGCCGGTGCTGGCCGGGATGGTGCTGGCGTACCTGATGCAGGGCCTGGTGCTGACCCTCGAGCGTTTGCGGGTGCCGGGCGGGGTGGCGGTGGGTTTGGTCTTCGCGCTGTTCATGGGGGTGTTGCTGGTGTTCATCGTGGTCGTGGTGCCGTTGCTTTGGCATCAGTTGATCACCTTGTTCAACGAGTTGCCCGGCATGCTCGCCAAGTGGCAGTCGCTGTTGTTGCTGTTGCCGGAACGCTATCCACATCTGGTATCTGACGAACAGGTGCTGCAAGCCATCGAAGTTGCACGGGGCGAAATCGGCAAGTTCGGGCAATGGGCACTGACGTTCTCGCTGTCGAGTCTGCCGCTGTTGGTCAACATCATGATCTATCTGGTGCTGGTGCCGATCCTGGTGTTCTTCTTCCTCAAGGACCGGGCCATGATCGGCCAGTGGGTGCGCGGCTACCTGCCCCGTGAGCGAGCGCTGATCACCCGTGTCGCCCATGAAATGAACCGGCAGATTGCCAACTACATTCGCGGCAAGGTCATCGAGATTTTCATTTGCGGCGGCGTGACCTACATCGCGTTCGTCGTCCTGGAGCTGAACTACGCGGCGCTGCTGGCGTTGCTGGTGGGGATTTCGGTGGTGGTGCCCTACGTCGGCGCCGTGGTGGTGACGGTGCCGGTGTTTCTGATTGCGCTGTTCCAGTGGGGCTGGAGCGACCAGTTCATTTATTTGATGGCGGTTTACGGGATCATCCAGACACTGGATGGCAACGTGCTGGTGCCGTTGCTGTTCTCGGAGGCGGTCAATCTGCACCCAGTGGCGATCATCTGTGCGGTGCTGCTGTTTGGCGGTTTGTGGGGATTCTGGGGCGTGTTCTTTGCGATTCCCCTGGCGACGCTGTTCAAGGCTGTGCTTGATGCGTGGCCACGCAAAGAACCAGTGGTGGCGCCGCTGCTTTAAAAGTGTGTTGATAAAAAAAATCGCAGCTCAGGGCTGCGATTTTTTTTGGATGATCAGGCCTTGTTCAGCGCCTGAGCCGCGGCCAGTACCGCATCGACATGCCCCGGCACCTTCACGCCACGCCATTCCTGACGTAATACGCCATCCTTGTCGATCAGGAACGTGCTGCGATCCACGCCCATGTATTCCTTGCCGTAAAGTTTCTTCAGCTTGATCACGTCGAACAGCTGGCAAAGCGCCTCTTCCTTGTCGCTGATCAGTTCGAAAGTGAACGCTTGCTTGGCCTTGAAGTTTTCATGGGATTTCAGGCTATCGCGGGAAACGCCGAACACTTCGGTGTTGGCCGCTTTAAAGGCGTCCAATTGGTCGCGAAAGCCCTGACCCTGGGTCGTGCAACCCGGCGTGCTGTCCTTCGGATAGAAGTAGATCACCACTTGCTTGCCTTTGAGGCTCGCGAGGCTGACGGTCTGCCCGCTGGTGGCGGGTGCTTCGAAGTCGGCAACCGGTTGGTCGATAGCAACGGCCATGAAAAGCTTCCTTACATTGGGTTCTGTGGGCGCCACGGCTCGATCAGGGCGTCCAGGTTCAGCGCATCGGCGAAATCCAGGAACTGATCGCGCAACCAGCTGATTTGCACGCCGGCCGGCAAGGTCACGGTAAACGTGGCGTTGAGCATGGTGCCGCCGGTTTGCGGAGCCTGATAGGTGTCGCAGGTCAGGTTTTCCAGCTCGACGTTGTGGTCCATGAAGAACTGGCACAGCTCGTTGATGATGTCCGAGCGGTAAGCCGAGCTCACATAGGCGACATAAGGTAAAGCCTGGGGACGGTTCTCCAACGCCGCGCTGCGCACCACGTTGACGGTGAACGCGTGCCGTTTGGCCAGCACTGGCAGGCTGCCTTCCAGGCGCGCCAGGGCATCCCAGCTGCCGGAGATTTCGAGGACCAGCGCACTGCACTCGCCATGACGGGTCAGGCGGGAAGTAACCACGGCGCAGCGATTTTCATGGCTGGCGCGGCACAGGACGTTAGTCAGCTCCATGGGGTTGGCGCCGAGGGCACTGATGACAAGGAATTGTTCGCGAACTGTGGGGGTGGACATGCAGCATTCCTAAAGCGATGAGCGGTCGGTACTTCTATCGGCTTGTTTTACCGGGCCAGCCTGCGGATGCGAATTCAGAAAGCCTCAGGCGCAGGTTGCAACGTGCTCCAGTATGGCAGGAACGAGAGGTGGCAACGCTGGAATGGGGCTTGTGATGCCGAAAATGGAGGCAGAAACCCGGCGTACGAGCTTGTCAGTACCGATCAAAGTCTGAAGGGTAGCGAAAAGCAGCGCCAAGGGGAATGGCGGCAGCGCAGTACTTCGCTTGTACAAGCATCTTGGCGCCAGTACCATTACGGCTCTCTTTTTCCGGCAGGAGCGGTTGCATGATTGCGGGCAGTATGGTGGCACTGGTCACACCCATGGATGCACAGGGTCGTCTCGACTGGGACAGCCTGAGCAAACTGGTGGACTTTCACCTGCAAAACGGCACCCACGCCATCGTGGCGGTCGGCACTACAGGTGAGTCGGCCACCCTTGATGTGAACGAACACATCGAAGTGATCCGCGCCGTGGTCAAGCAGGTCAACGGTCGTATTCCGGTGATCGCCGGTACCGGCGCCAACTCGACTCGTGAAGCCGTCGAGCTGACCCGTAACGCCAAAGAGGCCGGCGCCGACGCCTGCCTGCTGGTGGTGCCGTATTACAACAAGCCGACCCAGGAAGGCCTGTACCAGCACTTCAAGCACATCGCCGAATCCGTCGACATCCCTCAGATCCTCTATAACGTTCCTGGCCGCACCTCCTGCGACATGCAGGCCGAGACCGTGATCCGCCTGTCCACCGTGCCGAACATCATCGGTATCAAGGAAGCCACTGGCGACCTGGTGCGTGCCAAGGCGATCATTGATGGCGTAAGCAAGGACTTCATCGTTCTTTCCGGCGATGATCCGACGGCGGTCGAGCTCATCCTGCTCGGCGGCAAGGGCAACATTTCCGTCACCGCCAACGTCGCTCCGCGCGAAATGGCCGATCTGTGCGAGGCCGCTCTCAAGGGTGACGCCGCGACCGCTCGTGCCATCAACGAAAAACTGATGCCGCTGCACAAAGACCTGTTCATCGAAGCCAACCCGATTCCGGTGAAGTGGGCTTTGGTTGAAATGGGCCTGATGCACGAAGGCATCCGCCTGCCGCTGACCTGGCTGAGCGCACCTTGTCATGAAACGCTTCGCACGGCCCTGTGCCAGTGCAGCGTCCTGGTTTAATTGAGGAAGTACAACGCATGAAGCGAATGGCCGGACTTTCCGCACTTGCCTTGATTATCTCCAGCACCAGTGGCTGCGGATGGATCTGGGGCCCGGAAGGTTATTTCCGTGACCGTGGTAGCGATTACCTGGAAGCGCAACAGACTGCACCGATGCAACTGCCTTCGGACGTCACCACCGCCAAGCGTCTGGATCCGCTGTTGCCGATCCCACGCAACGTGGCGGATGACACCGCCAAGGGTGAATACGTCGTTCCTCGTCCGCAGCCGTTGTCGGCCGCTGCCGATGCCAGCGCCTACTCCCTGCAGAAGAGCGGTGATACCCGCTCGATCCTGGCGCAGAACCCTCCGGCCGAAGTCTGGCCTGTGGCCGTGCAGTTCTACCAGGACAACGGTTTCCGCCTGGACGAACAGCGCCCGCAAACCGGCGAATTCACTACTACCTGGCAGCGTTCCGACGAACTGTCGGCAGCGATGGCCAAACGCCTCAGCGCGGCCGGCGTCGCAACCGACAGCGAAACCCGCGTGCGGGTACGCATCGAGCCGGGCGTGCAGCGCAACACCAGTGAAGTCTACGTGGTCAGCGCCGAGCGTCCTGCCGGCAGCACTGCCGATGTGGCCTTCACCAACCGTTCGGTCAACACCGGTCTCGACGCGGCGCTGGTCGACGACATGCTCGCGAGCATGAGCCGGATCTCCGAGAAGGGTGGTTCGGTCTCCATGCTGGCGTCTCGTGATTTCGATACCCCAAGTCGTGTCAGCTTGAGCGAAGACGGCAGCGGCAACCCTGTGCTGAACGTCGGTTCGGACCTGGATCGTGCCTGGTCGAGCGTCGGTCGTGCGCTGGAGCAGGGCGAATGGCGTGTTGAGGACATCAACCGCAGCCTGGGCCTGTACTACATCAACCTGGCTGAAAAAGCCGAGAAGAAAGACGACAAGCCAGGCTTCTTCAGCAGCCTGTTCGGCAGCGCGCCGAACAAGGAAGAAGTTGAAGCTCGCGCCGAACGCTATCAGGTTCGCCTGAGCAAGGTGGGCGAAAGCGTCCAGGTCACCGTCGAGAAGAACATCAACACCGTGGCGCCTGCTGACGTGGCGCGCAAAGTGTTGAGCGTGATTCAGGACAATCTGGGCTGATCACATGCGTTTTGCCGTTCTCGGCAGCGGTAGCCAAGGGAACGGCACGCTGATAGCCAGCGCTGATACGTATGTGCTGGTGGATTGTGGTTTCTCCCTGCGGGAAACCGAAAAACGCCTGCTGCGCCTGGGTGTGAACCCTGCGCAGTTGAGCGCGATACTCGTGACCCACGAACATGCCGACCACGTGCGTGGCGTGGGTTTGCTGTCTCGGCGCTACAATCTGCCTGTCTACCTCAGTCGCGGGACGTTGCGCGGGATGCGTAAACCCATCGAACCCGCAGGCTTCCTGGCGGGCGGTGAGCAGCTGCAGATCGGCGACTTGAGCATCAGTGTCATTGCCGTGGCCCATGATGCGCAGGAGCCGACGCAATACGTGTTCAGTGACGGTGAGCGGCGCTTCGGCCTGTTGACCGACCTGGGCTCGTACTGCAACAAGGTGCTGGAAGGCTATCGGGATCTCGATGCGTTGATGATCGAGGCCAATCATTGCCGTGACAGGCTGGCTCGCGGTCACTACCCGTACTTTCTCAAGCAGCGGGTGGGCGGCGAACTGGGACATTTGAACAACCACCAGGCGGCATTCCTGGTGTCCGAGTTGGGCTGGAAAGACCTGCAGCACCTGGTCCTGGCTCATCTGAGCAGCAAGAACAACCTGCCGCAGCTGGCCCGGCAATGTTTTGTCGACACCCTCGGGTGCGACCCGGACTGGCTGCAACTGGCCGATCAAGATTCAGGGCTCGA
Organism: Pseudomonas sp. MAG733B; assembly: GCF_036884845.1. Taxonomy (NCBI): domain Bacteria; kingdom Pseudomonadati; phylum Pseudomonadota; class Gammaproteobacteria; order Pseudomonadales; family Pseudomonadaceae; genus Pseudomonas; species Pseudomonas sp. MAG733B. Next base: position 2,071,137 of record NZ_CP145732.1, read on the forward strand.
CTGGCGACACATCGCCTAGCCCATCTACTTAGCAAGCGGAGCCCATCATGGAAAAACGTGAAGAACTCTACCGCGGCAAAGCCAAATCGGTTTACAAGACCGACGACGCTGACCGCTTGATCCTGCTGTTTCGCAACGACACCTCGGCGTTCGACGGCAAGCGCATCGAGCAGCTCGACCGCAAAGGCATGGTGAACAACAAGTTCAACGCCTTCATCATGCAGAAACTCGAAGCGGCCGGCGTACCGACCCAATTCGACAAACTGCTGGGCGACAACGAGTGCCTGGTGAAGAAGCTGGACATGATCCCGGTCGAGTGCGTCGTGCGTAACTACGCCGCCGGCAGCCTGGTCAAGCGTCTGGGTGTTGAAGAGGGCTTGAAGCTCAACCCTTACACCTTCGAACTGTTCCTGAAGGACGACGCCAAGGGCGATCCGTTCATCAACGAATCCCACGTCGTGGCGTTCGGTTGGGGCACCGCCGAGCAACTGGTTCGCATGAAAGAACTGTCGCTCAAGGTCAACGAAGTCCTGAGCAAACTGTTCGACGACGCCGGCCTGCTGCTGGTCGACTTCAAACTGGAATTCGGCGTATTCAGCGACGGCTCCATCGTCCTGGGCGACGAGTTCAGCCCTGACGGCTGCCGCCTGTGGGACAAGGACACCAAGAAGAAGATGGACAAAGACCGCTTCCGCCAAGGCCTCGGTGACGTCATCGAAGCCTACGAAGAAGTCGCCAAGCGTCTGGGCGTACCGCTTTAACCGACGCAAGCATCTGATAGCACAGAAATATTTTGCTCAGGGGGTTCGCTTCCGGCAAAAGTGTTGTTATGATGCGCGCCGTTGGAGAGATGCCAGAGTGGCCGAATGGGACGGATTCGAAATCCGTTGTACCTTCACCGGTACCTAGGGTTCGAATCCCTATCTCTCCGCCATTACATAGAAAAAGCCCCGTAGCTGAAAAGTTACGGGGCTTTTTTGTTTGTCCGGGTTTTCTGGTGTCGGACCCAAGAGTATTCCCGCGTAAGAAAAATATGCCTTTTCACGGGAAAACTTACCTATCCAAGTCACTTGATTTACCGGTCCCCGAATTCATTGGTCCTCCGGTAATTCAGGGCTTTCCCTGCGAAATATCCCCTGACATTCAAACCCTTCGCCTCGATCAATCCTCCTCTACTCTGGTTTTCGCAGGTCACTGATCTGCCGTAACCAGCAATCGCAAGGAGCGATCAATGTATTTTGAGATTTACAGGCAAACCCGTGGCTCTGTCATGACTGGAAAAGGCCAGTGGCGGTGGCGTTTGCGGGCGGGGAATCATGAAACGATTGCCAGTGGCGAGGCTTACGTCAACAGGTCGGATTGTGTGCATGCGATCAGTTTGATCAAGGGGACTTGCGATCAGACGCCGGTCAATGAGATCTAGGCTTCAAACGGAGCTGCTCAATCAGAGCAGCTTCGCTTCGGGGTGAGTGCAGGACCAGTCTTGTGAGCGCATTTGCATTAAATGCAAAAATGCCTGAAACATTTGTTTACTCACATAGACGCCGATTGCGGCAGCTCCCTAAACTGTCGGCAGTTAATGGGCGCGGGGTCAATGGATGAATCGCAACGAACTACGCAAGGCCGACATCAACCTGATGGTGGTGTTTGAAACGTTGATGCTTGAGCGCAACGTCACCAAAGTGGCGAAGAAGCTGTTTCTCGGTCAGCCGACCATCAGCTCGGCGCTCAATCGCTTGCGTACGATGTTCAATGATCCGTTGTTCATTCGAGTCGGTCATCGCATGGAACCGACGGCACGGGCCGAAGAGATTTTTCGGCACCTGTCGCCGGCGCTGGATTCGTTATCGGTGGCGTTGAGCCTGACTCATGATTTCGACCCGAGCAGCAGCACCATGACCTTTCGAATCGGCATGTCGGACGATGTCGAATTCGGTCTGTTGCCGCCGCTGCTACGGGCGTTGCGCCAGGAAGCGCCGAAGGTGGTGTTCGTGGTGCAGAACGTCGATTACTGGCGGATTCCTGACTTGCTGGCGTCCGGCGACATAACGGTCGGTGTCAGCCAGACGCGCGGTTTGCCGGCCAACGCCAAGCGCAAGTTGCTGCGGCACATCCATCCTTGTGTGTTGCGCGCCGATGCCTCCGATACGCCGTTGACCGTTGACGAATATTGCTCGCGCCCGCATGTGCTGGTGTCTCATATTGCCAACGTCAGTGGTTTCGCCGATGAGTGGCTTGCGCAGATCGGTCGGGCGCGTCAGGTGGTGCTCTCGGTGCCGCAGTACAGTTCATTGCCGGCGTTGTTGGCTGGGACTGATCTGATTGCCAGCTTGCCGGATTACACCGCCGAGGCGATGGCGGCATCGGGTCAGCTGTTCAAGGAACCATTTCCGTTCAAGACCCCGACCCTTGAGCTGTCGATGGTCTGGCTAAGCCACGTCGACAGCGATCCTGCCGAACGTTGGTTGCGTTCACGGCTTGAAGCGTTCATGGGGGAGCGCAATCTGTTGTCGCTGCCCCAGTGAACGGGCCAGCACTGTGTTATATCTACGAACTTTCCGCCGATTTAAAGGAGTGAAACCATGCCTCACCTGCACTTGGAATACACCGCAAACCTGCCGGAATTGAACGCCGATGTGGCGTTGATGCGGTTGAACAATACGCTGGTGGCTTCCGGTCAGTTCGGTGCCGAATTCGACATCAAGAGTCGCGCGGTGAAGGTCGAGACGTTCAAGGTTGGCACTGCATTGGCGGAGCGGGCCTTCGTCCATGTGAAGCTGGCGTTGTTGAGCGGTCGTTCGCCGCAGATCAAGCAGCAGTTGTCCGAAAGCCTGCTAGCGGTGGTGAAAGATCTGTGTGAATGGCCGACGGGCGTTGAAGTCCAGTTGTGCGTGGAGATCCTCGACATCGATCGCGAGTCTTACGCCAAGACCGCGATCAGCGCCTGAATTTCAGATTTCCGGCTCGGCGCAGGCCTTGAGTACTTGTTCGCGCAACCAGGTATTGGCGCTGTCCTGATCGACGCTTTGGCTCCATTGCATGTCGAGGGTAAATCCCGGCAGGCCATTGGGTGCTTCGCGGTGATCGAAGACGGCCTCATTGGCCAGCAATCGCTGGATACGCCGGGGCAGGGTGAGGGCGAAGTCGGTGCCGGTGATCAATTTGAGTGCCGCACTGTAGCTGTTGGCTCGGGCAACGATCTGCCGATGTCGGGCTTGTTGCGCCAACCAGCCGTCGACCATGTTGGTGGTGGATGTCCAGGGCGTCGGAAACACATGCCGGCGCTCGGTAAAAGTTTGCAGGCTCAAGCGTGGCTCGCGCGGGGTGGCGCGTTTGTCGAAGACGCAGACCAGATCATCCTCCAGTAGCGTCCGCGAATTGAAGTCGCCATGGCTGCGATGAAAGTTCGGGCCGAAACCGATCACCAGATCGAGGCTGCCATCACGTAGTGCTTCAGCCGGGATGTCAGTTTCGAGCTTGTGCACATTGACCATCACCGGCAGTCCAGCGAAAGCGAAGTTCTTCAACAGGCGCGGCAAGACCAGTTGCTCGAAGTATTCCGGTGCGCAAATGTTGAAGGTCGCCGGTTGCGCGGTCGGGTCGAACGCGGGGGCTCCGGCGTGGCACAGGTTGATGCTTTCGAGGATCTTCAGCACGTGGGGATACATGCTGCCGGCCTTGTACGTGGGGCGCATGCCGGTGCGAGTGTTGATGAACAGTTCATCCTCGAAGCTGCTGCGCAGTTTTTTCAGGCAATAGCTTACGGTGGACTGGCTGACGCACAGCGTCTCGGAAACTCCGGTGACGCTGTTTTGCTCAAACACGGCGACGAACACCATGAGGTCCTGCATATCCAGCTTTCTTAGCACGTTACTGTTCAGCATCCATTCCGTCTCGCGGTGCTCGTTGCGCTAACCGTGCGCAATCTTGTGCGAATGATCCTAGCGGAATGCAGGAGGGAGGAGAACGTTCCATCGGAATTCAGCTCTGAACCGTCGCGGGCAGTGTGCGTCGGCTGGACATCAGCAACGCCAGCATGCCGGCGACGACCAGGAGTGCGCCTAGCACTTCCAGTGGCGGTGGTGATTGACGCCACCAAAGCCAGTGAAACAACGTGATAAACAGCGTGCTCAGGTAGATGTAGGAAATGACCGAGGACGGGGCAATCACGCCAATCGCCCGATGCAGCAGCCAGAATGTCGCCAGTGTGGAAAACAGCGCCAGGTACATCAGCCAATAGAAATCACTCACCGTCAGCAGTGCCGCCGAGCGCCAGCCACCACTGAAACCGCAGAACGCCAACAGAAACAGTGCGCCGAACAGCATGTTCCAGAACGTCATGCCCACGGGGCCACGGCCCTTGAAGCTTTTGGCCTTGAGTCGTTGACTGAGGGGTGAGTAGAGCGCCATCGCCAGGCAACCCATCCCGAACACGGACAACGCATACAGCGATGGCAGTTCGCCGGGGGTGGCGCCTTTCATCACCAGCAGCACAGCACCGGTTGCAGCCATCAGCATCGGTACTAGCCGCTGTTTCAGTTGGCTGTCGGGAATCAACACGGCTTCAAATCCCAGGGTGAGCAATGGCACCAGAGTGAACATCGTCCCGGTGTTGACCGCCGAGGTGTAGCGCAGCGCCTCGAAGAGTGAACCGAAATACACCGCCAGCAGCAAACCAAGTACTCCGTGGCCGAGCAGTCCGCGGGCGGTCATGGCGCTGTCGCCTTTGATCAGCAGCAACGGTAAAAACACCAGAGCGCATAACAGCAGGCGCAAACCGGTCAGCAGGATCGGATCGATGGCTTGGCTGACCTGAGCCGCAGCGGAAAACGAGACAGCAATCAACAAGGACCAAAGCAACATGCCCGCGTGGGCGACGGTGAATCCGCTGAGTTTCATGATGGGTTTCCGGTTCAGTGAGTGTGCCGATTAGGCGCGCTGGGGCTGGAGGCAGCAAATCAGAAAGTCCGCAGAGGTATTTGAAAATTCAATACGACCCGCCAATGCCCCCTTTGGCAGGCTTGACTGGCAACTTGGCCTGAACCCGAGCTGAACCATTCTCAAATAAGTTGAAAGTTTCGAACGAATCGTCGAGGCCAACTAATCGTTGGCTTCTTTTTCACAAAAAATTGATGGTCGGCTGCCTAGAGTTAGTGCTGTCGCGGTAAATGAAATTTTCACATTTATCGACGGTACTTCTTTTCAGGAACAGCCGATCATCATGTTGAAGATTAAAGCCGTGCGCCCGGAGTGGGTGACACTCATTGTCAGCGCCTTTTTATTGACCGCTTTCAATTTTGTATTGTGGCGGCATCTGTTCGATATCACCGCGGCCGACGGTAAAGGCATCGTCATGCGTGTGGCTTTCGGAGCGATGATTCTCGCGGCGTTCAACATTGTGCTGACCCTGCTGGCGTTCCGGCCTGTCATGAAGCCGCTCCTGACTGTGTTGTTCATGTTCAGTGCCGGCGTGGCGTACTTCATGAGCCAATATGGCGTCTTGATCGATGCAGGTATGTTTCGCAACTTTGCGGAAACCAATGCCACCGAAGTTCGCGATTTACTGTCGATCAAGTTGCTTGTTTATATTGGGTTGCTCGGTGTTTTACCCTCGTGGTTGTTGTGGAAAACCCCGATTAACTATCGTCGCTGGCATCGTGAGCTATTAAGTAAGGTGCTGGTCAGTGTTGCATCGGCGGCGGTGATTGGTGGTGTGGCGCTGATTAACTACCAAGGCCTTTCTTCGTTGTTCCGCAATCACCATGAGTTGCGGCTTATGGTGGTGCCGAGCAACTACATCGGCGCCTCGTTCGGTTACTTGCGTGAACAGGTTGCGTCTGCGCAGCAACCTTTCACTCAGCTCGGTGAAGATGCCCAGCGAAACCCCGTCTGGCAAAACCACGGTCGCAAGTCCCTGACCGTTCTGGTGGTGGGTGAAAGTGCCCGGGCCGAGAATTTCGGCATCCTCGGCTATGACCGCGACACCACGCCAAAACTCGATAAAGAGTCGGGCCTCATCGCCTTTACTGATGTGCATTCCTGCGGGACGGAGACCGCGGTGTCGGTGCCTTGCATGTTTTCCAACATGGGGCGCAAGGATTACAACGCCAGCAAGGCAAAGAATGAAGAAGGCCTGCTGGACGTGCTCAAGCGTGCAGGACTCGACGTAATCTGGCGTGACAACCAGTCGGGCTGCAAAGGCACTTGTGATCGGGTCACGCTGGATGATGTCAGCAATCTGAAAGACCCGGTGTTGTGTGCCAACAGTGAATGTCGCGACGAAATCCTGTTGCAAGGGCTGCAGCACTTTATCGACAACCTGGATAAAGACACGGTGTTGGTGTTGCATCAGATGGGCAGTCACGGCCCTGAGTATTTCAAACGCTACCCGAAAGAGTACGAACGCTTTACCCCAGTGTGTGAAAGTAATGCGCTAAACAATTGCAGCCGGGAAAGTATCGTCAACGGCTACGACAACACGCTGGTGTATACCGATCACGTGCTCTCGACCCTGATCGATTTGCTGCGCAGCAATCAGGATAAAGTCGATACCGCCATGCTTTACCTGTCGGATCACGGCGAGTCCCTGGGAGAGTACAACCTGTTCTTGCATGGCACGCCTTACATGCTGGCGCCGGAGCAACAGAAGCATGTGGCGATGCTGGCCTGGTTCTCGGACAGCTATCAGAAGTCGTTCTCGGTGGACACCCATTGCCTGCAAATGAGCCGTGAAAAGCCTCTGAGCCAGGACAACCTGTTCCATTCGATGCTGGGGCTGCTGGAGGTCAGCAGCAAGGTCTACAACCAGGACCTGGATATGTTTGCCGGATGCCGTGGGGCGGTCATCGATGGTGTGTTGGCCGACAAATGACCGTATCGGGTGGGCTATTCTCTGGAATGTCAGGTGTTTTCGCTAAAGCTCTTGTTCAGTGGATGCGCGGAAATCGCCGGGGGCGATATATACTGCGCGCCATTCTTCAAGGGAGAGCCGTGTGGCCATCGATATTCACTGGATTCGCGACAACGATAGCCTCGGCCGGTTTTGCGCCGAGTGGCAGCAGTTGCCCTACGTTGCCCTCGACACCGAATTCATGCGGGTCGACACCTTCTATCCGATCGCCGGCCTGTTGCAGGTGGGCGATGGCGTACGCGCTTACCTGATTGATCCGCTGACCATCGACAACTGGCAGCCCCTGGCCGCGTTGCTGGAAAACCCGGCTGTGGTCAAAGTCGTCCATGCCTGCAGCGAAGACCTCGAAGTCCTGCTGCGTCTGACCGGCAGCCTGCCGGTGCCGCTGTTCGACACGCAACTGGCCGCCGCTTACCTGAACCTGGGTTTCTCGATGGGTTATTCGCGGCTGGTGCAGGAAGTGCTCGGCATCGAACTGCCCAAGGGCGAAACCCGCTCTGACTGGCTGCAACGTCCGCTTTCGGAAACCCAGATCAGTTACGCCGCCGAAGATGCCGTGCACCTGGCGGAAGTTTTCGTACAGCTGCGTCCGAAGCTTTCCGACGACAAATACGCCTGGGTGCTGGAAGACGGTGCGGAACTGGTAGCCAACCTGCGCCGCGAGACCGACCCGTACGAGGTCTATCGCGACGCCAAGCTCGCCTGGAAACTGTCCCGCGCCCAACTTGCCGTATTGCGTGAACTCTGCGCCTGGCGCGAGAAAGAAGCCCGTGCCCGCGACCTGCCGCGCAACCGTATTGTCCGCGAGCATTCGCTGTGGCCACTGGCGCGCACTCAGCCGGACAACCTCGGCGCATTGGCGAAAATCGAAGACATGCACCCGCGTACCGTGCGTCAGGACGGTGAGTTTCTGCTTGATCTGATCAAGCGCTCTGGCAGTGTGTCGCCAGATCAATGGCCGCCAGCCGTGCCGGAGCCATTGCCGGTGGACGCCGCCGTGCTGCTCAAACAGCTGAAAGCCATCGGCCAGGCCGAGGCCGAGCGCCTGAACATTGCGCCTGAGCTGATGCTGCGCAAGAAAACCCTGGAAGCGCTGCTCAAGAGCGGCTTCCCCAATGGTCCCTACCAATTGCCTGATTCGCTGCGTGGCTGGCGCCGCGAATTGATGGGCCAGGCGCTGCTCGACAGCCTGGCCACCGCCGGAGAACAGCCTTGAAACGTATTTGCTCCATCTACCGCAGTTCGAAGAGAAACGAGATGTACCTCTATGTGCTCAAGAGCGATGCTCTGGAGCGCGTACCGGAACCGCTGATGGCCGCTTTCGGCAAAGCCATCCACGCCTTCGACCTGGTACTGAGCCCCGAGCGCAAACTGTCGCGCGAGGACATCGCCGTCGTGCTGGAAAATCTCGAGACGCAGGGCTATCACCTGCAAATGCCTCCGGCCGAAGACGAGTACATCGAGCACTTGCCGGAAGAGTTGCTGCGCCGCAACGACCCGATGTAATCGGCAGACAGGTCCTGTTCAGGGCCTCTGTGAAACACTGGAATGATTTTGGCGATGGCCGTGGCGACGCAGGGATACTGCGTCGTCGGCCGTTTGCAGCGTTTTTTTTTAAGGTTGAAGCATGCGCGTTCTGATTGCTGAACACGACCACCCTGTGTACGCCCAATTGCTGCGCGAGGCAGCGCCGGAACTGGAAGTGCTGACCAGCGGCGACTCCGCTGAACTGGCCCGTCAGGCCGCTGAGTGCCCGGTCTGGCTCGGTCAACCTGACCTGTTGGCGACGCTGTTGCGTCAGGGGCACCAACCGCAGTGGCTGCAATCGACCTGGGCGGGAATCACGCCACTGCTGGCCGACGGCTTGCCGCGCCACTATCGTCTGACCCGCGCCGTGGGGATTTTCGGTCAGGTCATGGCCGAATACGTGCTCACTTATATGCTCGGTCATGAGCGCGAAGTACTGGCGCGGCTGGTCAGCCAGGTCGAGCGCAAGTGGGACGGTCGCCACGGCCAAAGCCTGTCGGGGCGCAAGGTGTTGATCGTCGGCACCGGCGACATCGGCCAGACCGTGGCGCAGTTCCTGGTGCCGTTCGGAGTGGAGCTGTACGGAATCGCCAGCAGCGCCCGTGAGCTTGCGCCGTTTGTCGAAGTCGGTTCACTGGAGGACTTGCCGCGTCTGGTGGGTCAAGTGGATTACGTGGTCAATCTGCTGCCAAATACGCCGAACACCCACGATATCTACGATGCGGCGCTGTTCAAGCAATTCAAGCCGACGGGGTTGTTCATCAACGTCGGACGCGGTGTAGCGGTGGTCGATGCGGATCTGGTGGATGCCTTGAAAGAAGGGCATCTGGCGGGGGCGGTGATTGACGTCTGCCGGCAGGAGCCGTTGCCGCAGCGTCATCCGTTCTGGACTGCCTGGGGCCTGTTGCTGACTGGCCACAGCTCGGCACCGACTTCGCCATCCCTGATGGTGAAACTGTTTGTCGAGAATCTGCGGGCGTTTGAGGCGGGTGAGGCGTTGCGAGGGGAAGTGGATTTCGATCGCGGTTATTGAATTGACGCTTAACCTGTAGGAGCCGAGCTTGCTCGCGATAGCGGTCTCGGCATCAACGAAAATGTTGAATGTGATGGCCTCATCGCGAGCAAGCTCGGCTCCTACAGTAGATCTGAAGTGTGGCTTAGAGGGTGAAACCACCTTCCGCCGCCAGCTCGCTCAACGGACGACGCGGGCTTGGCTCTTCTCGGGCTTGCAGGTAATCCGCCAGGGTTGCCTTGTCGCCCAGCTTGCCGACCGCTACGGCAGCGTGCAGCACGTAACCTTCAGGAATGTTCAGCTCTTTGCGGGTCAGTTCCTGATCGAAGCCGGCCATGCCGTGGGTGTGCCAGCCGCTCAGGCTCGCTTGCAGCGCGAGGTGGCCCCAGGCCGAACCGGTGTCGAAGGTGTGCCACAGGGCCGGGGTTTCTTCAGTGGCGCCAGGTACTGCGAAAGTGGTTTTCGAGATCACGATCACCAGTGCCGAGGCGTGTTGCGCCCAGCTACGGTTGAACTCGTTCAACAGGCCCAGGTAACGCTCCCAGTTTGGCGTGTCGCGGCGCGCGTAAAGAAAGCGCCAAGGCTGCGAGTTGTACGCCGATGGCGCCCAGCGCGCGGCTTCGAAGAAGCTCAGCAGGGTTTCTTCGGGAATGGCTTCGCCGGTGAAGGCGCGGGGCGACCAGCGATCGGTGAATTGCGGGTGAATGGCGTAATCGGCAACGCGTGGGTTGGCACTCATCAAGAGATTCCTTGCTACGTTTGAAAGTGTGGGCGACGCAAAACCCTACTTGGCGGCGCCAAAACTGACAAGCGCGTTCTACCGGCAGTCGCCAATGCTTGGCCCACAGGCCTGCGCGCACTAGACTGGCGGCCTTTTCACCACCTGATGTTGATGCTCGAACCATGGCCGCCAAAGTAGAACCGTTCTGGATACGCAAAACCCTCGATCAACTCGATCAGGAGGAATGGGAATCGCTGTGCGACGGTTGTGGTTTGTGCTGCCTGCAAAAGCTCGAAGACGAAGACGACAACAGCGTCTATTACACGCGTATCGCCTGCAAACTGCTGGACCTGAAAACATGCCAGTGCACGGATTACCCGAACCGTCGCAAATTTGTGCCGGACTGCATCCAGCTCACGCCAGGCAAGGCCGACGAGTTCAAATGGCTGCCGCCGACCTGCGGTTATCGCCTGGTCAGCGAGGGCAAGGATCTGCCGTTGTGGCATCACCTGGTCTGCGGCGACCGCGATGCCGTGCATCACGAACGTATTTCACAATCCGGGCGCATGCTCGCCGAAGGCAGCGTGCCGGAAGATGATTGGGAAGATCACCTGATTTTCCGCGCAGGTTAAGCGCCGAGCGAGTCAACGGTTCACCAAGGAGTGTGTATGGCTGTGGGATGGCGGCGGGCACTGGTCGTTGGGTTACTGGCCCTGAGTTCGCCCGTGTGGGCGGCGAAGAAGGTCGATCTGGATTACCACGTGCGCCTGTTGCCGCAAAGCGATCAGGCTGAAGTGCGCCTGACGTTGGCCCAAGGTTCGGCGGTCCGCAGCCTGGACTTTGACCTCGGCGACGGCAGCCAGTACAGCGATTTCAAGGCCGATGGCCAATGGCAACCGACACCGGGCAAGCAGACACGTGGCGTGTGGCATCCGGCCGCTGACAAGTCGAGCCTGACCTACCGCGTCCGTATCAGCCATGGCCGCAAAACCGGTAGTTTTGACACGCGCATGACCCCGAACTGGGCGTTGATGCGCGGTGACGACCTGGTGCCACCCGCCAGACTCGATCAGCAGGACGGCATTGAACTGGTGTCACGTCTCGAATTCGAATTGCCCGGCGGCTGGAAAAGCGTCGAAACCGCCTGGCCGCGAATCGGCAAGAACAAGTTCCGCATCGACAACGTTTCCCGCCTGTTCGACCGGCCCACGGGCTGGATGCTCGCTGGAAACCTTGGCAGCCGTCGCACTCGTCTCGGTGAAACCGAAGTCACCGTGGCCTCGCCGCAAGGGCAGGGCATGCGCCGCATGGATGTGCTGACCTTGCTGACCTTCGTCTGGCCGCAAGTACAAGCCGTGTTCCCTCGTCATCCCACAAAGTTGCTGATTGTCGGCGCCAACGATCCGATGTGGCGCGGCAGTCTGGCGGCGCGAGAATCGATCTATCTCAACAGCCGGTTGCCGCTGGTCAGCGAAAGCGGCAGCAGTGCGCTGGTGCGGGAGTTGGCGCAGTTGTTCGGGCGGATCAACGACAAGCAGCGCAGCGACTGGATCAGCGAAGGCTTTGCCGAGTACTACGCCATTGAGCTGGTGCGCCGCGCTGGTGGCATGAGCGATGAGCGTTACGATCAATTGCACCGTCGTCTGGTCAAGGATGGCCAGAAAGTCACCACACTGCGCGGCGAGCAGGTCAACCCGGCGCAGGTTTCAAAAGCCGTTGTGTTGTTGCAGGAACTGGACCGCGAGATTCGCCTGAAGACGCGCAACAAGCGTTCGCTGGATGATGTGATGCGCGGGGCGATGCGGTTGGAGAGTATTGATACCAAGGAGTTTGTGCAGCTTTCGGAAAGTGTTATCGGTGATTCTTCGAAAGTTCTTGATAGCGGGTTGCTTCAGTAAATCAAAAGATCGCAGCCTTCGGCAGCTCCTACAGGTGTACACATCACCCTGTAGGAGCTGCCGAAGGCTGCGATCTTTGCTTTCTAAAAGGTCAACCCCCGGTTTTCGGCGACTTCAACGAATCATTCCCCGTGACCGTCGCGGTTTTGGTCGCTGCTTCGGCATTGGCCTTCAACTGCCGCAACTCTTCACCCGCCCGCTGAATCTTCGCCCGCACGTTGTTCATGTCCTGACGGCTTTTTTCCAGCAGGCTTTTCGCCGAGCTGTGGCCGGTGATGCCACGGGCCAGGGCTACGCCGCCGATGGCCACTTGAATCAAGCCGAAGATGCCGCCGCGACGCAGGCCCTTGCCGACCATCACCACGCCACCCGCCAGCGAGCCGATGCGCTCCCAGCCTTCTACGTTCTGCTCGGAATGGCTCTGGAACGGTGTGGATTCGATACGTTCTACGCGTTTGAGTTCGCTCATGATCTGTCTCCAGGCAGGAAGTAATCGATAGTTAAGCTGACTGCGCGGGCGGGCAGCTTGTTCCATCGGATGTGCGGCAACTCAGCGGAATTTCGGTCCCGAGCGGGTGTTCAAGCCCTTGGCCATGCGGTCGTACAGCACGACGTTGACCGTGGCGGCCAGGTTCATGCAACCGGTGGTCGGGATGTAGACCACGTCTTCGCACCAGTCGCGAATCTCTTTATCCAGCGAGCCGTCTTCAGGGCCGAAGATGTACAGAGCGCGATCCGGGTGAGTGTATTCGGGCAACGGGCGTGCGCCTTCGACCAGTTCGACGGCGACCGGAACGCAGTTCAGCGGCAGGATTTTCTTCAGGTCATCGATGCCGATCAGCGGGATGTCGTAATGAACACGCTTGGTATCGGTGACGAAATCGGCGGCGCGTTCATAACGCTTGCCGGTGTAGAACACCGACGCTACGCCATAACAGCCAGCGGCGCGCATCACCGAACCGACGTTCTCCGGTGATTTGGGGTTATACAAACCAATGCAGCTGTACCGTTTGTCTGCCACGAGCGGGGTGCCTTTCGGGAAAAAAGCGGGATTATACGGGGATTGGGCAGCTGCGGTCAGATCAGAGATTGGCGGTGCAGGCGCGGCCGCCATCGCCAGCAGGCTGGCTTCCACACTGATCTGCGCCAATCTGGTCACCTGGATCACTGTGGGAGCCAGCCTGCTGGCGATGAGGCCGGTTCAGGCGCTGAAAATCTTCAATCTTCTTTCTTCATCAACCCGGCCAACGCGGCAAACGGGTTATGCGTCGCCTTGGCGATTTTCGGCGTGCTCAGCGAGCCTTCGCCGAAATACTGCTGGTCGGTGTAACGCGAGTGTTCGTTGTCGTGGCAATACAGGCACAACAGCTCCCAGTTCGAGCCGTCCTGCGGGTTGTTATCGTGGTTATGGTCGCGGTGGTGCACGGTCAGTTCGCTCAGGCGCTTGCCGGAGAATTCACGGGCGCAGCGGCCGCACACGTGCGGGTACATCTTAAGGGCCTTGTCGCGGTAGCCCATTTCCTTGTCGCGCTGGTTGTCGGCGAGGATGCGGTCCAGCTTCGACGTGTTGGTTGGGGTGGACGAACTCATGGGTTCACCTTTGTTAAATGACTAATGACGGTATAAGCGCAGTTTAGCTCAGCCCTTGAGCTTCTCGGCAATCCAGATGGTGTGGCGGGTGCCCTTGTTGCCGTGGGCGAAGACTTGCACTTCCTCGGCCTTGAATCCGGCTTTTTTCAGTTTGTCGGAAAACTGCCGGTCCGCGCTGGCCGACCAGACCGCCAGCACGCCTTTTGGCCGCAGGGCCTTGGCGCAGGCACTCAGGCCGCCAGCGGAGTAGAGCCAGCTGTTGGCTCGCTGGGTCAGGCCTTCGGGACCGTTGTCGACGTCGAGCATGATCGCGTCGAAGCCTTGTTGCTCGGCTTGCAGCACTTTGGCCACGTCTTCCATGCGGATCACCGTGCGCGGGTCCTGGAGCGGGTTTCCGGCCTTTTCGCCCAACGGCCCGCGGTTCCATTCCACGACGCCGGGGACCAGCTCGGCAACCACCACTTCAGCGGTCTTGCCCAGATGCTTGAGCGCCGAGGCGAGGGTGAAACCCATGCCCAGTCCACCGATCAACACCCGTGAATTCGGCCGACCGGCGACCTTGCGGCAGGGGATCTCGGCCAAGGCATCTTCGGAACCGTGCATGCGCGTGTTCATCAGTTGCCCGCCGTCGCCGCCCTGGATCTTGATGACGAAATCCTCGCCGTACTCGAACAGGCACAGGGCACCGCCGTTTTCGGGAATAGGGGCGGTATCGAGCAGAACGAAACGTTTCATGGGGCTCACTTGAAGAAAATTGGCAGCACAGGGGAAGGCAAACGGACGCAGTTGGGAGTAGCCTGCAAATGACAACAAGGCCAACGGAGCCATTGATGAAGCGCACCATTCTAACGGTCATTGCCCTGGCCGCGCTCTCGATTACTGCAGTGCAGGCCCAGACGCTACAGACTTCGCCCGTCAGTCCCGCGCCGATGCCTGGTTCGCCCGGCACCGCAACCCCTACGCCGTATCCGCAAATCACTCCCGCGCCCATGCCGAAAGTCGGCCCGGGCAGTGGCGGTCCGCCGTTGGTGCCTATCGAGAGGCCGAGTCCGCCGACCAAGGATCAGCCGGTGCCCGGGATCGAACAGAATCCGCCGAAGGTCAAGTCGCCCGGCGGTTAGACCTGTTGCGATAGCAGTTGCCCGTCGGCCATGCGCAAGCGCTTGGACAGGGAGACGGCGAGGGCGCGGATGATCTTGGCGGCGATTTTCGGCGCGTCATTGAGCATCTTTTCCAGTGAATCCTTGCCGAGGTTGAGCAACTGGCAGTTGCTCGCCGCCACGCAACTGGCCGAGCGACGTTCGCCGTCAAGCACCGCCATTTCGCCGAACGAACGGCCACTGCGCAGGGTGGCGATGGTCACCCGTTGTCCGTCGGCGGTGGATTTCTGTACCGCCACTTGGCCGGTGTGGATGATGCACATGAAACTGCCGGCATCGCCCTCCTGGAAAATCTGTTCGCCCTGGGCAATGGTGCTGATGCTGAAATAGCCCGAAGCGGCGGCGAAATCCGCCGGCAGCAGCTGGTTGAACAGGCCGCAGTCCATCAGCCAGTCGCGGATTTCGTTGTTGAGTAAGGTCGGTTCTGACATTTTTTTGCGGTCTTTTTTGTTGTGTCTGTTTCCGAGTTTGGCATTGCCCTGTAGGAGCACAGCTTGCTGGCGATGGCGGCGATTCAGTCAACATTGATGTTGAGTGTGGCGGCCTCATCGCGAGCAAGCTTTGCTCCTACAGGGGACGGTGTTGTATCGGCTCCCGATGTACGGAATTAAGACCGGTTCATCGGATCAAGTTCCTCAGGCAATCCGCAAAACCTTGAACAAAAATGCGTATTCGAGTGCTACGTCACGCAATCCTTGGTACCGACCGCTCATCCCGCCATGCCCGGCGCCCAGTTCGGTCTTGAGCAGCAGGGGATTGGTGTCGGTTTTGGTCGCGCGCAATTTCGCCACCCACTTGGCCGCTTCCCAGTACTGCACGCGACTGTCGTTGTAGCCGGCGATGACCAGCGTGGCCGGATAGGCTTGTGCCGTAACGTTTTCGTACGGGGCGTAAGCCTTGAGCCGCTCATAGACGTCGGGTTCTTCAGGATTACCCCACTCGTCGTATTCGGTGACGGTCAGCGGCAGGTCCGGGTCGAGCATGGTGTTGAGCACGTCGACGAACGGCACTTCGGCAATCGCCGCGCCGAACAGCTCCGGACGTTGGTTCAGTACCGCGCCGATCAACAGGCCACCGGCGCTGCCACCACTGATCGCCAGTTGTGGCGCGGTGGTGAAACCATTGGCGATCAAGTGCTCGGCACAGGCGATGAAGTCGCTGAAGGTATTGTGCTTGTGCTCCTGCTTGCCGGCGCGATACCAGGCTTCGCCCAGTTCGCCGCCGCCACGCACGTGTGCAATGGCAAACGCCATGCCGCGATCGAGCAGGCTCAGGCGTGCGTGGGAGAACCACGGATCAAGACTTTCGCCATAGGCGCCGTAGCCGTACAGATACAGCGGCACCGGTTTGCCGAGGGCTTCGCGCTTGACCACCAGGCTGATCGGCACCTGCGTGCCGTCAGGCGCGGTGGCCCACAGGCGCTGGCTGACGTAGGCATCGGCATCGAACGGGCCGAGCACCGGGGTTTGCTTGAGCACTTGCTGTTCGCCGTTGCTCAGTTGCAGTTGGCGGATTTGCGCCGGACGGTTCAGTGCTTCATAACGCAGGCGAATCCGCTCGCTGACGAATTCCAGACTGTTTTGCACATGCAGGCTGTAAGCCGCGTCAGGCAGTTGCACCCGGTAGCTCGGCAGGTCTTGCGGATGGACTTCGATGATCGGCAGGCCACCTTCACGCAGGCTGAGGGTCATGGCGCCGGCATTCAGGCTCATGCCATCGATCATCACCGTGTCGCTGTGGGGAATCAGGTTCTGCCAGTCGGCTTCGATCGGCGCCGAGCCGGTATCGACAGCGGTGTACAGGGCGAAGTTGATGCCGTCGCGGTTGGTGCGGATGAACCAGGTCCATTGGCCGTCGAGGGCGCCGTGGTCGACGTCGTACTCGTGGTCCTCGACCCGTGGCGCAATGCAGGTAAAGGCTTGTTGCGGCTGGTTGGCGTCGAGCACCCAGACTTCGCTGGTGGTCTTGCTACCCACGGACAGCAACAGTTGCTGTTCGGAGCTGGCGCGGTAGCAATGCATGAAGAAGCGGCCGTCCGGCTCATGGAACACTTCCTCGGCCGCGGTGCCGTCCAGACGATAGCGGTACAGCTTGTGCGGGCGATGGGTGTCGTCCAGTTCGCCGAAGAACAGCGTCAGGCTGTCATTGGCCCAGGTCATGCTGCCGTCGCAGTCCTGGAATTCCAGTTCACTGACACGACCGTCGGACAATTCCTTCACGAACAGCGTGTAGATCTCGTCACCTGTGGAATCGATGCTGTAGGCCAGGCGCTGGTGGTCCGGGCTGATGCTGAACGCGCCCAGGGAAAAGAAGCCGCCATTGGCCAGCACGTTCGGGTCCAGCAGCAGTTGTTCCTGGCTTTCGTCGAGGGTCAGGCTGTCGTCGGCCGGACGCGGGCAACGGTAGTGGCGGGCGTATTCGTCGCCCGCCGTGGTGCGCGTGTAATACAGATACGGGCCCCACGGCGAAGGCAGTGACAGGTCGGTTTCGAGAATCCGGCCCTTGATTTCCTCGAACAGGGTTTCACGCAGCCCGGCCTGATCGGCGGTTTGTGCTTCCTGATAGCTGTTTTCAGCCTTGAGGTAGTCGAGCACCGCAGCGGTGTCGCGCTCCTGCAGCCAGGCATACGGGTCGGAACCTTCGGCCTTGTGGGCGATCGGGGGCATGTTGACGTTCGCGGATAAGGACATGAATGGCTCTCGGACAGTATTCGAAATAGGCGACGCCGTCAGCGGGGCAGCCTGACGGGCGAAAAGCCGTTATCATAAGCGCCTCTTTGCCTGCCTTGCCATGGACACCATGACCGAGAACGACTATCTGATCGCTTGGGGCCTCTACGCCTTTGCCGCTTTGGGCTGCCTGTTGGTGTGGATGCGCATTACCCGCTGGATGTGGCGTTGGCTGCGTGAGCCGCTGCGGTTGCTGGTGGCGGTGCTGCTGTTCAGCCCCACCATCATTGACCCGGTGAAGGAAAAGGTCGCCCCGGCCATCGCCATTACCGCCCTGGACCTGCTGTTCAAGGTTGGTAACAACGCCTGGCGAGCGATTTCCGATCTGTTCATGTACGGCATGATCGCTTTCGGCATCTACCTTGTGATCGTGGCGATCCGCTTCCCCATCGAACGCGCCGCGAATGCCCGCAAGGAGCAGGCTGCCGCCGCCAAAGCTGCGGCCCGTGCCGAGGATCCGGAAGAAGAACATCCTTTCGGCGGTGCCGGCGATGATCGCTACGGCCGTCCGCCGTTGCCGAGCAATCCCCAGCGCATGCGGGTCGAACCTCGTCTGTAACCTTGCCCCCTGCCATTGAGCGAGAGTCCGAGCATGTGTGAGTTATTGGGCATGAGCGCCAATGTCCCGACCGATATCGTGTTCAGCTTCACCGGGCTGATGCAGCGCGGTGGCCGTACCGGCCCGCATCGCGATGGCTGGGGCATTGCCTTCTACGAAGGTCGCGGGCTGCGACTGTTCCAGGACCCGGCGGCGAGCTGTGAGTCGGAAGTCGCGAACCTGGTGCAGCGCTATCCGATCAAGAGCGAAGTGGTGATCGGGCACATCCGCCAGGCCAACGTCGGCAAGGTCTGCCTGTCCAACACCCATCCGTTCGTCCGAGAGTTGTGGGGGCGTAATTGGTGTTTCGCCCATAACGGCCAATTGGCCGACTTTCAGCCGAAGGCCAGTTTCTATCGCCCGGTTGGCGATACCGACAGCGAAGCGGCGTTTTGCGATTTGCTCAACCGTGTACGCGCGGCGTTTCCCGAGCCGGTCGAGGTCGAAGAGCTGCTGCCGGACTTGGTCGCCGCCTGCGCCGAATACCGCAACAAAGGCGTGTTCAACTGCTTGCTCAGCGATGGCGACTGGTTGTTCTGCTTCTGCTCGACCAAACTGGCGCAGATTACCCGTCGCGCCCCGTTCGGCCCGGCGCGCTTGAAGGACGTCGACGTGATCGTCGACTTCCAGGCCGAAACCACGCCCAACGACGTGGTCACAGTGATCGCCACCGAACCCCTGACCGAAAACGAAACCTGGACCCGTTACGAACCGGGCCAATGGAGCCTGTGGCGACGCGGTGAATGCGTCAGCCAGGGCATGACCGAATAAGGATCTGCTCCCCATGTTGCTCAGTTATCTACGGCTGGTGTTATTCGCGGCGGGCCTGTTGATCGGTGTCCAGGTGCCGGGGTTCATCAACGATTACGCTAAGCGGATCGAAGCGCATCTGATTGAGGCGCAAACCGGTTTGAGCGGGTTTCAGAACACCGCCAATCAGTTCTTCAAGGGTGATATGCAGGCGCTGGTCGCTCATTACCGTGCCAGCGAAGACCCGATCTTTCGCAGTGATGCCGATAGCCTGAACAACTTGCTGACCCGTCAGGTGGCGCTGGATAAACAGTTCCAGGCGATGCAGGGCCCGTGGTACATCCGCTTCCTGCAAGTGGTGCTGGCCGCCGATCCGGACATTCGCAAGGAAACCTGGAATGGCTACAGCTACCAGATCCTGTTGACCCCGGAAGCGATGATCTGGGGTATGAGCGGCGCGCTGCTGTTGTCGTTCGGGATTGAGTGCCTGTTCCGTCTGATCGACTGGGTGGTGCTGGGCGGCAAACGCCTGCGCCAGAGCCGGCCGATCGAAGAGCGGGATTTGCGCGGGTTGTAAACGTGGCACCTGTGGCGAGGGAGCTTGCTCCCGCTGGGCTGCGCAGCAGCCCCAAAATCCGGCAACAAAAGTCATTCAGATAAACCGCGGATGCCGATTTTACGCCTGCTGCGCAGCCGAACGGGAGCAAGCTCCCTCGCCACAAGTTGGAGTTAAACAGCCAACACGATGTAATTCTCACCCACCTTCTGCGCATACCCCTCCAACACCTGCTGACACAACGCCACAATCTCCTCGACCCACTCAACGCCCACCCGCCACGACACCACCACCTGTAAGTCCGGTGGCCGCTGATCGATATCCAGCAAGGTCAATTCCCCGCGCGCCAGTTCCTCGGCCACCAGCACCGGCGGTAACGCGCCGATGCCAAAGCCGTCACGCAACAAGCGGGTGATTGCCGACACCGAATTCACACAATTGAGTCGCGGCGCCGTTACGCCGTTGGCCTGCATCAACGCCAGCACTTCCTGATGCGGATGGGAGTTTTTCGAATAGGTGATGATCCGCTCATTCGCGAGGTCGGCGACGCCTGAATACTCACGGTTGTACAGCGAATTGCTGGCGACGATCCAGCCCATCGGGTGGCTGGCCAGTTCCAGGCTGCGCACACTTTCCTGGCGCAACAGGTCGGTTTGCAGGATCACATCGAGGAAGCCTTTTTGCAGCTGATCGCAGAGGTTCAGCGAGGTATCGGCCACCAACTCGATTTCCACCAGCGGATAGTGATCGGTCATCTGCGCCACCAACGGGCTGAGCCAGGTGTGGATCACGGTGTCCATCACGCCAATGCGTACGCGCCCGGCCTTGCTCGAACGGGTTTCGATCGACTGCTTGAGCGCCTGCATGGTGTCCATCATCTGCTCGGCGTAATCGAGCACTTTCAAGCCTTCGGGCGTCAGGCTCACGCCACGCGAATCACGCAGGAAAAGCTTCACACCGAGCTCGCTTTCAAGCACGGCGATGCGGCTGGAAATCGACGCCTGGGTGGTGAAGAGTTTGTCGGCGGTCAGGCGAAAACTCTTGAGTCGGGCGACCCAGACAAACGTCTCGAGAAACTTCAGGTTCATGGGATCAAGTTTTTCTTATGGCTAGGACGGGTTTTTATTAGTTGGACGCGACAGGGTGGCGCGACCAAAAATCGACGCATCCGGTTCCCACGATAGGCGTCGTCGGGGCTCAGAACAATACCAATAAAATCAGCGCGGAGATTTGCCATGAGTGCGCCCGACACCACCGCCATCCCGAAAGCATCGGCTCGCCCGGGACCTTTCGACTGGTATCGCAACATCAATCAGCAGGAACGCCGCACCTTCTGGAGCTGCAAGATCGGCTATGGCCTGGACGGCATGGACACCCAGATGCTCAGCTTCGTGGTGCCGACCCTCATTGCCATGTGGGGCATCACCACCGGGCAGGCCGGGCTGATTCACACCAGCACGCTGATTGCTTCGGCCATCGGTGGCTGGGTGGCGGGGATCCTCTCCGACCGCATCGGCCGGGTGCGCACACTGCAACTGACCGTGTTGTGGTTCGCCTTCTTCACCTTCCTCTGCGGTTTCGCTCAGAGCTACGAGCAACTGTTGATCGCCCGCACCCTGATGGGCTTCGGTTTCGGTGGTGAATGGACGGCCGGCGCGGTGCTGATCGGTGAAGTGATTCGCGCCCAGGACCGCGGCAAGGCCGTTGGTATGGTGCAGTCCGGTTGGGCATTGGGCTGGGGCCTGACGGCGATTCTGTATGCGCTGCTGTTCTCGATCATGCCGCCGGAAGATGCCTGGCGTGCGCTGTTCATCCTTGGCATCGTGCCGGCGATTTTTGTGATTTTTGTCCGTCGCTTGGTGAAAGATCCGGAAATCTACCGCGAAGCCAAAGCCAGGCAAGAGCCGAGCAACCCGTCGAAGTTCTACGAGATTTTCGCCCCCGGCATGCTCTTCACCACGATTCGCGCTTCGTTGCTGACCACCGGTGCGTTGGGCGGCTATTACGCGATCACGTCCTGGCTGCCGACTTTCCTGAAGAACGAACGCGGTTTGAGCGTACTCGGCACTGGCGGGTATCTGGCGATGGTGATCGTCGGGTCCTACGTCGGCTATGTCATCAGCGCTTATTTGACTGACATCCTCGGTCGCAAGAAAAACTTCATTCTGTTCGCGGTGGGCTCGTTCACCATCGTGTTGCTCTACACCCAACTACCCGTCAGCAACGGCGTGATGCTGTGGCTGGGCTTTCCGCTGGGCTTCTTCGCCTCGGGGATTTTCAGCGGCATGGGCGCGTTCCTGACCGAGTTGTTCCCGACGCGCATTCGCGGTTCGGGCCAGGGCTTCTGCTACAACATCGGCCGGGCGCTGGCGGCGTTGTTTCCGCTGCTGATCGGCCTGCTCAGCCAGACAGTACCGCTGAGCGTAGGCATCGGTGCCTTTGCGGCAGTGTCCTACGGCGTGGTGATCCTCGCGGCCTTGAGCCTGCCGGAAACCCGTGGCAAGCAACTCGACGCCCAGTAACTGATAATCTGCGGGGCTGTCCTACAGATATGTCCCGCAGCTAAAAAGAATAAAGCCTACAGGAGTGTTCATCGTGAGCCGCCTGCTATTGAACTGCGACATCGGCGAGAGTTTCGGCAACTGGACCATGGGTCTGGACGCGGAAGTCATGCCCTTCATCGATTGCGCCAACATCGCCTGCGGTTTCCATGCCGGCGACCCGAGCATCATGCGCAAGACCGTCAGCCTGGCCCTCAGTCACGGCGTGAAGATCGGCGCTCATCCGGCCTATCAGGACCTGGTGGGTTTCGGCCGTCGCTCCATGGCGTATGCCGCCCAGGAACTTCAGGACATCCTGCATTACCAGATCGGCGCCCTCGACGGCATATGCCGGGCTCAGGGCGGGCGAGTCAGCTACGTAAAACCCCACGGCGCGATGTACAACGACATGATGGCCAACCCGGCGCAATTGCGTGCGGTGCTGCAAGCGGTGGCGTCCTATGACCGCAACCTGCCATTGATGCTGATGGCGACCAAAGACAACCGCGCCGCGCAGCAGTTGGGCGATGAATACGGCGTGACCCTGTGGTTCGAGGCTTTCGCCGATCGCGCCTACGACAGCGCCGGCATGTTGGTGTCGCGGCAACTGCCGGGAGCGGTGCATCACGATCCGGAAAAAATCATCGATCAGGCGTTGACCATCGCCCGTGGCGACAACCTCACCGCCAGTGACGGCAGCGCCCTGCATTTGCAGGCCAACACCCTCTGCGTGCATGGCGACAACGCCAGCTCGGTCGCCGCCGTGCAGCGAATCCGTGAAGCCTTGAACCGGCAGAGCGCGTCATGAAACTGCGGGTGGAAGTGGTCGCGCTGGATTGTCTGATGGTGCGCTTG
Source organism: Pseudomonas sp. MAG733B (assembly GCF_036884845.1). Lineage (NCBI taxonomy): Bacteria > Pseudomonadati > Pseudomonadota > Gammaproteobacteria > Pseudomonadales > Pseudomonadaceae > Pseudomonas > Pseudomonas sp. MAG733B. The sequence goes on from NZ_CP145732.1 coordinate 2,093,983, forward strand.
TTCGATGAAATTGCTGAAACCAACATGCCGTGGATGCTGGCGGCCAGCGAGAGTCTGCGGGCGGCGTTTGCTGAACATCTGATCGATCTGGTGCCGTCTTATACGACCTTGATGGTGCATTACGACCTGACGGCGTTGAGCCCGAGCCAGGCACGGGAATTAATCGCCGAAGCGTTGATTGATCTGTCGCCCAACGCGCGCACTCGCGGCACCTGTCATGTGTTGCCGGTGTGGTACGACTTGAGCGTCGGCCCCGAGCTGAGCCTGCTGTCGCAGCGCAGCGGGCTGGCGGTGGAAGAGGTGATCCGTCGTCACAGCGAACGCGAGTATCAGGTGTTTGCCCTGGGCTTTGCGCCGGGCTTCGCCTTCATGGGACTGGTGGAGGAAGTGTTGGCCGCGCCGCGTCTGAACACGCCGCGCAAGAAAGTCGCCGCCGGTAGTGTAGGCATCGCTGAACGGCAAACGGCGGCTTATCCGGTGGTTTCGCCGGGGGGCTGGAACCTGATCGGTCGCACGCCGGCCAAATTGTTCGACCGCAACCGTGACGGCTACAGCCTGATGCAACCGGGCGACACCGTGCGCTTCGAAGCGGTCGAACATTCCGAATTCATCAACCTGGGCGGTGACGACACGCCACTGGAGGTCCAGGCATGAGCCGTTTGACGATAGAGGCGAGCACGCCGCTGTGCCTGTTGCAGGACGCCGGGCGTTTCGGCGTACGTCATCTGGGCGTGACCCAGGGCGGCGCGGCCGATTGGCGTTCGATGTCGTGGGCCAATTGGTTGCTGGGCAACGGTCTGGATGCGTCGGTGATCGAAATCACCCTTGGCGGGTTCACCGTGGTGGCCGAGGAAGATTGCGTATTGGCGCTGGCCGGCGCTGACCTTGGCGCACACATCGCTGGCGAGCCATTGGCAGCGTGGCGCAGTTTCAGGTTGCAAAAAGGTCAGCGTTTGCAATTCACCCAGCCTTTGCTTGGCGCACGCGCTTATCTGGCCGCACCGGGCGGGTTCGATGCGCCGAAGGTGTTGGGCAGCAGCGCGACGGTGATCCGTGAAGAACTCGGTGGACTGGATGGCATGGGTCGCGCGCTGAGCAAAGGCGCGGGTTTGAGCTACTCAGGCAACTCAGTGATGTTGTTGCGGGAGTTGACCGCAGACCAGCGGCCGAATCTGAAACTTGATGCGCCGTTGGATCTGGTGCTCGGTGCACAAATCGGTGAGTTCAGTGGGCAGAGTCTGTTCGATGCGTTCAACAGTGTTTGGAGCCTCGACAGCCGCGCCGACCGTATGGGCATTCGTCTGCTGGGCACGGCGTTGCAGTACCAGGGCAAGCCGATGATTTCCGAGGGCATTCCGTTGGGAGCGGTGCAGGTGCCACCGGACGGGCAGCCGATTGTGTTGCTCAATGATCGGCAGACCATTGGTGGCTATCCGCGATTGGGCGCGTTGACGCCGTTGGCGCTGGCGCGGTTGGCGCAGTGTTTGCCGGGGGCGCAGGTGCGGTTGAAACCGGTGGTGCAGGATGTGGCGCATCGCGAACAAGTCGAGTATTTGCAGCGTTTCAACAACCGCTAAAAGCATCGCGGGCAAGCCTTGCACCTACAGGATTGAGTCGTGCCGACATTTCACGGCATACATAAACTCTGTAGGAGCAAGGCTTGCCCGCGATGGCGTCATGCCAGGCAACAAAAATTACTTGGAAAGAAACCGCATCCCTTCTTCCAACCCGCGAAGGGTCAGCGGATACATCTGGTCCTCGATCAAATCCCTCACGATATTGGTCGACGAGGTATAGCCCCACGTGTCCTTCGGATACGGGTTGATCCAGATGAGCTTCTTGTATTTCTCCTTGAACCGCTGCATCCACACGTAACCGGCTTCTTCGTTCCAGTGCTCGACGCTGCCGCCGGCCTGGGTGATTTCATAGGGCGCCATGGCGGCGTCACCGATGAAAATCACTTTGTAGTCAGCACCGTACTTATGCAGCAGGTCCATGGTCGAGGTGCGCTCGGAGGTGCGGCGCATGTTGTTCTTCCACACTGATTCATAAATGAAGTTGTGGAAGTAGAAGTACTCCAGATGCTTGAACTCGGTCTTGCAGGCCGAGAACAGCTCTTCGCAGATCTTCACGTGAGCATCCATCGAACCGCCAATGTCGAACAACAGCAACAGCTTGACGGTGTTGCGCCGCTCCGGCCGCATCTGAATATTCAGCAGCCCCGCATCCTTGGCGGTGTGGTCGATGGTGCCGTCGATGTCCAGTTCTTCCGCCGCACCCTGGCGAGCGAACTTGCGCAAGCGGCGCAGGGCGACCTTGATGTTGCGCGTGCCCAATTCGACCGAATCGTCGAGGTTCTTGTATTCGCGCTGGTCCCAGACCTTGACCGCTTTGCCCTGACGCTTGCCGGCATCGCCGACCCGAATGCCTTCCGGGTTGAAACCGCCGGAACCGAACGGGCTGGTGCCTCCGGTGCCGATCCATTTGTTGCCACCGGCATGGCGTTCCTTCTGTTCTTCCAGGCGTTTCTTGAATTCTTCGATCAGCTTGTCGAGGCCGCCCAGGGACTGGATCGCCGCGCGCTCTTCGTCGGTCAGCGAACGCTCGAACTCTTTGCGCAGCCAGTCTTCGGGAATTAACGCCTGAAGATGATCGTCGAGTTTTTCCAGACCGTTGAAATAGGCACCGAAGGCTCGGTCGAACTTGTCGAAATGCTTCTCGTCCTTCACCAGAATCGCCCGGGACAGGTAGTAAAACTCGTCCATGTCGGCGAAGGTCACGCGCTGTTTCAGCGCGTTGATCAGGTCCAGCAGTTCACGCACCGAGACCGGCACCTTGGCTGCGCGCATTTCATTGAACAGGTTGAGCAGCATGGCATCAGCCTCTTAGCGGGTGCCGCGACGGCTCATGAACGCCAGACGCTCCAGCAGTTGCACGTCCTGTTCGTTTTTCACCAACGCGCCGGCCAGCGGCGGGATGGCCTTGGTTGGATCGCGTTCACGCAGCACCGCTTCACCGATGTTGTCGGCCATCAGCAGCTTCAGCCAGTCCACCAGTTCGGAGGTCGATGGCTTCTTCTTCAGGCCCGGCACTTTGCGCACATCGAAGAACACGTCCAGCGCTTCGCTGACCAGGTCTTTCTTGATGTCCGGGTAGTGCACGTCGACGATCCGTTGCATCGTGGTGCGATCCGGGAAGGCGATGTAATGGAAGAAGCAGCGGCGCAGGAAGGCGTCCGGCAGCTCTTTCTCGTTGTTGGAGGTAATGATGATGATCGGGCGTTTCTTGGCCTTGATGGTCTCGTCGATTTCGTAGACGTAGAACTCCATCTTGTCGAGTTCTTGCAGCAGGTCGTTGGGGAACTCGATGTCGGCCTTGTCGATTTCGTCGATCAGCAGGATCACCCGCTCTTCGGACTCGAACGCTTCCCAGAGCTTGCCTTTTTTCAGGTAGTTGCGAACGTCGTGGACCTTTTCCGTGCCCAGCTGCGAATCGCGCAGGCGGCTGACCGCGTCGTACTCATACAGGCCTTGGTGGGCCTTGGTGGTGGATTTGATGTGCCAGGTAATCAGCTTGGCGCCAAAGGATTCGGCCAGTTGTTCGGCGAGCATGGTCTTGCCGGTGCCCGGTTCGCCCTTGACCAGCAACGGCCGCTCCAGGGTGATGGCGGCGTTGACCGCCAGCTTCAGGTCATCGGTGGCGACGTAGGCCTGGGTGCCTTCGAACTTCATCTGCTAATCCTCGAACGGTAACGCCGACCTGAACGAGGCAGGGCGGGGCGCAATAAAATGGTCAGCCCCGACTATAACGCGCTGCCCGGTCGACTGTGAACGCAGACGGCTTATTCAGTCTCTGAATGGAGCGTCACATCTTGACTCAGCCAGCTTCCGGTTTCGGCCGTTCATACCGCGCGTTGAACGCCTGAACGAAACCATTGCGCAAAATCTGCAAAAACGCTTCGAACGCGCTGATATTTTGTTGATGTACGCTACCGCTGAGTTCAACCCTTGTGGCGAACTGGTTTTTGCCCTGGTTTTTCAACACGGTTTCGGTGCCGCCGACCAAGGCTTCCCACACCGAGCGGAACAGTCCCTTTTTCTCGTTTTGCACATCCTGCTGCCAGTTGAAGACATCCACATCACGCAGCAGCGGTTTGATGTAGCCGGTGAGTCGACCCTTGTTGGCTTTGGCTTCGATCACCACGTCGCCGTGGCCGGCGTTGAAGTCGAATTTGCCGTAGGCCGAGGCGAAGTCGTTCATGCGTTTAAGCTCGATGTCCTTGGCCCGCAGACGAAATTCGAACTCTTCGAAATTGCTCAGCGGATCGAACGTCGCAGTGCTTTCCAGCGGCGCATGCCCCAGTAGCAGCGCCTTGCCTTCGAAACGGGCGTCGCGCTTGCCTTCGGTGTCGACGACGTTGGTCAGGTTGTAAATGCTCGCGTCGATTTTGGTGGCGTTCATGTTCACCGGCGGTTTTGAATTGAAATTGCGAAAGCTGATCTTGCCGTCATTTATCCGCACTTCGTTCAGGGTGATGGGCAACAGTTTTCCCAGTTGCGCGCGCCAGTCGGTGCCCTGACCGGTTTGTGAATTCTGTTTATTCGCGCCGCCGTCAACGAAATTCACCTCGGGATTGATGAACTGGACTTCGGCCACAACTGCGTGGTCGTACCAGAGCGAATGCCAACTGACGGAAAGGTCGATCAACGGCGCATTGACGAACGGCACCGGTACCTTGCCGTCGACCTTGACGATTTTCAGGCCATTGATTTTATAGGCGCCGCGCCATAGGGCCAGGTCCACATCGGTGATCTGGCCGCGATAGTCGCCCATGTCCGCCAGCCTGTCATTGAGGTAGTCGCGCACCAGGTAGGGCAGGGCGAAGTGCAGGGCAATCAGCAGCACAACGAGGCCGGCGAAGGTCCACAGCGGCCAACTGTAACGACGTTTCATAGTGGCAAATCTCTGGCGATCTAAAGCCATTGACTGCGCTGGTAACCGGACGTTCGACCTGACTGGACGCCCAAGGGCAAGAGGCTTACCTTGATGCCCTATTTCAATGCTGTCGTTAAGGACCCAGCCATGAGCCGTATTTTCGCTGACAACGCCCATTCCATCGGCAATACACCGCTGGTGCAGATCAACCGCATCGCCCCGCGTGGTGTGACCATCCTGGCGAAGATCGAAGGGCGCAACCCCGGTTACTCGGTCAAGTGCCGTATCGGCGCGAACATGATCTGGGACGCCGAAAGCACCGGCAAACTCAAGCCAGGCATGACCATTGTCGAACCGACCTCCGGCAATACCGGCATCGGCCTGGCCTTCGTCGCGGCCGCGCGGGGCTATAAGTTGATGCTGACCATGCCTTCTTCCATGAGCATCGAGCGACGCAAGGTGCTCAAGGCGCTGGGCGCGGAACTGGTACTGACGGAGCCGGCCAAGGGCATGAAGGGCGCGATCGAGAAAGCGGGCGAAATCGTCGCCAGCGATCCGTCCAAATACTTCATGCCGGCGCAATTCGATAACCCGGCCAACCCGGCCATCCACGAAAAAACCACTGGTCCGGAAATCTGGAACGATACGGACGGCGCAGTGGATGTTTTGGTGTCAGGTGTCGGAACCGGGGGAACCATTACCGGCGTCTCGCGGTATATCAAGAATACCCAAGGCAAACCGATCATCTCGGTGGCGGTGGAGCCGATCGTATCGCCGGTGATTACCCAGGCGCTGGCCGGCGAAGAGATCAAGCCGAGCCCGCACAAAATCCAGGGTATCGGTGCCGGTTTCGTGCCGAAGAACCTGGACCTGTCTATCGTTGATCGGGTGGAATTGGTCAGCGACGAAGAGTCCAAGACCATGGCACTGCGTTTGATGCAGGAAGAAGGGATTCTATGCGGCATCTCCTGCGGTGCGGCGATGGCGGTGGCGGTGCGGCTGGCCGAGACACCGGAAATGCAGGGCAAGACGATCGTGGTGATCTTGCCGGATTCCGGTGAGCGATACCTGTCGAGCATGTTGTTCAGCGACCTGTTTACCGAGCAGGAGAACCAGCAGTAACGGTCAGGTTTCGGGCGATGGTGGAGAAGGGCGTAAATGCCTTCTCCATCAGGGCTGATTCAAGGCAGCCCGCGTTCAGGCGCGTTGTGTTAACTAATGTGTTGTTGCGCAATCGTTAACACTGAATGTTGGTTTAGACGGGTTTTTCCCTGGGTTGGCAATGTTTATCATGCCAACAGCGACGTCGGGTAAATGGCGTTGTGCAACGTGTGTCTGTTACCAAGGAGCTGTAGATGACTTTATCCTTTGCCGCGAAGGCGTCGTTGTTGTTGCTGTTTCTCGGCAGCACCCTCTATGTGCATTTACGTGGCAAGGCCCGTTTACCGGTTCTGCGTCAGTTCGTAAACCACTCTGCGCTGTTTGCACCTTACAACGCCTTGATGTACATGTTCTCCAGCGTGCCCTCCAAGCCTTATCTGGACCGCAGCCGGTTTCCTGAATTGGATGTGCTCAAGCACAATTGGGAAGCCATTCGCGACGAAGCGATGCACTTGTTCGACGAGGGCTACATCCGCGCCGCCGAAAAGAACAACGACGCCGGTTTCGGTTCGTTCTTCAAGAAAGGCTGGAAGCGTTTCTACCTCAAGTGGTACGACAAACCTTTGCCATCGGCCGAGCTGCTATGCCCGAAGACCGTGGCACTGGTCAGCAGCATTCCCAACGTCAAGGGCGCAATGTTTGCGCTGCTTCCGGGCGGCAGCCACCTCAACCCACACCGCGACCCGTTCGCCGGTTCCCTGCGCTATCACCTGGGCCTGTCGACCCCCAATTCAGATGATTGCCGCATTTTTGTCGACGGACAGGTTTACGCCTGGCGCGATGGCGAAGATGTGATGTTTGATGAGACCTATGTGCACTGGGTCAAGAACGAAACCGACCAGACCCGGGTCATCCTGTTTTGTGACATCGAGCGACCGCTGAGCAATCGCCTGATGACGCGTATCAACCGTTCGATCAGTGCTTTTTTGGGCCGCGCCACCGCACCGCAAAACCTCGATGACGAGCGTGTTGGCGGAATCAATCAGGCGTATGCGTGGAGCAAGAACTCGAGCGACAAAATCAGCGGTGCCGTCAAACAGTGGAAGCGCCGCAATCCCAAGGCTTACCGGGTGCTGCGGCCGGTGTTGGCAGTGGTGGTGCTGGCGTTGTTGGGGTATTGGTTGTTTGGGTGATGTCTGCATGAAAAAACCGCTCCCTGGGAGCGGTTTTTTTATTGCGAAAATTTGAATGACGCGCCTGCGAGGACGCCATCAGGCTCCTCTTCGATGCCTGTAACGATTAGTTGCAGTATCCGGCGCTCACTGGCCGTCAGCTCTAGGGCAACGTTTATATTTGCCACTGAGGGTGAACGTTTTTTTGAGGGAGGCTTTTTAATCACTTTACGCATCTTTCCTCCAGTGCTGATTACTAATTGAACAGTTTTCACGATACTAGGCTCTCCACTGCTTTGACAAGGCGGCGATCAGCGTCGAAGTAAAAGCCGAGTCGCTTGTAAATTGAAATCGCTCCATCCAGCGGCTCTTGAACCTCCATTAGCGTGCTGCCAATGATTCGGGCGTACTGTTCAATAACCAGTATGGAGAGTGACGCAATTCGTTTTTTTAGGGGGTGAGGCGTTCCGGGATACCCCTCCAATCGAACAATCCGGATTCTTTGCCGGCTTCTGTTTGGATTGGCGAAGCATAGTCCACACAGTTGTTCATCGAACCAGATAGCAATGTCGAGTGCTAATGGCTCCCTTGCTTTCCATTCGGTAACCTCATCCCATGAAAAGTATGAATCCTCCCAGTGCTCCCAAGCCGCGAGTGCGTGCGTGTTAATGGCTTCGTAACGTATTCGAGATAGATCGATTTTTGTTCGGCCAGTTATCTCCAGTTCATGCTGCAATTGGACAGTCTTGATGCCAGCAAGCTTTCTTGCTCTCGACCTGTACAGTTGATACCGGATATGAGTCCTTTCCCTTGGCATGTGCTCTCTTGCATTCCATTTCCCATCGTTTGACGTTACAGCTTCAATCCTAGACAGCACCCTCCCGCCTGTCGTTACTGGCCCTTTGACCAACTCATTGCAAACCATGTCGCCCACTGGTTATAGTCGGCGCACAGTGAGTTTCAGGACTCACTTTTTTATCCCCCAAATAAAGATCAGCCCAATGCCTGCATCCCACATCAACGCGGTAGTCGATTCAGCGGTCAACGCTGGCGTCGTGCCGTGCGGGAATCAGCAGCCGGGGCAGATCAGTCATTACCCCCCTCCTGTCAGTCGCACGCCGGTTTGCGCGGTGGTCTCGCCGCCGGGTGTTGGCGTTTCGGGCTGATCAGCATTTTCTGCTGAACCCCGTGCACACCTGAAAACAACTGAATTTCAGCTTCGGCTGAGTTGGCTTTTTGCCTGACTACAGGTGGTATTCATGTTTGTCCTTTCGAAAAAATCCGCGCTCGCGGCCGCATCCACGAGCCTTTTCGTCTTGCTGTGGAGCAGCGGGGCGATCTTCTCCAAATGGGGCCTGGCCCACGCATCACCCTTTGCGTTTCTGTTGTTTCGCTTCGTCATCGCCTTGTGCGGTCTGGTGCTGCTGGTGCCGTTGTTCAAACTGAAATTGCCCAAGGGCGGCAGGCCGATGCTGTATGCGATGGCCACGGGCGTGGTGTTGCTGGGGGCGTATCAGATTTTCTATCTGCTGGCGCTCGACCTCAAAGTGACGCCTGGGGTGATGGCGACGATCATGGGGGTGCAACCGATTCTCACCGTGGTGCTGATGGAGAGACAGCGTTCCTGGAGCCGGATGTTCGGCCTGTCACTGGGTTTGGCCGGGTTGATCATGGTGGTCTATCAGGGCATCGGCCTGGCCGGTATGTCGTTGGCCGGGATGCTTTTTGGTTTGCTGGCGCTGGCGAGCATGACGTTCGGCTCGATCATGCAAAAGCGCATCACCGACAATCCTCTCGGCACGCTGCCGGTGCAGTACCTCGCCGGGCTTTTGCTCTGCGGGATCTTCGTGCCGTTCCAGCCGTTTTACTTCGAGCACAGCGTCGGTTTTGTCGTACCGGTGCTGTGGATGGGGTTGGTGGTGTCGGTGTTGGCGACTTTGCTGCTGTATCGCTTGATTGCCCGGGGCAATCTGGTGAATGTCACCAGTCTGTTCTATCTGGTGCCTGCGGTGACGGCGGTGATGGACTACCTGTTTTTCGGCAACCGATTGGCGACGCTTAGCATGCTCGGCATGCTGTTGATCATCGTCGGTCTGGTGTTTGTATTCCGTAAAACGGCGTAAAGCGACAAAGGCCCGGAGCATGACTCCGGGCCTTTTTTATTTGCTCAGCGCATGCTCGGCCCGCACCGAGTTCATGAACGCCTGCATCGCCGAAGATTGAATGCGATGTCGGCGGGTGATCAAGCCATACGGTGGCAAACTCGCCTCGAACTTGATCGGCAGCACTGCCAGCAGGTCACGCCCCGGATAATCCTCAACCACCGATACCGGCGTGACGCCGAGCATGTCGGTCTGCTGAATCAACGAGAGCAAGGTCATGATCGATGTGGTTTCAACGATGCTGCTGGGGATGTCGACCCGCGCGTTGTGGAACACCTGATTGATGATCGCGCGCATCGGGCTCGGATGCTGTTGCAGCACCCAGGTCATATTCTGCAATTCGGCCCAGCTCAATTGTGTGGCTTTAGCCAATGGATGCTGTGCCCCTGCAATCACGCACAAAGCCTCTTCACCGAGGCTGTCGAACAGCAACTCTTCGGCTCGGGCACCTGGAGGAATCCGCCCCAATACGATGTCCAGTTGATCCTGTAAGAGCGCCTGCACCAGCACGTCGCTGGTATCGACTTGAATGCTCATGGACAACCGTGGATGGCTTTGTTTCAAGGTCGCGATGGTGCGGGTCAGCAGGCCCGATGCGAGTGCCGGAATGGCGCCGACCGCAACCCGGCCAAGGTTGCCGGATTCAAGCGCCACCAGTTCTTCGCGCATGCCGCTGAGTTCGGCGAAGACCATTCGTGCGTAGTAGATGACGGTTTCTCCGAACGGGGTAGAGCGCATGCCACGGGGCAGGCGTTCGAAGAGTTCGACACCGAGCAAGTCCTCGGCTTCGTGCAGCATCTTGGTGGCGGCGGGTTGGGTCATGCCGATGTGATCGGCGGCGCGGCGCAGCGAGCCGAATTCCTGCAACGCCAGCATCAACCGCAGTTGGCGCAGACGCAGTCGACTGTGGATCACATTGGCAACAGGAATTCGGGTCATGGGCCGCGCTCGCAAGAAAGTCTGCGGCAAGCCTGACAACAAATGTCAGGCGTTGCCAGCATTGCTGTGTCACAGCACTGATTTTGCTTTCGCGACGTGGGATTTGCGCAGGCCCATCAGGGTTTGCAGTGCCTTGGAAATCAACGGCCAGAACAGCATCAGCAGCGCTGCCGTGGTCAGGCTGCCGACTAATGGGTTGGACCAGAAAATCCCCAGTTGCCCGTCCGAGAACAGCATCGACTGACGGAACGCATCTTCCGCTTTGTCGCCCAGTACCGCCGCCAGCACCAGCGGCGCAATCGGGTAACCGAGTTTCTTGAACAGATAACCCAGCGCGCCGAAGCCCAGCATCAGCACCACGTCGAAGAACGAGTTGTGCACCGAGTACGCGCCGATGGCGCACACCATGATGATGATCGGCGCGATGATCGAAAACGGAATGCGCAGGATCGAGGCGAACAGTGGCACGGTGGCCAACACCACGATCAGGCTCACCACGTTGCCCAGGTACATGCTGGCGATCAGGCCCCAGACAAAATCGTGCTGCTCGACGAACAGCGTCGGCCCAGGGTGCAGGCCCCAGATCATCAAACCGCCAAGCATCACCGCAGCGGTGGCTGAACCTGGAATGCCCAGGGTCAGCATCGGCAACAGGGCGCTGGTGCCCGCGGCGTGGTCGGCAGTTTCGGGGGCGATCACGCCTTCGATTTCGCCTTTGCCGAAGTTCTCGCGGTTCTTCGAAAAGCGCCGCGCCAGGCTGTAGCTCATGAACGATGCCGCAGTCGGCCCGCCAGGCGTGATGCCCATCCAGCAACCGACCAGCGTGCTGCGCACAATCGTCCACCAGTAGCGCGGCAACTTGGCCCAGGTGCGCAAAATCACCATTGGTGTAATGCGCGCGTGTTCGCCACGAAACACCAGGCCTTCCTCCACGGTGCAGAGGATTTCACCGATGCCGAACAGGCCGATCACAGCCACTTCAAAACTGATGCCGGTCATCAGAGTCGGTTGGTCGAAGGTCAGGCGCAGGTTGCCCGATACGGTGTCCATGCCGACCGCCGCCATGGCGAAACCGATCATCATCGCCACCACGGTTTTCAGCGGTGGGTTCTTGCTCATGCCGATGAAGGTGCAGAACGCCAACAGATACACCGCGAAGAACTCCGGCGAACTGAACGACATGGCGAACGCGGCAATCTTCGTCGACAGGAATGTCAGCAACAACACCCCGCACAGGGCACCGATCAGCGCCGAACTGAACGCGGCGGTCAGGGCTTCGGCGGCGCGGCCTTCGCGGGCCATCGGATAGCCGTCGAAGGTGGTCGCCACCGATGAGGGTTCACCGGGTATGTTGAACAGGATCGAGGTGATCGAGCCACCGAACAGCGCCCCCCAATACATGCACGACAGCAGAATGATCGCCGACACCGGCGACATGGTGAACGTCAGTGGCAGCAGCAACGCCACGCCATTGGGGGCACCGAGGCCGGGCAGGACGCCGACCAGAATGCCCAGCAGCACGCCGATCACCATCAGGCCGATATGGCCCGGGGTCAGGATCAGGTTCATGCCTTGCAACAGGGAATCGAATTCGCTCATTTGAAATTTCTCCCGGCCAGGGCAATCCAGTCGCCCATTGGGCCGGCATCCAGCGGCACCTTGAACCACAACGCGAAAATCAGGTAACTGGCCAGCACCGCGCCGAGGGACACGCTGCCGATCATCAACTTGCCATAAGGCTTGGCGCGGACCTTGTCACGCCACATGAACCAGGCAATGAACGCCGCCGAAGCGATGTAAATGCCGGTGAACGGCATCGCACCGACGAACAGCGCAATCGGCACGAACACCGACATCACTTGTTTGAAAGCACTGCGACTGACGAACGCGACGCTCAATACCTTCCAGCGCACCAGGGTCAGCACACCGTTGGCTACGCTCGCGGCGCTCAACATCAGGCCGATGTAAAAGGGGAAATAACCCGGCTCGGGGCCGGAATCACCCCAGCCGATGCCTTGTTCGACACTGCCGAACATCACCACGGCGCCGATCAGGGTGGTGAACAGCGCCAGGCCGAGTTCGACCCAACGGGTGCCGACCAGCGCCGGTGAATCCGAAGAATGGGACATGAAACACCTCCAGCAGGTGACGGCCGCCCTTGGGCGAGCGGCCCTGGCAACTTCAGTTTTTCAGCCAGCCGGCTTCTTTGAATACCGGGGTGACGCGGGCGGTGTCTTTTTCGATGTAGGCGGTCAGCGGTTCGCCTTCGAGGAAGGTCGGCACCAATGCGTTCTGCTTCACGTAGGCCTTGAACTCATCGGTCTGGGTGACTTTGCGCATCAGCTCGACGTAGAACGCCCGTTGTTCGGCGCTGATATCGCCGGGCATGAACACAGTGCGCGGGAAGCGGTATTGATCGATGCCCAGGCCTTGTTCATGACAGGTCGGAACATCGGCCCAGGATTTGTCGCCGGCGACTTTTTCAGTGTAGGCCATGCGCTCTTTACTGAAGACGCAGAGCGGTTCTACCTGGTCGCCGCGCCATTGGCTGATGCTTTCGCTGGGGTTGTTGACGTTGGCGGCGATGTGTTTGCCGGCCAGTTGAGTCGCGGCTTCGCTGCCGCTCTTGAACGGGATGTACACCAATTTGCTGTTGGTGGTCTGGTTGAGCAGCAGGGTCAGGGTCTGGTCGACGTCCTTGGACTGGCTGCCGCCCATGCGCAGGTTCGACGGGTCTGCCTTGACCGCTTCGTAGAAGCTTTTTGCGTCCTTCCACGGCGCGCCCTTGTAGCTCCAGAGGATGAAGTCGTCTTCCGCTACGGCGGCAATCGGTGTCAGCTCCTGCCATTGGTAGCCAAGCTTGGACACCAGTGGCAGCAGGTAAATGTTGTTGGTACCGATCACCAGTTTTTCGGCATCTCCCTTGTTCATCTTCATGTCGAGGAACGCTTCGGCGCCGTTGCCGCCGCCCTTGTTGAGGACGATGGTGTTGACGTCGAGCAGCTTGTGAGTGGTGATGATCGACTGGATCAGCCGACCGAGTTGGTCGGTGCCGCCACCGGGGCCGCCGGCTACGACGATTTCGACGTTCTTGTCCGGTTGCCAGGCAGCTTGAGCGAGCAGAGGGAGCGCGCCAGCGGCGACCAGGGTGCAGCCAAGAAACAGACGGGAAGTGCGACGGACGAATGCATTTCGCATGATGGAAGAGCCTCGTTTTTTGTATTTGTTATGAGTGGACTTGTCTGCGCTGTGAAGCCGCAAGCCTGGCCTGAGTGTGGGAACGCGCCGTCGCCGCGTCTAGTCAAAACAATACATACACCGATAGCCTGGGGTTATAGCTAGGCGAACGAAGCAGTACTTCTGTAGGAGCGAGCCTGCTCGCGATGGACTAAAGGACACTGCGCTGATTCAGGAAGCACGCGTTTTCGTTGAAGACCATCGCGAGCAGGCTCGCTCCTACAGAGGGGGGCGTGCCGACTTTGAAAGCTCGTTGAAAGCAGGGCATGACATAACCCGTGGCTATCACCCGATTTCAAGTTTTGATTAGACGGTTATCACTGAGCCTTCGATAGTGCTCACAAACCGCCGCGATGAAGTGGCGCTGCAATCTCCACAAAAATAATAAAACGAGGTACGCACCATGGCTCGTCCCAGTGCTTCCCTGCATCTGCCCGGCGCAGACGCTCCGTCCGCAGCGGCGGCGAAACCGCTGGCTGCAACCGCCAAGGCCAGCAATGTTCGCTGGCGGATCTTCGCGATCATTTTCGCGCTGACCATGGTCAACCTGATCGACCGGGTGTCGCTGTCCATCGCGATGCCGACCATCGCCAATGAATTCTCGCTGTCACCGAGCATGCAGGGCCTGATCCTCAGCAGCTTTTTCTGGGCCTATGCACTGTTGCAAATTCCCGGTGGCTGGATGATCGACCGTTTTGGTCCGCACCGCGTCATCAGTTGGTCCACCGGGTTGTGGGGCACTTTCCAGGTGCTGGCGGCATTTGCCACCGGGGGCTTGTCATTGTTGTTTGCGCGGGTTGCGTTGGGCGCCGCCGAAGCACCGTTGTTCCCCTCGGGTGGCAAGCTGATTTCGCTGTGGCTGGCCCCAGGCGAACGCAGTCGCGGCGCGGTGTTGATGGACAGCGGTAGCCCGCTCGGTGTGGCGCTGGGCGGGTTGATCATTGCCTACTTGATTGCGTCGCTGGACTCCTGGCGGTTGGCTTTTGTCATTGCCGGTATCGCGACTCTGGTGTTGGCGTGGCTGGCGCGGCGTTATCTGCGTGATGACCCGGCCAGCCATCCGCAAGTCAATGAACTGGAGCTTGAGAAAATCAACGCCGGACGCGCCACACCCGCCGCCGAAGCCGCGCGTGCACCGGTCAAAGGCTTGGGCATCGCTGCCCGTTCCCTGAGCGGTTTGCTGATCGGTCGAGCCAGTTGGGCGATGGTGTATTTCGGTCTGCTGACCTGGGGGCCGAGCTATCTGTCCCAGGCTCGCGGGTTTGATATCAAGGGCATTGGCGCGGCGACATTTGTGATTTTCGTCTGCGGTGCGCTGGGTTCGTTGACTGGTGGTTTCCTTTGCGACGGCTTGATCCGCAAAGGCGTGAGTCGCGCAGTGGCGGTCAAGAGCCTGCTGGCGTTTTCCGGTCTGGTAGCGCTCGGCGCGTTCCTGTTGCTGCCGACCCTGAGCAATCCTTTTGCGGCAGTGGCGTTGTTGGCCATGACCGCGTTTTTCCTGATGTGGGGCAGCCTCTACTGGAGCTTCCCGGCGTTGCTGGCAGCACCGGCGCGGGTCGGTTTGATCGGCGGTGTAATGAACATGGCCGGCAGCACCGGCGGCATCGCGGTGCCGATCCTGGTGGGCGTGATCCTGCAAATGTCCGGTGGTTTTGCCCCGGTGCTGGGGTTCTTCGCGGCGTGCTCGGCGGTGTTCGTGCTGGCGACGTTGTTTATCAGTCTGGATGAGGTGCGCCATGACTAATCCGTTATGGAACGGCCCGATCATCGACGCCCATCATCATTTCTGGGACCCGATCCTCAACGATCACCCGTGGCTCGCTCCCGAAGCCAATATCCCGTTTCGCTACGGTGACTACAGCGCGATCAAGCGCCGCTATTTTCCCGAGGACTACTTCGCCGATGCAGGTTCGCACAACGTCGTGCAAACGGTGTACGTCGAGACCGAATGGAACCCGCAGGACCCGATTGGCGAAACCCGTTTCATCGAGCAACTGGCCGCCCGTTATGGCGTGCCGAATGCAATCGTTGCGCAAGCCTGGCTTGATCATCCGGACGCCATCGATGTGCTGACCGAGCAGGCGAGTTTCAAGTGCGTACGCAGCGTTCGCCACAAGCCCGGCGGCCCGACCGCGCCGGAGCAGGTCGGGCGCTTGCGCAGTCTGATGAGTGACGAACACTGGCGCCGCAGTTACGCCGCACTTGAAGGTTTGGGTCTGCATTTCGATTTGCAGACACCGTGGTGGAACCTGCACGAAGCCGAACGGTTGGCCCGGGACTTTCCCGGCATCACCCTGATTATCAACCACGCGGGATTGCCCAACGACCGCAGCGGCGAAGGCCTGGCCGGTTGGCGCCTGGCGATGGCGCGGCTGGCCCAGTGGCCGAACGTGCAGGTGAAAATTTCCGGCCTGGGGCAGGGCGGCCAACGCTGGCGCGCCAAAGACAATGCCTGGATCGTGCGCGAAGTGATCGCCATTTTCGGAGCCGACCGGGCGATGTTTGCCAGTAACTTTCCGGTGGACGGCCTGTGCGGCTCGTTCGATGACATCTACAGCGGTTTCAAATCCATCGTCGCCGATCTGCCGTTGGCCGATCAGGAGCGACTGTTCTACAGCAATGCGCAGCGCGTTTATCGCTGCGAGCCTTGCGCCATTGACCGGGCGTGGCCTGAACCCTTGAGGAGTGAAGCATGAAAAAATCCACCATCGCCATGGTCCTTGGTGACCCTGCGGGCATCGGTCCTGAGTTGATCGCACGTCTGCTCGCCGAGCCTGAAGTGCGCAACAAGGCCAACGTGATCCTGATTGCCGACGAGGCGGAAATGCGTCGCGGCATGCGCATCGCCGGCGCTGAATTTCCTTATCGGCGCGTGGAGTCGCTGGAGCAGTTGGAGTTTGTCGATGACACGCCGCTGTTCTATGACTTTCGTGGTGACACCGTTGGTGAGTTCCCGCGCAGCGAAGCCAGTGTGATTGGCGGTCGCTACAGCCTCGATACCCTGGAAAAAGCCCTGCGCCTGACCGAGGCCGGCACCACCGACGCGATCCTGTTCGGGCCGCTGAACAAGACCTCGTTGCACATGGCCGGCATGGCGCACAACGACGAGTTGCACTGGTTCGCCGAGTTGCTGGGTTTCCACGGGCCGTTCTGTGAGTTCAACGTGCTCGACAATTTGTGGACTTCCCGAGTGACGTCCCACGTGGCGTTGGCCGAAGTCTCGGGCCTGCTCAGCCAGCAGCGAGTAGTGGAAGCGATTCAACTGATTGATACCGCGCTCAAGCGCAACGGACTGGAGAAACCGCGAATCGGTGTCTGTGGCTTGAATCCGCACAATGGTGACAACGGCTCGTTCGGCCGCGAAGAGCTGGACATCATCGGCCCGGCCGTTCGCTCGGCGCAGGCGTTGGGCATTGCTGCGGAAGGACCGTATCCGGGAGACACGATTTTCCTCAAGGTCCAGGGCGATGCCAGTGCCTTCGACGCGGTCGTCACCATGTATCACGACCAGGGCCAGATCGCGATCAAACTGATGGGCTTCTCCCGTGGCGTGACGGTGCAGGGCGGTTTGCCGATCCCGATCACCACACCGGCCCACGGCACCGCATTCGACATCGCAGGGCAGGGCAAGGCGAACGTCGGTGCGACACGTCAGGCGTTCGAGATTGCCTGCCGGATGGGTCGCAACCGGCACTGATCCCGGATTTCCAAAGCAACAAAAATCCCCTGTGGGAGCGGGCTTGCTCGCGAATGCGCTGGGTCAGACGACCTTTACGTCGACTGACACTCCCTCTTCGCGAGCAAGCCCGCTCCCACATTTTTTTGTGCGATGCCTAATAACCCGATTAAGGCATTAATCGGTTTTTGCTATCACCCCAGGTTATCGACGGATGTGCATAAGTGATTATCCGCAGCCCCCGGGCGCTGGCTAAAGTCGGTCCATCGAATGCAGGAGCCCATCTGAAAAAAGCTCTGCGCACACGACCGACAACTACAAGAATCCGGCAGCCCAAGGAACTGTATTCATGAAAATCAAAGCGATCCGTACCCGCGTTTTCGAGTGGAAAGGCAAAGTCGTCCCGCCTCAAGCGCACTTCTGCACCAACGCCAGCGACATCCTGTTCGAACGCGGTGACGCCATGGGCTCGTTCCGTTTCCACGGCTGGCTGGTGGTGGAAGTCGAGACCGATACCGGTCTTGTCGGCATCGGTAACTGCGCCCTGGCGCCGCGTGTGGCCAAGGAAATCATCGACACTTACCTGGCACCGATCGCCATTGGCGAAGACCCGTTCGACAACGAATACATCTGGCAGAAGATGTACCGCCAGAGCCACGCCTGGGGTCGCAAAGGCATCGGCATGGCGGCGATCTCGGCGATCGACATCGCCATCTGGGACATCATGGGCAAAGCGGTGAACAAGCCGGTGTTCAAACTGCTCGGCGGGCGCACCAAGGAAAAAATCTGGACCTACGCGTCCAAGCTCTACGCCAACGACAACCTCGACCTGTTCCTCGAAGAAGCCCAGGGTTATCTGAACCAGGGTTTCACAGCGCTGAAAATGCGCTTTGGCTACGGTCCGAAAGACGGCCCGGCGGGCATGCGCCGCAACATCGAACAAGTGCGTGCCCTGCGTGAACTGGCCGGCCCGGACGTCGACATCATGCTCGAATGCTACATGGGCTGGACCCTGGAATATGCGCGTCGCATGTTGCCGAAACTGGCCGAGTTCGAGCCGCGCTGGCTCGAAGAACCGGTGATCGCCGATGACATCGAAGGCTACATCGAGCTGAAGAAAATGGGGATCATGCCGATCTCCGGCGGCGAACACGAATTCACCTCGTACGGCTTCAAAGACCTGCTGGAACGCCGCGCCGTCGACGTCATCCAGTACGACACCAACCGCGTCGGCGGCATCACCGCCGCGCGCAAGATCAACGCCATGGCCGAGGCCTGGTCGGTGCCGGTGATTCCTCATGCCGGGCAGATGCACAACTATCACCTGACCATGTCCACCACCGCCTCGCCGATGGCCGAGTTCTTCCCGGTGTTCGACGTCGAGGTCGGCAACGAACTCTTCTACTACGTGTTCAAGGGCGAGCCACAACCGGTCAACGGCTACATCCAGCTCGACGACAACAAACCGGGCCTGGGCCTGGAAATCTCCGATGAGTACCTGAGCGATTTCAACATCATCGAATGACCTTCAAGCGCCGCTTTCGGGCGGCGTTCGGTTGACTGATTGGAGGCACACCATGCACCTGATTCAATTTGAAAACACTGAGGGCGAGCGTCAGGTCGGCGTGGTCGCCGGGGCGCAGATTCTGCTGGTGCGCGACACCCGCAGCACCCGCGAACTGGCACTGGCGGCGATTCGTGCGCAACGCAATCTGCAAGAGGAAGTCGCCTTGCGCGGTACCGAACCGGGACCGGATTACGCGACGCTGCTGCAGCAGGGCAAAGTCCTGCCACCGCTGGACCACGAAGACCCGGCCCATTGCCTGATCAGCGGCACCGGCCTGACTCATCTGGGCAGCGCCTCGGTACGAGACAAAATGCACCAGCATGACGGTGAAGTCGAAGCCGGCATGACCGACACCATGCGCATTTTCAAATGGGGCCTTGAGGGCGGAAAACCAGCGGCCGGGCAGGTCGGCGCGCAACCGGAATGGTTCTACAAGGGCGATGGCAGCATCGTCGTGCGCCCCGGTGCGGACTTCCCGGTGCCGCCATTTGCCGAAGACGCCGGTGAAGAACCTGAGCTGACCGGCCTCTACGTGATTGGCGACGACGGCCAGCCGTACCGCGTCGGTTATGCATTGGGCAATGAGTTCTCCGACCATGTCATGGAACGGCGCAACTACCTGTACCTCGCCCATTCGAAACTGCGCAGTTGCTCCTACGGTCCGGAGCTGCGCGTCGGGGAGCTACCCAAGCATCTGGTCGGCACCAGCCGCATTAAACGCAATGGCGAAACGATCTGGGAAAAGGAGTTTCTCAGCGGTGAAGACAACATGTGCCACAGCCTGGCCAACCTCGAATTTCACCACTTCAAATACGCGCAGTTTTTGCGCCCCGGTGATGTTCACGTGCATTACTTCGGCACCGCGACGCTGTCGTTTGCCGACGGCGTGAAGACCCAGCCGGGGGATCGCTTCCAGATCAGCCTCGATGAGTTCGGCGCGCCGTTGGTCAACGGTATCGGCGAGAGTGCCCAGCCGTTGGCCATCGGTAACGTACGCCAGCTCTAACCGCCCGCCCCCCTGTAGGAGCGAGCCTGCTCGCGAAAAATGCAACGACACCGCGTTAAACCAGAATGGGCGCGTCATCGTTGACGACCTTCGCGAGCAGGCTCGCTCCTACAGTGAATCCGACGCTCAAGGAACTCCACATGACCACGTTACTTGGACACAACTACATCGGCGGTCGTCGCAGTGCCAATGGCACGACGCAGCTGCAAAGCCTCGATGCAACGACGGGCGAAGCGCTCCCCGGATTCTTCATTCAGGCATCGGAAGCCGAAGTGGATGCCGCCGCGAAAGCCGCTGCCGCCGCTTACCCGATCTACCGAAACCTGAGCGCTGAAAAGCGCGCAACCTTCCTCGATGCCATCGCCGATGAAATCGATGCGCTAGGCGATGATTTCGTCGCCACCGTATGCCGCGAAACCGCGTTGCCAGCCGGGCGTATTCAAGGTGAACGCGGTCGCACCAGCGGCCAGTTGCGCCTGTTCGCCAAGGTGCTGCGTCGCGGTGATTTCTATGGGGCGCGCATCGACCGGGCATTGCCGGATCGCCAGCCGCTGCCACGTCCGGACCTGCGTCAGTACCGCATCGCTCTCGGGCCGGTCGCGGTGTTCGGTGCCAGCAACTTTCCGTTGGCATTCTCCACCGCTGGTGGCGATACCGCCTCGGCACTGGCCGCCGGTTGCCCGGTTGTGTTCAAGGCCCACAGCGGGCACATGGCGACCGCCGAGTGGGTGGCGGACGCGATCATCCGCGCCGCCGAACGCACGGAAATGCCGGCGGGTGTGTTCAACATGATTTATGGCGGTGGCGTCGGTGAGTGGCTGGTCAAGCATCCGGCGATTCAGGCAGTGGGCTTCACCGGTTCGCTCAAGGGCGGCAATGCCTTGAGCCACATGGCCGCGACCCGGCCACAGCCCATCCCGGTGTTTGCCGAGATGTCGAGCATCAACCCGGTGTTCCTGTTGCCTGAAGCCCTGGCGGTGCGCGGCGAGCAGATCGCGGCGCAACTGGCCGGTTCGGTGACGTTGGGGTGCGGTCAGTTCTGTACCAATCCCGGGCTGGTCATCGGTCTGCGTTCGCCGCAGTTCAGCACGTTCCTGGAAACCTTCTGCGCGAGCATGAACCAGCAACCGCCGCAAACCATGCTCAACGTCGGCGCATTGGCCAGCTACAGCCGAGGCCTGGGTGAGTTGCACGAACATCCGGGGCTGACTCATTTGGCGGGCAAGCCGCAGCAGGGCAATCAGGCGCAGCCGCAAGTGTTCAAGGCCGATGCCAGCCTGTTGCTCAAGGGCGATGAATTGTTGCAAGAGGAAGTGTTCGGGCCGACCACCATCGTCATCGAGGTTGAAGATCGCGTGCAGTTGGCGACGGCGCTGCATGGCCTGCGCGGGCAGTTGACGGCGACGCTGATTGGCGAGGCCGAGGAGTTGCTGGAGTACCGCTGGTTGGCGGAAATGCTGCAGGAGAAAGTCGGGCGGATTTTGCTCAACGGCTATCCGACCGGGGTCGAGGTGTGTGACGCGATGGTGCATGGCGGACCGTATCCGGCGACGTCGGATTCTCGCGGCACGTCGGTTGGCACCTTGGCGATTGATCGTTTCCTGCGGCCGGTGTGTTTCCAGAATTACCCGGATGCGTTGCTGCCAGAGGCGTTGCAGGACAGTAATCCGCTGGGGATTCGGCGGTTGGTGGATGGGGAGGTCACTCAGTCAGCCTTGTAGTGTCTGGGCAATCGCCCTCGCGAGCAAGCCCGCTCCCACACTGGATCTTCGCTGTGGCGTAGATCAAATGTGGGAGCGGGCTTGCTCGCGAAGGCGTCATCAGCCTCAGCACAAATTACCTGGCAGTCACCTCAGCCACCTTCACGGCAGCCGGCTTCAACACCAACCACAACGCCACCGCAATCAACACCCCGCCATACACATGCGCCATCGACAGCGGCTCATCGAGAAACAGCCCACCCCACAACACCCCGAACAACGGGATCAAAAAGGTCGTTGTCATCGATTTCACCGGACCAATCGAGCTCAGGAGCCGGAAGTAAATAATGTAGGCAAACGCCGTGCATCCCAGGCCCAACCCCAGCAACGATAGCCAGACACTCCAGCCGCCCCAGCTCGCCGGTGGCTGGCTGATCACGCTGTAGCCGAACAGCGGCAGCAGGAACAACGTCGCGCCGAGCATGCTGCCCAGTGCCGACAAACGGCTATCGAGGCCACCGGCCTGATCCAGCCAGCGGCGGGCCAGAAATCCCGCAAACCCGTAGCAGGTGGTGGCGAGCAAGCAGGCGACGGCACCCATCAGCAGTTCCATATCGAACGCCACCGGACCGGCACGTGTCAGCACGCCCACGCCGAACAGCCCGAGGAACACGCCGCCGAGCTTGGCGCCAGTGAGCCTTTCATGGAAAAACAGGCCGCCGATCAGCACGCCCATCAAGGGTGTCGTGGCATTGAAAATCGACGAGTAACCAGCGGGCAGCACCTGCGCGGCGACAGAGTAAAGCGTCGCCGGAATCCCGGAGTTGATCACCCCGAGCAGCATCACGGTTTTCAGTTTGCCCTTGAAATCCCAACTGATGCGCATCAGCGCAAGAATCACCAGCAGTCCGGCAGCAGCGATAGATACGCGAAAAAAAGCGGTGGGAATGCTGCCAATCACCGGGGCGATGATGCGCATGAACAGGAAACTCGCACCCCAAATGGCCGCCAGGGACAGTAAACGGAAAATATCGACGGGGTTCACAGCGCGTTTCCTTCCTTGATGGGAGCGAGAGTGTTGCCGAGCGCCTGAATGATGGCAACCGAAAAACGAGCATTGAACTCTTCAGCGCGTCGATGATGCGGCGCCCGGAAAATTACACTTCTCCTGCACCCGCTTCACTGGCTAAGCTCAAGGCTCACGAATTCCCGCAGAGGTCTCACCATGCCGCAGCAATGGCCAGCCGCCGATATCGCCCGCTTGATCCTCGATGGCTTTGACGATTACCGCGAGCATTTTCGCCAGATCACCGACGGCGCTCGGGCCCGCTTCGAACAGGCCAAGTGGCAGGAGACGCAATCGGCGTCGGCGGCGCGGATCAATCTGTACGAAGAAAAAGTCAGTGAAACCGTGGAGAGACTGCGCACCGCGTTCGATACCGACACGCTCGACGTCAGCTGCTGGCCGCTGGTCAAAAGCGCCTACATCAGCCTGATCGACCTGCGCTTCGACGATGAACTGTCCGAGACCTGGTACAACTCGATCTTCTGCGGGCTGTTCAGCCATGACCTGATCAGCGACGGCTGCATGTTCATCCACACCACCCGGCCGAGCCTGCGCCGGGCCCGCGCTGCACAAACCCGCACCTACAAACCCCAGGGCCAGTTGTCCGGCATGCTCGCGAGCATCTTTGCCGACTACCGCTTCAGCGAGGAATACGCCGACCTTCCCGGCGACCTGAAACGCCTCGAAGCGCAACTGCGCGAGAACCTGCCGGACTGGGTGTGCAAGGACCCGGAGCTGAGCGTCGAGCTGTTTTCCTCGGTGCTCTACCGCAACAAGGGCGCGTACCTGGTGGGCCGCATCTACACCGCCGATGAACAATGGCCGCTGGCGATTCCACTGCTGCACCTTGAGGGACGCGGCATCCAGATCGATGCGCTGATTACCGACGAAGCGGACGTGTCGATCATTTTCTCGTTCACCCGCTCGTATTTCATGGTGGATGTGCCGGTGCCGGCGGAGTTCATCGGCTTCCTCAAGCGCATCCTGCCGGGCAAGCACATCGCCGAGTTGTACACCTCGATCGGCTTCTACAAGCACGGCAAGTCCGAGTTCTACCGGGCGCTGATCAATCACCTGGCCAACACCGACGACCAGTTCATCATGGCCCCCGGCGTGCGTGGCATGGTCATGAGCGTGTTTACCCTGCCGGGTTTCAACACCGTATTCAAAATCATCAAGGACCGTTTCTCTCCGTCGAAAAACGTCGACCGCGCGACGGTGATCGAGAAATACCGCTTGGTTAAAAGCGTCGACCGCGTCGGGCGCATGGCCGATACCCAGGAATTCGCCGACTTCCGTTTTCCGCTGAGCAAGTTCGATCCGGCGTGTCTGGAAGAGCTGCTGGAAGTCGCGCCGTCCACTGTGTCGGTTGAAGGTGATACGGTGCTGATCCGCCACTGCTGGACCGAGCGCCGAATGACGCCGCTGAACCTGTACCTGGAAAACGCCAACGAAGCGCAGGTGCGCGAAGCCCTTGAAGATTACGGCCTGGCGATCAAGCAACTGGCGGCGGCCAACATTTTTCCCGGCGACATGCTGCTGAAGAACTTCGGCGTCACCCGTCACGGTCGCGTGGTGTTCTACGACTACGACGAGATCTGCTTCCTGACCGAAGCCAATTTCCGCCACATCCCGCAACCGCGCACTCCGGAAGACGAAATGGCGTCCGAACCGTGGTACTCGATTGGACCGCTGGATGTGTTCCCGGAAGAATTTCCGCCGTTCCTGTTTGCCGATTCCGGCCAGCGCAAGCTGTTCGATCAGTTGCATGGCGAGTTGTACAACGCCGATTACTGGAAGAGCCTGCAGGAAGCGATTCGGGCGGGGAAGGTGATTGATGTGTTTCCGTATCGGCGCAAGGGGATGGACACCGAGTGACATAGTGCGGACAACCACCGACCTGGAGGAGCAAGGCTTGCCCGCGATGGCGCCCGCAAGATCGCTATCGCGGGCAAGCCTTGCTCCTACAGGTCGGTGGTGCGCCTGGCATAAGCCAACACTCATTTATGCCGCCAAATCTGCGACAATCCCCGACCTTGCGCCACTAGACGACTGAATTGCGTACCCGATGACCGACGAATCGCCCTCCATCGACAAACTGCTGAAAAACCTCGATCACGCCATGCTTGCCGACCGCCACCGGCTGCGGCGGCAGTTGCTTGAGCTGCGCAAGAAACCCGACGAGGCCAAACTGGCCCAGTGGGTGGCGCGCATGCAGGCGTCCTGCGATCAAGTGCTGGCGCGCAAGGCCAGCCTGCCGGTGATTCGTTACGACGACAGCCTGCCGATTGCCGCCAAGCGCGACGAAATCAAGAAGGCGCTGGAAAAGCATCAGGTGCTGATCATCGCTGGCGAAACCGGTTCGGGTAAAACCACCCAGTTGCCGAAGATCTGCCTGGAAATCGGTCGCGGCCAGCATGGTCTGATCGGCCACACCCAACCACGGCGAATCGCTGCACGCAGCGTGGCTGCCCGGGTCGCTGAAGAACTCGGTACGCCGCTGGGCGCGTTGGTCGGCTATCAGGTGCGCTTCGAGGACCAGAGCGATTCCAACACCCTGATCAAACTGATGACCGACGGCATCTTGCTGGCGGAAACCCAGAACGACCGGTATCTGGAACGCTATGACACGATCATCGTCGACGAAGCCCACGAACGCAGCCTCAACATCGACTTCCTGCTCGGCTACCTGAAAACCCTGCTGCCGCGTCGCCCGGACCTGAAAGTCATCATCACCTCGGCGACCATCGATCTGGAACGCTTCTCCAAGCATTTCGACGATGCGCCGATTGTCGAAGTCTCCGGTCGCACCTTCCCGGTGGACACCTGGTATCGCCCGCTGACGCTTGAGCAGGACGAAGAGGGCAACAGGGTCGAGGACGACCTGACGGTGGATCAGGCGATCCTTGCCACCCTCGACGAAATCGCCGCCTATGAACGCAGCGAACGCCGCAGTCCCGGTGACGTGCTGGTGTTCCTGCCGGGCGAGCGCGAGATTCGCGATGCAGCGGACATGCTGCGCAAGGCACAGCTCAAACACACCGAGATTCTGCCGTTGTACGCGCGCTTATCGCCGGCCGAGCAGCAGCGGATTTTCCAGTCACACCCAGGCCGTCGCGTGGTGCTGGCGACCAACGTCGCGGAAACCTCGCTGACCGTGCCGGGTATCCGCTACGTGATCGACAGTGGCACCGCGCGCATCAGTCGCTACAGCTATCGTGCCAAGGTTCAGCGCCTGCCGATCGAAGCCGTTTCCCAAGCGAGCGCTAACCAGCGTAAAGGTCGCTGTGGGCGGGTCGAGCCGGGTATCTGCATCCGCCTTTACAGCGAAGAAGATTTTCTTGGGCGTCCGGAATTCACCGATCCGGAAATCCTGCGTACCAACCTCGCCGCCGTTATTTTGCAGATGCTGCATCTGCGCCTCGGCGAAGTCACCGCGTTCCCGTTTATCGAGCCGCCTGACGGCAAAGCGATCAGCGACGGTTACAACCTGCTGCAAGAACTCTCGGCGGTGGACCGCAACAGTCAACTGACCCCGCTCGGTCGCCAACTGGCGCGACTGCCGGTGGACCCGCGCATGGGCCGCATGTTGCTGGAAGCGGCCAAACTGGGCAGCTTGCAGGAAGTGCTGATCGTCGCCAGCGCCATGTCGATCCAGGACCCGCGCGAGCGTCCGCCGGAGCGTCAGCAAGCGGCGGATCAAGCCCATGCACAATGGAAAGATGCCGACTCGGACTTCGCCGGGCTGGTCAATCTGTGGCGCGGTTTCGAAGAGCAGCGCCAGGCGCTGACCGCCAGCCCGCTGCGTAACTGGTGCCGCAAGAATTTCCTGAATTATCTGCGCCTGCGCGAATGGCGTGATTCCCATCGCCAGTTGAGCCTGATCTGCCGCGACATGCAGTTGAGCCTCAACAAAGAGCCGGCGGATTATCCGAAGCTGCACAAAGCGGTACTGGTCGGCCTGCTCAGCCAGATCGGCCAGAAAACCGAAGACGGCGACTACCTCGGCGCACGTCAGCGGCGCTTCTGGATTCATCCGTCGTCGGGCATCGGCAAGAAGCGCCCGCAATGGCTGATGACCGCCGAACTGGTGGAAACCACCAAGCTCTATGCGCGCATGGTGGCGAAAATCGATGCCGACTGGATCGAGCCGCTGGCCGGGCACTTGATCAAGAAAAACCACTTCGAACCCCATTGGGAGAAGAAGCGCGGGCAGGTTGTGGCGTTCGAGCAGATCACCCTGTTTGGCTTGATCGTGGTCGGTCGCCGGCCAGTGCATTACGGCCCTGTCGACCCGGTGGTGTCGCGCGAACTGTTCATCCGCGAAGGGCTGGTGCGTGGCGAAATCCAATCCAAGGCGAAGTGCCTGACGGCCAACAAACAACTGCTGGAACAGCTCGACGAACTGGAAGCCAAGGCTCGCCGTCGCGACATCCTCGCCGACGAAGAAACCCTGTACGCCTTCTACGACGCACGCTTGCCGGCGGAGATCCACCAGACCGCGACCTTCGACAGTTGGTACCGGATCAACAGCCAGAAAGACCCGCAGTTGTTGATCATGCGCGAAGAGGACGTGCTGGCCCGCGAAGCCAGCGAAGTCACTGCCCAGCATTACCCGGACACCTTGCACATCGGCGATCTGGAATTGTCCCTGAGCTACCACTTCGAACCGAACCATCCGCGCGATGGCGTGACCCTGCGCGTGCCGGCGCCGTTGCTGCCGATGTTGCCGCCGGAGCGCCTGGAATGGCTGGTGCCGGGTGTCATCGAAGCCAAGTGCATTGCGTTGGTGCGCAACCTGCCCAAGGCCCTGCGCAAGAACTTCGTGCCGGTGCCGGACTTCGTCAAAGCCGCGTTGCAGCGCATGACCTTTGCCGAGGGCTCGTTGCCCCAAGCCTTGGGCCGCGAGTTGCTGCGCATGACCGGTGCGCGGGTCAGCGATGAAGCCTGGAGTGAGGCGGCGCAGCAGGTTGAAAGCCATCTGCGGATGAACCTGGAAATCGTCGACGCCCAAGGCAAGTTCCTCGGCGAAGGTCGTGAACTGGCCGAACTGACCGCGCGTTTCGCCGAAGCCAGCCAGGCCGCATTGGCCGTGCCGCAAACCGCGAAAAGCCAGCAGCCGGTCGAGCCGAAGGTGTTCGCCGCTGTGGCCGAGAAAACCCAGCAGAAGATCGCCGGGCTGTCGATGACGGTGTACCCGGCGCTGGTGGAAGAGGGCGGTACGGTCAAGGAAGGACGTTTCTCGACGCCCGCCGAGGCCGAGTTCCAGCATCGCCGCGCCTTGCAGCGTTTGTTGATGCAGCAATTGGCCGAATCGGCGAAGTTCCTGCGCGGCAAGTTGCCGGGCCTGACCGAGCTGGGCCTGCTGTACCGCGACATGGGTCGCGTCGATGCGCTGGTGGAAGACATTCTGCTGGCCAGCCTCGACAGCTGCATTCTCGAAGGCGAAGACCCGTTGCCCCGTGACGGTGCCGGGTTGGCGTCGTTGGCCGAACGCAAGCGTGGCGGCTGGACCGAACATGCTGAACGAGTGGCCAAGCTGACGCTGGAAATCCTCAAGCTCTGGCACGGCCTGCAAAAACGCTTCAAGGGCAAGATCGATCTGGCGCAAGCCGTGGCCCTGAACGACATCAAGCAGCAACTCAGCCAATTGGTGTATCCGGGGTTTGTCCGGGAAACGCCGATGCAGTGGCTCAAGGAGTTGCCGCGTTACCTGAAGGCCATCGAGCAGCGTTTCGAAAAAATCGGCGCCCAAGTTCAGCGGGATCGGGTCTGGAGTGGTGAATTGTCCGGCTTGTGGACGCAGTACCAGACCCGCGCCAACAAGCACGCCCAGGAAGGCAAGCGCGATCCGCAACTGGAGCTGTATCGCTGGTGGCTGGAAGAATACCGGGTGTCGCTGTTCGCCCAGCAATTGGGGACCAAGGTGCCGATCTCCGACAAGCGCTTGAACAAGCAGTGGACGCAAGTCGAACCATAAGCCTGTAGGAGCAAAGCTTGCTCGCGATAGCGATCTCAAGGACGCCATCGCCGGCAAGCCGTGCTCCTACAGGTTTTGTGTGATGCATTTGGCAAGCGCTTCATCCAGCAAAAAGGCGCCAAAATCCCGTGTTTATGGCAAACTTCGCGCCTATAAACGCCGGCCCCGCGGTTTTGAGCCTTCTCCGCCGCGGGCAGGTCGGAATAAAGCGATGCCAGGTTTGCGTCCCCCGGATGGGAATAGACCCTTTGTGTGTTGGTACGTCGGTGCCAATGCTTTCTGCCTGAACAGATTAGAGACACGACCATGCATAACGTCGTCATCAGTGGCACCGGCCTGTACACCCCGGCCAACAGCATCTCCAACGAAGAGCTGGTGCAGTCTTTCAATGCCTATGTGGCGCAATTCAACGCCGATAACGCCGACGCCATCGCGAGCGGTGAAGTCGAAGCATTGACCGAATCCAGCGCAGCGTTCATCGAAAAAGCGTCCGGCATCAAGAGCCGCTTTGTCATGGACAAGGAAGGCATCCTCGACCCGCAACGCATGGCGCCACGCCTGCCGGAGCGCTCGAACGACGAGTGGTCGGTGCTGTGCCAGATGGCGATCGGCGCTGCCGAACAAGCCTTGCAACGCGCCGGCAAGACCGCTGCGGACATCGACGGCGTGATCGTCGCCTGCTCCAACCTGCAACGCGCCTACCCGGCGATTGCCATCGAAGTTCAGGAAGCGCTGGGCATCCAGGGTTTCGGTTTTGACATGAACGTGGCCTGTTCCTCGGCGACCTTCGGCATCCAGACCGCCGCCAACAGCATCCAGCTGGGCCAGGCCCGGGCGATCCTGATGGTCAACCCGGAAGTCTGCACCGGTCACCTGAACTTCCGCGACCGCGACAGCCACTTCATCTTCGGCGATGCGGCCACCGCCGTGATCATCGAACGTGCTGACCTGGCCACGTCCAAGTACCAGTTCGACATCGTCAGCACCAAACTGCTGACCAAGTTCTCCAACAACATCCGCAACAACTTCGGTTTCCTCAACCGCGCTGCGGAAGAGGGCATCGGTGCCAAAGACAAGCTGTTCGTGCAGGAAGGCCGCAAGGTGTTCAAGGAAGTCTGCCCGATGGTGGCCGAGCTGATCGGTGAGCATCTGCAAGAAAACCAGCTCAACGTCAGCGACGTGAAGCGTTTCTGGCTGCACCAGGCCAACCTCAGCATGAATCACCTGATCGTCAAGAAACTGCTCGGTCGCGACGCCACCGAACACGAAGCGCCGGTGATTCTCGACACTTACGCCAACACCAGCTCCGCCGGTTCGGTGATTTCGTTCCACAAGAACCAGGACGACCTGCCTGCCGGTTCGCTGGCGGTACTGAGTTCGTTCGGCGCCGGTTACTCGATCGGTAGCGTGATTCTGCGCAAGCGCTGAGTTAGCCGCTCAGCCGTTAACCTGTGGGAGCGGGCTTACTCGCGAAAGGGGTGTATCAGGCAACATTAATGTCGCCTGACACTCCCTCTTCGCGAGCAAGCCCGCTCCCACATTTGGTCGATGTAGGGCTCAGGTTCGCGGCAAATGAATGATCGCGGTCAGCCCGCCACCGGGCGTTTCTTCCAGACTCAATTGTCCGCCCAGACGTTCAGCCGCTTCACGAGCAATGGTCATCCCCAGACCAACGCCCCCCGAATTTCGATTACGCGAACCTTCCAGACGGAAGAACGGTTCAAACACCGCTTCGCGTTGTTCCGCCGCGATCCCCGGTCCGTGGTCGATGACCCGGATGATCAATTGTTCACGATGGTCTTCCAGCGTTATGAGCGCCTGTCCGGCATAGCGCAAGGCATTGTCCAGCAGGTTGTTGACGCAGGAGCGCAACGCCATCGGTTGCACTTGCAGCGGCGCACAATGGCCGCTGGCCTGAACATCGGCGCCCTGGTCCTGGGCGTTTTCGCTCAGCGACTCGACCAGTGCCTGCACATCCATCCATTGCGGCGCCTCGCTGGTGCGTTGCTCGTGCAGATAGGTGAGGGTGGCGTCGAGCATGCTGATCATGTCGTCCAGATCCTGGCGCATTTGGCTTTGCAGTTTGTCGTCGTCGATCTGTTCCAGCCGCAGCTTCAACCGTGACAGCGGCGTGCGCAGGTCGTGGGACACCGCGCCGAGCATTCGTGAGCGTTGCTTGACCTGCTCGATGATTCGGCGCTGCATTTTGTTGAAAGTATGCGCCGCTTGCCGTGCTTCCCGCGGGCCGGATTCATCCAGTGGCGGACTGTCGAGGTTTTCACTCAGTCGTTCGGCGGCGTCGCTCAGGCGCTGGATCGGCCGGCTCAGCAGTTTGGCGCCGTACCAGGCCGCGATGATCAGCGAGATTAATTGAAAGGTCAGCGGCACTACCGGTCCGCCAAACCACGGCCGTGGCGGACGATTTTTGAATCGCGGGTCCACTGGCGGAGACTGTCCGTCGAACTCTTCGGAAAACTCTGGTGGCGGCGGAGGCGGTGGTGGGCCGTAATAGTGAAACCAGGCAAACGCCAGCAGGTGCGCCAGGATAATCGCCACCAACAGCACGCCAAACAGGCGGCCAAACAGCGTATCGAAGCGCCCGCGCATCAGCCGATGTCTCGCGCATCGAAAAGGTAGCCTTCACCTCTTACGGTTTTGATCAGTTGTGGCGCTTTCGGATCGTCACCGAGTTTCTGCCGCAAGCGCGACACCAGCAGGTCGATGCTGCGATCGAAGGCTTCGATCGAGCGACCGCGGGCAGCGTCCAGCAATTGTTCGCGGCTCAACACCCGACGTGGACGCTCGATGAACACCCAGAGCAGGCGGAATTCGGCATTGGACAGCGGCACCACCAGGCCATCGGCGGCGATCAACTGGCGCAGCACGCTGTTCAGGCGCCAGTTGTCGAAACGGATGTTTGCCCGTTGTTCGCTGCGGTCATCACGCACCCGGCGCAGGATGGTCTGGATACGCGCCACCAGTTCCCGTGGCTCGAACGGCTTGGCCATGTAGTCGTCGGCGCCCAGTTCCAGGCCGATGATCCGGTCGGTGGGTTCGCAGCGGGCGGTGAGCATCAGGATCGGGATGTCCGACTCGGCACGCAGCCAGCGGCACAGCGACAGGCCGTCTTCGCCGGGCAGCATCAGGTCGAGCACCACCACGTCGAAATGCTCCGCTTGCATGGCCTGGCGCATGGCGGCGCCATCCGTGACGCCGCTGGCGTGAATGTTGAACCGGGCCAGGTAGTCGATCATCAATTCGCGGATCGGGACGTCATCGTCGACGATCAGGGCGCGAATGTTCCAGCGTTTGTCGTCGCCGAGCGCTTTTTGATCGTCGTTCGCGGGAGCTTGGGTGTTGTGCATGCGTGCGTTCATCTGCCAGGTAGCTGCCAACCACAAAGATGGGCTGCGAGGTTGTGGTTTCAGCATAGGCGTCCGGCCCGGGGGCGGGAAGTGCTGTTGTAAGGACGTATTGCGGGTGGCGAGGGTAGCGGGCGAGGGTGTTGTGGGCGTGTCGGGAATGTACCGAACTCGACACAATTGCCGCAAAGGCTAGTCTTGCCTGAGCGTTATCGACGATTTACCGATCATCGGGTCCCGCAGCGCCCTTGGTTCCGCTACAATGCGCGCCGATTTCGACTTGCCTGAGAGCCCACTCATGTCCGCCTGCCAGACTCCCATCATCGTCGCCCTGGATTTCCCCACCCGTGACGCCGCACTGAAGCTGGCCGATCAGTTGGACCCGAAGCTGTGCCGGGTCAAAGTCGGTAAAGAACTCTTCACCAGCTGCGCCTCGGAAATCGTCGGCACCTTGCGCGACAAGGGGTTCGAAGTGTTCCTGGACCTCAAGTTCCACGACATTCCGAACACCACCGCCATGGCCGTGAAAGCGGCAGCAGAGATGGGCGTGTGGATGGTCAACGTGCACTGCTCCGGTGGCCTGCGCATGATGGCGGCCTGCCGTGAAGTGCTGGACAAGCGCAGCGGCCCGCAGCCTTTGCTGATCGGCGTGACCGTGCTGACCAGCATGGAACGTGAGGATCTGGCAGGTATCGGCCTGGACATCGAGCCGCAGGAGCAGGTGCTGCGCCTGGCCGCACTGGCGGAAAAAGCCGGGATGGATGGTCTGGTGTGCTCGGCCCTGGAAGCCCAGGCCCTGAAATCGGCGCACCCGTCGCTGCAACTGGTGACCCCGGGGATTCGTCCGGCGGGCAGCGCCCAGGACGACCAACGTCGCATCCTGACCCCACGTCAGGCGCTGGACGCCGGTTCCGATTATCTGGTAATCGGCCGTCCGATCAGCCAGGCGGCCGATCCGGCCAAGGCGTTGGCTTCGGTGGTGGCCGAACTGGCGTAAACACCGCTAAACCTGTAGGAGCGAGCCTGCTCGCGATGAGGGCGCATCAGTCGACATCAATGTTGGCTGATCTACCGCAATCGCGAGCAGGCTCGCTCCTACATTGGTTTGGTGTTAAACCTTCAACACCAACTTCCCGAAATTCTCCCCGCTGAACAACTTCATCAGCGTCTCCGGGAACGTCTCCAGTCCCTCGACAATGTCTTCCTTGCTCTTGAGCTGCCCCTTGGCCATCCAGCCGGCCATTTCCTGACCGGCAGCGCCGAACTGTGCCGCGTAGTCCATCACCACGAAGCCTTCCATGCGCGCGCGGTTGACCAGTAGCGACAGGTAGTTGGCCGGGCCTTTGACCGCTTCCTTGTTGTTGTACTGGCTGATGGCGCCGCAAATCACCACTCGTGCCTTCATGTTCAGACGGCTCAGCACCGCGTCGAGAATGTCGCCGCCGACGTTATCGAAATACACGTCGACACCTTTCGGGCATTCACGCTTGAGGCCGGCGATCACGTCTTCATTCTTGTAATCGATGACGCCGTCAAAACCCAGTTCGTCGATCAGGAACTTGCACTTGTCCGCGCCGCCAGCGATGCCGACCACCCGACATCCTTTGATCTTGGCGATCTGCCCGGCAATGCTGCCCACCGCACCGGCTGCACCCGACAACACCACGGTTTCACCGGCCTTTGGCGCGCCGACATCGAGCAGGGCGAAGTAAGCGGTCATGCCGGTCATGCCCAGTGCGGACAGATAACGCGGCAGGGGTGCCAGTTGCGGATCGACCTTGTAGAAACCGCGTGGCTCACCGAGGAAGTAATCCTGCACACCCAAGGCGCCGTTGACGTAGTCGCCGACCGCGAAGCCCGGATTGTTCGAAGCGATGACTTTGCCTACACCCAGCGCGCGCATCACCTCACCGAGTCCGACCGGTGGAATGTAGGACTTGCCTTCGTTCATCCAGCCACGCATGGCCGGGTCCAGGGACAGGTATTCGTTCTTGACCAGGATCTGACCCGCCGCCGGTTCGCCGACCGGTACTTCCTGATAGGTGAATGTCTCGCGAGTCGCAGCGCCCACCGGGCGTTTGGCGAGCAGGAACTGGCGATTGGTCTGTGAAGTCATGGCAGGCACTCAAGATGAATGAAGCCTTGTTGATAGACCTTCATGGACGATGCCGCAAGTTTGGCTGATGCGGCGAATGCAGGCTGATCCAATGCAGTGATAGTTGGTACGGCAGTTCCATCACTGCAACTCATGGGCGCCCAACCGGCCTTCTGATAGTGCTGCCGCGTCATGGGTACCTGTGGCTAGACTGGGAAAAACGCGATCCCCCGCAAAACTTCTCTTCGAGGACATAACAATGAGCATGACGTTTTCCGGCCAGGTCGCCGTAGTCACGGGCGCCGCCAATGGTATCGGCCGGGCAACTGCCCAGGCGTTCGCCGCTGAAGGTCTGAAGGTGGTGGTGGCCGACATGGACACGGCGGGCGGCGAGGGGACTGTGGCGCTGATTCGTACGGCGGGCGGCGAAGCGACCTTCGTGCGTTGCAACGTCACGCTGGAAAGCGATGTAAAGAATCTGATGGATGAAGTGGTCAATACCTACGGCCGCCTCGACTATGCCTTCAACAATGCCGGCATCGAGATCGAGAAGGGCAAGTTGGCCGACGGTACTGTCGACGAGTTCGACGCGATCATGGGCGTCAACGTCAAAGGTGTATGGCTGTGCATGAAATACCAGTTGCCGTTGCTGCTGGCACAGGGTGGCGGCGCGATCGTCAACACGGCCTCGGTGGCGGGGCTTGGCGCTGCGCCGAAGATGAGCATCTATGCCGCCTCCAAACATGCGGTGATAGGCCTGACCAAATCCGCCGCCATCGAATACGCGAAGAAAAAAATCCGCGTCAATGCTGTATGCCCGGCGGTGATCGACACCGACATGTTCCGCCGCGCCTATGAAGCCGACCCGAAGAAAGGCGAATTTGCCAACGCCATGCACCCGGTGGGTCGCATCGGCAAGGTCGAGGAAATCGCCAGCGCGGTGCTGTACCTGTGCAGCGACGGTGCTGCGTTCACTACGGGGCATTCGCTGGCTGTGGATGGTGGTGTCACGGCGTTCTAAAACTAAACGCTAAATCCATAGAAAACACGAAACCTGTAGGAGCCGAGCTTGCTCGCGATGACGGTATGTCTGTCACATCGATGTTGGATGTGCCGCCGTCATCGCGAGCAAGCTCGGCTCCTACAGGTTTTTGTTTGCCTTGAGCATCCCGGCAGTGTGTTTCAAATGGTTAAAACCAAGGGTTTTAGCGGCGTTGTCGCACATCCCTTCGAGCGCTCCTGTGATTAACTGATTCCCGCAGAATGCACAGGAGTTTTCTTGCTCATGGAATTGAGAATCGATCGACAGGCCCCCGTGCCGGTCATACAGCAAATTGTCGAAGCGCTAACCTGCTGGCTCCGTTGCAATGGTTTGGAGCCGGGTGCGCGTTTGCCTTCGGTACGACAAATCGCGCGGATCAACTTGCTCAGTCAGTCTTGTGTCGTCGAGGCCTGTGAGCGTCTTGTCGCGCAGGGGGTGCTGGCGTCGCGTCATGGCGCTGGTTTTGTCGTGGCGGCCACAGCTGCGATTGCGCATACGGAGGCTGTGTGGCTCGAAGGCGCTGAAGACAAGGAGGGCGCGCCCTCGTGTGAGTTGCAACTGGGCGGTGGAGGGCTGCCCGAAAGCTGGCGTGAAACGGACGATCTGGCTTACGCGATCCGTCAGGTCAGTCGCACCGACATGGCCGGCCTGTTCAACTACAGCACGCCGCTGGGTTTGCCTGCCTTGCGCGGGCAGATGCTCAAGCGCCTGAAAAGGCTGGATATCAACGCTGAAGACAGTCAAATACTGACGACCTCGGGTGCCAGCCAGGCCCTGGACTTGATCGTGCGAGCGTTGTTCAAGCCGGGTGAGAGCGTGGTGGTGGAAAGCCCCGGTTACCCCATGCTGTTCGATCTGCTCAGGTTGCACGGTGTCAGCATGCTCGAAGTTCCACGAACGCCGCAGGGGCCGGATGTTGCAGTGCTGGAAGCGTTGCTGCTGGAACACCGGCCGCGCGGGCTGTTCATCAATAGTTTCCACCATAACCCTACCGGTTGCAGCCTGACGCCGGGTGTGGCGCAGCAGGTGCTGCAACTGGCGAAAGACCACGATGTGCTGGTGATCGAAGACGACGTCTACGCAGACCTGCACAATGGCCCCGGCAAGCGCCTCGCGGCACTGGATAATGGCGTGATCTACGTCGGCAGCTATTCGAAAACCCTCAGCAGCTCCCTGCGGGTCGGTTTTGTGGTGGCCAGTAACGAAGTGATTGCGCGACTGGCCGAGGTCAAGATGATCAGCAGCATGGGCGCCTCAAGATTTTGCGAGTCAGTGCTGGCCTGCCTGTTGGCCAATGGCGCCTACCGTAAATTGGTGCAGCGCCAGCGGCAGCGCTTGAACAACGATCGACAAGCGGCATTGCAGCAGCTCGAAGACGCCGAATGGGAGGTTTTCGGCAAGCCCACGGGAGGCCTGTTCATCTGGGCGCGATCGCGGATGTCGGACTACGCTCAGGTGCGAATACAGGCCCGACGGTTCGGCGTTGTGCTGTCATCGGCGACGGCATTTGACCCCGCCGGCGCGGCCAATGAATGGCAACGCATCAATGTGGCGTGTGCCTGTGATCCGCGAGCCCGGGCATTTTTTCAAGCCACCGCTCGGGATCGACCTCAAGCGTTCTGAAAACGACGCAGGCGTAGCTTTTTGCCATTATTCCGACGCCAGAGACTTGTGTTGCCACAGGCCCGTTGCGAATCTGCGTCTACAGATAATGGCAGGGGACTAAGTGCAATGATTTCGGCCGCGCAAGGACGTTTTGCCAACCTCGGTATGGCAAAAAAACTGGGTATCGGGTTTGTTCTGGTGCTGTTGTTGACCGCGCTGGTGGCGGCCATCGGCGTCTGGTCCCTGCAAACCATCAGCCATCGTTTCGACGGGCTCAAGCAGATGTCGTCGCTCAACAGCGGTCTGCTGAAGGTGCGCCTGCTGGAGCAGGAGTATGCCTTGCACGGCAACCCGAAAACCGTCGAAGCCCTGCACCAAGGTGTCGACGGCTTGATCGCCCTGGCGAGCGAACTCAAGGCCGCGTCTGCAGCGAATGTGCCGGTGATGAATGATGTCGAGCAGTCCCTCGGCGCCTATCGCAAGGCGTTCGACGAGTTTGTCTCGCTCAGTCAGGCCAAGGATCTCGCGCTGGAAATGGCCAGTTGGTCGGTGTCCAGCGTGGCCAATAATCTCGACGTGTTGCAGGCCGGGCTTGCCGATGACGGCACCTACACCTTGAAGGATTCCGAGGGCAAGGACGGTGCGCAATTCGTCGAGCAAGCCAACCAGGTCAGTCAGGTTTCCCGGTTGATGCTGCAAGCCATGAACGAAGCGCGCGTGCGTCTGGATCAGAGCCGCAAGGGCGACGACAGCGCGGGACAAGGCAAGATCGAACAGGCCAGTCAGGCACTGACCCAGGCCGAACAGCTGAAAACCACGGTCAAGGATGAGGGCTACCAGACCGTCCTCAATGAAGTGATCGGCCATATCGCCAGTTTCAGCGACAAACTCACCGAGTACACCGGCCTGCTGGAGCAGGAAAAAACCGTCTATCAGCAATTGCATCAACGCGCCGCCCAAGTGGTGGAGCGGGTGGACCAGGCCTATGTCGCCGAAGACCAGTCGATGCAGACTGAACTGAAAAAGAATTCATTGCTGATCATTGCCTCTTCGGCATTGGCATTGCTGGTCGGTTTGATTGCCGCGTGGGTCATCACCCGGCTGATCGTGGCGCCGTTGCGCAGTGTGATTTCTGTCGCGCAGCAGATCGCCTCGGGGGATTTGAGCGGAACCATCGAAGTGACCCGCCGCGACGAGATTGGTCAGTTGATGCAGGCCATGCAGCAGATGGGTGCAGGGTTGAGTCATATCGTCAGCGGTTTGCAGGCAGGCATTGAGCAATTGGCTACCTCAGCGCAATCGCTGTCGGCGGTGACTGAACAGACCAACCTTGAAGTCAGCAGCCAGAAGGAAGAAACCGAGCAGGTCGCCACCGCGATGAACCAGATGACGGCCACCGTGCACGATGTCGCGCGCAACGCCGAGGAAGCCGCCGTGGCGGCGCAAACGGCGGACGGCAAGGTTGAAAGTGGTCAACATGTGGTGCGCCAGAGCATGGCGCGGATCGAGCAACTGGCGGATTCGGCTACTTCGGCCAGTTCGAGCATTGAAAGCCTGAGCGCGGAAATCCAGAACATCGGCACGGTGCTTGGCGTCATCAAAAGTGTCGCAGAACAAACCAACCTGCTGGCGCTCAATGCGGCCATCGAGGCCGCACGGGCCGGCGAGCAGGGCAGGGGCTTTGCGGTGGTGGCTGATGAAGTGCGGGCACTGGCCAAACGGACTCAACAATCGACCGAGGAAATCGAACGACTGGTCAGCGCCTTGCGCTCGGCGGCACAGGCGTCTGTGCAGCAGATCCAGAGCAGTGGCGAGTTGGTGAAACTGGCGGTCAGTGATGCGCTGCAGACCGAGAGTGCGTTGGGCAGTATTGCGGCAGCGGTGTCGTTGATTCAGCAGATGAACCAGCAGATCGCCGCGGCTGCCGAGGAGCAGAGTTCGGTGGCCGAGGAGATCAATCGCAGTGTCACGAGTATTCGGGCCAGTGCTGATCAGTCTTCACTGGCGATGCAGGGGAATGCGGCGTCGAGTATCGAACT
The DNA here is from genome assembly GCF_036884845.1 of Pseudomonas sp. MAG733B. Classification (NCBI taxonomy): domain Bacteria; kingdom Pseudomonadati; phylum Pseudomonadota; class Gammaproteobacteria; order Pseudomonadales; family Pseudomonadaceae; genus Pseudomonas; species Pseudomonas sp. MAG733B. The sequence continues at coordinate 2,132,667 of NZ_CP145732.1, forward strand.
GGCGCAGTTGGGGGTTGAGTTGAAGGGGATGGTGGGGCATTTCAGGCTTTGAGCTTTGAGCTTTTTTGATTGAGTACATATCCGTTGCTGCGGTAATGGCGGCTTATGGTTTCGCCCTTACGGCGACTCACTTTTTTGACAACGCCTCAAAAAAGTAAGCAAAAAAAACGCTCGCCCCTTACGTACGGCACCTCGCTAGAGCTCGGTGTTCCTTCGCTCCGGCATTCATCCGGGGGCATCGCCTCCGGTCTGCTTCGCGACGACCTCCTCTCGATGTGTGCGGCTTCGCCGCACGGCGCTGCGCGCCCACCCCCGGATAAACGCCTCCACTCAGCCTTCCGATGGGGCGGGTGGATCAATATCAAAAGCGGCAGGCGAGCTAACGCTCGGCCTGTTGAGTGGTGAGAAGCCTGGGTGTACGCCAATCCATTGTAGGAGCCAGCCTGCTGGCGATGACGGCCTGAACGCCAATGTATTTCACTCGGATGAATGCATTCTCTAAATCCAAAAGAAAACCACCTCCTGGTGGCTTTCTCTTTTGTCGCTGATCAGTCGTAGATCACTTTCTTCTTCCAGTCCGCATCCGCCTCGACGTCTTTGAGTCCTTCGGTCAGTTGGTTCACTTCGCCTTCTACCGGAGCAATGCGGTCCATGACTTGGGCGTTGGCGCGGGCCAGGAGTTTTTCCAGGTATTCCAGCTGTTCGGCGTAGATTTGTGGTTCCTGCTGTTTGCGCAGGTATTGCGCACCGCGTTCGAACGCCAGGCGCGCCTGGCCGGGCTGGTTCTGCTGCAGGGAGTGCTGGCCAAGGTTGTTGAAGAACTCGATGTGCAACAGCACCAGAATATGACGGACCTCGCGGATCCAGCGCTTGGCTTCGTTGGGCGGCAGGAAGCCGTCCTGTGCGGCGCGGGTAATCTGGCCGTGCAGGGCTTCAAGGAGGAAGCGCACGTCCTTGGCCTTGGCTTCGGTCTGGATCGGTGCCGGCGGGTTGTTGACCGGGATAGATTCGCCTTGGCCCACCAGAGCTTCCAGTTCAGTAATCCGTGCCTTGAGGTTGGAACTGGTCTTTTCCAGGTTCAGCAGGCGTTGGCAGACATTCAATTCCAGACGCGTCAGCAGCAGCTTGAGCGCCGGTGTCATCAATTGGCCGGGGAAGGTCTCGGTAATCTCACCGCAACGACGCAGGCGATCGTTGAGTTCAACCTTGGTACGGGCCCTTTCCAGCTTATTGTTTTCCACCACATGGTTGATGTAGCCAATGGCGATCAATAATGCGATCCCGGCTACGACGAGCAGGGTGATCATGAGTGGTGTCACCGGTAAGACCTCTTTTTAGGGTTCGCGTGCGAGTGTAGTGGCTTGCTATATAAGCGCCTAGGGCCCTCGACGAGTTGGATCGATGTGGCTCAATCTGTATCGGCCGCTGTCTGCTTATATAAATGCTGGCATCCAAGAAGCATATTGCCATCATTGATGGCGCCGACTATAACGCCTTGGCGAGTGTCAGAATATAGGCGCCAAACACCGGGCGGCGGAAAATCCGGATTGGTGCCTGAAAGCAGGGCGAAGTCATTGATTTAAATAAATTTATATCAGGGGGTTGACGACCTCTCAATCCATCCATAGAATGCGCGCCACTTGCAGCGTAAAGCACACAGCGAAACGAAGCAGGGAGTGAATGTTGTAGTGTGTCCCCTTCGTCTAGTGGCCTAGGACACCGCCCTTTCACGGCGGTAACAGGGGTTCGAGTCCCCTAGGGGACGCCATTGCGGGAATAGCTCAGTTGGTAGAGCACGACCTTGCCAAGGTCGGGGTCGCGAGTTCGAGTCTCGTTTCCCGCTCCATTTTTAAACAGCGTTGCTTTCGGGCAGGGCTGAGTGAAACCAGAACCAAGTCTTCGGATGCGGATCTGGGCACCGAAACACACACCATGTGTTCCGGGCAGCGTGTCCCCTTCGTCTAGTGGCCTAGGACACCGCCCTTTCACGGCGGTAACAGGGGTTCGAGTCCCCTAGGGGACGCCATTTGCGGGAATAGCTCAGTTGGTAGAGCACGACCTTGCCAAGGTCGGGGTCGCGAGTTCGAGTCTCGTTTCCCGCTCCATATTTAACAAAAACGCCGCTCATTGAGCGGCGTTTTTGTTTGTGCGCGATTTGTATGTGCATCACTAAAAAGGCCCGCCAGTCTGACTGAGCGGGCTTTTTCCGTTCAACGCGTTATCAGCTTATTGGTAGATGGAGAGCGCCTCCACCCCTTTAGTCCGACTTCATCCCGAATATCACTACAGGCTTGTATGAAGCGATCAAGATCCTCATCGCTGAGGCCGGAATTCATCGAGAACCTTATTAACGAACGATTGAGCCCGGTTGCCGGAGAGCAGAAGACTGAGCCGAATATACCTCGTGCTTGTAATGCGTCCCTGAGACGAAGGGTCAACAACTCCAGCCCAGGCTCCAGCGCAACGATCTGTTCGGATCCTGTGCTCATGTCATACCCCAACTGCATGAGTGCAGACCTTGTTCGACGGGTAATTGCACGCAGCCTGTTACGGCGCTCGTCAGCATGCTGTAGAAAATCAGCAGCCTGTTCGAACCAGATCAATTCGTGATCAAGCAGACTTGAGCTGAAAATGGCGGGATAGGACTCCGTGGCAAAGTAGTCCTTGAAACTGCCGGGACAAGTAATCAGGCCTGCACGCCCGGCGAAGGCCTTGGCCAGGCTGACAGTCTGGAAATGGACCTTGTCGAACAAGTAATGCTGCGCGACCAATCCCGCGCCGTGTGGCCCGTGGGTTCCAAGTGAATGGGATTCATCGACGACCAAGACGCAGCCAAGGCGATGCGCAACTTCAGCGAAGTCTTCCAAAGGGCAAAGACTGCCGTTAGTGCTGTAGATCGCATCGACAGCAATGACGCCTGGACCGTGCTTCTTTATCTGTCGCTCCGCATGATCGGCATCGTTGTGCGCAAACACGATTGCATGTGCATGGGCGGCGTGCGCACCTTGCCAGAGCGACATATGTGCATGGATATCCAGATACACCGGAATGTCCTTACCGGCGATGGCCTGCAGCAATCCCACATTCGCCGCCCATCCTGATTGGCAAAGAATGCAGTCCTGTGCCCCCATGAACCGAGCCAGTCTGTGCTCAAGCCTGGTCATCGGAGTATCCCCGTGGAGAAAAACGGCGGACATCAAGAGTTGGTGTCGTGTCTGAAGGACCGCTTGTGCATGGGCTTCGATCAATTGCTTCTCCGTTGCCAGGCACAGATAGTCATTGCTCGACAAATGCAGAGCATCCGGGCCGGGAATGGCGCCGCGCAGCAAATGTTGGCCTGCCCATCTCTGCTGTACGCGCCCCACGGAGTGGCTTTCGATGCGTGCCTGAACAAAATCAGGGAGGTGAGCGTAGTGAGTTTGTTGTTGGCCTTGAGGCGGTTGGTGTAATACAGGCATAGCTGAGCTCCCTTCTGCCGGGGCGGCTTGCCCTGAACGCCAAAGGTTTCGAGTTCTCACTACACGCTTGGATCCGCTGCATGACTACTGTCAGAGTTGACAGTTTTTCCACGTAACCGACGGATGATCACGCTGTATCCATATTTAAGGCATTAAAAAGGCCCGCCAGTTTGACTGTGCGGGCCTTTTTCGTGTCGGCAGTTTTTACATCGACAACATCAACCGCCCCGCAAACAAAATCAGAATCACTCCCATGCTGCGTTCGAACCAATGCCCCATACGCATGAACAGCGATCTGATCCGGGGATTGGAAAAAAACAGTGCCACGATCACAAACCACAAGGCATTCACAAAGCACATCCACACGCCGTACAGCGCCTGAATCTGCAGAGGTGTCGTAGCACTGATGAGAGTGGTGAAAATCGCCAGGAAAAACAGGGTTGCCTTGGGGTTGGTGGCGTTGGTCAGGAAACCGGTGGTAAATGCCTTCAGTAGCGTTTGTTCAACGACCGGTTCATTCGAGTCTTTTTCGCCTGCCAGAACGGTTTTTGGCTGGCTTCGCAACAGACTCACGCCCAAGTAAAGAATGTAGGCCCCGCCCACGACCTTGGCCACCGTCAATAACCAAGGGGTGGTGTGCATCAATGCGCCGACGCCCAATAAGGTGTACAGCACGTGCACGGAAATACCGGCGCCGATGCCCAGTGCCGTACAAATTCCCACCCAGCGGCCGAAGCGCACGCTCTGGCGGATTGTTACGGCGAAGTCCGGTCCGGGAGCGACCACGGCCAGGAAGTGGATGGTCGCCAGCGCCAGGAACTCGCCCAGGTAATTCGAAAGCATCTCAACTCCAGAAGGTCAGGGGGGAAGCAGTGCCGCGATAGCCGACGAAGAAAGAAAGGCTCAAGCGTGGATCGGCCACACCCGGGGTCACCGAGTGCATGCGGCGTGAATTGAACATGATGAAATCCCCGGGCGCGGGGAGGACTTCCAGCGTCGGATTCCCCAGCAGCGTCGGGTCGATGCCGTAACTGTCGCCACGCATTTCATCGAACTGTTCCGGGGAAATGTCGTCGTCCCATATCTGCAATGCGCCGCCCTCGGCGGGCATGTTCAGGTAAACATTGCAGGCGAACTGCGCTTCAAGGCTTCTGGCTTGAAAGCTGTCCGGGGCGTCCTTGGCGAAAATGTCGTGATGGGCGAGAAAACACACGTCGGGTTTCACCACGCGGGAGAGCCCGACGTACATCTTGCGGCCGTAGAGGTTTTCCAGTTGCGCACCAGCCGGCCAGGACTCGTCGAGCATACAGCGCAGGGTATCGACCGGAGACGCGTAGGGCGCGCAACGATTGCGCAGTTCCGCGATGTTGCGGGTAGCGCGTTCGAAGTAATCCTCGATCAGCAGCGGCTGGTTTTCCGCCTCGTAAAACGCCATGCCGATACGGCCGATGCTCGGTGCGTTGATATAGCCTTCAAATCCCGGCGCGAGGATCTTGTCGCCTATCTGGGTCGCCAATGGCGGGGGCAGCCAGCCTTTGACGCGGATGGCGAGGACTTCTTCGTTGGCCAGTTTTTTTATGCACGTCTCATCGAGACAATCGACGTCAAGCATCATGTCTTAGGTCCATCTATCAGAGAGTCGACGAAGCCTGCGAATGCAGGCTCCCCCCGGCGTCGGGCAATGGCATTGACGCCATTGTCCAAAAGCTCAATCCACGTGGTAGTGGACGGACAGCGTCCCTTTCTTCTGCGAAAGGGATTCGATCGTGACCGTGCCCAGATCCTTCAGGCTACGTACATGGGTGCCGCCGCAACCGTAGGCGGGCAATTCACCAAAGCCGATTTCCCGCGCGCCTTCGCGCAGCGACGTCAGGCGCGGCAGGTCGTGGGCGATCCACTGTTGAATGCCGTGTTGCAGGGTCTGGACTTCAACTTCTTGCGCCGATTCGGAAGGCTTGAACTGCACGCGTCCTTCGCCAGGCCAGTGATGGCCCTTGATCGGCATCCAGCCCATGGCCTGGACGAAGTGCCCGATCAAATGGCCTGCGGAGTGCAGTCGCGTGTTGAGCCGGCGACGTTGTTCGTCGACGCAGATCCGGGTCATGCCGGTTTTTACCGGGCGGTCGACAAAATGAATGATCCGGTCCGGGTCCTGGACAACTCGCAACACTTGGCTTTCGCCGATCCAGCCGGTATCACAAGGTTGTCCGCCGCCTTGGGGGTGGAACAATGTTGCGCGCAACACCACGGCGAATTCGTTCTCGTGGGGCGTGCATTCCAGGACTTCCACGTTGGCCTTGAGGTCATCACTATGGAAAAAGAGGCGAAGCGTCATGTTCCATGCTCGTAATCAAATTTCTATTTTTTATTATATGAAGCGTCGAATAGCGTGATAATCCGTTCAAACATCAAAGGACTGTTGCGTTGTGAGCATAAATCTTCCACTACTGCTGCTGGGTGAAATGGCGATTTTCGTCAAGGTCGTCGAGACCGGCAGCTTCTCCGAGGCGGCTCGCCAGTTGGGTTCTTCACCCTCGGCGGTCAGCCGCAGTATTTCGCGGCTGGAGAAAGCCCTCGCCACACGCCTGTTGCAGCGAACCACGCGCAAGTTGCGTTTGAGCGATGGTGGCGAGGAGGTATTCAAGCGTTGTCAGGAGATGGTCAATGCCGCTCGCTCAGTCATGGAGATCAGCGGCCAGTTCACTGATGAACCTGAGGGCGTGGTGCGTATCAGCGTGCCGAAAGCGGTGGGCCGAATCGTGATTCACCCGCATATGCCGGAGTTTTTACGTCGGTATCCCAAAGTGGATGTGGAGCTGTTGCTTGAGGATCGTCAGGTGGATTTGATCGACGATAACGTCGACCTGGCGATTCGCATCACCGATCGGCCACCTGCGGGGCTGGTGGGGCGGCAGTTGCTGACGATCGACCATTTGCTCTGCGCGACTCCGGAGTATCTGGCTGAACACGGAACGCCGACTCACCCCCACGACTTGCTCAACCATAGCTGCATTTATCTGGGTGAAACTCCGAGCGATGCGCGCTGGAAATTCAAGAAAGGCGGCAAATCGGTCACAGTCGGCGTACGCGGGCGATATGCCGCCAATCACACGGGTGTCCGTTTTGGCGCGGTATTGCAGCACATCGGCATTGGCAGCCTGCCGTATTTCACTGCGCGCCGTGCCCTGGAAAAAGGGTTGATGGTGCAGGTTTTGCCGGACTGGACCTTTTTGGCGTCGTACCACGGAGGCGCCTGGTTGCTGCATTCGCCAACCCGATACCTGCCTCCCAAAATACGGGTAATGATCGATTACCTGGTGGAGTGCCTGGCCAAGGAGCCGACTTTGGGCAAGCCAGGCAAGTCGGGCAATCTGATGACGGCCGTATCGGAATATGAGTTGCCCGAGAGTGACGGATTGTTCTGAATAAATATCAAAAGATCGCAGCCTTCGGCAGCTCCTACTGAAGGTACGCATTCCAATGCAGGAGCTGCCGAAGGCTGCGATCTTTTGATCTGCCCGGAAATACAAAAAAGGCCCGCATGTTCACCATGCGGGCCTTTTTCATTACATCTTTCAGATTAGTGCTTGCTGTCCTGGTTCGACAACGCCAGCAGCTGTTTTTCCTGATTCCAGTCAAACGGTTCGTCGTTCTGTTCGGCTTCGAAGCGACGTTCTTCCAGCGCCTGATACAAGTCGATTTCATCATCGGGCATGTAGTGCAAGCAGTCACCGGCGAAGTACCACAGCAGGTCGCGCGGGACCAGGTGGGCGATTTGCGGGTAGCGGGTGATCACCTGGCACAGAATTTCCTGGCCCAGGTACTGGCTTTCGATCGGGTCGACCGGCAGCAGTGCAAGCAGTTCGTCGAAGCGCTCCAGGAACAAGGCATGGCTTTCGTCGGGAACCTGTTCGGCCTCACCTACGGCGACCAGGATGCTGCGCAGGTGGTCGAGCAATACGAGATGATCGGCAACGATGTTGGACACGAGATAAGTCCTCAAGAGCAAAACGGGCGCGGGAGTATAAAGCTCCTGCGCCCGTTTTTACATGCTTGGGTGGATCAGCGGACCTTCCCTTGTGCTATCGCCAGTTCTTCTTTGTCGAAGTCATCGACATCGATCACCTTGCGCCGCGCCGCCTCGGCTTCGCGCAGGGTTTGAGCTTCCACGGGTTGCAACACCCCAGCCTCCAGCGCGGCATCGATCACAGGCTCGCCAGCGACCGGTTTGACCTGACCGCTCTTGAGCGCCACATGCAGTTTTTTCTGTAGCGGTTGTGCGGCGCTCAAAAGGTTGCAGGCATGTTGCAGGGCGCCAACCGGATCCTCCTCGGATTGTGGGCGATAGCAACCGAGCAGAACTTCCTCCAGCGCCGGGTCGCCCTCGGCCCGACCGATGACCGCAGCGACTTGTGCACCCAGCTTGTCGGAAGGTCCTTTGTGGCGACGACCGAGCGGGAACACGATAACCCGCAACAGACACGCCAGCACTTTGTTCGGGAAGTTGTTCAGCAGTTCATCCATGGCCCGTTCGGCCTGGCCGAGGCTTTCTTCCATGGCCCAGGTAAACAGCGGTTCCATGTATTCCGGCGCGTCGAGGTCGTTGTAACGCTTGAGCGCGGCACTGGCCAGATACATGTTGCTCAGCACATCACCCAGGCGTGCCGACAGGCGTTCTCGGCGTTTCAGTTCGCCGCCCAGCAGCATCATGCTGAGGTCGGCAAGCAGAGCGAACGCAGCCGCCTGACGGTTGAGGGCACGGAAATAACCCTGGCTGAGCTTGTCGCCCGGCGTATGTTCCAGATGACCGAAACCGAGATTCAGCACCAGCGTACTGGCCGCGTTACCCACGGCAAACCCGATGTGCTTGAGCAGCAGGCCGTCGAACTCGACCAGCGCCTGATCCTTGTCCTCACGGGTGGCCAGCGCCATTTCCTTGAGCACGAAAGGATGGCAGCGAATCGCACCCTGGCCGAAGATCATCAGGTTGCGCGAGAGAATGTTCGCACCTTCCACGGTGATGAAAATCGGCGCACCGCTCCATTTGCGTGCGAGGTAGTTGTTCGGTCCCTCGATGATCGCCTTGCCGCCGTGCACGTCCATCGCATGGCTGATGCACTCGCGGCCACGTTCGGTGAGGTGGTACTTGAGAATCGCCGACAGCACCGACGGTTTTTCGCCGAGGTCCACCGCGTTGGCGGTCAGCATCCGCGCGGCATCCATCATCCAGGCATTGCCGCCGATGCGCGCCATCGCTTCCTGAATCCCTTCGAACGCGGCAATCGGCACATTGAACTGTTCGCGAATCTGCGCGTACTGGCCGGTCACCAGGCTGGTGAACTTGGCCATGCCGGTGCCCACTGCCGGCAGGGAAATCGAACGCCCGACCGACAGGCAATTCATCAGCATCATCCAACCCTTGCCGAGCATTTCCTGGCCGCCGATGAGGAATTCCAGCGGGACGAATACGTCTTTGCCGGAATTCGGGCCGTTCATGAAAGCCGCGCCAAGCGGCAGATGACGACGGCCGATTTCCACGCCGGGAAGATCGGTTGGAATCAGCGCGAGGCTGATGCCCAGATCTTCTTTATCACCCAGCAGATGGTCCGGGTCGTAAGCCTTGAACGCGAGGCCGAGGAGGGTGGCCACCGGGCCAAGGGTGATGTAGCGTTTTTCCCAGTTCAGGCGCAGGCCGAGGGTTTCCTGGCCTTCCCATTCACCTTTGCAGATCACGCCGGTGTCGGGCATGCCGCCAGCGTCGGAGCCGGCCAGTGGGCCGGTGAGGGCGAAGCACGGAATATCGTCGCCGCGCGCCAGACGTGGCAGGTAATGGTTGCGTTGTTCATCGGTGCCGTAATGCAGCAGCAGTTCGGCGGGGCCGAGGGAGTTGGGGACCATCACGGTGGAGGCGAGGTCGCCGCTGTGGCTCGCCAGTTTCATCGCCACTTGCGAGTGGGCGTAGGCCGAAAAGCCCTTGCCGCCAAATTCCTTGGGAATGATCAAGGCGAAGAAACCCTGATCCTTGATGTACGTCCAGGCCTCCTCCGGCAGATCCATGGTTTGACCGAGTTGCCAGTCGCTGACCATGCCGCAGAGGGTTTCTGTCGGGCCATCAATGAAGGCCTGCTCTTCTTCATTCAGTTGCGCTTTGGGGTAGGACAGCAATTTGTTCCAGTCCGGGCGCCCGCTGAACAGTTCGCCATCCCACCACACGGTGCCCGCTTCGATCGCGTCGCGTTCGGTTTGCGACATGGGCGGCAGGGTTTTCTGGAACCAGTTGAACATCGGCGCGCTGAAAAGCTTGCGACGCAGATCAGGCAATAGCAGCGGTGCCGCCACGGCGGCGGTCAGCACCCAGAAAATCAGCAGCAGCCAGCCCGGTGCGTGACTGAAGACGCCCATTGCCAGCAGGTAGACAGCCACGATGCCCAGGGCAGGCAGCGGCGCGATGCGACGGTGGGCTAAATAAGCTATCCCGACAACCAGAACCAGTATCCACAACAGCAGCATATTTAATCCTCCGTGAAACCAGGGCGAACCAACCCACAGAGCTTAGACGGCATCCGTAAATCGGGGTGGTCAGAGCGAGGTGATTGAAATCGTGGGAAACCCTGGATGAATTTTGTAGGCCCGGTTGGCAATGGGCCTGGGAAATCGTTCATAGAACGGGCGGCAAAGCGTCCATAATTGGCCGAAACGTCGTTATCTCTGTGCTGAACCTCTCGCTAGACTCGGGGTTCCCCCAGGAGATCGCCCGCATGCACGAGTACCTAAGCCCCGGCCGCTTCATCGATAGTGACCACCCCTCGGTGGTGGAGTTCGCCGAAAAACACCGAGGCAGCAGTCGCGACCCGATCGAGCAGGCGATCAGTCTTTATTACGCCGTGCGCGAAGCGGTGCGCTACAACCCGTACACCTTCAGTCGCGATCCGCAAACCTTGTGTGGCAGTTACGCGCTGGCCACCGGGGAGAGTTACTGCGTACCCAAAGCCACGTTGCTCGCCGGTGCCGCGCGGCATTGCGGCATCCCGGCGCGGATCGGTCTGGCGGATGTGCGCAATCATTTGTCGACGCCGCGCCTGCTCGAACTGCTCAAGAGCGACATGTTCGCCATGCACGGCTACACCGAGTTCTACCTGCAGGATCGCTGGGTCAAGGCGACCCCCGCGTTCAACCAGAAACTCTGCGAACTGTTCAATGTGGCGCCGCTGGAATTCGACGGATTCAACGACAGCGTCTTCCACCCGTTCAACCGTGATGGCGAGAAACTGATGGAGTATCTCGTCGATCACGGCCAGTTTGCCGATGTGCCTGAAGCGTTCTTTTTCGAGCACCTGGAAAAGTGCTACCCGCATCTGTTCGGCGAACAACTGTCGCCACTGCTGGGGGACATGCAGAGCGATTTGAGTCGCGCCTGATCCGGCGTATGCTGCCTGCGCATTCATCAATCGAGAGGCGGTCATGCTGAAGATCTGGGGTCGGAAAAATTCATCGAATGTGAGAAAGCCGTTGTGGGCCGCCGAGGAGTTGGGGCTGGCTTATGAAGCCATCGACGCGGGTGGTGCCTTCGGTGTTGTCGATACGCCCGAGTACCGCGCCATGAACCCCAATGGCCGCGTTCCGGTGATCGAAGACGACGGTTTTGTGTTGTGGGAATCCAACGCCATCGTCCGTTACCTGCTGGCCAAACATGCGCCGGATAGCGCGTGGTATCCGGCGGGTGTGCAGGCGCGCGCCACTGCGGACAAATGGATGGACTGGACCACTTCCAGCTTCGCCGGCCCGTTCCGCACCGTGTTCTGGGGGGTGTTGCGTACTCCGGCAGATCAGCAGGACTGGCCCGCCATCAAGGCGGCGATCAAGGAGTGCGACGGCTTGCTGGCAATGGCCGATCAGGCGCTGGCGACCAAACCGTACCTGTCCGGTGACGAGATCGGCATGGGTGACATTCCGCTCGGCAGTTTCATTTATGCCTGGTTCGAGATGCCGATCGAGCGTGCGCCGCTGCCTCATCTGCAAGCCTGGTACGCACGGTTGCAGCAGCGTCCGGCGTATCGCAAGGCCGTTATGACCGCGTTGACTTAATACCTACTATCGACACACTTGACTGTACTTGTGCGGCGGCGGCAAGCACCATTGCGTTCATGCGCCGCGGTTGCATTGCTCGCCGCCCGCCCTTATTTATTTCTTTCTTCCCTTCTTGGTGCGTAATCCGATATGAGTTCCGCTCTGTCCATCCGGCAGCTAACCAAAACCTACGGCAACGGTTTCCAGGCCTTGAGTGGTATCGATCTGGACGTCGCCGAAGGTGACTTCTTCGCCTTGCTCGGCCCTAACGGCGCCGGCAAATCCACCACCATCGGCATTCTCTCGACTCTGGTGAACAAGACCAGCGGCACAGTGAACATCTTCGGTCACGACCTGGACAAGAATCCTGCGCAGCTCAAGCGCTCCATCGGCGTGGTGCCGCAGGAATTCAACTTCAATCAGTTCGAAAAGACCTTTGACATCGTCGTGACCCAGGCCGGTTATTACGGTATCCCGCCGAAAGTCGCCAAAGAGCGCGCCGAGCAATACCTGACTCAGCTTGGCTTGTGGGACAAGCGTGACACGCCATCGCGTTCACTGTCCGGCGGCATGAAGCGTCGACTGATGATCGCCCGTGCGCTGGTTCACGAACCGCGCCTGTTGATCCTCGACGAACCGACAGCGGGTGTAGACATCGAACTGCGTCGCTCGATGTGGACCTTCCTCACCGAGCTGAACAAGAAAGGCATCACCATCATCCTCACCACGCACTATCTGGAAGAGGCTGAGCAGTTGTGCCGCAACATCGGCATCATCGACCACGGCACCATTGTCGAAAACACCAGCATGAAGCAGTTGCTCGGTCAGTTGCATGTCGAGACCTTCCTGCTGGATTTGAAGAACGGCCTGAGTGCGCCGCCGCAGTTGATCGGCTATCCATCCCGGATGCTCGATGGTCACACCCTGGAAGTCCAGGTCGACAAGTCCATGGGTATTACCGCGCTGTTCACCCAATTGGCCCAGCAGAACATTGAAGTGCTGAGCTTGCGTAATAAAACCAATCGCCTTGAGGAGCTGTTCGTGTCCCTGGTGGAGAAAAATCTGGCGAAGGTGGCGTTATGAGTTCCGAGCTGCAACCCAACCTCGTTGCCCTCAATACCATCGTTTACCGTGAAGTCCGGCGCTTTACCCGGATCTGGCCGCAGACCCTGCTGCCACCGGCCATCACCATGGTTCTGTACTTCGTGATCTTCGGTAACCTGATCGGCCGGCAGATCGGCGACATGGGTGGTTTCACCTACATGGAGTACATCGTGCCGGGGCTGATCATGATGTCGGTGATCACCAACTCCTATGGCAACGTGGTGTCGAGTTTCTTTGGCAGCAAGTTCCAGCGTTCAATCGAAGAACTGATGGTTTCGCCGGTTTCGCCGCACACCATCCTGATCGGCTACACCCTCGGCGGCGTGCTGCGCGGGTTGATGGTCGGGGTCATCGTGACGCTGTTGTCGCTGTTCTTCACCGATTTGCAGGTGCATCACCTGGGCGTGACCATTCTGGTGGTGGTGCTGACGGCGACGATCTTCTCGCTGCTGGGTTTCATCAACGCTGTGTTTGCGCGCAACTTCGATGACATTTCGATCATCCCGACGTTTGTGCTGACGCCGTTGACGTATCTGGGCGGGGTGTTTTATTCGATCACTTTGCTGCCGCCGTTCTGGCAGACCGTGTCGTTGGCCAACCCGGTGTTGCACATGGTGAACGCCTTCCGTTACGGCATTCTTGGGGTTTCGGATATCCGGATCAGCGTGGCGATTGCCTTTATGGTGGTGGCGACGGTGGTTTTGTATTTTGGGTGTGCGCGGTTGTTGGTGAGTGGGCGGGGGATGCGGACCTGATCATGGCTTGGCCGTTCGCTGGTTTTGGATGGTGTACATATCCGTTCCTGCGGTAACGGCCACCTAGGGTTTCGCCCTTACGGCGAGTCCCTTTTTCAAACGCCAAAAAGGAACCAAAAGGCTCGCCCCTTACGTACGGCTCCTCGCTAAGGCTCGGAGTTCCTTCGCTCCGGCATTCATCCGGGGGCATCGCCTCCGGTCTGCTTCGCGACGACCTCCTCTCGATGTGTGCGGCTTCGCCGCACGGCGCTACGCGCCTCCCCCCGGATAAACGCCTCCACTCAGCCTCCCGATGGGGCGGGTGGATCAAGTGCAACCGAGGCGGCCTACCGGCCGGCCTGTTTGTCTGGTTCGCACGCACTCCAAACTGTGGGAGCCAGCCTGCTGGCGATGGCGGCCTGACAGCCGACCCGATTTTGTGCTGTTTCACGTCAAACGTAGGAGCTGCCGAAGGCTGCGATCTTTTGATTTCGCTTTAAAAAACAAAATCAAAAGATCGCAGCCTCGTTGCACTCGACAGCTCCTACACAAAAATACGAGCGAACTTCCGATCAGGCCGGCCGGTAGGCCGCCTCGCGGTGCTGTTGCGGTATTCGCCCCATCGAGAGGCCGAGTGGAGGTTCTGCGCAGTGGGCAACCCGGCAAGGATGCCGGGTTAGCCGCCCCCGGCCATGGATGGCCGATGGCGGCGGGCCCACGGAGCAGGACCGGAGCGAGGGCATGCCGAGCCTAGGCGAGGCACCGAACGTCAGGGGCAAAGCGCTTTGGTTACTTTCGCGCTCTTCGAAAGTGACCCGCTGTAAGAGCGGAACCGTCAGCCGCCGTTACCAAAAAAACGGATATGTACACGATCAAACACAACCCAAAGACCGCCCAATCACATCCGACTCTGCTTACGCCGCCGCCACTGCCGCGCAACCCACCACCGCCAATACACCATCACCAGACAATAAGCCAAAGCCCCCAACACCAATCCCGTCACCACCGACCCCAGCAAAAACGGCTGCCACAAGGTCGAGAGCTCACCGCTGATCCACTCCCAGGTCAACTCATCGGGCAGATGCCGTGCAGGTACGTCCATCAGCCAGGCCCCGGTCTGATAGGTGCAAAAGAACACCGCAGGCATCGTGATCGGATTGGTCAGCCAGACCAGGCTCACCGCAATCGGCATGTTCCCGCGCACCACGATGGCAAGGATGGCAGCCAGCAGCATCTGCAACGGAATCGGCAGGAACGCCGCGAACAAACCGACCGCCATCGCCCGGGCGACGGAATGGCGGTTGAGGTGCCAGAGGTTCGGGTCATGCAGCAGCGTCCCGAGAAAGCGTAAGGATTTGTGTTCCCTGATGCTGGTCGGGTCTGGCATGTAACGTTTGAATAATCGCCGGGGCATAAGGCTTCTCGGTCGGTCAAGGCGGCAAGTATGTCTGGATTCTATGAAGCGCCCATTCAGACTTTGTGACAATTGATAACCACGACCGTGCGGCCGGACAGCTATGCCTTAAGTCGGGACTCTCAAGGACGGGCGTATGTGCACAGGGATGATGGCGCTGGCACTGGGATTGCTGGCCCTGCGTTTTTTACCGGCATTGCCGCCGGTCGGGTTGTTGCTGTTGATGCCGGTGGTCGGTTTGATGTTGCTGCCGTTCAGGACGTACCCCGTGGCGTTCTTCCTGTTCGGTTTGAGTTGGGCTTGCGCGCAGGCGCATTGGGCGCTGGACGATCGACTGTCGCCGAGCCTCGATGGCGAAACCCGCTGGGTCGAAGGGCGGGTAGTGGGTTTGCCCCAGAACAGCGAAGGCGTCGTACGTTTCGAATTGGCAGACGCCCGCTCGCGACATGCAAAAGTGCCGAAACTCATGCGCGTGGCCTGGTATGACGGCCCGCCGGTGAACAGCGGCGAGCGCTGGCGACTGGCGGTCAAGTTGAAGCGTCCTGCCGGTTTACTCAATCCGCACGCTTTCGATTACGACGCCTGGCTGCTGGCGCAACGCATCGGTGCGACCGGTACGGTCAAGGACGGCGAGCGACTGGCGCAAGCGCGATGGGCCTGGCGCGACGGTATCCGCCAGAGGCTTCAAGCGGTAGACGCCCAGGGACGAACCGGTGCGCTGGCGGCTTTGGTGCTGGGCGATGGCGCCGGGCTGAGCCGCGAAGACTGGCAGGTATTGCAGGACACCGGCACCGTGCACCTGTTGGTGATTTCCGGACAACACATCGGTTTGCTGGCGGGCGTGGTGTATCTGTTGATCGCCGGTCTTGCCCGTTATGGCCTGTGGCCCAGCCGTCTGCCATGGCTGCCCTGGGCCTGTGGCCTGGCATTCGCGGCCGCTCTCGGTTACGGATTGCTGGCCGGTTTTGAGGTGCCGGTGCGTCGGGCCTGTTTGATGATCGGGCTGGTGCTGTTATGGCGCCTGCGGTTTCGTCATCTTGGCGCTTGGTGGCCGCTATTGCTGGCACTCAATGGCGTTTTGCTGCTTGATCCGCTGGCGAGTCTTCAGCCGGGGTTCTGGTTGTCCTTCGCGGCGGTGGCGGTGCTGATTTTTACTTTCGGCGGCCGGTTGGGCCCTTGGCGCTGGTGGCAGACCTGGACCCGTGCGCAATGGTTGATCGCATTGGGATTGGGCCCGTTATTACTGGTGCTGGGATTGCCGGTCAGCGTCAGTGGGCCATTGGTCAACTTGCTGGCGGTGCCCTGGATCAGCCTGGTGGTGCTGCCTCCCGCATTGCTCGGCACGGTGATGTTGCCGGTGCCTTACATGGGCGAAGGCTTGCTGTGGCTGGCGGGTGGTTTGATCGATGGATTGTTCAAGGGACTGGCGTTGGTCGCTGGTCAGATTCCTGCGTGGGTACCCATGGCGATTCCGTTTTGGGTCTGGTGCCTGGGCGCGTTGGGGGCCTTTCTGTTGCTTCTACCCCGAGGCGTGCCAATGCGTGCGTTGGGGTGGCCCATGCTGCTGTTGCTGATTTTTTCGCCGCGCCCCGAGTTACCGGAAGGCATCGCCGATGTCTGGCAACTGGATGTCGGACAGGGACTGGCGATTTTGGTGCGCACCCGGCATCACACACTGCTGTATGACACCGGCCCGCGTTTCGGCGATTTCGACCTGGGAGAGCGAGTCGTATTGCCGTCATTACTCAAACTGGGCGTGAAAGAACTCGATCTGATGCTGATCAGCCACGCCGACGCCGACCACTCCGGTGGCGCCCGCGCGGTTGCCAACGGGCTGCCGGTCAAGCGTGTGATCAGTGGCGACCCAGAGGCGCTGCCTGCCGAGTTGCAAGCCCAAGCCTGTGAAACCGACCGGCAATGGACCTGGGACGGTGTTCAGTTCCGGCTCTGGCAATGGTCATCAGCCAGTGACAGCAATCAGAAGTCCTACGTTTTGCAGATTGAAGCCAACGGTGAGCGATTGTTGCTGACCGGCGACATCGACACCAACGCCGAGCGCGCACTGCTCGAAAGCCCATTGGCCGTGCCGACCGACTGGTTGCAGGCGCCGCACCATGGCAGTCGCAGTTCATCTTCGATGGCGCTGCTCAACGGCTTGCAGCCCAAAGCGGTGCTGATCTCCCGTGGTCAGGGCAATTCGTTCGGTCATCCTCATCCGACGGTCATGGCGCGCTATCGAAAACGCGCAATGGCAATCTATGACAGCGCCGAACAGGGTGCCATTCATCTGCAACTCGGACGTTTCGAATCACCGCGCTCGATGCGTCAGGAACGGCGGTTCTGGCGCGATCCGCCGCCCTTGTAGCAACAACCGAGCGTAATCAAAGCCCGACCGGATGCGACATCGCGGTCTTCGGTGCGCCCACCCCCTATGTTAGAGTGGCGCACTTTTTCGAGGGGACTGACACTGTGTGGGAATTGGTCAAATCCGGCGGCTGGATGATGCTGCCGATCATTCTGAGTTCCATCGCGGCCATGGCAATCGTTGCCGAGCGTCTGTGGACCCTGCGAGCCAGTCGCGTGACCCCGGAGCACCTGCTCGGGCAGGTCTGGGTCTGGATCAAAGACAAGAAGCTCAACAAAGACAGGCTCAAGGAACTGCGCGCCAACTCGCCTCTGGGTGAAATCCTCGCCGCCGGCCTTGCCAACTCCAAGCATGGTCGCGAGATCATGAAAGAGTGCATCGAAGAGGCTGCGGCGCGGGTCATCCACGATCTGGAGCGTTACATCAACGCCCTCGGCACCATTGCCGCCATGGCGCCGTTACTGGGCCTGCTCGGTACCGTGCTGGGCATGATCGATATTTTCAGCGCATTCACCGGCAGTGGCATGACCACCAACGCTTCGGTGCTGGCCGGTGGTATTTCCAAGGCCCTGATCACCACGGCTGCCGGTTTGATGGTCGGTATCCCGGCGGTATTCTTCCATCGATTCCTGCAACGCCGGATCGATGAGCTGGTGGTCGGGATGGAACAGGAAGCGATCAAACTGGTCGAGGTAGTGCAGGGCGACCGCGACGTGGACCTGACCGAGGGCAAAGCGTGAAATTCCGCCGCAAACCACGGGAAACGGTGGACATCAACCTCGCGTCGCTGATCGACGTGGTGTTTATCCTGCTGCTGTTTTTCGTCGTGACCACGACCTTCACCCGTGAAACCCAGTTGCGTGTCGAGCTGCCGGAAGCGGTCAGCGGCGCTTCGGCCGATGACCAGACCCGGCAGCTCGATATCGCCATCAGCGCCGACGGCGTGTTCTCGGTGAACAACCATGTTTTGCCGAAAAGCGACCTGGCCACATTGATTGAAGCGCTGCAGAAAGAATCCAATGGCGATACCAGTCTGCCGCTGTCCATCAGCGCCGATGGCAAAACCCAGCATCAGTCGGTCATCACTGCGATGGACGCCGCCGGCAAGCTTGGCTTCAGCCAATTGCGCATGACCACAGTCGAGGCGGCGCCGACCGCGCCCTGATGGCCATGTCCGATCGTCTGCTCGCCGCGTGGTACGCCGGTCATCCGGCCCTGAAGCTGTTGCAGCCGCTGGAGTGGCTGTACCGGCGTGTGGTCAACAACAAGCGCAAACGCTTTCTGGCGGGCGAGGGTGAAATCTACCAGCCGCCGGTGCCGCTGATCGTCGTCGGCAATATCACGGTTGGCGGCACCGGCAAGACGCCGCTGATCCTGTGGATGATCCAGCACTGCCAGCGCAGCGGCTTGCGGGTTGGCGTGGTCAGCCGTGGTTACGGTGCCAAGCCGCCGCAATTGCCATGGCGGGTCGAGGCGGATCAAAGCGCGGAGATTGCCGGCGACGAACCGTTGCTGATCGTTCAACGCACCGGCGTACCGCTGATGATCGACCCTGATCGCAGCAGCGCCGTCAAAGCCTTGCTGGCCAGCGAGCCGCTGGATCTGATCCTGTCCGATGACGGCATGCAGCATTACCGGCTGGCCCGGGATCTGGAGTTGGTGCTGATCGACGCCGCCCGTGGCCTTGGCAACCGCCGTTGCCTGCCGGCCGGGCCGTTGCGCGAGCCGGTCGAGCGTCTGCAAAGTGTCGACGCGGTGCTCTACAACGGCGCTTCGGCTGATCGCGATGATGGTTTCGCCTTCCAGTTGCAACCCACTGCGCTGGTCAACCTGCAAAGCGGCGAACGACGTCCCCTCGATCATTTTCCAGCAGGCCAGGCGCTGCACGCCGTGGCCGGGATCGGCAACCCGCAGCGTTTCTTCAAGACCCTCGAAACGCTACACTGGCAACCAGTCCCGCATGCGTTCGCCGATCACGCCGAATACAGCGTGCAGGCGTTGAATTTCACCCCGTCATTGCCGTTGGTGATGACCGAAAAGGACGCGGTGAAGTGCCGTGCCTTCGCCGCCGCCGACTGGTGGTACCTGGCGGTCGATGCTGTGCCGTCACCGGCCTTCGTGGCCTGGTTCGACACACAGTTGATGCGCCTGTTGCCGGCTCGTCTGTTGCCTTAAAACCGTTTTTATCCAGGGAATGCTCATGGACACCAAACTGCTCGATATCCTCGCTTGCCCGGTCTGCAAAGGCCCGCTCAAGCTCAGTGCCGACAAGACCGAGCTGATCAGCAAGGGCGCAGGTCTGGCGTACCCGATTCGCGATGGCATCCCGGTGATGCTCGAAACCGAAGCCCGCACCCTGACCACCGACGAGCGTCTGGATAAATGACCACAGCCTTTACCGTTGTCATTCCGTCGCGTTACGCCTCCACCCGTTTGCCGGGCAAGCCGCTGCTGTTGATCGCCGGCAAGCCAATGATCCAGCACGTCTGGGAACAGGCGAGCAAAAGCAGCGCCCAGCGTGTCGTGGTCGCCACTGACGATGCGCGCATCGTCGAAGCTTGCAAAGGGTTTGGCGCCGAAGTGGTGCTGACCCGTGAAGATCACAATTCCGGCACCGATCGGTTGGCGGAAGTCGCGACGAAACTGGGCCTGGCGCCCGATGCCATCGTGGTCAATGTCCAGGGTGACGAACCGTTGATCCCGGCGAGCGTGATCGATCAGGTCGCTGCCAACCTGGCCGTCCATACCGAAGCGCGCATGGCCACCTTGGCCGAGCCGATCGAAGACGTGGAAACCCTGTTCAATCCCAACGTGGTCAAGGTGGTCAGCGACCTCAATGGCCTGGCGCTGACCTTCAGTCGCTCGACCTTGCCGTGGGCGCGGGATGCGTTCGCGGTGAACCGAGAGCAATTGCCGGAAGGCGTGCCCTATCGCCGCCACATCGGCATCTACGCCTATCGCGCCGGTTTCCTGCATGACTTCGTCAGCTGGGGCCCGTGCTGGCTGGAAAACACCGAGTGCCTGGAGCAGTTGCGTGCCTTGTGGCACGGCGTGCGGATTCACGTCGCCGACGCGCTGATCGCGCCGCCGGCCGGTGTCGATACCGTTGAAGACCTTGAGCGCGTTCGTCGCCTGCTGGAGGCCTGATGCGGGTTCTGTTTGTCTGCCTGGGCAACATCTGCCGTTCACCCACGGCTGAAGGCGTGTTGCGCCACAAACTGCGTGAGGCGGGGCTGGCCGATCTGGTCGAAGTCGCCTCCGCCGGCACTGGTGACTGGCATGTCGGCAAAGCGCCGGACAAGCGCAGTCAGGCTGCGGCGAAGCTGCGCGGCTACGACTTGTCCACGCAACGTGCCCAGCAAGTGACCCGCGCCGATTTCGCCACCTACGACCTGATCCTGGCGATGGACAACAGCAACCTGCGCAACCTCAAGGCTCTGCAACCGGCCAAGGGCAAGGCCGAGCTGGATTTGTTCCTGCGTCGTTATGAGTCGGAAATCGACGAAGTCCCGGACCCGTATTACGACGGCGACCAGGGCTTCGAGCAGGTGCTGGATTTGATCGAGCGCGCCAGTGATCTGCTGGTGGTCGAATTGAAGGGACGGTTATGAGTTTGCAGGTTCGGTCGCAGGTTTCACTCAAGCCGTTCAACAGTTTTGGTGTGGATGTTCAGGCTCGTTTGTTCGCCGAAGCCCATAGCGACGCCGATGTGCGAGAAGCCTTGGCCTATGGGCTTGAGCATCATGTACCAGTGCTGGTGATCGGCGGCGGTAGCAATTTGCTGCTGACGGCGGATATCGAGTCGCTGGTGTTGCGCATGGCCACACGCGGGATTCGCGTGCTGAGCGATGACGGCAGCAAAGTGGTGATCGAAGCCGAGGCTGGCGAACCTTGGCATCCGTTCGTGCAGCACACGTTGGCGCAGGGTTTGTCGGGTCTGGAAAACCTCAGCCTGATTCCCGGCACCGTCGGTGCGGCACCGATGCAGAACATCGGCGCCTACGGGGTTGAGATCAAGGACGTGTTCGCCGGTCTGACGGCGCTTGATCGGCACAGCGGCGAACTGCGCGACTTCAACCTGGAAGAGTGCAACTTTGCCTACCGCGACAGCCTGTTCAAACAGGAGCCGGGGCGCTGGCTGATCCTGCGCGTACGCTTCGCACTCGACCGTGCTGCGCATCTGCACCTGGAATACGGCCCTGTTCGCCAGCGCCTGACCGAGCAAGGCATCGAGCATCCGACCGCCACCGATGTCAGCCAGGCGATTTGTAGCATCCGCAACGAAAAGCTCCCGGACCCGGCGGTGCTCGGTAATGCCGGCAGCTTCTTCAAGAACCCGTTGGTGCCAGCGGCGTTGGTCGCGCAGCTCAAGGGCGAATACCCCGATCTGGTGGCCTACGCGCAACCCGACGGGCAGATGAAAATCGCCGCCGGATGGCTGATTGAGCGGGCAGGGTGGAAAGGTTTCCGTGATGCCGACGCGGGCGTGCACAAGTTGCAGGCACTGGTGCTGGTCAACTACGGCAGCGCCACCGGCCTGCAGTTGCTCGACCTGGCGCAGCGTATTCAGAAAGACATTTCAGAACGTTTCCATGTCGAGCTGGAGATGGAGCCGAACCGTTATTGAGACTACGCTTTAATGGTTCAATCCAAAGCCCTGCACTGATGAAAAGTGCAGGGCTTTTTTGTTAATGCTGCGTTAACTTAGCGAGCTAACGATGCAATGCATTTTCTCCATCAAAGGCCCGGTGCAGACGCTCCCGTCAGCACAAGAGAGCCCAATAGCCTGAGTCGATCTGCGTACCGAACCAAGATCCAATGGCAGATTGCTCGACCCCATAACTCAAGAACTATGCGGGCGTGCCCATGATTACCCTGAAACTCAACGGTCAAGACCATCAACTCGACGTCACCGAGGACATGCCGCTGCTCTGGGCGATCCGCGATGTGGCCGGCTATAACGGCACCAAGTTCGGCTGCGGCATGGGCCTGTGCGGTGCGTGCACCATTCATATCGAAGGCGCTCCGGCACGCAGCTGCATCACGCCGATCGGCTCGGTAGTCGGGCAGAACGTCACCACCATCGAAAACGTCCATGCCGACCCGGTCGGTAAAGTCGTGCAGCAAGCCTGGCTCGACACGGCCGTGGCCCAATGCGGTTTCTGCCAGGGTGGGCAAATCATGTCCGCCACTGCGCTGCTCAAGACCAATCCGAACCCGAGCGATGAGCAGATCGAAGAGGCGATGGTCGGCAACATCTGTCGTTGCGGCACTTACAACCGCATCAAGACCGCCATCCGCCAGGCATCCACTCATCTGAAGGAGGCCAAGGCATGAGCCAGTTACCGAATGATTTCGCCCTGAGCAACCTCAGTCGCCGTGGTTTCCTCAAAGGTGTGGGCGCTGCCGGTGCCCTGGTGGTTGCCGCGAGCTGGGGCTGGCAGGACGCGTTTGCCGAAGAAGAGAAGAAGTTCGGCGCCGACGGAATGCCCCATGGCTGGGTGGATGATCCCAAGGTGTACGTCAGCATTGCGGCCGACGGCACGGTGACCGTGATGTGCAACCGTTCGGAAATGGGCCAGGGCGTGCGTACCAGCCTGACCATGGTCGTAGCCGATGAGCTGGAAGCCGATTGGGCACGGGTCAAGGTGCAGCAGGCTCCCGGTGACGAAGTGCGCTTCGGCAACCAGGACACCGACGGCTCGCGCAGCATGCGCCACTGGTACGAGCCGATGCGCCGCTGCGGTGCCGCCGCGCGGACCATGCTGGAGCAGGCCGCTGCCAATCAGTGGAAAGTCCCGGTCAGCGAATGCCATGCGCAATTGCACAAAGTCATCCACAAACCTACCGGTCGCGAACTGGAATATGGCGCGCTGGCCGCTGCTGCCGGTGCCTTGGCCGTCCCGGCGCGTGACAGCCTGAAACTCAAGCAACCGTCGGAATTCCGCTACATCGGCAAGGAAGGCACCAAGGCCATCGACGGTGACGATATCGTTAACGGGCGCGCGGTGTACGGCGCCGATGTGCATTTCGACGGCATGCTGTACGCCACCATTGCCCGGCCTGCGGTCTACGGCGGCAAGGTCAAAACCTTCGATGCGATTGCGGCGATGAAGGTCCCGGGCGTGGTCAAGGTGGTGCAGATCGAAAGTCGGCCATTGCCTTCGGAGTTTCAGCCGCTGGGCGGTATCGCCGTGGTGGCGAACAACACCTGGGCGGCGATCAAGGGCCGTGAGGCACTGAAAATCGAGTGGGATGACGGCGCCAACGCCAGTTACGATTCCATCGCTTATCGCAAGGAACTGGAAGCGGCTTCCCTCAAGCCCGGCAAAGTGGTGCGCAACACCGGCAACATCGACGAAGCCATGAGCGGCGCCGACAGTACGCTGGAAGCCTCTTACTACCTGCCGCACCTGTCGCAGTCGCCTATGGAGCCGATGGTCGCCATCGCCCGCTACAAGGATGGCGTGTGCGAAGCCTGGGGCCCGAGCCAGGCGCCACAGGTCACCCGCACCAGAATCGGTGAGCGCCTCGGTTTGCCGTTCGATAACGTCACGTTCAACGTGACGCTGCTGGGTGGCGGTTTCGGTCGCAAGTCAAAGCCTGACTTCATCATCGAGGCGGCCATTCTCGCCAAGGAATTCCCTGGCAAAGCGGTGAGGGTGCAATGGACCCGTGAAGACGACATCCATTGTTCCTACTTCCACACCGTGTCGGCGGAATACCTCAAGGCCAGCCTGAACAAGGATGGCCTGCCGTCCGGCTGGTTGCACCGCACGGTGGCGCCGAGCATCACTGCGTTGTTCGCGCCGGGCATGAATCACGAGGCGGCTTTCGAGTTGGGCATGGGCTTCACCAACATGGCCTACGCGATTCCCAACATCCGCCTGGAAAACCCTGAAGCGACGGTGCACACCCGCGTTGGCTGGTATCGCTCGGTGTCGAACATTCCCCACGGCTTCGCCATCCAGAGCTTCATCGATGAACTGGCGCACAAGGCCGGGCAGGACCCGCTCAAGTACCAGATCAAATTGCTCGGCCCGGATCGGCAGATCGATCCGCGTACCTTGAGTGAAGAGTGGAACTACGGCGAATCCCCCGAGCGTTATCCGATTGATACCGGGCGTCTGCGCACTGTGTTGGAAACCGCCGCCAAAGCTGCCGGTTGGGGCCGTGAGTTGCCGAAGGGCCGGGGCCTGGGCCTGGCGGTGCATTACAGCTTCGTCACCTACGTGGCGGCAGTGATCGAGGTTGAAGTCAAAGAAGACGGCACGTTGATCGTGCACAAGGCGGACATCGCCGTGGATTGCGGGCCGCAGATCAACCCCGAGCGGATTCGCGCACAGTTCGAAGGCGCTTGCGTCATGGGCCTGGGCAACGCGGTGTTGGGCGAGATCAGCTTCAAGGACGGCAAGGTCCAGCAAGACAACTTCCACATGTATGAAGTGGCGCGCATGTCGCTGGCGCCGAAGGAAGTCGCCGTGCATCTGGTTACGCCTCCAGGCACCGTGCCGTTGGGCGGCGTCGGCGAGCCGGGCGTGCCACCGATTGCCCCGGCGTTGTGCAACGCGATCTTCGCGGCCACCGGCAAACGCATCCGCGACCTGCCGATACGCTATCAGCTCCAGGGCTGGCAGAAGGCGCAGGCCTGATGGACAGCGTTGATCTGAATGTCCTGCGCAGCGTGCTGGAATGGCGCCGCGCCGGTCAGCGGGTGGTGTTGTACAGCGTGGTCCAGACCTGGGGCACCGCGCCCCGGGCGCCTGGCGCGATGTTGGCGTTGCGTGAAGATGGCGTGGTGATTGGTTCGGTGTCTGGCGGTTGTGTCGAAGATGACCTGATTGCTCGGTTGCATGACGGTCGCATTCCGGTCGATGGCCCGCCGGTGCAGTTGATTACCTATGGCGTCACTCGTGAAGAGGCTGCGCGTTTCGGCCTGCCCTGCGGTGGCACCTTGCGTTTGACTGAGGAGCGGGTCGGCGAAGCGGATTGGGTCGCCGAGTTGCTGGCGCGCTGCGAGGATCATCAAATCGTCGCGCGTTCGCTGGATATCGCGACCGGTGAAGTGGTCCTACAGTCGGCCGACAAATCGGATGTGCTGACCTTTGATGGCAAGACGCTGCGGGCCATTTATGGTCCGCGCTGGCGCCTGCTGCTGATCGGTGCGGGCCAGTTGTCCCGGTATGTCGCGGAAATGGCTCGGTTGCTGGATTTCGAAGTACTGATATGCGATCCACGCACCGAGTTCGTCTACGGCTGGGAAGAACAGCACGGACGATTTGTCACCGGCATGCCCGATGATGCGGTGCTGAATATCCAGACTGACGAACGCACGGCGATTGTCGCCCTGACCCACGATCCGCGCCTGGACGACATGGCGTTGCTCACCGCCCTAGACTCCAGGGCTTTTTACGTCGGTGCGCTGGGCTCTCGGGTCAACAGCCAGAAGCGTCGGGAAAACCTGGCGCAACTGGGCTTGTCGCAACAGGCAATCGAGCGGCTGCACGGCCCCATCGGCTTGCACATCGGCAGCCACAGTCCGGCGGAAATCGCCTTGTCGCTGATGGCGGAAATTGTCGCGATCAAGAATGGCGTCGAATTGAAACAGAAAAAGCCAGTACGGGAGCGCGTATGAGCGAATCCATCGGAGCAATCATTCTGGCGGCGGGGCAGGGCAGTCGGTTCCGGCAGGTGGCGGGCGATGAAAAGGACAAGTTGCTGGCGGACTGTACGGGGCGTGATGGTGCCGTCCGTTCGGTGATCGAGCACGTGCTGGTGAATCTGCCGGCCACGCTGGAAAAGCGTTTGCTGGTGACCACCGCTGATCGTCCGCAGGTGATTCGCATGGCCAAGGCTTATGGTTGTGACATCGTGCTGATTGAAACCACCGGAATTGGCGATAGCATTGCTGCCGGGGTCGCCGCGTGTGAACAACTGGGTGGCTGGTTGATGGTGTTGGGGGATATGCCGTTCATCCTGCCTTCGACCATTGAGCAGGTTCTGGCGCAGGTGGCTGATGATTGCATCAGTGTACCGGTGCAAGACGGGGAATACGGGCATCCTGTGGGCTTTGGGCGCAGTTTTGGCCCGGGATTGATGGCGCTGTCGGGTGATCGAGGGGCCAAGCCGTTGTTTGCACAGGGGCGGGTGGTTGAAGTGGCGGTGGATGATCCCGGGGTGTTGTGGGATGTGGATGTGCCGGAAAAATTAGTCTTCACATTCGCTTAGATCCCCCTGTAGGAGCGAGCCTGCTCGCGAAAAACCTGAGGGCGCCGCATTTATCCAGAATACCCGCGTTATCGTTGACGACCATCGCGAGCAGGCTCGCTCCTACAGTGGGTTGAGGTGTTTCGGGGAAAGATTCCAAGCATAAAAAAGCCCCGCCTGGCATCACCAGGCGGGGCTTTTTATTGACCGAGGGAATCAGACGAGTGGTTTAGGCTCGTGCTCTTTTTCTTCGGCTTGTTCGTGTTTCTCTACCGCTTCCTGCACGGAGCGTGGCGCTTCGTGGATCACCGATTCAGCTGGCTCGGCAGCAACTTCGGCAACCGGGGCAGGTGCTGCCTCGACGACTTCAGCAACAACCGGTGCTGGTTCTTCAGCGACAACGACTTCAGCAACCGGAGCAGCAGCGGCAGCCAGTTCGGCTTCCTTCTGCAGGCGCTCTTCTTCACGCTTGCGACGACGCACTTCACGTGGGTCGTTCGGCGCGCGGCCACTTGGCGTCAGTGCGCTAACCTGAGCGGCTTCGACCACTGGAGCCGCCACTTCGGCGACAACCGGTGCTTCAACCACTGGAGCAGGCTCGGCAGCGGCAACAACCGGCTCGGAAACCATTGCTTCAGCGACTTCCGCTTCAACGACTGGCGCTGGAGTTTCAGCAACGGCTGGTTCGGCAACCCAGTTGAACGCGGTTTGTTCTTCGCGAACTTCACGAACAACTTCAGTCACGGTTTCAACAACCGGTTCTGCAACCTCGGCAGGCGCTTCGGTAACAACAGCTTCAGCAGCCGCTTCAACCGCTGGCTGAGCTTCTGGCGCTTGGGCAACTTCGATTTCCGGCGAGGCGGTCACTTCTACCGGCGTGGTCGCTTCAACGACTGGCGCTTCAACCGGAGCAGTTTCCAGGGTGGCGGCAGTGGCGCGTTCGGCTTGCTCGTTGGCTTGTGCTTCAGCCGGAGCGCTGATCACGGAGCTGGCAACGGCTGCGGTAACAGCCAGGCCGGCGGCCAGATCGGCAGTGCTTGGCTCTTCAGCGTTTTCGCCGGCTTCGGACTCCTCCGAACCTTCGATCACGTTGCCGTTGGCGTCACGCTGACGCTCACGACGATTGCTGCGACGGCGCTGGCCACGGGAGCGGCGGCGTGGGCGATCGCCTTCGGCGCCGTCCTGACCATCGTCCTGCAGTTGCTCTTCGTTGGTTGTCAGCTCTTCTTCGGCAACGGTGGCAGCGGCTTGCTCGGCACGTGGTTGACGTTCTTCACGCGGTGGGCGTGGAGCGCGTTCTTCACGTGGCTGGCGGGCCGGACGTTCTTCAGTGGTGGCAACAGCGGCAGCGGCGGCGACCGGAGCGGCATCCAGTGGCTCACGCAGTTCACGTACGCGCTCTTCGCGCTCGCCACGTGGCTTGCGGTCTTCGCGCGGAGCACGCGGTGCACGTTCTTCACGCGGAGCGCGTGGTGCGCGTTCTTCGCGAGCTACGGCTGGGGTTTCTTCGCGGGCTTCGCGTGGCTGACGCTCTTCGCGTGGTTCACGTGGTGCGCGCTCTTCACGCGGTGCACGTTCTTCGCGCGGCTTGCGCTCTTCGTCGCGGCGACCGTTACGGTTGCGGCTCTGCTGACGACCGTTGCGACGCTCTTCGTTGCGGGCCGGACGCTCGGTAGCCGGTTTTTCAACCACGACCGGAGCGGCAGGCTCTTCCTTGGTGGCGAACAGGCTGACCAGCGACTTCACCAGGCCTTTGAACAGGCTTGGCTCTGGCGCGGCAACCGGAGCAGGGGCCGGAGCGGCAACTTCGGTCGGAACCGGAGCATTGGCGCGGGCCGGTGCAGTCTTGACCGCAGCTTCCTGGCGAACCAGGGTGCGGGTCGCGGCGGCTGGCTGGACTTCTTCCACATCGGCAGCGGCAGCGGCGATTTCGTAGCTGGACTGGTTGGTGGCGGCTTCCGGGCTGTCATCACGCAGACGCTGAACTTCGAAGTGCGGCGTTTCGAGGTGATCGTTCGGCAGAATGACGATGCGGGCACGGGTGCGCAGTTCGATCTTGGTGATCGAGTTGCGTTTTTCGTTGAGCAGGAACGCGGCGACCGGGATCGGCACTTGTGCGCGAACTTCGGCGGTGCGGTCTTTCAGGGCTTCTTCTTCGATCAGGCGCAGGATCGCCAGGGACAGCGATTCAACGTCGCGGATGATCCCGGTGCCGCTGCAACGCGGGCAAACGATGCCGCTGCTTTCGCCCAGGGATGGACGCAGGCGCTGACGGGACATTTCCAGCAGGCCGAAGCGCGAGATGCGACCGACTTGCACGCGAGCGCGGTCGGCTTCCAGGCATTCGCGGACTTTTTCTTCCACGGCGCGCTGGTTCTTGGCAGGGGTCATGTCGATGAAGTCGATGACGATCAGGCCGCCGATGTCGCGCAGGCGCAACTGACGGGCGATTTCTTCGGCGGCTTCAAGGTTGGTCTGCAGAGCGGTTTCTTCGATGTCGCTGCCTTTGGTGGCGCGCGCCGAGTTGATGTCGATGGACACCAGGGCTTCGGTCGGATCGATAACGATGGAACCGCCGGAAGGCAGTTCGACCACGCGCTGGAAAGCGGTTTCGATCTGGCTTTCGATCTGGAAACGGTTGAACAGCGGAACGCTGTCTTCGTACAGCTTGATCTTGCTGGCGTACTGCGGCATCACCTGGCGAATGAAGGTCAGGGCTTCGTCCTGGGCTTCAACGCTGTCGATCAGCACTTCGCCGATGTCCTGGCGCAGGTAATCGCGGATGGCGCGGATGATCACGTTGCTTTCCTGGTAGATCAGGAAAGGCGCGGCGCGATCCAGCGAGGCTTCTTTGATGGCGGTCCAGAGTTGCAGCAGGTAATCGAGGTCCCACTGCATTTCTTCGCTGCTGCGGCCCAGGCCGGCAGTGCGCACGATCAGACCCATGTCGGCCGGGGCAACCAGACCGTTCAGAGCTTCACGCAGTTCGTTGCGCTCTTCACCTTCGATGCGACGGGAGATGCCGCCGGCACGCGGGTTGTTCGGCATCAGCACCAGATAACGACCGGCCAGGCTGATGAAGGTGGTCAGGGCGGCGCCCTTGTTGCCACGTTCTTCTTTCTCGACCTGCACGATGACTTCCTGGCCTTCGCTCAGGACGTCCTTGATGTTGACGCGGCCTTCGGGGGCTTTCTTGAAGTATTCGCGGGAGATTTCTTTGAGGGGCAGGAAGCCGTGGCGCTCGGAGCCGAAATCGACAAAGGCAGCCTCAAGGCTTGGTTCGATGCGAGTAATCCGGCCTTTATAAATGTTGGCCTTCTTCTGCTCGCGTGCACCGGATTCGATGTCCAGGTCGTAGAGGCGCTGGCCATCTACCAGTGCAACACGCAACTCTTCGGGTTGAGTTGCGTTAATCAGCATTCTTTTCATGTAGTACCGTCGGTTTCCGGGCTGCCGGAAACGGCGTTCGGCACACACGACTTCTCACGGTCGGTGTCAGGTGCGTCGGGAGTGGTTGGCCATTTCCCGTGTCCAGCGAAGTCCGGCCAATGTGGGCCTTCATCGCGACGTACGCGTCCTGCTTGCTGTGGCTCTTGAGCACTCAGTCAGGAGGAGGAATCAACCGGCGGCTGTGGACGAGATGAAGCGTCTTGATAAAGCCTATTGCTACACAGTCCAGCGGTTGTGCATCTCCACCCTACACGTATCCCTGATAATTCGGGTGCTGCCGCGCGCAGAATCCGCAGCGGGTTGGCATTTACCGTGAGCTCCGAAAGGGGGAGGTCACGCATCATGGCTAATTTAGGCGTTGTTTCCGAAGCGTTCGCTCGGGGTCATTCGCAGCTGACTGCACTTTGTGAACTGGCCGTGAATATTTGCTCGTAAAGCGAGTGAAAACTCTGCTTTGCGGCTTGATTCAGGCCTCATGTCACCTGCGCTCGTTACACCTGCAAACTCCACCGTTACGTAGCGAAAGCCCCGTAGGACGGCCTCGCGTCCTGGTGAATTGCGTTGGTCAGGGCCGGTTTTTGACCGTTGGTCCGCTGTCCAGCCGCTTTTGGCGGCGTTCGCGACTATAGCAGCAATGATTAAGTGCTTCAATTCCATAAAAAATTGTTATCATCCGCGCCATGACGACTACTGCCCCTTCGACCCCAGGCGTACAACTGCTTGAGGTCTCGCCGGAATATGCCGGCCAACGTATTGACAATTTCCTTCTCGCTCGGCTCAAAGGCGTGCCCAAGACCTTGATTTATCGCATTTTGCGCAAAGGCGAAGTGCGGGTGAACAAAGGCCGGATCAAGCCCGAATACAAGCTGCAGGCGGGCGATATCGTGCGCGTGCCGCCGGTTCGCGTGCCTGAGCGGGACGAGCCGGTGCCATTGGCCCAAGGCCTGCTGCAGCGCCTGGAAGCCTCGATTGTCTTCGAAGACAAAGCGCTGATCGTGATCAACAAGCCTTGCGGTATCGCGGTTCACGGCGGCAGCGGCTTGAATTACGGCGTCATCGAAGCCTTTCGTCAGTTGCGTCCCGATTGCAAGGAGCTGGAGCTGGTTCACCGTCTCGACCGTGACACCTCCGGCCTGCTGATGATCGCCAAGAAGCGCAGCATGCTGCGTCACTTGCACACGGCCTTGCGCGGTGACGGCGTCGATAAGCGTTACATGGCGCTGGTTCGCGGTAACTGGGCGTCCTCGATCAAGCAAGTTCGCGCGTCGCTCGGCAAGAGCAATCTGCGCTCCGGCGAGCGTATGGTCGAGGTCGACGAGGAGGAGGGCAAGGAGTCGGTGACCGTGTTCAAGGTCCTGCGTCGTTTTGGCGACTTTGCCACCTTGATCGAAGCCAAACCGATCACCGGCCGTACTCACCAGATTCGTGTCCACACCTTGCACGCCGGGCACTGCATTGCCGGCGACACCAAATACGGCGATGACGATTTCAGTAAGGAAATCCGCGATCTGGGCGGCAAGCGCTTGTTCCTCCACGCCTACATGCTGACCGTGCCACTGCCCGATGGCGGCGAACTGAAGCTTCAGGCGCCGGTCGATGAGATGTGGGCCAAAACCGTGGAGCGCTTGAGTGCACCCATCTGATTACAAGCTGCTGATTTTCGATTGGGATGGCACGCTGGCCGATTCCATTGGTCGGATTGTCGAGGCGATGCATGTGGCATCCGAGCGATCCGGTTTTCAACTGCGCGATGATTTTGCCGTCAAGGGCATCATTGGGCTGGGTTTGCCGGAAGCCATCCGCACGCTATACCCGGAAATCAGCGATGCCGAGCTGATCGCCTTTCGCGAGCACTACGCCGATCACTACATCGCCTCGGAGGCTGTGCCTTCGCCGTTGTTCGAAGGTGTGGTCGAGTCGATGGAGGCGTTTCGTGCCGAGGGTTATCACCTGGCGGTCGCAACGGGCAAGGCTCGGCGCGGGCTGGATCGGGTGCTGAAGGCGCACGGTTGGGCGGAATATTTCGATATCACCCGTGCCGCCGATGAAACCGCCAGCAAACCGCATCCGCTGATGCTTGAGCAGATCCTCGCCCATTGCGAGGTTCGTCCGGAACAAGCGTTGATGGTCGGCGATTCATCCTTCGATTTGCAGATGGCACGCAATGCCGGTATGGATTCGGTCGCGGTCAGCTACGGCGCTCAATCGATCGAGGCGCTGAAACTGTTTGAGCCGCGGCTTTCCATTGATCGCTTTTCAGAATTGCATGCCTGGCTGAGTCAGCGGGCTTAATACGTTTTTGCTGGAGTAGAAGGCATGGCCGACGAATGGAAGGCGCCCGCCAAGGCGAGCGCAGAGAGCGGTGACGAAAAAAGCTGGAAGCTATTGGAAAAGACCCTGCTGGCCAGTGTGCAGGAACAGCGTCGCTCCCGACGCTGGGGGATTTTCTTCAAGCTGCTGACCTTTGTGTACCTGTTTGGCGCGCTGTTGCTGTTCTCGCCGCTGATGGACATGGAAAAAGCCGCAACCCGCAGTGGCAATTACACCGCACTGATCGACGTCACCGGCATGATCGCCGACAAGGAGCCGGCCAGCGCCGACAATATCGTCGGCAGCCTGCGTGCCGCTTTCGAAGATAAAAAGGTCAAGGGCGTCATCCTGCGCATCAACAGCCCGGGCGGCAGTCCGGTGCAGTCGGGTTATGTCTATGACGAGATTCGTCGTCTGCGTGGCTTGCACCCGGACACCAAGCTCTATGCGGTGATTTCCGATCTGGGCGCTTCTGGTGCCTATTACATCGCCAGTGCGGCTGATCAGATCTATGCCGACAAGGCGAGCCTGGTGGGCTCCATTGGTGTGACGGCGGCCGGTTACGGTTTTGTCGGCACCATGGAAAAGCTGGGTGTGGAGCGTCGCACCTACACCTCGGGCGAGCACAAATCGTTCCTCGATCCGTTCCAGCCGCAGAAGCCTGAAGAAACCGCCTTCTGGCAAGGCGTGCTCGATACCACGCACAAGCAATTCATCAATAGCGTCAAGCAAGGTCGGGGTGATCGCTTGAAGGACAAGGAGCATCCGGAGCTGTTCTCCGGGCTGGTCTGGAATGGTGAACAGGCATTGCCGCTGGGATTGATCGATGGTCTGGGTAATGCCAGTTCGGTTGCGCGAGATGTGATTGGCGAAAAAGAACTGGTGGATTTCACTGTTCAGGAATCGCCGTTCGATCGCTTCTCGAAAAAACTGGGTGCCAGCGTGGCTGAGCATCTGGCGATGTGGATGGGGTTTAACGGTCCATCGCTGCGCTAAATCTGTTGGATGGATCAAAAGATCGCAGCCTTCGGCAGCTCCTGCACAATCTCTGTAGGATCTGCCGAAGGCTGCGATCTTTTGCTTTCAGGGTATCTGCACGTTTTCTGCGAGCAGCATGTCGATCAGGCGAATCAGCGGCAGGCCGACGAGGCTGGTGGCGTCAGGGCCTTCGGTGCTTTGAAACAGGCTTACCCCCAAGCCTTCGGCCTTGAAGCTGCCAGCGCAGTCGTAGGGCTGTTCGGCGTGCAGATAGCGCTCGATGCGTTCAGCGTCCAGTGTGCGCATGTGGACGGTGAAAGGCACGCAGTCGACCTGGCAGTGGCCGGACTCGCTGTTGAGCACTGCAAGGCCGGTCAGGAAGGTTACGCTGGCGCCGCTGGAGGCCAACAGCTGTTCGCGGGCCTTTTCGAGGGTGTGGGGTTTTCCGATGATCCTGTCACCGAGCACGGCGACCTGGTCAGAGCCGATGATCAGATGGGCTGGGTGAGTGCCGGCCAGCGCCCGTGCTTTTTCCTCGGCGAGGCGTTTTACCAGATCAATGGCAGACTCGCCCGGTCGATGGCTTTCGTCGATATCCGGTGAGCTGCAAGTGAATGGCAGCCGCAGGCGGGCCAGTAATTCCCGGCGATAAACCGAGCTGGAAGCGAGTAATAAAGGCAGCATGCGCAACTCCAAATGACAGGCACGAATTCTAGCGAGGCTTCCAAGTGACGGACAGGGCTGAATTTCCTTTGACATGGGCGGGTGCATCCCTATAATGCTGCGCCTATGTTGAATGACCCGATTCCACCTCACGTTGACCCGCGCAAATTGGCTGATCGTGGCACCACCCTTCAAGGTGAAATGCTGCTGGCCGATTTGGAGAGACTCTGCGACCCGCTTTCCGACAATGTCGGTACGGTGCAGGCTAAATTCGTTTTTGAACGAGATGAACGTAAATCTGTGGTAATTCACAGCTTTATCGACACTGAAGTCAAAATGGTTTGCCAGCGTTGTCTTGAGCTGGTCACCCTGCCGATCCATAGCGAATGCAGTTATGCTGTGGTGAAGGAGGGTGCGAATACCCAGTCGTTGCCGAAAGGTTATGACGTGCTGGAACTGGGCGAAGATCCATTGGATCTGCAGTCACTGATCGAGGAGGAGCTTCTGCTCGCCTTGCCCATTGTGCCTGCTCATCATCCGGAAGAATGCCAGCAGCCGGCGGGAGCAGATGAGCCCGAACCGAGCGAGGACGAGGTAACGCGGTCCAACCCGTTCAGTGTATTGGCGCAGTTAAAGCGTGACCCAAACGTTTAGGAGTTAATCAATTATGGCTGTTCAGCAGAACAAAAAATCCCGCTCTGCCCGTGACATGCGCCGTTCGCACGACGCTCTCGAGGCTAGCACCCTGTCTGTAGAAAAAACCACCGGTGAAGTTCACCTGCGTCACCACGTATCGCCAGAAGGCGTATACCGTGGCCGTAAAGTGATCGACAAGGGCGCTGACGAGTAATCACTTGTCCGCTCAAGTCATCGCGATTGACGCAATGGGCGGGGACTTCGGTCCCCGCAGCATTGTTCAGGCCAGCATTGCTTGCCTGTCTGCTACACCCTCGCTGCACCTGACCCTCGTCGGTCAACCCTCCCTTCTTGAAGAATTGATCGCTGGCCATTCGGCTGTGGATCGCGCGCGCCTGTCGATTGTCGCGGCGAGCGAAGTCATCACCATGGACGAAAAACCCGCCCAGGCCCTGCGTGGCAAGCCGGATTCGTCGATGCGCGTGGCGCTTGAGTTGTTGCGTGACGGCAAAGTCCAGGCGTGTGTCAGTGCCGGTAATACCGGCGCGCTGATGGCGTTGTCACGTTTCGTGCTCAAGACCTTGCCGGGCATCGACCGGCCAGCCATGGTCGCGGCGATTCCGACGCAGAAAGGCTATTGCCAGCTGCTTGATTTGGGCGCCAATGTCGATTGCAGTGCCGAGCATCTGTTGCAGTTTGCCGTGATGGGCTCGGTAGCAGCGGAAACTCTGGGCATCGTCCGCCCGCGTGTGGCCTTGCTGAATATCGGCACCGAAGACATCAAGGGCAATCAGCAAGTCAAACTGGCTGCAACCTTGTTGCAACGAGCTCGTGGTATCAACTACATCGGCTTTGTCGAAGGTGATGGTATGTACCGTGGCGAAGCGGATGTGGTGGTGTGTGACGGGTTTGTCGGCAATATCCTGCTCAAATCCAGCGAAGGTCTGGCGACCATGATTGCCGGACGTATCGAGGCATTGTTCAAGAAAAGCCTACCGTCACGCATGGTGGGTGCATTGGCCTTGCCGCTGATGAAGCGCTTGCAAGCCGATCTGGCGCCGGCGCGGCATAACGGAGCGAGTTTCCTCGGGTTGCAGGGCATTGTGGTAAAAAGTCACGGTTCTGCCGGGGTTCAAGGGTTCCAGAGTGCAATTTCCCGAGCCTTGATCGAGATTCAGGAAAATCTGCCGGAGCGTATACACGGTCGTCTGGAGGATTTGTTGCTTTAGGCGTTTTCGTCGGACAATGCTTAAATGTGACCGCTTAGTTCAATTGGCCATCCAACTGTCAGTTTCTTGCGTCCCCAAAGCGGGACACTAATTCTTCGACGACAAGATCATTAGGGGCTTGTTACATGTCTGCTTCCCTCGCATTCGTCTTTCCAGGACAGGGTTCGCAGTCCCTCGGCATGCTGGCCGAGTTGGGCGCGCAACATCCGGTTGTCCTTGAAACATTCAAAGAAGCCTCCGATGCTCTGGGTTACGACCTGTGGGCACTGACCCAGCAAGGGCCGGAAGAGCAACTCAATCAAACCGATAAAACCCAACCGGCCATTCTGACCGCTTCGATCGCCCTGTGGCGTCTGTGGCTGGCGGAAGGCGGCGCGCGTCCGGCTTATGTTGCCGGCCACAGCCTGGGTGAATACAGCGCACTGGTTGCCGCTGGCAGCCTGAGTCTCGGCGACGCAGTGAAACTGGTCGAGCGTCGTGGCCAGTTGATGCAGGAAGCCGTTCCGGCCGGGCAGGGCGGTATGGCTGCCATCCTCGGTCTGGACGATGCCGACGTGCTGGCAGCCTGTGCCGAAGCGGCCCAAGGCGAAGTGGTCAGTGCGGTCAACTTCAACTCCCCAGGCCAGGTGGTTATCGCTGGTGCCAAGGCTGCGGTCGAGCGTGCCATCGAAGGCTGCAAGGCGCGTGGCGCCAAGCGTGCCATGCCGTTGCCGGTCAGCGTGCCTTCGCACTGCGAGCTGATGCGTCCAGCCGCCGAGCGTTTCGCCGAATCGATCGCCGCGATCGACTGGCAGGCGCCGCAGATTCCTGTGGTGCAGAACGTCAGTGCCGCTGTGCCTGCCGATCTGGAAACCCTTAAGCGCGATCTGCTTGAGCAGCTCTACAAGCCAGTGCGCTGGGTTGAATCCGTCCAGGCGCTGGCAGCCAAAGGCGCGACCAATCTGGTCGAGTGTGGCCCGGGCAAAGTGCTCGCCGGTCTGAACAAACGCTGCGCCGAAGGCGTATCGACTTCCAACCTCAATACCCCAGACGCCTTCGCTGCCGCCCGTGCAGCGCAGGCCTGAATCAGGAGAAACTTGCATGAGTCTGCAAGGTAAAGTTGCACTGGTCACCGGTGCAAGCCGTGGCATCGGCCAGGCTATCGCCCTGGAACTGGGTCGTCAGGGCGCTATCGTCGTTGGTACCGCGACCTCCGCGTCGGGTGCCGAGCGCATTGCCGCCACCCTGAAGGAAAACGGTATTCAGGGCACAGGCCTGGAACTCAATGTCACCAGCGATGAGTCCGTGGCGGCAGTCCTGGCGAGCATCCAAGAGCAGTTCGGTGCGCCGGCGATCCTGGTCAACAATGCCGGCATCACCCGCGATAACCTGATGATGCGCATGAAAGACGACGAATGGCATGACGTTGTCGATACCAACCTGAACAGTCTGTTCCGCCTGTCCAAAGGCGTTTTGCGCGGTATGACCAAAGCCCGTTGGGGACGAATTATCAGTATTGGCTCGGTTGTGGGTGCCATGGGCAACGCAGGCCAAGTAAACTACGCTGCCGCCAAGGCCGGTCTGGAAGGTTTCAGCCGTGCACTGGCGCGTGAAGTCGGTTCGCGTTCGATTACGGTAAACTCGGTGGCCCCAGGGTTCATCGATACCGATATGACCCGCGAACTGCCCGAGGCACAGCGTGAAGCCTTGCAGACGCAGATTCCGCTGGGTCGTCTGGGACAAGCTCAAGAGATCGCGTCTGTGGTCGCTTTTCTTGCCTCCGACGGTGCGGCTTACGTTACTGGGGCTACAATCCCGGTGAACGGCGGGATGTACATGAGTTAAATGTGACGGATTGCTTCAAAAAAATGTCATACGAGCTGTCTAAAATCCGTTATAAAGCTGCAATCTATTTATAGGCAGAGGGTCACCGGGTTTGAGGAGTGAAGCTTTCAGTTGAAAAGCTGAAAAGTCTTTCTATACACTTACCCACTGGCCAGCTGCCTGAATTTGTCCATTAGGAGTGAAAACAAGGTATGAGCACCATCGAAGAGCGCGTCAAGAAAATCGTTGCCGAGCAACTGGGCGTTAAAGAAGAAGAAGTGGTCAACACTGCTTCCTTCGTTGAAGACCTGGGTGCTGACTCCCTTGACACCGTTGAGCTGGTGATGGCTCTGGAAGAGGAATTCGAGACCGAAATCCCTGACGAAGAAGCTGAGAAGATCACTACTGTACAAGCTGCAATCGACTACGTTACTAGCCATCAGGCGTAATAGTTTGTAATCGTTGCTCGCTGTCATGGAAAAACCGCACTGCCATCATGGCGTGCGGTTTTTTCTTTAGGCCTGATGCAAAGTCGTCATTTGAAAAAAGGAGAGTGCTGTGTCGCGTAGACGCGTCGTAGTCACCGGTATGGGTATGTTGTCGCCACTGGGCACGGATGTGCCGAGCAGCTGGCAGGGCATTCTGGCTGGCCGCAGTGGCATTGGTCTGATCGAACACACCGACCTTTCTGCCTATTCCACCCGTTTTGGCGGCTCGGTGAAGGGCTTCAATGTCGAGGAATACCTGTCGGTCAAGGAAGCTCGCAAGCTCGACCTGTTCATTCAGTACGGTCTGGCCGCAGGTTTTCAGGCAGTGCGCAATTCCGGTCTGGAAGTCACCGACGCCAACCGTGAGCGCATTGGCGTGGCCATGGGTTCGG
Organism: Pseudomonas sp. MAG733B; assembly: GCF_036884845.1. NCBI lineage: Bacteria > Pseudomonadati > Pseudomonadota > Gammaproteobacteria > Pseudomonadales > Pseudomonadaceae > Pseudomonas > Pseudomonas sp. MAG733B. The sequence goes on from NZ_CP145732.1 coordinate 2,170,965, forward strand.
GTATTGGCGGACTGACCAATATCGAAGAAACCAGCCGCACGCTGCATGAGACCGGCCCACGACGGATTTCTCCGTTTTTCGTGCCTGGCTCGATCATCAATATGATTTCCGGTTTCCTGTCCATCCACCTGGGTGCACAGGGGCCCAACTATGCCATCGCCACGGCGTGTACCACCGGTACGCACTGCATCGGCATGGCTGCCCGCAACATCATGTACGACGAAGCCGACGTGATGATCGCCGGCGGCGCCGAAATGGCTGCCTGCGGCCTGGGCATGGGCGGCTTCGGTGCCTCCCGCGCCTTGTCGACCCGCAATGACGAGCCGACCCGCGCCAGCCGTCCATGGGACAAGGGCCGTGATGGCTTCGTATTGTCCAACGGTGCCGGTGCACTGGTTCTCGAAGAACTGGAGCACGCCAAGGCCCGTGGCGCGACCATCTACGCCGAATTGATCGGCTTCGGCACCAGTGGTGACGCTTACCACATGACGTCGCCGCCCGCCGATGGCGCCGGTGCTGCCCGCTGCATCACCAATGCGCTGCGCGATGCCAAGATCAATGGCGATCAAGTGCAGTACATCAACGCCCACGGCACGTCGACGCCTGCTGGCGACCTCGCTGAGGTCAACGCGATCAAATCGGTGTTTGGCGAGCATGCCTACAGGGTCGCCGTCAGTTCGACCAAGTCCATGACCGGTCACCTGCTGGGTGCGGCCGGCGCCGTTGAAGCGATCTTCAGCGTGCTGGCGATCAACAGCCAGGTGGCGCCACCGACCATCAACCTCGATGAGCCGGACGAAGGCTGCGATCTCGATTTTGTGCCGCACACTGCGCGCAACATGGAAATCGATGTAGTCCTGTCCAACTCCTTCGGTTTTGGCGGCACCAACGGCTCGCTGGTGTTCCGCCGGTTCGCAGGCTGATGGACTGCTGGGTCGACGGTCAACCGGCTGACGCGCTGTCGCTGAAGGATCGCGGCCTGGCTTACGGCGATGGTCTGTTCGAGACCATCGCTGTGCGTGATGGCTCTCCGCTGCTGCTGGACCGGCATCTGTCGCGTCTGGCAGAAGGCTGTTCGCGTCTGCGGATCGCCACCGATCACGAGCTGATTCGAAACGAAGTGTTGGCCTACGCCGCTGCATTGGGTGACGGAGTACTAAAGCTCATCCTCACTCGCGGCGACGGCCTTCGCGGCTATGCACCTGATCCTGCGGCCCAGGCGCGACGTATTCTGCAAGGCAATCCTCCCGCTGCTTATCCTGCCGTACATGGTGAGCGGGGCATTCGCCTGTTCCCTTGCGCAACGCGGCTCTCCAGTCAACCGCTACTCGCCGGCCTCAAGCATCTCAATCGTCTGGAGCAGGTCATCGCCCGTTCCGAATGGCAAGACTCCGACCATGCCGAGGGCTTGATGCTCGATCATGCCGGTCGGGTCATTGAGGGCGTGTTCAGCAATCTGTTCCTGGTGCGCGATGGCGTGTTGGTGACGGCGGATCTGAAGCGCTGTGGTGTGGCGGGCGTGATGCGTGCCGAATTATTGTTTCAAGCCGAGTCACTTGGCATCCCCGTGCAAATCGCCGACATCCCTCTGGAACAGCTGCAATGGGCCGATGAAGTCTTTGTCTGCAACAGCGTGTATGGCGTTTGGCCGGTGCATGCGTATGCCGCTCTGAGCTGGCCGGTTGGGCCACTCACCCGTAAACTCCAAACCATTGCCCGCGCGCTACTGGATGCTTGATACGTGAGACGTAAACTCTTGCTGCTGCTGGAAACCGGACTGGTTCTGGCAGGGCTGATGTTGGGTGCTTCTGCCTGGAAAATTCATTCGGCACTGGTGCAACCGCTGAATATCACGCAGGAAGAACTGCTGGAGGTGCCGAAGGGCACCACTCCGAACCGCACCCTTTTGCGAATGGAAGCCGATGGCGTCATCAAGGACGCGTTCTGGCTGCGCGTCTATTGGCGCTTCAACCTGCCTAAACAACCGCTGCACAGTGGCGAATACCGCATGACACCCGGCATGACTGTCGAAGGTCTGATCGACCTGTGGAAGCGTGGGGAAATGGTGCAATACAGCCTGACCCTGGTCGAGGGCTGGAATTTCCATCAAGTCCGTGCTGCGTTGGCCAAAGAGGAAAAGATCGAACAGACCCTCAACGGTTTGAGCGACAGCCAAGTCATGGACAAGCTCGGCCATGCCGGGATTTTCCCTGAAGGGCGATTCTTCCCTGACACTTACCGCTTCGTGCGGGGGATGAGCGACGTCGAGCTGCTGAAGACGGCTTACGATCGTCTCGATGAGGTCCTTGCCAAGGAGTGGAATCAGCGTGCAACCGATTTGCCGTATAGCGGACCTTATCAAGCGCTGATCATGGCCTCGCTGGTCGAGAAAGAAACCGGGGTGCCACAGGAGCGCGGGCAGATTGCCGGCGTGTTCGTGCGGCGCATGGCGATCGGCATGCTGTTGCAGACCGACCCGACGGTGATCTATGGCCTGGGGGATCGCTACAACGGCAAGTTGACCCGCGCCCATCTCAAGGAAGCGACCCCTTACAACACTTACATGATTTCCGGCTTGCCGCCGACCCCGATTGCCATGGTCGGCCGCGAAGCCATCCACGCGGCGCTGAATCCGGTGGAGGGCAGCAGCCTTTACTTCGTGGCTCGCGGTGATGGCAGCCATGTGTTCTCTGATGATCTGGATGCCCACAACAACGCTGTGCGAGAGTACCAGCTGAAGCGTCGCGCCGATTACCGCTCCAGCCCGGCACCTGTAACTGCGCCGGAAACGCCGCAAGCTCCGGTTGAAGAATCTCAGTCTGTGGAATCTCAGCCTGAGCAAGATCATGCTGAGCAGGGCCAGGCGCCGATCCCGGCCGCATCACCGGACACCGCTCCCGAGACTGTGCCGCAAGTGTCGCCGCAAGAACCTGCGCCTGAGCCTGAACCAACACCCGCACCGGATGCAGCCGCGCCGCAAAACTCGCAATGACTCTGACTAAGGACTGCCTGTGACTGGCTTGTTTATTACGCTGGAAGGCCCGGAAGGCGCCGGCAAAAGCACCAATCGTGAATACCTGGCCGAGCGCCTGCGCGCCGCCGGTATCGAGGTGGTGCTGACCCGCGAACCGGGCGGTACGCCGTTGGCCGAGCGCATTCGTGAAGTGCTGCTGGCCCCGGTCGATGAGGTTATGAATCCGGACACTGAATTGCTGCTGGTGTTTGCTGCGCGTGCCCAGCATCTGGCCGAGGTGATTCGCCCGGCGCTGGCCCGTGGTGCGGTGGTCTTGTGTGATCGTTTCACTGATTCGACCTACGCCTATCAGGGGGGCGGCCGCGGTTTGTCGCTGGAGCGTATCGCGGCACTGGAAACCTTTGTGCAGGGCGATCTGCGTCCCGACCTGACGCTGATTTTCGATCTGCCGGTAGAAGTTGGCCTGGCCCGCGCCAGTGCACGTGGTCGTCTTGATCGCTTCGAACTCGAAGGCCGGACCTTTTTCGATGCCGTGCGCAGTGCTTTCCTCAAGCGCGCCGCAGCGGAGCCAGCGCGATACGTGTTGGTCGACGCCGCGCAGCCGCTGGCGCAGGTTCAGCAATCCCTGGATGCCTTGTTGCCACGCCTGCTGGAGTTGACCCGTGGCTGAAGCCTATCCGTGGCAGGACAGTCTCTGGCAGCAACTGGCCGGTCGAAAGCAACATGCACATGCCTATTTGCTGCATGGCCCGGCCGGCATCGGTAAACGGGCGCTGGCCGAGCGCCTGATGGCCAGCCTGCTGTGCCAGCGGCCGACCGCGCAGGATGCCTGTGGCGAATGCAAATCCTGCCTGTTGCTCAAGGCCGGCAGCCACCCCGATAACTACATCCTGGAGCCGGAAGAAGCCGACAAGGCGATCAAGGTCGATCAGGTTCGGGATCTGGTCAGCTTCGTGGTGCAGACCGCGCAACTGGGCGGGCGCAAAGTGGTGCTGATCGAGCCGGTCGAGTCGATGAACATCAACGCCGCCAACGCCTTGCTCAAAAGCCTTGAAGAGCCGTCTGGCGACACGGTTTTGCTGCTGGTCAGCCACCAGACCAGCCGTCTGTTGCCAACCATCAAGAGCCGTTGCGTGCAACAGGCCTGTCCGCTACCGAGCGAGGCGATGAGCCTGGCGTGGCTGGCCCAGGCACTCCCGGACTGCTCGCAGGAGGAACGTGTCGAGCTTCTGACCTTGGCCGCCGGTTCGCCGCTGGCCGCCGTCAACTTGCAGACTCAAGGCGTTCGCGAACAACGCGCGCAGGTGGTCGAAGGCGTGAAGAAGCTGCTCAAGCAGCAACAATCGCCGACACAACTGGCTGAAGGCTGGAATGCGATTCCGTTATTACTGTTGTTCGACTGGTTCTGCGATTGGTCGAGCCTGATCCTGCGCTATCAGTTGACCCAGGACGAAGAAGGGCTCGGATTGACGGACATGCGCAAGGTCATTCAATACCTGGCGCAGAAAACCGCTCAGGACAAAGTCCTGAATATCCAGGACTGGATCCTCGCCCAACGCCAGAAAGTGTTGAGCAAAGCCAACCTCAATCGGGTGCTGTTGCTGGAGGCCCTGCTGGTGCAATGGGCGTCCTTGCCTACCCAGAGGTGATCGTCTGCGCCTAGACTCTGTGCATCAGCAGTGGAGGTCAGCATGAATGAACCCGTCAGCCCCGGCCCGCGCAACGGCATTTTGTCCTTGACCATCAAGGACAAGTCCGTGCTTTACGCGGCCTACATGCCGTTCATCAAGAACGGCGGCCTGTTTATCCCGACCAACAAGAGCTACAAGTTGGGCGATGAGGTATTCATGCTGCTGCACTTGTTTGATGAGGCGGAAAAGATCCCGGTGGCCGGCAAGGTCACCTGGGTCACCCCCAAAGGCGCCCAAGGTAACCGCGCCGCCGGGGTCGGCGTACAGTTCAACGAAGGCGACAACACCGCACGCAGTCGAATCGAAACCCATCTGGCCGGAGCCCTGAAGTCCGACCGTCCCACTCATACGATGTAAGTTGCAGCCATTTTTATGCTCGTAGATTCCCATTGTCACCTTGATCGCCTCGACCTCGCCGCCCATGACGGCTCGCTGGATGCTGCCCTCGATGCGGCGCGCCAGCGTGGAGTGGGGCACTTTCTGTGTATTGGTGTCAGCGCCGACAATGCCGCCGACGTCAAAGCGCTCGCTGAAAAGTATGACGACGTGGACTGCTCGGTCGGCGTGCACCCGCTGGATGTACAGCCGGGCGCGGCGCCCGCGCTGGACTGGCTGTTGCACGAACTCAATCACCCACGTGTGGTGGCCATCGGTGAAACCGGTCTGGATTACCACTACGAGCCGGAAGCGGCAGCGTTGCAGCAAGATTCCTTCAGATTGCATCTGCAAGCGGCACAGCAGACCGGCAAACCGGTGATCATCCACACCCGTGGCGCCCGTGCCGATACCCTGAATCTGCTGCGCGACGCGGCGCTGCCCCAGGCCGGCGTGCTGCATTGCTTTACCGAAGACTGGGACATGGCGAAAGCCGCGCTGGACATGGGCTATTACATCTCCCTGTCCGGGATTGTCACTTTCCGCAATGCCGACGCGTTGCGCGATGTGGCGAGCAAGGTGCCGGCCGACCGCTTGCTGGTGGAAACCGATTCGCCGTACCTCGCGCCGATCCCGCACCGAGGCAAGCCGAACCTGCCGCAGTACGTACGCGAAGTAGCGGAATTTTTGGCAATGTTGCGAGGTGAGTCCTACGAGCGATTTGCCCAGCAAACCACCGAAAACTTCAAGCGGTTGTTCCCGCTGGCACATGTGAAAGGTTAAATCGCAGGCAAAAAAAACCCGGGTTCTGGGGGGTGAATCCGGGTTAAGACCATTAGGAGTAAAACAATGGTACGCGGTCCGTTGGTACCAATATCGGCGCAACACTTGGGGGAGATGTCTCGCCGACAGTTCAAGTATTGATCAGTATTTCGCCGAGTCCAGTTTGTCGGCCCCGGTTTTTAAACAAATTTGGAATACGGGCGCTTCGGAAGAGTTCTCATCAACCTGTTTGCGTGCGCGAAATGACCAGAAACAACAGATATGGTCGGATGATCCGTGCATTTTTGCGTAATTTAGGCATAATACGCGGCTTCGAATTTTGACCCCTACAGACCTTTTCTTATGCATAAAGAACCTCGTAAGGTCCGTGAGTTTCGTCGCCGCGAGCAAGAAATTCTCGATACCGCGCTCAAGCTGTTCCTCGAACAAGGTGAAGACAGTGTCACCGTCGAGATGATTGCTGATGCCGTCGGTATCGGCAAAGGCACGATCTACAAGCACTTCAAGTCCAAGGCCGAGATCTACCTGCGCCTGATGCTCGACTACGAGCGCGATTTGAACGAGCTGTTGCACTCGGCTGACGTCGACAAGGACAAGGAAGCCCTGTCCCGCGCCTACTTCGAATTCCGCATGCGCGATCCGCAACGCTATCGCTTGTTCGATCGCCTGGAAGAAAAGGTGGTCAAGGGCAATCAGGTACCGGAGATGATCGAGGAACTGCACAAGATCCGTGCCTCGAACTTCGAACGCCTGACCCTGCTGATCAAGGGCCGGATCAGCGAAGGCAAGCTTGAAGACGTGCCGCCATACTTCCATTACTGCGCGTCCTGGGCGCTGGTGCACGGTGCCGTGGCGCTGTATCACTCGCCGTTCTGGAGCAATGTGCTGGAAGATCAGGAAGGTTTCTTCCAGTTCCTGATGGACATCGGCGTGCGCATGGGCAACAAGCGCAAGCGTGACACCGACACCCCGAGCAGCTGAGCCATTCAGCCGCCTTATTGCGCCATTATTTCGCTACATGGCGCAGTACCGCAGGAATATACTCAGGCATGGGACTTGCTAAAACTTGATTTGTGAGTCAAGTTTTAGCGGTCCGAATATTCTTCCGCCGGAGTGATCATGATCGTTGACCGTCAAGGCAGGCGTTTTCGCAATTTGCGAGTCAGCCTGACCTCAGCCTGCAATTACGCGTGTACCTACTGCGTGCCCAACGGCAAGCGGCTGGTGGCTGCGCAGGATGAGTTGTCGGCCGAGGCCATGGCGCGCGGTGTGGCCTATCTGATCGAAGCCGCAGGCATCGAACGCCTGCGCATCACCGGCGGCGAACCACTGGTGAGTCCAAAGCTCGAAACCTTCATGACCGCCGTCGGGCAGATGGGCCTGCAAGACATCAGCCTGACCACCAACGGTCAATTGCTGGCGAAAAAGCTGCCGCTACTGGTGGATGCCGGCATTCGGCGCATCAACGTTTCCCTCGATACCCTCGACGCCAGTGCATTTCGCAGCATCGCCCGTGGCGGCGATCTGGCGACGGTGCTCGACGGCATGGAACAGGCCCGCGCGGCCGGCATGAAGATCAAGGTCAACATGGTGCCGTTGCGCGGTCAGAACCTCGATCAGGTGATGCCGCTGCTCGATTACTGTCTGGAGCGCGGCTATGAACTGCGTTTCATCGAGTTGATGCGCATGGGCCATCTGGCCAGCGACTCCAACGCGTTCCTGCAACAGTTCGTCAGCCTTCAGCAGTTGCTGAGCCTGATCGGCGAGCGCTACGAGTATCTGCAAGCTGATGCGCCGGTTGATGCCACGGCGGTGCGCTACGAAATCCCGGGGCTTGGGCATTTCGGCGTGATCGCCAACGAAAGTGTGCCTTTCTGTCGTACCTGTTCACGGCTGCGCCTTTCTTCTACGGGGTGGCTGCATGGCTGCCTGTCGTCGAGTAACCGGCACTACGTTGGCGATCTGCTCGACAAGCCGCGCCATCAGGCGTTGCCGGCGTTGCAGCGGTTGCTGGTGAAAGCCTTGGGCGACAAGCAGGAAGTGGCGTTCTCTGGTGGCGCGACGGTCATGAAAATCATCGGCGGCTGAACCGGCCTCATCGCGGGCAAGCCTTGCTCCTACGGTATTTGCGAGTGATCGCTGATTTGTGATCGACTCAAATCCTGTAGGAGCAAGGCTTGCCCGCGATGGTGTTTGATCAGGCAACATTATTCTTGAACTGGCGCAAAAGCTGCATCCAACGGCCATTCGCCGGTTTTCCGTCACCGGCTTCTGGAGGATAGGATGCGTAGCCTGGTTTTGCTGCTGGCCGTTATGGCGCTTGGTGGCTGCATGAATGTCAGCGATATGGCCGAAGGGACTCGCTACCATATGAGCGATGCGGGCTTGCTGGATCACAGCGATAGCCGTCGCGTGAACAACCTGCGCATTCAGCCGGACTCGTTCGTCTACATCGCCCAAGGTGCCTTTGTGCCGCCCGGCAGTGCCGTTTACCCGCGTCCCAATGTGATCGCTGAAGTCGCCTTCGATGGTTTTGTCGAGTATTTCCCGATGGTCCGCCGCGCCCGTACGCCGGAAGGCCTCGACCAGGCCATGAGCGAGGCCCGTGCTGTCGGTGCTCATTACTTGCTCTATACCCGTTTCGCCAAGTCTGATGACCGGATCGGTAACTCGGATGAATGGCTGGATCAGGAAGCCGTGGATCGCCTCGGCATCGATACCGGCGTGATTCAGATCATGTTGATCGAGACCAGCACCCAGTATTTGATTGATACTGCACGTATCAAGAGTCGTGGCGGTTTACTGACGTTCCACGATGAAAAGCCAGAAGACTTGATGGGCCCGCCGCTGGAGCAATATGCTCGTAGCCTGTTGGGGCTCAGCGACCAGTAATTTCAAGGAGAACGCCATGAGTGGCCCGCAAAAAGCCAACGACCTGCTGGGGCAAATCCCCAAGACCAAAGGCTTGCCACCGGTCCACTTGTGGAACCCCGACTTCTGCGGCGACATCGACATGCGCATCGCGCGCGACGGCACCTGGTATTACCTGGGCACGCCGATCGGGCGCAAGCCGATGGTCAAGCTGTTCTCCACCATCATTCGCCGCGACGGCGATGATTATTTCCTCATCACGCCAGTCGAGAAGGTCGGCATCAAGGTCGACGACGCACCGTTCGTGGCGATTGCCGTGGACGTGGAAGGCGAGGGCGAGGCGCAGGTCTTGCGTTTCACCACCAACGTTGATGAGACCGCTGAAGCTGGCGTCGAGCATCCCATTCGTGTGGTGATCGATCCGGACACCCAGGAACCAGCGCCCTACGTGCATGTGCGCACCAATCTCGAAGCGCTGATCCATCGCAATGTGTTCTATCAACTGGTGGAGCTGGCGGTGAGCCGGGAGATCGATGGCCAGCGTTGGCTCGGTGTCTGGAGTGGCGGCGAGTTTTTCCGGATCGGCCTGGAGCCTTAAAAAGATCGCAGCCTGCGGCAGCTCCTACAGGAGAATTTTTATCCTCTATAGGAGCTGCCGCAGGCTGCGATCTTTTCGATTGACAGCCAATCATATGATGATTAGCGTTGGCCTCCATCGCGAACGGCTTTGAGGTGTCCATGTCCAGTAGCTTTCATGCGTCGACAGTCGATTGGCTGGGTTGCTGGATCGCTACCGGGCAGGTCAAGCCCGGTGAAGCGCTCAAGGTCGAAGCCGATCTCGGCGAGCAACTCGGTGTCAGTCGCACGGTCATTCGCGAAGCCATCAAGACCCTGGTTGCCAAAGGCATGCTCGAAGTCGGGCCGAAGGTCGGTACACGGGTGTTGCCGGTGCGGCGCTGGAACCTCTTCGATCCGCAAGTCGTGGGTTGGTTGTCGCGCAGTGGTTTGCCGGAAAACTTCGTCGACGACTTGCTTGACCTGCGCCGCACCATTGAACCGATGGCGGTGCGCTGGGCCTGCGAACGCGCGACTGTCGCGCAGGTGGAGGCGATTTTGCTGGCCTACAACGCCCTGGCGCGGGCAGTGGACAGCGGCGTCGACTACAACCGTGCCGATCAGCTTTTCCACGAATGCATACTCGCCGCCAGCCACAATCAATTCATCGAACAAATGGTCCCGGCCCTCGGTGCTCTGTTGGCGGTGTGTTTCGAAGTTTCCGCTGCCGACCCCGACGAACTGCGTCGCACCCTGCCGATTCACAAGGACATGGCCGACGCCATCGCCGCCCGGGACGCCGCTCGGGGTGTCTGGGCCTGCATGACCCTGATCGACAACGCCGACCTGGCCATCAAGCGCTATTACCCGCAAGTCATGGCCGATAAAAAAGCCGGCTGACAAAAAAGAACCACAGATAAAAACAAGAGCAATGCAGGAGGTTTCATGACGTTGACCGCGGTTACCGAACACCGGGCGCAACTGGGCGAAGGTCCGTTCTGGGATGCGCCGACCCAGGCGCTGTATTGGGTGGACATCGCCGGCAAGCAAGCGCTGCGGCTGATCGGCGCGAATGTGCAGATCTGGCAGATGCCGGAGCACGTGTCGGCGTTCATTCCCTGCGCAAGCGGCGATGCGCTGGTGACGTTGAGCAGCGGCGTGTATCGGCTTGATCTGGATTCACCGGGCCTGGAACCGCGACTGACTTTGTTCTGCGTCGCCGACCCTCAGCCAGGCAATCGCGCCAACGAAGCCCGTTGCGATGCCCAGGGCCGGCTCTGGCTCGGCACCATGCAAAACAACATCGGTGAACAGGGCGAAGACTTGCCTATCGAACGGCGTTCCGGCGGGTTGTTCCGCATTGATCGCGATGCACGGGTGACACCGCTGCTGCGAGGGCTGGGCATTCCCAATACGTTGCTCTGGAGCGATGACGCCACCACTGTGTATTTCGGCGACAGCCTCGACGGCACGTTGTATAGGCACTTCATTCGAACCGACGGCAGCCTCGAACCGGCGCAGACCTGGTTTGGCCCTCACACGCTCGGTGGTCCGGACGGTTCGGCGATGGATGCCGAGGGGTTTATCTGGAACGCCCGCTGGGACGGCAGTTGCCTGCTCAGGCTGACGCCGGACGGCAAAGTCGATCGGGTGATCGAACTTCCCGTCAGCCGCCCGACCAGTTGTGTATTCGGCGATGCTGACCTGAAGACCCTTTACATCACCAGTGCAGCGAGCCCGCTTGGGCATCCGCTGGATGGCTCGGTGTTGGCGATTCGCGTCGACGTACCTGGAAAGCTGTGTACTCGATTCTCCGGATAAATCCCTAAATATGGGATGTAAATATATATATTGAGATTTTCTGCGGGCCGGGTTTATAGTCGGCTCCATCAGTTACACGCACTCACACTTAAAAAAACAAAACAGGTGAAGTGATGCAGCGATCCATGGCTGAACCCCTTTCTTTGCCAGAGGCGCCCAATCCGCCCAAGGGCGAGCGCCTGAAAGACAAAGTGGTGCTGCTGACCGGCGCCGCCCAAGGCATCGGCGAGGCGATTGTCGCGGCCTTCGCGTCCCAGCAAGCCAAGCTGATCATCAGCGACATCCAGGCCGAAAAAGTCGAGAAGGTTGCGGCGCATTGGCGGGATAAAGGCGCCGATGTCGTGGCGATCAAGGCCGACGTTTCGCGTCAGCAGGATTTGCATGCGATGGCTAAATTGGCGGTCGAACGTCACGGGCGGATCGACGTGCTGGTCAACTGCGCCGGCATCAACGTATTCCGTGATCCGCTGGAAATGACCGAGGATGACTGGCACCGATGCTTCGCCATCGATCTCGATGGTGCCTGGTACGGCTGCAAGGCTGTATTGACGCAGATGATCGAGCAGGGCATCGGCAGCATCATCAACATCGCCTCCACCCATTCTTCCCACATCATTCCGGGTTGCTTTCCGTACCCGGTGGCCAAGCACGGTTTGCTCGGCCTGGCCCGCGCCTTGGGTATCGAGTACGCGCCGAAGGGCATTCGCGTAAACGCCATCGCACCGGGCTACATCGAAACACAACTGAACGTCGACTACTGGAACGGTTTTGCCGACCCTCACGCCGAGCGTCAGCGTGCCTTTGATCTGCACCCGCCCAAGCGCATCGGCCAGCCGCTCGAAGTGGCCATGACCGCCGTGTTCCTGGCCAGTGATGAAGCGCCGTTCATCAACGCCTCGTGTATCACCATCGATGGCGAACGCTCGGTGATGTACCACGACTGAGTGCCCGGGATTTCAGGCGCGTTACTACGACTAAAATCCAATCATCATACGATATGACTATTGGCAGTATGGTTACACCGCTCCATGATTTTCAAAGAACACTCAACAAGAACAACAAGGAGTCAGCTTATGAATCGTCGTCGTGCCATCCGTACCCTGTGCTGTGCCGCCCTGGCGGTTTCGGCGGTCAGCCTCAGCAGCACGCTGCTGGCGGCCGAGGAAGTGAAAATCGGTTTCCTGGTCAAGCAAGCGGAAGAGCCCTGGTTCCAGACCGAATGGGCGTTCGCCGAAAAGGCCGGCAAGGAGAAGGGCTTTACCCTGATCAAGATCGCCGTGCCGGATGGCGAGAAAACCCTGTCGGCCATCGACAGCCTGGCGGCGAACGGCGCCAAGGGCTTCGTGATTTGCCCGCCGGACGTGTCCCTCGGCCCGGCGATCATGGCCAAGGCCAAGCTCAACGGGTTGAAAGTGATTGCTGTCGATGACCGTTTTGTCGACGCCAGCGGCAAGTTCATGGAAGACGTGCCGTACCTCGGCATGGCCGCGTTCGAAGTTGGCCAGAAACAAGGCAGCGCCATGGCCACCGAAGCGAAAAAACGCGGCTGGGACTGGAAAGACACCTACGCGGTGATCAACACCTACAACGAACTCGACACCGGCAAGAAACGCACCGATGGTTCGGTGAAAGCGTTGGAAGAAGCCGGCATGCCGAAAGACCACATTCTGTTCTCGGCCCTGAAAACCCTCGACGTGCCGGGCAGCATGGACGCCACCAACTCGGCGCTGGTGAAACTGCCGGGCGCGGCGAAGAACCTGATCATCGGCGGCATGAACGACAACACCGTGCTTGGCGGCGTGCGCGCCACGGAAGCGGCCGGTTTCGCAGCAGCGAACGTGATCGGCATCGGCATCAACGGCACCGATGCCATCGGCGAACTGAAAAAGCCCAACAGCGGTTTCTACGGCTCGATGCTGCCGAGCCCGCACATCGAGGGCTACAACACCGCCAGCATGATGTACGAGTGGGTCACCACCGGCAAAGAACCGGCGAAGTACACCGCCATGGACGACGTGACGCTGATCACCCGCGACAACTTCAAGCAGGAACTGGAAAAGATCGGCCTGTGGAACTGAAGGCCGGTTGATTTCATCGGCAGCCCCGGCAACGGGGTTGCCTGATCTGTGTGATGAGGTGGTTATGCACGCGCAAACACAAGTACAACAACACAATGCCGGCGGCAGCTTGCGCTTCAACGGGATCGGCAAGACCTTTCCCGGGGTGAAGGCTTTGGACGGCATCAGCTTCGTCGCCCACCCGGGGCAGGTTCACGCGCTGATGGGCGAGAACGGCGCGGGTAAGTCGACGCTGCTGAAAATTCTCGGCGGCGCCTACATCCCGAGCAGCGGCGACCTGCAGATCGGCGATCAGACGATGGCCTTCAAATCCACCGCTGACAGCATCGGCAGTGGCGTCGCGGTGATCCATCAGGAGTTGCACCTGGTGCCGGAAATGACCGTGGCGGAAAACCTGTTTCTCGGCCATCTGCCGGCCAGTTTCGGCCTGATCAATCGCGGCACTTTGCGTCAGCAAGCACTGGCCTGCCTCAAGGGCCTGGCTGACGAAATCGATCCGCAGGAGAAAGTCGGGCGCCTGTCCCTCGGGCAACGGCAACTGGTGGAAATCGCCAAGGCCTTGTCCCGTGGCGCCCACGTGATCGCGTTCGACGAACCCACCAGCAGCCTGTCGGCGCGGGAGATCGATCGCTTGATGGCGATCATCGGCCGCCTGCGCGACGAAGGCAAAGTGGTGCTATACGTCTCCCATCGCATGGAAGAAGTATTCCGTATCTGTAACGCAGTGACGGTGTTCAAGGACGGCCGTTACGTGCGTACCTTCGAAGACATGAGCGAGCTGACCCACGATCAATTGGTCACGTGCATGGTCGGTCGCGACATCCAGGACATCTACGACTATCGCTCGCGCCCGCGTGGTGCGGTGGCGTTGAAGGTCGATGGCCTGCTGGGGCCGGGCCTGCGCGAACCGGTGAGTTTCGAGGCGCACAAAGGCGAGATTCTCGGATTGTTCGGTCTGGTCGGCGCGGGTCGAACCGAACTGTTTCGCCTGCTCAGCGGTCTGGAGCGCAACAGCGCCGGTCGCCTTGAGCTGCGCGGCCATGAATTGAAATTGCGTTCGCCCCGCGATGCGATTGCGGCGGGGATTCTCCTGTGTCCCGAGGACCGCAAGAAGGAAGGCATCCTGCCGTTGGCGAGCGTTGCCGAGAACATCAATATCAGCGCCCGTGGTGCGAATTCCACCTTCGGTTGTCTGTTGCGTGGTCTGTGGGAAAAGGCCAACGCCGATAAACAGATCAAGGCGCTCAAGGTAAAAACACCGCACGCCGGGCAGCAGATCAAGTTTCTCTCCGGCGGCAATCAGCAGAAGGCCATTCTCGGTCGCTGGCTGTCGATGCCGATGAAGGTCTTGCTGCTCGATGAGCCGACGCGGGGCATCGACATCGGTGCCAAGGCCGAGATCTACCAGATCATTCACAACCTGGCGGCCAGTGGCATTTCGGTGATCGTGGTGTCCAGCGACCTGATGGAAGTGATGGGCATTTCCGACCGCATCCTGGTGCTGTGTGAAGGCGCACTGCGTGGCGAACTGAGCCGCGAACAGGCCAATGAATCCAACCTGCTGCAACTGGCTTTGCCGCGCCAACGCGCTGACGGCGTGGCGAACTGAGAGGTGACTATGATGACAACCCAAAATGAAACCCTGCCGACTGCACGCAAACCCCTGGACCTGCGGCGCTTTCTCGATGACTGGGTGATGTTGCTGGCGGCCGTCGGGATCTTCGTGCTCTGCACCTTGCTGATCGACAACTTCCTTTCGCCGCTGAACATGCGCGGCCTCGGTCTGGCGATTTCCACCACCGGGATTGCCGCTTGCACCATGTTGTATTGCCTGGCGTCCGGGCATTTCGATTTGTCGGTGGGTTCGGTGATTGCCTGCGCGGGCGTGGTCGCGGCGGTGGTGATGCGCGACACCGACAGCGTCTTTCTCGGCGTCAGCGCGGCGCTGGTGATGGGGCTGATCGTCGGTCTGATCAACGGCATCGTGATCGCCAAGCTGCGGGTCAATGCGTTGATCACCACGCTGGCGACCATGCAGATCGTCCGTGGTCTGGCCTACATCTTCGCCAACGGCAAAGCGGTTGGGGTGTCGCAGGAATCGTTCTTCGTGTTCGGCAACGGTCAGTTGTTCGGCGTGCCGGTGCCGATCCTGATCACCATTGTCTGTTTCCTGTTCTTCGGTTGGCTGCTGAATTACACCACCTATGGCCGCAACACCATGGCCATCGGCGGCAACCAGGAAGCGGCACTGCTGGCCGGGGTCAACGTTGACCGGACCAAGATCATCATCTTCGCCGTGCACGGCGTGATCGGCGCACTGGCCGGGGTGATCCTCGCTTCGCGCATGACCTCCGGCCAGCCAATGATCGGCCAGGGTTTTGAACTGACGGTGATCTCGGCTTGCGTGTTGGGCGGTGTGTCGTTGAGCGGCGGGATCGGCATGATCCGGCACGTGATTGCCGGGGTGCTGATTCTGGCGATCATCGAGAATGCGATGAACCTGAAGAACATTGATACGTTCTACCAGTATGTGATTCGTGGATCGATTTTGCTGTTGGCAGTGGTGATTGACCGATTGAAACAGCGCTAAGATTTACATGACCTGACTGACGCCTTCGCTGGCAAGCCAGCTCCCACAGTAATTGATGTCGTACACAAAATTTATGTTCGACATGGAAATCTGTGGGAGCTGGCTTGCCAGCGATTGACCGCGTAGCGGTCACGGCTTTTTTACCGTCCCTTCCGTCACTTTCCTTAAAAATCCCTTGCCCGTTCTGACCCGTTTCGGTTATCACTTTGTACATGATTAGACAGGTACGATTTGACAAGAAACAACGGGTGGTCGACGAACTCATCCGGCGCATCGAAAGCGGCCTCCTGGAGGACGGCTTTCAGTTGCCGGGCGAGCATCAGTTGGCTCAAGAATTCAAAGTCAGCCGAGGAACTTTGCGTGAAGCCCTGGCCGAATTGAAACGGCGCAATTACATCGCGACGCAAAGCGGGGTGGGCTCCATCGTCACGTTCGACGGTGTGGTGCTCGACCAGCGCAGCGGCTGGGCCCAGGCCCTGGCCGATAGCGGCGCACTGGTCAACACCGAAGTGCTGCGGCTGGAGGCGGTGACTCGTCCTGACCTGTTGCCGCGTTTCGGCACCGACCAGTTCATCACCCTCGACCGCCGTCGCCGATCCAACGACGGCACGCTGGTTTCCCTTGAACGCTCATTGATGCCCGCCAGCGGAGGCCTGGAAAGCTTGCCGCGGGTTGGCCTGATCGACAATTCCCTGACCATCACCCTGGCCGCCTACGGCTATATCGGTGAGCGTGGCGATCAATGGATCGGCGCCGAACCGTTGAATGAACAGGACGCCGAACTGCTGGGCCGCCCGGTCGGCACGGTGTTCCTCAAGGCTTTGCGCACCACCTACGACCGGCAAAACCGCTTCATGGAGCAAGTGGAAAGTCTGCTCGACCCTGTGCATTTTCGCCTGCACCTGCAATTTGGAACGTCGAAATGACTGCGCTCAATCGTGCCTTGGGCGCGTTCTACGGCTTGGCTTTGGGTGATGCGCTGGGCATGCCGACCCAGTCTTTAAGTCGCGCTGAAATCCAGGTTCGCTTTGGCGAAATCACAGCCCTTGAAGACGCCGGCCCCGATCAACCGATCGCCGCCAACATGCCCAAGGGCTCGATCACCGACGACACCGAACAGGCGATTCTGGTCGGCCAGTTGTTGATTGACGGTAAGGGCAAGATCGAACCGTCGGTACTCGCCCAGCGTTTGATCGAATGGGAAGCGGTGATGCAGGCCAAGGGTTCGCAGGACCTGCTTGGCCCTTCGACCAAACGTGCGATCGAGATGATCCTCGCCGGCCATTCGCCGGAAGAGGCGGGGCGCTACGGCACTACCAATGGTGCGGCCATGCGCATCACGCCGGTCGGGATCGCGGCAGATGTCGCCGATCCTAAACGGTTCATCGACGCTGTGGTTCAAGCCTGTCAGGTCACCCACAACACCACACTGGGGATCTCCAGTGCGGCGGCGGTGGCGGCGGTAGTGTCCGCCGGGATCAACGGCATGGACCTGGGCGAGGCGTTGAACCTCGGCCAGCAAATCGCCCAGCAAGCGGAAAGCCACGGCCACTGGGTTGCCGGTGGACGCATTGCCTCGCGCATCAGTTGGGCAAGAAGCATCAGCGTCGACCGCGACAACGGCTTGCTGGCGGATTTGCTGTACGACGTGATCGGCACCTCGGTGGCGTCGCAGGAGTCGGTGGTGGTGTCGTTTGCCCTGGCCCAGCAGGTGGCCATCGGCGAAATGAATGCCTTCGACGCACTGTGCATGGCCGCCAGCCTTGGCGGCGACACCGACACCATTGCGGCGATTCTCGGCGCGATGCTCGGGGCCTGTCTGGGTCTTGAAAGTTGGCCGGTGGAGATGATCGCCACGGTCAAGGCTGTCAATGATCTGGAGCTGGAGCCTTTGGTGACAGGACTTCTTGCTTTGCGTTGATTATCAGGTCTTGTGGCGAGGGAGCTTGCTCCCGCTCGACTGCGCAGCAGTCGCAAAACCAATATGTGCGAAGTATTGAACCATCGCGATTGCAGGTTTTGGGGCCGCTACGCAGCCCAGCGGGAGCAAGCTCCCTCGCCACAGGGTTGTGTCGACTTCCGTAATTGCCCACAACCACAAAAATGGCAACAGGAGCATTTTTCATGAGTTCATCGAACGCCGGGCAGAACGCCGGGCAACTGGAAACCCGAGGCATCGAGCCGGTGCCGGAATCCGAGTGCAATGGTCATCCGTTGCAGCTGTTCTGGGTCTGGTTCGCCGCCAACATTTCCATCCTCGGCCTGCCGCTGGGCGCGACGCTCGTGGCGTTTCGCGGCTTGGCGATCTGGCAGGCGATCATCGTCGCGATCCTTGGTGCCGCCGGTTCTTTCGCGGTGGTCGGAATCATCTCCATCGCCGGTCGACGCGGCCGCGCACCGAGCCTGACGCTGTCGCGAGCCATCTTCGGCGTACGCGGCAATATCGGCCCGACGCTGGTCTCGCTGATGTCACGCCTGGGCTGGGAAACCGTCAACACCACCACCGCCGCGTTCGTGCTGCTGTCGTTGTGCTCGATCCTGTTCGGCTCGCCAGTGGAAGCGAAAAGCGCGCCACTGCTGACCCTGGTGTTCATCGCGATTTTCGTGCTGTTGACCTTGTCGGTATCCGGCCTCGGTCACGCCACATTGCTGGTGATCCAGAAGTGGGCGACCTACGTGTTCGGCGCGCTGAACATTCTGGTCGGCGGCTTCCTCTGCGCCACCATCGACTGGAGCGCAGTGTTCAACGCCACGCCTGCGCCGATGAGCGCGATGATCATCGGCATCGGCACCATGGCGGCCGGCACCGGGATCGGTTGGGCCAACGCCGGTGCGGACATGTCGCGCTATCAGCATCGCAGCGTCAAAGCCGTGCGCCTGGTGGCGTCGGCGGCGTTCGGTGCGGGGATTCCGCTGGTGTTGCTGATCACCCTCGGCGGCTTGCTGTCGGTGGGCAACAACGATCTCGCCCAAGCCACGGACCCGATCATCGCGATCCGCGACATGCTGCCGACCTGGATGGCCGTGCCGTACCTGATCACCGCGTTCGGTGGTTTGCTGCTGTCGAACAACCTGTCGGTGTACTCCGCCGGTTTGACCACGTTGACCCTCGGCCTCAAGGTCAAACGCGTCTACGCCGTAGTGGTCGACATCGTCGCAATCTTCGCCGGTTCGATTTATTTCATGCTGATCGCCGACAGTTTCTACGGCCCGTTCATCACGTTCATTTCCCTGCTGGCGGTGCCGATCACCGCGTGGGTCGGGATCTTCGTGGTCGACCTGATTCACCGTCATTACTACAGCCCCAAGGATCTGCTGGACGTCAGCCCGAGCAGCGCCTACTGGTATCGCGGCGGCGTGGAGTGGCGCGCGTTCGGCGCCTGGGCCATCGCCATCGTGTTGGGTTTCAGCTTCACCACCATCGGCACCACGGCGGAAAACGTCTGGTTCAAGGGCATCCTGTCCGACTCGTGGCTGGGGCACAACGGCCTCGGCTGGATCGTGACTTTCGTGGTGGCTGGCGGGATTTATTGTGTACTCGGCGGGGCGAAGGATCGTCGTGCTGCGTTGACCGAGAATGCTCATGCCTAAGATGTTGCACACCGGCCAGGTCATCATCGATCTGGTCATGGCCGTCGATAAACTGCCGCAAGCCGGGGGCGACGTGCTGGCGCAGTCCGCCAGTTTCGAAGCCGGTGGCGGCTTCAATGTGATGGCCGCCGCCCAGCGCAATGGTTTGCCGGTGGTGTACCTCGGTCGCCATGGGACCGGGCGTTTCGGCGACCTGGCTCGCGACGCGATGAATGCGGAAGGCATCCGCATCGGCATTGCTGATCGCGCCGAACGCGATACCGGTTTGTGCGTCGCGATCACCGATTCTTCGGCCGAGCGCAGCTTCGTGTCCTACATCGGCGCCGAGGGTGATTTGACCGCCGAGGACCTGGCCAGTGTAGCGGCCGAGCCGGGTGATTATGTCTACGTCAGCGGCTACAGCCTGTTGCACGTGGGCAAGGCGCAGGCGTTGATGGATTGGGTGTTGGCGCTGCCGGATGGCATCAATGTGGTGTTCGATCCGGGGCCGTTGGTGGATTCGCCGGATGCGCCGCTAATGCAGGCGCTGCTCCCGCGCATCGATGTGTGGACCAGCAACAGCGTCGAAGCGCTGAAGATTACCGCCGCAACAGACATCGCTGAGGCACTGGATCGACTGGTCGGGTATCTACCGCGCGAGGTACTGATGGTGGTGCGTGACGGGCCGCAAGGCTGCTGGATCAGCCAGGGTTCAGCGCGCAGGCATGTGCCGGGATTCAAGGTTGCAGCCGTGGACAGTAACGGTGCCGGTGATGCTCATGCGGGTGTGTTTGTGGCGGGATTGGCGCAGGGGTTGTCGGCGTTTGATGCGGCGCGCCGGGCCAATGCGGCGGCGGCGTTGGCGGTGACCAAGTGGGGCCCGGCGACTTCGCCCGGCACTGCCGAGGTGGATGAGTTGGTCCGCAAGACCTTCGGCGCATGATGTACCGCTATCGCTAGCAGGCTAGCTCCCACAGGGGATTTGTGTCGTTCACAGATCCAGTGTGGGAGCTAGCCTGCTAGCGATAGGGCCTTCAAATTCAACACATAAACCAGCCTTAGCCAGCCTTGCGCAACGCCTCGATCAACTCCTGCTTGCGCATTGACGACCGCCCCGGAATATCCTTCGCCCGGGCCTCTTTCATCAAACTGTCGACCGTCTGCGTATCTCGCGAAGCCTTGCTGCTACGTGGCTTTCCTTCACGGCTCGCCACCGCGCGTCGCGACGATTCCTTGCGATCTGCAGACTTGGCGCTGGCCGGTTTCTTGCGTCCGGAACCGCCCGATTTCTCGCCGCCGCCGGACTGCTTGTTCACAGTCGCCCAGGCGCGGGCTTCGGCTTCGCCTTTGGACACGCCTTTCTGTTCGTAACTGTCTTCGATGTGTTCGGCCTTGCGTTTCTGCTCGGCGGTGTATTTGTCTTTGCTTCCACGAGGCATGGGATTTCTCCTGGCTTCAGGGTGGTTCAAACATCCAGCTTGCGTGCGGCCTCAACGCCGGCGGCGCTGAGTTTGATCGGCAGGTTCAGCGAGTGTTCGCCGGCTTCATTGCACTGCACATTGCCGTGCTGGATCAGCCCGCGCTCCTGCAAGGTGGCGAGGGTGCTGGCCACGACTTTCTCCCCCCGGTAATTGTCCAGGACCTCCTTGCCCAAGCCACTTGGGTGGGCATGCAGCAGACGAGTCAGGACTTCTTTTTCCAGGTTTTTATCGACGTTCATGGTTACCTCTTTCATTGGGAAGAATCGCTTATTGGCTCACACCACCTTCTGAACCCGAACCACCGGTAGTGGTCTTCGAGCCCATCCCGGGGCCGGCGTTGTCGGGTGCTTTAGTGTCCGGCATGTTCAAGCCGCCCTGGCGGTCCATGTCATTGCCTTGAGTCCGTGGATCGGTGCCGGTTGACGGCGGCAGGCTGCTATCGACACCCGTGCCGTTGGTGTTCATGCCGGGGGCACTCTGGATGGCGGGGGCTTTGGGGGATTCGACCGGGTTGGTCGGGCCGGTGCCGGACGCGGTGGTCGCAGCGATGGCGAGAGGGCACAGCAGGGCAGCGAAGGCGAGGGCGGTCAACCTGGACGAGATCATGGTGGTGTCTCCATTGATTAGAGTCCTTACCTGATGTTGGTCCGCCCCCGATTCGAATTGGTGCCTGATGAACGACGAACGGTTCAGGCCCGCTGCAATGTCTTTGACTTGGCTGCACGACGCCAGATCAAGCGACCCACGGTAATCAGCCAGTTGAGCGCGGCGACCGCCAGTACGGTCAGCAACAATGTGGCCATCCCGTGCTCGACGATGATTTTCCCGGCGAGCAACGGAAAACCAAACACCCCGATGAAGTACGACAGGCTGAACAACAGCAAGGCTTGCGCGGTGGTGCCGCTCGGCGCTTCGTTGGCGGCCAGGCCGTTGATCACCGAATAAGTCAGCCCGTAACCGACGCCGAGCATCACCGCTGCGAGCACGTAACTGAAACCGTCATCGACCACGAAACCGAACATCACAATCGAGGCCATCATCAACCCGGACAGCAGGCAGGATGCGCGCAACGGATCGCGCTTGACCACGATGCCGGCGATCAACATTCGACTGCTGATTGCGGCACTCATGAAGCCGAGGAAGAACAGCGAATAGTCGAGTGAGCGTGCTGCGGCGTAACTGGTCTGGAAGCTCGACAGCCCACCAAAAACACAGCCGCCCAAACCGACCATGATGATCGGCAGCACTGCCCGGGACGACAGCACTTGCGCCGCTGCGCGCCAGGAAATCCGCGACACCGCTGTCGACTGCACCGAGGCTGCTTTCAGTTGCCGATCCAGTCGCCAGAACAACAGCACACCGATCAAACTCGCCAGCGCCGCCAGGTAAAACGCCGTCGTCACCGGGTAGCCCAAGGCACTCGCGGCGCGTCCCAGCAAAGGGCCGCTGCCGATCCCGGTCATCATGCTGCCCGACAGCAACGCAAAGTATTTGGCCCGTTGGGCTGGCGTCACCAGGCTTGCAACGATGATCGGCCCCAAGGTGTAGAACACGCCCCAGCCCAAGCCCAGCAGCAATCCGAAAAACAACAGCAGATGGCCGAAGCCCGGAGTCAGCGCGAAGCCCAGGCTGGCGGCCACCAGCAAGATGCCGAACAGCGCCACCGATCGCGCCGCACCGAGCAAGTCGGACAAGTGACCCGACACGATCACCGCCGCAAACGTGCTGAGCATCGCCGCTGAAATCACGCTGCCGGCATCGTGTTCGTTGCCGCCGCGTGAACCGATCAACAGCGACAGCAAAAACGTCGAGCCGTAGGACAGCGACAACAAATAGCTGGCGAGACAAAACAGGCCGAACAACTTGCTTGAAACGGGAGGTGTTGCGGTAGACATGACGCGGTTCCTTGACCGGATAAATGAGCGGCTCATCCATCTAACCACGTGAGGCCGGGATGTTAGGTCCGAGGTTATCGATTCCAGGGTTAGTGCCGGGCGGAGTAAATGCCGCTCTTGTGGCGAGGGAGCTTGCTCCCGCTGGGCTGCGAAGCGGCCCCTGTTATGAACAACCCGGTTACATGAAAATATCGGTCGCCTGATTTGGGGCTGCTGCGCAACCCAGCGGGAGCAAGCTCCCTCGCCACAATTCTCTCGCCGACTTAGTATGGCGTTTTCAACTTCCGACAAGGCACGTCCATGACGATCGAAATCCGCCCGGCGACCCCCAGTGACGCGCCGCAAATTCTCGCGTTCATCACTGAACTGGCCGACTACGAACGTGCCCGCCATGAAGTCATTGCCAGCGTCGCCGACATCGAGCGCAGCCTGTTCAGTGAAGGCGCAACGGCCCACGGCCTGATCTGCCTGCGCGATGGCTTGCCGATCGGCTTCGCGGTGTTCTTCTTCAGTTATTCCACGTGGCTGGGCAGTAACTGCCTGTACCTTGAAGACCTCTACATCACCCCGGAACAACGCGGTGGCGGCGCGGGCAAAACCTTGCTGCGGCATCTGGCGAAAATCGCCTGCGCCAATGACTGCGGGCGTTTTGAATGGAGTGTGCTGGAATGGAATACCCCGGCCATCGAGTTCTACAAATCCCTGGGTGCCCAGCCACAGGAGGAATGGGTGAGGTATCGGATGGATGGCGCGGTGCTGCGGGATTTTGCTGCGGGTAACTGAGTTGCTTTAAAAGATCGCAGCCTTCGGCAGCTCCTACATTGGAATGTGTTCCCTGTAGGAGCTGCCGAAGGCTGCGATCTTTTTTGTGTTATCTCACAATATGAGATTGATATTTATATATTGAGATTTTCCGCTGCGAGGGTTTATAGTCCAACTCACTCACTGCCAAAAACCAAAACAGGTGAAGCGATGCTGGCGCAATTGATCGCGCTCGATTGGGGGACAACCTCATTACGTGCTTACAAACTTGCCGAAGATGGCCTGGTGCTCGAACAGCGTTCGTTGTCGTCGGGGATCATGCAGTTGCCCAAGGCGCCGCGAATGATCAACGGTCGTGAATGCACCGATGGTTTCGAGCTGGCGTTCGACGAGGCTTGCGGTGACTGGCTCGACGCCCAGCCCGATTTGCCGGTGATTGCCTGCGGCATGGTTGGCAGCGCCCAGGGCTGGCGCGAAGCGGCCTACCGCGATACGCCGGCAAACGTTGCCAATCTCGGAACTTCCCTACAAACCGTGCGCAGTCTGCGTGGCGTCGATGTGCACATCGTGCCGGGTGTGATTCAGCGCTCGCGCCTGCCAAACGTCATGCGCGGCGAAGAAACCCAGGTGCTCGGTGTTCTGCAAAACCTGAAGGGCGAGGCGGGCGCTGATGTGCTGATCGGCTTGCCGGGCAGTCATTCGAAATGGGTGGAGGTGGCCGACGGCTGCATCGTGCATTTCGACACCTTCATGACCGGCGAAGTCTTCGCCGTACTCAGCGAACACAGCATCCTGGGACGCACCCAGCAGCGCGGCGGCTCTTTCGACGGCGAAGCCTTTGATCGCGGCGTGCAAGTGGCGTTGTCGGCGGACGGCGAAATCGGCGTGCTGTCGACCCTGTTCAGCGCCCGCAGCCTGGGATTGACCGGTGAACTCAGCGGGGCAGCGCAAGCGGATTACCTGTCCGGCCTGCTGATCGGCCATGAGCTGTCGGCGCTGGCCAACGTGCAGCGCCGTCGGCGCAACAGCGTTCATCTGCCGTCGATCATCCTCATCGGCAATTCCCAACTATGTACGCGTTACAGCCGCGCCCTCGACGCTTGCGGTTTTGCCCGAGTGACCCTGGCCGAGCAGGCCACCGAGCGTGGGTTGTGGCAACTGGCGCTGGCCGCCGGCCTGATCTCGCCCCCTTCATCCCGTTAAACCTGACTGGAGTCCTGACATGCTCAAACAAGCACTGGCGCAAAACGGTCTGATCGCGATCCTGCGTGGCCTGCATCCCAAAGAGGCCGCCGCCATCGGAGAAGTCCTGTACGCGGCAGGATTTCGCGTTATCGAAGTACCGCTCAACTCTCCTTTGCCGTACGAAAGTATCCGCATCCTGCGCGATGCCTTGCCCGCCGATTGCCTGATAGGCGCGGGAACGGTGCTGACTCCGGAGCAGGTCGAGCAGGTGAAAGAGGCGGGCGGTCAGGTGATCGTCATGCCCCATAGCGATCCGAAGGTCCTGCGTGCAGCGAAAGCGGCGGGGCTGTATCTGTCGCCGGGTGTCGCCACGCCGACCGAAGCCTTCGCGGCACTGGCCGAAGGTGCGGACGTACTGAAGATGTTCCCGGCCGAGCAGATGGGGCCAGCAGTCGTCAAAGCCTGGCTGGCGGTGCTGCCGATCGGAACGATTCTGGCGCCGGTCGGCGGGATCACCCCGGACAACATGCAGGTATTCATCGACGCGGGCGTCAAAGGCTTCGGCCTCGGCTCGGGCCTGTTCAAACCGGGCATGACACCGGAGCAAGTGGCGGCCAATGCCAAGGCCTACGTCGCTGCCTGGAAAGCCCTTCGCTAAGACTTTTTTGGCGCTGCGAGCGCTGCATCCAATAAGAGAGACAATCAGATGAAAATCACCAAGCTGACCACCTTCATCGTTCCGCCGCGCTGGTGCTTCCTCAAGGTCGAAACCGACGAGGGCGTGACCGGCTGGGGCGAACCCGTGGTCGAAGGCCGCGCCCACACTGTCGCCGCTGCCGTTGAGGAATTGTCCGACTACCTGATCGGCAAAGACCCACGCAACATCGAAGACATCTGGACCGTGCTTTATCGCGGCGGCTTCTACCGTGGCGGCGCGATCCACATGAGCGCCCTGGCCGGTATCGACCAGGCGTTGTGGGACATCAAGGGCAAGGCGCTGGGCGTTTCGGTCAGCGATCTGCTGGGTGGTCAGGTCCGAGACAAAATCCGCGTGTATTCGTGGATCGGTGGCGACCGTCCGGCAGACACCGCGCGGGCAGCGAAGGAAGCGGTCAGCCGTGGTTTCACCGCAGTGAAAATGAACGGCACCGAAGAGCTGCAGTTTCTCGACACTTTCGAAAAAGTCGACCTGGCCCTGGCCAACGTTGCTGCCGTGCGTGACGCGGTCGGTCCGAATGTCGGTATCGGCGTGGACTTCCATGGCCGCGTGCACAAGCCGATGGCCAAGGTGCTGATGAAGGAACTCGACCCGTACAAACTGATGTTCATCGAAGAGCCGGTGCTCAGCGAAAACTACGAAGCGCTGAAAGAACTGGCGCCGCTGACCAGCACGCCGATTGCTTTGGGCGAGCGCCTTTTCTCGCGCTGGGATTTCAAGCGCGTGCTCAGCGAAGGCTACGTCGACATCATCCAGCCGGATGCATCCCACGCCGGCGGCATCACCGAAACCCGCAAGATCGCCAACATGGCCGAAGCCTACGACGTGGCGCTGGCGCTGCATTGCCCGCTGGGTCCGATTGCATTGGCCGCTTGCCTGCAACTGGACGCGGTTTGCTACAACGCGTTCATCCAGGAACAAAGCCTGGGCATCCATTACAACGAGAGCAACGACCTGCTCGACTACGTCAAAGACCCACGGGTGTTCGACTACGACAAGGGCTTCGTGAAGATCCCGAACGGCCCCGGTCTGGGCATCGAGATCAACGAGGAATACGTGATCGAACGCGCCGCCGTCGGCCACCGCTGGCGCAACCCGATCTGGCGCCATGCCGATGGCAGTTTTGCTGAGTGGTGAGTGTCTGACACACCACTGAACCCCTGTGGGAGCCAGCCTGCTGGCGATTGGGGCGGCAAATCCAGCATTGATGGTGACTGATACACCGCTATCGCCAGCAGGCTGGCTCCCACAGTTTGATCTCCATGACTCCCGAGATCTGCATTTCACATCGACCTCAATAAACATAAAAAGAGGCACTCCCCATGCAACCGCAAACCCTCACCGGGCAGGCGTCGTTGGCGGCGCCCAGCCGCAAGCGGTTTTTCATCATGGTGCTGCTGTTCATCACCGTGGTGATCAACTACCTGGACCGCAGCAACCTGTCGATTGCCGCGCCGGCGCTGACCAGCGACCTGGGCATCGACCCGATTCACGTCGGCCTGATCTTCTCCGCGTTCGGCTGGACTTACGCCGCCATGCAGATCCCCGGCGGCTGGCTGGTGGACCGCGTTCCGCCACGCATCCTCTACACCGCTGCGTTGTTGCTATGGTCGATCGCCACGGTGATGCTCGGTTTCGCGGGCAGCTTCATTGCGCTGTTTGTCCTGCGCATGGCCGTCGGTGCTTTGGAAGCGCCGGCGTATCCGATCAACAGCCGCGTGGTCACCACCTGGTTCCCTGAGCGTGAACGCGCCACGGCCATCGGTTTCTACACCTCGGGACAGTTTGTCGGGCTGGCGTTCCTGACGCCGGTTCTGGCCTGGCTGCAGCACGAGTTCGGCTGGCACATGGTCTTCGTCGCCACTGGCGCGGTGGGGATCATTTGGGCGGCAATCTGGTACGCGGTGTATCGCGAGCCACGGGATTTCAAAGGCGCCAACGAGGCTGAAATCGACCTGATCCGCGAAGGCGGCGGGCTGGTGGATATCCAGGCGGAACAAGCCAAGGTCAAAGCCAAGTTCAGCTGGACCGACCTCGGCATTGTCCTCAGCAAACGCAAACTCTGGGGCATCTACCTCGGCCAGTTCTGCCTCAACTCGACGCTGTGGTTTTTCCTGACGTGGTTCCCGACCTACCTGGTGAAATACCGCGGCATGGACTTCATCAAATCCGGCTTGCTGGCGTCGCTGCCGTTTCTTGCGGCATTTGTCGGCGTGCTGTGCTCCGGTTTCTTCTCGGACTTCCTGATCCGTCGCGGTTACACCGTAGGGTTCGCCCGCAAGTTGCCGATTATCAGCGGGCTGCTGATTTCGACGTCGATCATCGGTGCGAACTTTGTCGAGTCGACGCCGCTGGTGATTGCCTTCCTCGCCCTGGCTTTCTTCGGTAACGGTCTGGCTTCGATCACCTGGTCGCTGGTCTCGACGTTGGCTCCGGCACGTTTGCTGGGACTGACCGGTGGGGTGTTCAACTTCATCGGCAACCTGTCGGCCATCGCCACGCCGATCGTGATCGGTTTTCTCGCCAGCGGTGATTCCTTTGCCCCGGCGATCACCTATATCTCGGTGCTGGCGTTGATGGGCGCGCTTTCCTACATCTTGCTGGTCGGCAAGGTCGAGCGTATCAAGTTGTAGTCGTGGCACGCGGGCGACCATAATGCCGCCCGTTCACTCGCTCAACGGTAAAGGCTGGATATGCAGGAAGACGCCCCAAAAGTTGCCAAGGACGCCGCCCCGACCGGCACCCAGACACTGCTTCGCGGTCTGGGTGTGGTTCAGGCCGTGGCCAGCGGCGCCCGCGATCTCAAGGAAATCGCCCGGTTGATCGGCACCACGCGCAGCACCACCCATCGCTTGGCCAGTTGCCTGGTGGACGAGCGTTATCTGCGGGTGGTGCCGCAAGTCGGTTATCTGCTGGGGCCGAAGCTGATCGAATTGGGATTCCAGGCGCGCGAAGAGTTGCCGCTGGTGACCCTGGCCGGGCCGTATCTGGACGAGCTGTCGGCATTGACCGGCGACACCATTCACCTGGCGATCCGTGAAGGCGACGAGGTGCTGTACCTGCACAAGAACCCGGGGCGCAATGGCCCGGAAATGCGTTCGCGGGTCGGCCATCGCATGCCGTTGGCGCGCACCGGGATCGGCAAGGCGCTGATGCTCGATGACACGCCGCAAGAGTGGCAACGACTGTACGAAGTCAGCCTGCCTGCGGGTGGGAAAAATCTGTTCTGGCCACAGCACCCGGAGCAATCCTGGGAGCAGTTCCAGCAGCGCATGATCGAATACGTGGCCGGTGGCTATGCCTTCGATCTGGAAGACAACGAACCGTCGATCCGTTGCGTGGCGGCGCCGATCCGCGATGCCAGCAAACGCATCGTCGCCGGTATCAGCATCGCCAGCACCGTGCCGTACATGCCGCTGGAAAAAATGGCCGAGCTGATTCCTCTGATCAAAGGCGTCACTGCCCGGTTGTCGGCCGAGTTGGGTCTGAAGGTCTGACACATAACCCTGTAGGAGCCGAGCTTGCTCGCGATAGCGGTATGTCATTCAGCATCATAGGTGCCTGATGCACCGCCATCGCGAGCAAGCTCGGCTCCTACAGTTTTTTGTGGTGTAAGCCAAATAGCGCGCAACAAAAAGGCCCCCATTTCGGGAGCCTTGATGTTCAGGCGTTCGGCTTACATGTTCGGGTAAGTCGGGCCGCCAGCGCCTTCCGGTGTCACCCAGGTGATGTTCTGTGCAGGGTCCTTGATGTCGCAGGTCTTGCAGTGAACGCAGTTCTGGGCGTTGATCTGGAAGCGCTTCTCGCCGTCTTCCTTGGTGATCACTTCGTACACGCCGGCCGGGCAGTAACGCTGGGCAGGCTCATCGTACAGCGGCAGGTTCTTGCTGATCGGGATGCTCGGATCGGTCAGCTTCAGGTGGCACGGCTGCTCTTCTTCGTGGTTGGTACCGGAGATGAACACCGAGCTCAGTTTGTCGAAGCTGATTTTGCCATCCGGTTTCGGGTAGTCGATCTTCTTGCAGTCGGCGGCGAGCTTGAGGCAAGCGTAATCCGGCTTGGTGTCGTGCAGGGTGAACGGCAGTTTGCCGCCGAAGATGTTCTGGTCCAGCCAGTTGAAACCACCGCCGACGATCGCGCCGAACTTGTGGATCGCCGGGCCGAAGTTACGGCTGGCGAACAGCTCTTCGTGCAGCCAGCTGTTCTTGAATGCGTCGACGTAGCTGGTCAGCTCTTCAGTACCATCCTTGTCGGCGAACAGTGCGTCAGCCACGGATTCGGCGGCGAGCATGCCCGACTTCATCGCGGTGTGGCTGCCTTTGATCTTGGCGAAGTTCAGGGTGCCGAGGTCGCAACCGATCAGCGCGCCGCCCTTGAAGACCATTTTCGGCAGCGAGTTCAGGCCGCCCTTGCAGATGGCGCGCGCGCCGTAGCTGATGCGCTTGCCACCTTCCAGATACTGTTTGAGCACCGGGTGGTGTTTCAGGCGCTGGAACTCGTCGAACGGCGACAGGTAGGTGTTGCTGTAGGACAGATCGACGATCAGACCGACGACAACCTGATTGTTTTCCAGGTGATAGAGGAACGAACCACCGGTGTTTTCGGTGCCCATGATGTCCATCGGCCAACCGGCGGTGTGGACCACCAGGCCTGGCTGGTGCTTGGCCGGGTCGACTTCCCAGATTTCTTTCAGGCCGATGCCGTAGTGCTGCACGTCGGAATCGTTGTCGAGGTTGAAGCGCTTGATCAGTTGTTTGCCGATGTGGCCACGGCAACCTTCGGCGAACAGCGTGTACTTGCCACGCAGTTCCATGCCCGGGGTGTAAAGGCCTTCCTTCGGATTGCCTTCGCGGTCTACGCCCAGATCACCGGTGATGATCCCGCGAACGATGCCGTTTTCGTCGAACAGCGCTTCCTGAGCGGCGAAGCCCGGGTAGATTTCCACACCAAGGTTTTCGGCCTGCTGCGCCAGCCAGCGGCACAGATTGCCCAGGGAGATGATGTAGTTGCCTTCGTTGTGCATGGTCTTGGGCACAAAGAAGTCAGGAATTTTCTGCGCGCTTTCAGCGTTCTTCAGCACGAAGATGTCATCGCGCGTGACCGGCGTGTTCAGCGGTGCGCCGAGTTCTTTCCAGTCCGGGAACAGTTCGTTCAGGGCCCGTGGTTCGAACACGGCGCCGGAAAGGATGTGTGCGCCGACTTCGGAGCCTTTTTCGACCACGCAGACGCTGATTTCCTTACCGGCTTCGGCGGCCTTCTGCTTCAATCGGCAGGCGGCGGACAGGCCAGCGGGGCCGGCACCGACGATGACCACGTCGAATTCCATGTATTCGCGTTCCACAGGCTATCTCCTACTCAAGGCTCAACAGGTTTTTTCTAATTTTGGAGGTTAGGTGTCGCATCCATGAATCCCAGCGCAACGTCGGGAGCGGACAATCGATCAACCACCTTTCTCTTTGGGTGGCGCATTATATCTACACCACTCTCAGGGTCCAATACAAACGTTTGTTTGAATTGGCTCAAAGCCAGAGAAATCAAAGTCACGCGGCTTATGAACGGCTATTTTGCCGTATTGACCGGAATAGGTGTTCCGGTCAAGATACGGGCGGTTTTGCGCTCGCCGTAGGCTGACTGTTGGTTTCAAGAGCACCTCTAAAGACAGGGCGATGGCAGTAGAAAGTGATGCGCCGCGCGGGTTTGGCGCGCAGTTTACACGCCGCGATATTGAATGACTCGTCAGTCACTCCTGACGAACGGTCATCAACATCATGAGCGAGGCTCACTTGACACATTTGCCGGCGTTTTTGGAGGTGCCCTTGCGCCCGATGAGCATCAACCGCCAGGTTCGCCTAGGCGACTTTCTTTTCACCGGAGAGTAACGAGGAATCCATGAAGGTTCTTGTAGCTGTCAAACGCGTTGTGGATTACAACGTCAAGGTCCGCGTCAAGGCGGACAATTCCGGCGTCGATCTTGCCAACGTCAAGATGTCGATGAACCCGTTCTGCGAGATCGCCGTGGAAGAAGCCGTACGCCTGAAAGAGAAAGGTGTTGCGACTGAAATCGTCGTCGTCTCCGTCGGCCCGTCCACCGCTCAAGAGCAACTGCGCACCGCGCTGGCTCTGGGTGCCGACCGCGCCATCCTCGTCGAATCCGCCGAAGATCTGACTTCCCTGGCCGTTGCCAAACTGTTGAAGGCTGTTGTCGACAAGGAACAGCCTCAGCTGGTGATCCTTGGCAAACAAGCCATCGACAGCGACAACAACCAGACTGGCCAGATGCTCGCTGCATTGAGCGGCTACGGTCAGGGCACGTTCGCTTCGAAAGTCGAAATCAGCGGCGACAGCGTTGCTGTAACCCGCGAAATCGACGGCGGCGCACAGACAGTTTCCCTGAAACTGCCGGCCATCGTCACCACCGACCTGCGTTTGAACGAGCCGCGCTACGCGTCTCTGCCAAACATCATGAAAGCCAAGAAGAAGCCTCTCGAAGTGCTGACTCCGGACGCTTTGGGCGTTTCCACCGCCTCCACCAACAAGACCGTGAAAGTCGAAGCGCCTGCTGCACGCAGCGCGGGTATCAAGGTCAAGTCGGTGGCTGAACTGGTCGAGAAACTGAAAAACGAAGCGAAGGTAATCTAAATGACTATCTTGGTTATTGCTGAACACGACAACAAAGTGCTGGCTCCGGCCACGCTGAACACTGTTGCTGCCGCCGCCAAAATCGGTGGTGACATCCACGTTCTGGTTGCAGGCCAAGGCGCTGGCGCCGTGGCTGAAGCCGCTGCGAAAATCGCTGGCGTGAGCAAAGTCCTGAACGCTGACAATGCCGCTTACGCGCATCAGCTGCCGGAAAACGTCGCTCCTCTGGTTGCAGAGTTGGGCAAGGGCTACAGCCACATCCTGGCTGCCGCTACTTCCAATGGCAAAAACATCCTGCCGCGCGTTGCCGCTGCACTGGATGTTGACCAGATCTCCGAGATCATCTCGGTAGAAAGCGCTGACACTTTCAAGCGTCCGATCTACGCCGGTAACGCTATCGCTACCGTTCAGTCGAACGCTGCGGTCAAAGTGATCACCGTGCGTGCCACCGGTTTCGACCCGGTTGCCGCTGAAGGTGGTTCGGCTGCCGTTGAAGCCGTTGGCGCTGCGCACGACGCTGGTATCTCCAGCTTCGTTGGCGAAGAACTGGCCAAGTCCGATCGTCCGGAACTGACCGCTGCCAAGATCGTCGTTTCCGGCGGCCGCGGCATGCAGAACGGCGATAACTTCAAACACCTGTACGCCCTGGCCGACAAGCTGGGCGCTGCCGTCGGTGCTTCCCGCGCCGCGGTCGACGCAGGTTTTGTTCCGAACGACATGCAGGTCGGTCAGACCGGCAAGATCGTTGCTCCACAGCTGTACATCGCCGTCGGTATCTCCGGCGCGATCCAGCACCTGGCCGGCATGAAAGACTCCAAAGTGATCGTTGCGATCAACAAGGACGAAGAAGCGCCGATCTTCCAGGTGGCCGATTACGGCCTGGTGGCGGACCTGTTCGAAGCCATCCCTGAGCTGGAGAAGCTGGTCTAATCCGGCTGCTTCACTTATAAAGAGCCCGACCTTTTGGTCGGGCTTTTTTTTGTTCCGGATTTGAGTGGAGTGTATTGCCATGGATCTGCGTCTTGCGTGGAGCTTGCTGGGGTTGGCGTTGTTGCCGACGCTATCGATCGCGGCGGGCAAATGCGAACGCCTGGTAGTGACCGGCAGCCCGGATGCGCCTCCGTACCTGTGGCAAGACCCGCAAAATCCCAAGCACTTGATCGGCGCCAGTGCCGATCTGTTGCAGCAAGTGGCGGGGGAGTTAGGGCTGAAGGTCGAACTGCTTTATGCCGGTAAACGCTCCCAGGCCTTGGACGAGGTACGCAGTGGGCGCATGGACATGCTGGCCGACGCCAGTTTGACGGTCAGTGAGCTGGAGTCCCTGGACTACATTCATCCACCGCTGCTGGAAAACGATTACCTGGTCTGGACCCGTAAAGACTCGCCACTGGTCTACAACGACGTGCAGGACCTGCACGGCCATCCCGGCGCTTTGTCGGAAAAGTCTCGATTGACCTCGGCATTCGTCACATTTGCCGATCAGCAATTGTCTCTCACCCGTACACCCAATCTCACCCAGGCCTTTCAGAAATTGCTCCTGGGCGAAGTGGAATTTGTCCTCGCCGGACGTTACTCGGGCATGGCAATGGCGCAGACATTGGGCATGGCCAATGACTTGGTCGCCCGTGCGCAACCGGTCGACAAGCCGGGGTTGTTTCTGGCGCTTTCCCATAACTCTGCCTGCAACGATCCGTGGTTGCGCGGACAGCTGGCCAAAAAGATGACAGAATTGCCCGCGTCCGGACTGACGGAGGCTGTACTGCAACGCAATATCGAGCGTTGGAACGCGCAGCAGAAGCAACCTGTCAGTGCCCCAAAACAGTAGGGATTTTTTGTGAGTATTCGACCTCTTTTCGCTGCCCTGGCCGTTCTGGCTCTGGCGGGTTGTGCAGCCGATCCGGCGCCGAATGAACAAATGCGCCTGACCGCTCAGGCCGTCGAGCAAGCCAAGGCTGTTGGCGCCACCGCCGATGAAGTGCCGGAAATGAAACTGGCCGAAGACAAATACAACCGGGCCAAGGGCAGTATGGCTGACCAGTCCTACAAGAACGCGCGGATGCGGGCCGAGCAGGCCGAGCTGGATGCGCGTCTGGCTGAAGCCCGAGTCCTGACCCTCAAGAGTGAGGAACAGTTGAACGTGCTCAATACGCGCATCACCCGCCTGCGCAAGCAATTGGGAGACGCCCAATGAGCCTCAAGTCCACAGTAATCGGTGGTTTGCTCCTGGTGGGCTGCGCGAGTCTCTATGGCTGTGCCGGTCAGCGTGGCGAGGCCGCATTGCAACAGGCCGGTACCGACTTCCAGAAGGTCAAGGAAGATTCCAACGTCCTGCGTATCGCCCCCAAGGACGTGATCCGCGCCGGTGAATCCCTGGCGCGTGCCGATCGCTTGTCCAGCTACTGGGGCAGTGGTTCGGATGTGGCGCATTACGCTTACCTGAGTCAGCGCTACAGCGAAATCGCCCGCGAACACACCAATCAGGTGCTCAACGAAGAACGCGCCGCGAAACTCGAACTGGAGCGTCAGCGCCTGCAACTGGCCTTGCGTGAATCCAAGCTGCTCAGCGTACAGCAGCAGGGGAAATGGATCGAAGAGCAGATTGTGGCACTGGCCACCACCCAGACTGATCGCGGTCTGGTGATGACGCTTGGTGATGTGCTGTTCGACACCGGTGAAGCGGAGCTGAAAAGCTCGGCCAACCGCGTCGTCCTGAAGATCGTGCAGTTCCTCCAGCTCAACCCCAAGCGTGTGGTGCGCATCGAAGGTTATGCCGACAGTACGGGCGGCAAACAGGAAAACCTCAAGTTGTCCCGTGACCGTGCGCAGTCGGTGGCGGATGTGCTGATGGACTTGGGTATCGACGACAAACGCATTCAGGTCGAAGGCTACGGCGATGAATACCCGGTAGACGCCAACGCTTCCGAGCGTGGACGCGCACAGAACCGCCGGGTGGAAATTGTGTTCTCCGACGAAAAAGGCCAGCTCGGCGCCGCCCGCTAAGGGTCGCGTTACTGGAAAACCCGGCCTGCCTGGACAGCGCCGGGTTTTTTTACGCCTGCCAAATACCTCGCAAAACAGTACAGTTTTTGCTGACACTGCACTGTACTGTCGACTATTGTGGCAACTGTCCCAGTACACTTCTAAACTGTTCCGGTATCGTTTCCGACAAGAATAAAATGCCTGTGAAATCGAGTGCTGCGTCATGACCAACCTCTTGCTCTACCAACGTATTGCTCAGCAACTGGCCGAAGACATTCGCCGTGGTGTCTATCAACCGGGCGAGCGCGTGCCTTCGGTGCGCAAGATGAGTTCGCAGCTCAACGTCAGCCATGCCACGGTTTTGCAGGCGTATGCCAATCTTGAGGATCAAGGGCTGATCCGCGCCCGGCCACAGTCGGGCTACTACGTGCACCAGACGCCGGCCCTGACTGCGCCGACTCCGGACATC
This sequence comes from Pseudomonas sp. MAG733B, assembly GCF_036884845.1. Lineage (NCBI taxonomy): Bacteria > Pseudomonadati > Pseudomonadota > Gammaproteobacteria > Pseudomonadales > Pseudomonadaceae > Pseudomonas > Pseudomonas sp. MAG733B. The sequence goes on from NZ_CP145732.1 coordinate 2,206,401, forward strand.
GCTCGGGTCGAGCGTCCGGGCCTGGTCACCCGCAGCAGCATCATTCAGCAAGTTCTGGTCGAATCCCGGCGCGAAGGGGTGTTCCCATTGGGCGCCGCAGTGCCGAGCGTCGACTATCTTCCGGTGCGGGCGCTGCATCAGCAATTGGCCAAAGTTACCCGTTTCCATAGCCCGCGAGCTTTCAGCTACATGTTCAGCCCCGGTTTCGAGCCGTTGCGCCGGCAAGTGGCGATCCGCATGCGCGATGCCGGCGTGGTGGTCGATCCGTCGGAAGTGGTGATCACCCACGGTTGCGTCGATGCGTTGCAGATGTCGCTGCGGGTGCTGACCCGGCCGGGTGACCTGATCGCAGCCGAGTCGCCGACCTACTACGGTCTACTGCAACTGGCCGATCTGTTGGGTCTCAAGGTCATCGAAATCCCCAGCGATCCGGCTACCGGCATGAGCCTCGAAGCCCTGCAACTGGCGGCCAACCAGTGGTCGATCAAGGCGCTGGTGCTGACCACGCGCCTGAGCAATCCATTGGGCGGCACCATGCCCGAAGAGCGGCAGAAGCAATTGCTGCGCCTGGCGTCGGACTTCGACATCCAGGTTGTCGAGGACGATATCTACGGCGAACTGATGTTCGAGCAGGGTCGCACCAAGGCGCTTAAGGCCTATGACCGTCTGGATCGGGTGATCTATTGCTCGAGCTTCTCCAAAACCCTGTCGCCGGGCGTACGCATCGGCTGGATGATTGCCGGCAAGTTTCAGCAGGAAATCCAGCGTTTGCAGACTTTCAGCACCCATTCGGCGTGCAGCGTCACGCAGATGGGCATTGCCGCCTATCTGGAAAACGGCGGTTACGATCGGCATTTGCGTTTCATCCGCCAGGAATATCGCAAGAACCTCAGCGCCTTCCAGTTGGCGGTGCAGCAATATTTCCCCGAAGGCACGCAAATGACGCGGCCTACCGGCGGCTTCATTTTGTGGGTGAGCTTGCCAGGAAGGGTCAATACCCAGGAACTGCATGTGCGCGCACTGCAGCAGGGCATCAGCATTGCGCCGGGGCTGATTTTCAGTAACACCGAGCAATTCAATCACTGCATCCGGTTGAACTGCGGCATCCCGTGGAATCGTGAAGCTGATCGGGCATTGATGACCTTGGGCATGCTGGCTACCCAGCTTTGCCAGGAGATGGCCGGCGGCTTTTGATGTGGCGGGCAGGTTAATCCTGCCCGAGCTTGTCTTGGCGCCTGCAACAGGCGAGCATATGGCCCCGCTGTCGATTGCGCGATATGCGCCGTTGGATCCATGAAATCGATTTTTTCTGCCACCTGTTTGTTGATCTGCCTGTTCATCAGCGCTCAGCCGGTATCCGTTCTGGCCGCATCTGCTCAAGAAAAACCGACAGCGAGCACGCCATCGAAAAAAGCGGTGCCCGCGAAAAAAACTGCACCGGTCAAGAAGAAAGCGGCTGCGGTGAAAAAGCGCCCGCCGACTGCCTCCAAGTCGAAACCGGCCAGTGAAGTGGTGAAAACCCAACTCCCTTCCGCCAATCTGGATCTGAGCCTGCCCAAGGATATGGTTGAGGAGCTTGATCCCGTCGGAACTGTGCCGTTGCCTAAGCGCGACCCCGTGTTGCCGCAGATGTTCGGTGACAAAAGCAGCGGGTTCCAGCTCAACGGTCGTTTGATCAGCAACGAAATGCAGCTGCAGTTACGCAATGAAGAACGCCATGAAGTCGAAGGCGCGGCGCTGGAGTTTGAGTTCAAACGATAAGTCGACGCTATTCACAACCCGCTGGGCAGACGCTTTGTCGGAGACTGCCCGGTCACAGCCGTTTGCAGGTAAAAACCCGTGGTGCGGTAATTTAAAACAACTGTTTTAGCGGTTACTCTGTGCCCCGTCCTTTAACACATCGCCCGTCGCGAGGAGCTCGTCGTCATGAAATGCCGTGAAGGCTGTGGCGCCTGTTGCATTGCCCCATCCATCAGTTCGCCCATTCCCGGTATGCCTAACGGCAAGCCCGCCGGGGAACGTTGCCTGCAATTGTCCGCCGAAAACCTGTGCAACATTTTCGGTCAGCCGGAGCGTCCAGCGGTGTGCTCGGCATTCGAGGCTGACGTTGAGGTGTGTGGCAGCAGCAGTGAAGAGGCTATCAGGCTGATTGGCTGGTGGGAGCAAATGACGGCGGCGTAATGTGTCAACGAACGGAACTTCAACAATAAGGAATAACATTATGGGTTCGCTGCATCGTATCGCTGTGCTGTGTGGTTTGACGGCTGTATTGGTCACTTCGGTTGCACAGGCCGAAGACTGGAAAGTCGCCAAGAACGAAGACGGCATCAAGGTCTCCCTGAGTGAAGTACCGGGTTCCGACTACAAGGCCTACCAGGGTGTCACCCTGATGAAAACCACCATGGCCAAGCTGCGCGCGCTGCAGGAAGACGTAGCCGGCGCCTGCACCTGGATTCACGAATGCAAGAGCCAGAAGTTGCTCAAGCATGAAGGTGACCAGAGCTGGACTTACACCCAATTCAATACTCCGTGGCCGGTTACCCCCCGTGACTCAGTGCTACATGTCACGACCATTGAAGGCGCCGATGGCAGCCTGACCCGCAAACTTGAAGGCGTGCCCAAGTACATTCCCGAAGAAAAAGGTTTTGTGCGGGTTACCAAAGTGGATGGTTTCTGGAAGTTCGTTCCCAAGGGCGATCAGATTGAAGTGACTTATCAGGTTCACACTGAGCCGGGTGGCAGTATTCCTTCGATGGTTGCCAACAAGTTTGTGGTGGATGCGCCGTTTAATACTTTGAAGAATCTTAAGGTTCGGGCTGAGAAATAGGTTCGGCTGTGTACATATCCGTTGCTGCGGTAACGGCTGCTTATGGTTTCGCCCTTACGGCGACTCACTTTTTTGACAAACGCCTCAAAAAAGTAAGCAAAAAAAACGCTCGCCCCTTACGTACGGCCCCTCGCTAAGGCTCGGGGTTCCTTCGCTCCGGCATTCATCCGGGGGCATCGCCTCCGGTCTGCTTCGCGACGACCTCCTCTCGATGTGTGCGGCTTCGCCGCACGGCGCTACGCGCCCACCCCCGGATGAACGCCTCCACTCAGCCTTCCGATGGGGCGGGTGGATCAAAAGCGCCAGGCGAGCTAACGCTCGGCCTGTTGAGTGGTGAAGAGCCGAGGAGTACGCGGCTTTGCTCTTCTGTGGGAGCCAGCCTGCTGGCGATGGCGGCCCACCAGCCGACCTGATTTGGCGGGTGTCCCCATCAAAAAATCAGCCAACCCAAAACCTTTATTGTGTTTCCAGATATGCGTTGCACAAAATTTTCACAAAGCCTCCAAGACAATTCGCCCGCGCCGGCATGACAGAACAGTAATCAATGGCAATGCCGCGGTTGATCGTGCAACATTTGCGCACCGCGCAAACCCCAGGGCCGAGTACTGGCCAATAGAGGGCAAGGCGCCGCTGTATTTTTGAAACTTCAACTTCCAATGGGTCCTAAAACGACATGGCAATCCCGGACGCCCTGAGTCAGCAGCGAGCTTCGAGTCGCTTGCTGCAACCGACCGTCAAATCGCATCTGGCTTACACGCTGCTGTGCGCTCTGGTCATGATGGTGATGTTTTCCGCGCTGCGCCTCGCGCTGCTGGTCTACAACCGCGAAATGATCCTCGATACACCGGCCTCGACCTTTATCGAGGCGTTCGCCAACGGCCTGCGTTTCGATCTGCGTCTGGTGGTGTACCTCAGCATTCCGTTGCTGCTGGCACTGTTCAGTGCCCGGGCCATGGCGGCGCGTGGGTTCTTTCGTCTCTGGCTGACCATTGCTTCGAGCATTGCGTTGTTCCTGGGCCTGATGGAGATGGACTTCTACCGTGAGTTCCACCAGCGCCTGAACGGCCTGGTCTTCCAGTATGTGAAGGAAGACCCGAAAACCGTGATGAGCATGCTCTGGTACGGTTTCCCGGTGGTTCGCTATCTGCTGGCCTGGGCCGTGGGTACCTGGATTCTCAGCCTGGCGTTCAAGGGCGCCGACCGTGCGACCCGTCCTCGTGGTCCTTTCAGCGGCGGCAGCATCAGCACCCGGCAGGTTGCCCCTTGGTACACGCGCGCCGTGGTGTTCGTGGTCTGCCTGCTGATCTGCGTGGTCGCGGCTCGTGGCACCTTGCGCCAGGGTCCGCCGATGCGTTGGGGTGACGTCTACACCACCGACTCCAACTTCGCTAACCAGTTGGGTCTCAACGGTACGCTGTCCCTGGTGGCGGCGGCGAAGAGCCGGATGTCCGAAGATCGCGACAACATCTGGAAAGCCACGTTGCCGCAACCGATGGCGCAGCAGACTGTGCGCGACATGCTGGTGATGAAGGACGACAAACTGGTGGATGGTGAAACTGCCGCGGTACGCCGCGACTACACGCCACCGGCCGACAAGACCCTGCCGATCAAGAACGTCGTTGTGATCCTGATGGAAAGCATGGCGGGTCACTCGGTGGGCGCACTGGGCGCTCCCGGCAACATCACGCCATACCTCGATCAACTGTCGAAGGAAGGCCTGCTGTTCGACCGCTTCTTCTCCAACGGTACTCACACCCACCAAGGCATGTTCGCCACCATGGCGTGCTTCCCGAACCTGCCGGGTTTCGAATACTTGATGCAGACGCCGGAAGGTAGCCACAAGTTGTCCGGCCTGCCACAGTTGCTCAGCGCCCGTGACTACGACGACGTGTACGTCTACAACGGCGATTTCGCCTGGGACAACCAGTCGGGTTTCTTCAGCAACCAGGGCATGACCAATTTCATCGGGCGTAACGACTTCGTTAACCCGGTGTTCTCCGACCCGACCTGGGGTGTGTCCGACCAGGACATGTTCGACCGTGGTCTGGTTGAACTGAAAGCCCGCGACGGCAAGGACAAGAAACCGTTCTATGCCTTGCTGCAAACCCTGTCCAACCACACGCCATATGCTTTGCCGACGCCATTGCCGGTCGAGCGTGTAACCGATCGCGGCAGTCTGAACGAACACTTGACCGCCATGCGTTACTCGGACTGGGCACTGGGTCAGTTCTTCGAGAAGGCTCGCAAGGAGCCGTACTTCAAGGAAACCCTGTTTGTCGTCGTCGGCGACCATGGCTTCGGCAACGAACGTCAGATCACCGAAATGGACCTGGGTCGTTTCAACGTGCCGATGCTGCTGATCGCACCGGGCATCCAGGAGAAGTTCGGCAAGCTTGACCACACCGTGGGCACGCAGATCGACATCGTGCCGACCATCATGGGTCGTCTGGGTGGCGAAGTGCGTCATCAGTGCTGGGGTCGCGACCTGCTTAACCTGCCTGAGGGCGATACCGGTTTTGGCGTGATCAAACCGTCGGGCAGCGAACAGACCACGGCCATCGTGACGGCGGACCAGATTCTGGTACTGCCACGGGACAAGGACATGGCGCCGAAGATGTACCGCTATGAACTGGGTGCCAAGCCGCACGCTGAAGTGGTGCCGGATGCACCGCGCACCGCCGAGCTGAAAACCAAGCTCGAAGCGTTCCTGCAAACGGCGACCAAGAGCCTGCTCGACAACACCGCCGGTGTGGTCGACGGCACGCCGGACTAAATAGCGACGCAATAAAAAAAGAGGCCCTTCAAGGGCCTCTTTTTTTTGCCGGTTAAATCGTCATATCTTGCCGAGTAACAACAGAATCAGTATCACCACCAACACCACGCCGATGATACCGGACGGGCCATAACCCCAACTTCTGGAGTGCGGGAAGACCGGCAGACCACCGATCAGTAACAGGATCAAAATGATCAGAAGAATTGTGCCCATGTCTGTTTCCTTGCTGTAAGAGTTCAGGAATGACTTAGCCGTTATCAGTCAGCGGGAATGTCATTAATTCGAGCTGCTTAAAATTTCCGACCGTCGCGAGTGAAAGAAAATTCCAAGTTTTTTTGATGTTTTTCGAACCCGCGCCCATTCGATTACTTATTTCATTAGTTGATTCAGCCGTTCCGGCGGTTTGCTCGGGCCATTCAGCAATCTGATGGAGCGTGGGTCGGGCAATATCCTTCGCTACACTCGACGCATCTTCCCCGGAACAACAAGGCTGTTTGCTATGCAAAATCGCATGATGATCACTGGCGCAGGCTCGGGACTGGGTCGCGAAATCGCGCTGCGCTGGGCGCGTGAAGGCTGGCAACTGGCCTTGTCGGACGTCAGTGAGCCCGGTCTGCAGGAAACCCTGAAACTGGTGCGCGAAGCGGGCGGCGACGGTTTCATCCAGCGTTGCGACGTGCGCGATTACAGTCAATTGACTGCGTTTGCCCAGGCTTGCGAAGTGAAGCTCGGCGGCATCGATGTCATCGTCAACAACGCGGGCGTGGCCTCGGGCGGATTCTTCAGTGAACTGTCTCTGGAGGACTGGGACTGGCAGATCGCGATCAATTTGATGGGCGTGGTCAAGGGCTGCAAAGCGTTCCTGCCACTCCTGGAAAAGAGCAAAGGCAAGATCATCAACATCGCGTCGATGGCTGCATTGATGCAAGGTCCGGCCATGAGCAACTACAACGTGGCCAAGGCCGGCGTGGTGGCATTGTCCGAAAGTCTGCTGATCGAACTGGCGCACCAGGAAGTCGGGGTGCACGTGGTGTGTCCGTCGTTCTTCCAGACCAATCTGCTGGATTCATTCCGTGGCCCGACGCCGGCCATGAAGGCCCAGGTCGGCAAGTTGCTGGAAAGTTCGCCGATCAGCGCGGCCGACATTGCCGATTACATCTACCAGCAGGTCGCCGCCGGCGAGTTCATGATCCTGCCCCACGAACAGGGGCGCATGGCGTGGGCGTTGAAGCAGAAGAACCCGCAACTGCTCTACAACGAAATGACGCTGATGGCCGACAAGATGCGCGCCAAGGCTAAACAATCCGCAAGCTGAACTTGCCCGCGAGCGACTGCATAGTTAGGGTGGCCGCCATCGGCCACTTTCGCGAGACCTTCGCATGCTCAACTACTTATGGTTTTTCCTCGCCGCGCTGTTCGAAATCGCCGGATGTTTTGCTTTCTGGATGTGGTTGCGCCAGGGCAAAAGTGCCTGGTGGGTGGTGCCGGCGCTGCTCAGCCTGACCTTGTTCGCGTTATTGCTGACCCGTATCGAAGCCACCTACGCCGGGCGCGCCTATGCCGCTTATGGCGGTATCTACATCATCGCGTCGATTGGCTGGCTGGCGGTGGTCGAGCGGATTCGTCCGCTGAGCTCGGACTGGATCGGCGTGGCGTTGTGCGTGATCGGTGCGAGCGTGATTCTGTTCGGTCCGCGTTTTTCCGCAGCCTGAAGGCTCGCTCCTACATACAGTCGATCTGTAGGGCGTTTCCGTCAGGAGGCTGGTCGTTGGCTGTCAGTTCGGTCTGGATTACCGTCCCTGCCTTGAAGGCCCGACCGACGCCGGGCATCTTCAAGGTCCGGTAACCCTGTAGGACCAAGGCCATGCTTGTACTCAGTCGTGTTGTAGGTGAATTGATTTCCATCGGTGACACCATTTCCATCCGCGTCGTTGGCGTCAACGGTAACAGCGTGCGTTTTGGTGTCGAGGCGCCGGAGAGCGTCAAAGTGCACCGGTCCGAGATCTACGACCGGATCCAGCGCAAAGTGCCCCGAAAGAAAAAGTCAGTCGAATAAATGCTTGGGCACATCGTGCTTGAGCATCAACTGGCATTGCTCGCTTTCCGGGTCGAAGACGATCAAGGCCTGGCCCTTGGTCAATGCCTGGCGTACGCGTAAAACGCGGGTTTCCAGCGGCGTGTCATCGCCATTGTCGGTGCCGTCGCGGGTCACGAAGTCCTCGATCAGGCGGGTCAGGGTGTCGACTTCAAGTTGGTCGTGGGGAATCAGCATAGGCACCTCGATTCAATCAGTGGCGCGATGCTACGGCGGTTATGAACACATCACCAGTAGGAGCTGCCGAAGGCTGCGATCTTTTGATCTTCGGCATCAGCTGCACCGTTGAAAATCAAAAGATCGCAGCCTTCGGCAGCTCCTGCAGAATCGTGTGCCTCTAATTGTCGCTGCGCTGACCTACGAGGCTATCCACCGACGGCACCCGCGTATCGCTTTCCATCTGGGTGTCATGCTCGATCTGGTGACTGAACCGGTCGAGCGAACCCGTGGCCGGTTGCGCATCGCTGGCGAACACGGGCGGGCTGAGGATGTAGGCGCCGAGCAGACGGCTGAGGGCGGCGAGGCTGTCGATGTGGGTGCGCTCGTAGCCGTGGGTGGCGTCGCAGCCGAAGGCGAGCAGGGCGGTGCGGATATCGTGACCGGCGGTCACCGCCGAGTGCGCATCGCTGAAGTAGTAACGGAACAGATCGCGGCGTACCGGCAGTTCATTGTCACTGGCCAGGCGCAACAGATGCCGTGACAAGTGGTAGTCATAAGGCCCGCCGGAATCCTGCATCGCGATGCTCACGGCATGCTCGCTGGAATGCTGGCCGGGCGCGACCGGCGCGATGTCGATGCCGACGAACTCGCTGACGTCCCACGGCAACGCCGCCGCCGCGCCGCTGCCGGTTTCCTCGGTGATGGTGAACAGCGGATGACAGTCGATCAGCAATTCTTCGCCGCTGTCGACAATGGCTTTCAATGCCGCCAACAGCGCGGCGACACCGGCCTTGTCATCGAGATGACGGGCGCTGATGTGACCGCTTTCGGTGAACTCGGGCAACGGATCGAAGGCGACGAAATCACCGACGCTGACGCCCAGCGAGTCGCAATCGGCGCGGGTCGCGCAATAGGCGTCCAGGCGCAATTCGATGTGGTCCCAACTGATCGGCATTTCATCCACGGCGGTGTTGAACGCATGCCCGGAAGCCATCAGCGGCAACACGCTGCCGCGGATCACGCCGTTGTCGGTGAACAGACTCACCCGGCTGCCCTCGGCAAAACGGCTGGACCAGCAACCCACCGGGGCCAGTGTCAGGCGACCGTTGTCTTTCACGGCGCGCACGGCCGCACCAATGGTGTCCAGGTGGGCGGAAACGGCGCGGTCGGGGCTGTTTTTCTTGCCCTTGAGCGTGGCGCGAATGGTGCCGCGACGGGTCATTTCAAAGGGAATGCCGAGTTCTTCAAGACGTTCGGCAACGTAACGCACGATAGTGTCGGTGAACCCGGTGGGACTGGGAATGGCGAGCATTTCCAGCAGGACTTTTTGCAGGTAGGTCAGATCCGGTTCTGGGTATTTGATGGTCATGGAAACTCCTGATAGGTCAAACCACCGGCTGACTATGCGGAAACAACAAATCCACAAAGCGCTCGGCCGTCGGTTGCGGCTCATGGTTGGCCAGTCCGGCGCGCTCATTGGCTTCGATAAACACGTACTCCGGTTGATCGGCGGCGGTCACCATGAGGTCGAGGCCGACCACCGGAATGTCCAGTGCCCGCGCCGCCCGCACTGCGGCATCCACCAGAGTCGGATGCAGGATTGCGGTGACGTCCTCGAGAATTCCGCCGGTATGCAGATTCGCCGTACGCCGAACGAACAGATGCTCACCCGCCGGCAAAATGCTGCTGTAGTCGTAACCGGCGGCATGCAAGGTGCGCTGGGTTTCATGATCAAGCGGGATTTTGCTTTCACCATCGGTGGCAGCCTGGCGGCGACGACTCTGGGCTTCGATCAGCGCGCCGACGGAATGCTGACCATCGCCCACCACTTCAGCCGGTTTGCGAATGGCCGCGGCCACCACTTCAAAGCCGATTACCAGGATTCGCAAATCGAGGCCTTCATGGAAGCTCTCCAGCAACACGCGACTGTCGAAGCGGCGGGCGGCTTCGATGGCTTGCTGGACGTCTTCGATGGTCTGCAAATCAACCGCCACGCCCTGGCCTTGTTCACCGTCCAGCGGTTTGACCACCACCCGTTGATGCTCGTCGAGGAACGCCAGATTGTCGTCGGCATTCCCCGCCAGTTGCTGTGCCGGAAGATTCAGGCCAGCGGCTTTCAGCACTTTATGGGTCAGGCTTTTGTCCTGGCACAACGTCATGCTGATTGCGCTGGTCAGATCACTGAGGGACTCGCGGCAGCGCACCCGGCGTCCTCCATGGCTAAGCGTGAACATCCCGGCCTCAGCGTTATCGACGTGCACATCGATGCCCCGTCGGTGCGCTTCTTCGACAATGATCCGCGCGTATGGATTGAACTCGGCTTCGGGACCCGGGCCGAGAAACAACGGCTGATTGATGCCGTTCTTGCGCTTGATGGCAAACGTCGACAGGTTGCGAAAGCCGAGCTTGGCGTAGAGGTTTTTCGCCTGACGGTTGTCGTGCAGCACCGACAGGTCGAGGTAACTCAACCCGCGGCTCATGAAGTGCTCGATCAAATGCCGCACCAGCACTTCGCCGACGCCGGGCCGCGAACAATGCGGATCGACCGCGAGGCACCACAGGCTGCTGCCGTTTTCCGGATCATTGAATGCCTTGTGATGATTGAGGCCCATGACACTGCCGATCACCGCGCCGCTGTCCTCGTCTTCGGCCAGCCAGTACACCGGGCCGCCGAGGTGTCGCGGGGTCAGCAACGTGGCATCGATCGGCAGCATGCCGCGCGCCTGATACAGCTGATTGATCGCACACCAATCGGCTTCACTCTGGGCGCGACGGATACGGAACCCGCGAAACACCCGGGTTGCCTGGCGGTAATCGCTGAACCACAGGCGCAACGTGTCGGACGGATCAAGAAACAACTGGGTCGGCTCCAGCCCCAGCACTTGCTGAGGCGCGGCGACGTACAACGCGATGTCGCGTTCGCCGGGCTGCTCGTTGAGCAACTCGCGGGCAAGGCTGGCCGGGTCAGCAAAGGTGTGGCCGATCAGCAACCGGCCCCAACCGCAATGCAGCGCAATCGGCTCGCCGCCCAGGGCGCTGCCGTCTTCGGCCAGGCGCGCCTGCAAGCGTTCGTAGGAGGGCGCCTGACCGCGCAACAAGCGTTGGCTGAAAGCCGTGGCGTGAGGTTTCATCGATCAGATTCCTTGTTCGCTGAGCCACAGGTTCAGGGCCGCCAATTGCCACAGCTTGGAGCCGCGCAACGGCGTCAGTTGACCTTGCGGGTCAGTCAATAAACGGTCGAGCATGGCGGGGTTGAACAGGCCGCGATCCTGGCTCGGATCGAGCAGCAACTCGCGCACCCAGTCCAGCGTGTCGCCCTGCAAATGCTTCAGACCCGGCACCGGGAAGTAGCCTTTCTTGCGGTCGATTACTTCACTCGGGATCACCAGCCGCGCAGCTTCCTTGAGCACCTGTTTGCCACCGTCCGGCAGTTTGAACTTGCCAGGCACCCGCGCCGACAATTCCACCAGGCGATAGTCGAGAAACGGCGTGCGCGCCTCCAGGCCCCAGGCCATGGTCATGTTGTCGACGCGTTTGACCGGGTCATCCACCAGCATCACCGTGCTGTCCAGGCGCAGGGCTTTGTCCACAGCGGCATCGGCGCCAGGCTGTGCGAAATGTTCCTTCACGAAGTCACCGGCGGCGTCATTCGCCGTCAACCATTTCGGCTGCACGGTGGCGGCGTAGTCGTCGTAGCTACGGTCGAAAAACGCTTCGCGATAAGCCGCGTAGGGATCGCTGGCACCGTCGACCTGTGGGTACCAGTGATAACCGGCAAACAACTCGTCGGCGCCCTGGCCGCTCTGCACCACTTTGCAATGCTTGGCCACTTCCCGGGATAGCAGATAGAAAGCGATGCAGTCGTGGCTGACCATCGGCTCGCTCATGGCGCGAAACGCGGCAGGCAGTTGTTCGATGATCTCTTTTTCGTCGATGCGCAATTGGTGATGTTGGGTGCCGTAGTGTTTGGCGATCAGATCCGAATACTGAAACTCGTCACCGCGCTCGCCACCGGCATCCTGGAAACCGATAGAGAAAGTCGACAGGTTTTCCACGCCGACTTCTCGCAATAGCCCCACCAGCATGCTCGAATCGACACCGCCCGAAAGCAGTACGCCGACATCGACCGCTGCACGTTGACGGATCGCGACGGCATCGCGGGTGCTATCGAGCACGCGGTCGCGCCAGTCTTCGAGTGTCAGATTCTGCTCATCGGCGTGTGGGCCGTAGGGCAGGGTCCACCAGGTTTTTTGCTCGGTGGTGCCATCTGCGTCGATGCGCATCCAGGTGGCCGGCGGCAGTTTTTCAATGCCCGCCAGCAGGGTGCGCGGCGCCGGGACCACGGCATGAAAGTTCAGGTAATGGTTGAGCGCCACCGGATCGAGGATCGGGTTGATGTCGCCGCCCTTGAGCAACGCTGGCAGGGACGAAGCGAAGCGCAGACGTTGGCCGGTGCGCGACAGGTACAACGGCTTTACGCCGAGACGGTCGCGGGCAATGAACAGGCGTTGGGTATCGCGCTGCCAAATGGCAAAGGCGAACATGCCGTTGAGTTTCGGCAACAGTGCTTCGCCCCAGGCATGAAAACCCTTGAGCAGGACCTCGGTGTCGCCACCGGAATAGAAGGCGTAACCCAGGTCTTCAAGTTCTGCGCGCAGCTCAGGGTAGTTGTAGATCGCGCCGTTGAAGGCCAGGGACAGCCCCAGCTGATGATCAATCATCGGCTGCGCCGAGCCGTTCGACAGGTCCATGATTTTCAGGCGTCGATGGCCCAGGGCAATCGGTCCCTGGCTATGAAAACCCCAGGCGTCGGGGCCGCGAGGGGCCAGGTGATGGGTGATTCGTTCAACCGCCGCGAGGTCTGCAGGTTGATTGTCAAAACGTAACTCGCCAGCTAATCCGCACATAAATTCCTTACCGGTTTTTCCGTTGGGGAGGGTCAATCGATACCGCGCCAAAACGGCGGGTACTCAGAAACTGACCCGGCTGAATCCCCGGAGTTTTAGACCGATAAGTTATAAGTCGCGGAATCTGAACCGGTTGGAAGGCGTTTTATGCGTTGGTTCGGCGAATCAGCCGACGCAGTGCAAAGCGATTCGGATGACAGGCTTCGGCCACGCTTCTGGGCAACGGCAAGGGCTCGTTATCGAGCCAGGCAGCGAGTAATTCACCGGACAGCGGTGCGGTGATCAACCCCCGCGAGCCGTGGCCGCTGTTGACGTACAAACCGTCGAGCCATGGGCATTCGATGTCGGGCACTTGCCGTGCATCCTTGCTCAACGCCGCATAGCTTTGGGCGAAGAGCTGACTGTCTGCCACGGGGCCGACGATGGGCAGATAGTCGGGGCTGGTGCAGCGAAACGCGGCGCGGCCTTGAAGGCTTTCCGGCTCCAGATTGTCGACTTGAAGACGGATGACCAGATCGTGGGAAATCTCTTCGAGCATGGCCAGATTGCCCAGGTGTTCGGCAGTGGTCGGAGTCAAGTCATCGCTCTTGAAGTCGAAACTGGCGCCCAAGGTGTGTTCGCCCAACCGTGCCGGAGCGACATAGCCTTCGGCGCAGACCACCGTGCTCAACGCCTGGCTCTGTGGGGTTTGCTGCAGACGGGTGATTTGCCCGCGAATGCGCTTGAGTGGCAGATCGGCGGTTTCGCCAAAACGCTGGATTTCGGCGGCGCCGGCCAATACCACCACGGGTGCGCTGGCAAGCAGCCGTTCGCCGTCCCAGGCTTGCCACTGGCCATCGACTTTGCGCAACTCCACCACATCGTGGTGCGTGAGCATTTGAATGTGCGGATGCGCTGCTTGCCATTGGCACAGCGCCGGCGGATGAACCCAACCACCCTCGGGATAGTACAGCCCGCCGTGGTCCAACCCGATGCCCGCCAGATTCTGTGCTTGGGGCTGATCCAACAGTTGCAGCAGATCTTCGGGAAACGCGTCGGCCAATTGCTGCTGGCGTTCGGCTTCCTTGGCGTTGAACGCCAGTTGCAGCACACCGCAATCGTCCCAATCGGTGCCGCGTTGCAGGTGTTCGAGCTGGCGTCGGGTGTAGCCGAATCCGGCGACGATCATTTGCGACAGCGCCGTGCCGTGGGCCGATAACTTCAGGTAAAGCACGCCTTGAGGATTGCCGGAGGCTTCCTGGGCAATGTCGGCGTGGCGCTCCAGCAGCGTCACTTGCCAACCCCGCGCCGCGAGGCTGGCCGCACTGGCACAACCGGCAAGCCCGGCGCCGATCACCAGTGCCCGGCGCTCACCGGTCAGCGGTGCAGGGCGGGCGAACCACGGTTTGGCTGGCGTGGGCGCGAGAACCTCTTGCGGCCAACCGAGGAATTCACCGCGCAGGATCTCCCACTTATGGCCGATGCCCGGGGTGCGTTTCATCTTGAACCCTGCGGCATTCAGCAGGCGCCTTACCCAACCGGTGCTGGTGAAGGTGCTGATGGTCGAGCCGGGGGCGGCCAGCCGTGCCAGTTCGACGAACAGTTCGGCGGTCCACATGTCAGGGTTTTTCGCCGGGGCAAAGCCGTCGAGAAACCAGGCGTCGATCTGCGCGTCGAGTTGCGGCAATTGCTCCAGCGCATCGCCGATCATCAAGGTCAGGGTGACCCGACCGTTGGCCAGCGTCAGGCGCTGGAAACCTTGATGGATCGCTACGTACTGCGCCAGCAATTGATCGGCAAACACCTTGAGTTCCGGCCACAGCGCCAGCGCGCGTTGCAGGTCGGCGGGGCTCAACGGGTATTTTTCGACACTGACAAAATGCATTCGCGCACCCGCCGCCGCGTGTTGTTCGAACACCTGCCAGGCGCACAGAAAATTCAGCCCCGTACCGAAACCGGTCTCGCCGATGACCAGTCGACCCCCTTGCGGCAACGCAGCAAAACGCTCCGCCAAACGGTTCTGCTCGATGAACACGTAGCGGGTTTCGTCCAGCCCCGACTTATCGGAGAAATACACATCGTCGAACACGCGCGAATACGGACGACCTTGGTCATCCCAATCGAGCTGGGCGTGGGGCAATACAGGTTTCATGGCAGGCTCGGTAACGGCAAGACGGCCATTCTAGCTGATCGTGATCAATGGAGCGTTTGCGCTGAACCGCCATTGTAGGAGCAAGGCTTGCCCGCGATGGCGATCTCAAGGCTGCTATCGCGGGCAAGCCATGCTCCTACAAAAAAGGGAGTTACATCCGCAGGGATTTCCCTCCCGGCCTTTTGTCCAATCCGCTAGTCTTGCTCACATCTGGAAGGGAGCCGTCCATGTTCGAATCCGCCGAAATCGATCACGCCATCGACAAAGAAACCTACGACGCCGAGGTGCCCGCGCTGCGCGAAGCCTTGCTCGAAGCGCAATTCGAGCTTCAGCAGCAACGCCGGTTTCCGGTGATCATTTTGATCAACGGCATCGAAGGCGCCGGCAAGGGCGAGACGGTCAAATTGCTCAACGAATGGATGGACCCGCGCTTGATCGAGGTCCGCACGTTCGATCAGCAAACCGATGAAGAACTGGCGCGGCCTCCCGCGTGGCGTTACTGGCGGATGTTGCCGGCCAAGGGGCGCATGGGGATTTTCTTCGGTAACTGGTACAGCCAGATGTTGCAGGGCCGGGTGCATGGCGAGTTCAAGGACCCGCGTCTCGACCAAGCGATCAACGCGGCCGAGCGCCTGGAAAAGATGCTCTGCGATGAAGGCGCACTGATCGTCAAATTCTGGTTCCACCTCTCCAAGAAACAGATGAAGGCGCGCCTCAAGGCGTTGGCCGACGATCCATTGCACAGCTGGCGCATCAGCCCGCTGGACTGGCAGCAATCGGAGACTTACGACCGGTTCGTGAAATTCGGTGAGCGTGTCCTGCGTCGCACCAGCCGTGACTATGCGCCGTGGCATGTGATCGCCGGGATGGACGCGCGCTATCGCAGCCTGGTGGTGGGCAAGATTTTGCTCGACAGCCTGCACGGTGCATTGAAGCGGCCGAAGATCCATCCGGAGAAAGTCAGCGCCGCCCCCGTGTTTCCCAGCGTCGATCAGGTAAACCTGCTCGACAGCCTGGACCTGACCCTGCATCTGGACAAAGCCGATTATGAAGAACAGTTGGTGACCGAACAGGCGCGGCTGTCCGGGCTGATGCGTGACAAACGCATGCGCCGACACGCGCTGGTGGCGGTATTCGAAGGCAATGACGCGGCGGGTAAGGGCGGGGCGATCCGGCGTGTGGCGGCGGCGCTCGACCCGCGTCAATACAACATCGTGCCGATTGCCGCACCCACCGAAGAAGAACGGGCGCAGCCGTATCTATGGCGCTTCTGGCGACACCTGCCAGCGCGGGGCAAATTTACCGTTTTCGATCGTTCCTGGTATGGCCGCGTCTTGGTGGAACGCATCGAAGGTTTTTGCAGCCCGGCGGACTGGTTGCGCGCCTACAGTGAGATCAACGATTTCGAAGAGCAGGTCAGCGATGCCGGAGTGGTGGTGGTCAAGTTTTGGCTGGCCATCGACAAACAAACGCAACTGGAACGCTTCCAGGAACGTGAAGAAATTCCCTTCAAGCGTTTCAAGATCACCGAAGACGATTGGCGCAATCGCGAAAAGTGGGACGACTATCGTGCAGCCGTCGGCGATATGGTCGATCGCACCAGCACTGAAATCTCGCCGTGGACACTGATCGAAGCCAACGACAAGCGCTGGGCACGGGTCAAGGTGTTGCGCACCATTAACCAAGCGTTGGAAGAAGCATTCGAAAAGTCCGACAAACATGCGAAGAAGGAAAGCAAAGGCAAACACTGATGCGATGGTTGCGCATACGCGGGGTGAATGATTGTCGCGGTCGGTAATTGGGTGGGCTTATGCTCGGTCCACTCTCAACCGACAACAACAATGAGGTATGCCATGCGTGAAGTGGTGATCGTCGACAGCGTGCGGACCGGCCTGGCCAAATCCTTTCGCGGCAAGTTCAACCAGACCCGTCCGGACGACATGGCCGCGCATTGCGTCAACGCCTTGCTGGCGCGTACCGGCATCGACCCGGCCAGTGTCGAGGATTGCATCGTCGGCGCCGGCTCCAATGAAGGCGCCCAGGGCTACAACATCGGTCGCAACGTCGCGGTGCTGTCGCGTCTGGGCATCGGCACCGCTGGCATGACCCTCAACCGATTCTGCTCGTCGGGTTTGCAGGCCATCGCCATTGCCGCCAACCAGATCGCTTCGGGTTGCAGCGATATCATCGTCGCCGGTGGCGTCGAGTCGATCAGCCTGACCATGAAAAGCGTCAACACCGATAACCTGATCAACCCGCTGCTCAAGGAACAGGTGCCGGGCATCTATTTCCCGATGGGTCAGACCGCCGAAATCGTCGCTCGCCGTTACAACGTCAGCCGCGAGGAACAGGATCTGTACGCTCTGCAAAGTCAGCAGCGCACCGCTCAGGCTCAGGGCGCCGGTTTGTTCGATGATGAAATCGTGCCGATGGCGGTGAAGTACCGCGTTGAGGACAAAGCCACCGGTCAGGTGCAGATTCTAGACGGCGTCGTCGATCGCGATGACTGCAACCGTCCCGATACCACGCTGCAAAGCCTGGCCGGCCTGAACCCGGTATTTGCCGAGGATGGTTCGGTGACGGCGGGCAACTCGTCGCAACTGTCTGACGGCGCTTCCATGACATTGGTGATGAGCCTGGAAAAAGCCCTGGCACTGGGCCTGAAGCCGAAAGCGTTCTTCCGCGGTTTCACCATGGCGGGCTGCGAGCCGGATGAAATGGGCATCGGTCCGGTGTTCTCGGTGCCGAAACTGCTCAAGGCCAAAGGTTTGCAGATTGCCGATATCGATTTGTGGGAACTCAACGAAGCGTTCGCCTCGCAGTGCCTGTACGCGCGCAATCGACTGGAAATCGACAACGACAAGTACAACGTCAATGGCGGCTCGATCTCCATTGGCCATCCGTTCGGCATGACCGGTTCGCGTCAGGTCGGGCACATTGTGCGTGAGTTGCAGCGGCGTAATCTGCGCTACGGCATCGTGACCATGTGCGTGGGTGGCGGGATGGGAGCGACCGGGTTGTTTGAGGCGGTGCGATAACTGCTTCGGGTTTTGTAGTGACTGTTCAATAGCTATCGCTAGCAGGCTAGCTCCCACAAGGGTCTTGTGAACGCCACAAATCCCCTGTGGGAGCTAGCTGTGCTCCCACAGGCATCTGATGGGCGACACAGATCCAGTGTGGGAGCTAGCCTGCTAGCGATGAAGGCGCCGCAATTTTACTGATTCACCACCAAGTTCTGCATCCGCTCAATGTAAACCTGAACCTCCCGCGCAGCCGCCTCTGCATTCGCAAACGGCCCTTCCAGGGTGTTTTCCCGGGTGCTGAAATACAACTCCCCATTCACCCGAGATAACCGGTCACTGCGAAAATGCAGGGCGGGGGCGTTGTCCTGGGCGCGCATGCCGTACATGGCGATCTCCTGAGGGGAATTGCTGTTGATGGATCCAATCAGGTTAGGCAACAAGCACTTGCCGCGCCTGGCGACCCGATCGACGGCACGACGCCAATTTCACGTTGCGACCTGCACAGTTTCATTCGCGGCCAGACGCCAACTGTCCCTGTGTGCTTCACGCCGGTGCGCCTAGAATGGCGGCTCAAGTCATCGGGTTGCGGGGTTTGCATGCACATTTCATCGGGTCGCTGGGTTTACGGACTTTTCCTGGCCTTGCTGACCGCGCTGCTGTGGGGAATCCTGCCGATCAAGCTCAAACAGGTGTTGACGGTGATGGACCCGGTCACGGTGACCTGGTTTCGCCTGATGGTGTCCGGTGGTTGCCTGTTCCTTTATCTGGCGGCGACCAAACGCCTGCCGAGCCGCAAAGTGCTGGGCCCGCGCGGCGGCTGGCTGGTGTTGATGGCGGTGCTCGGGCTGGTGGGCAACTATGTGCTGTATCTGATGGGCCTTAACCTGCTCAGCCCCGGCACCGCGCAACTGGTGGTGCAGATGGGACCGATCATGCTGTTAATCGCCAGCGTGTTTGTGTTCAAGGAGCGTTTCAGCCTGGGGCAGGGGATTGGGCTGCTGGTACTACTGATCGGTTTCGTCCTGTTTTTCAATCAGCGCCTGGCTGAGTTGCTGACGTCATTGAGCGATTACACCGCCGGCGTGTTGCTGGTGTTGTTGGCGTCCACGGTCTGGACTTTCTATGCGCTCGGGCAAAAACAGCTGCTGACGGTATGGAATTCGTTGCAGGTGATGATGGTGATCTACCTGTTCTGCGGGCTGTTGCTGACGCCGTGGGTGCATCCGCTGGAAGCACTGCAGTTGAACCCGTTGCAAGGCTGGCTGCTGCTGGCGTGCTGCATGAACACCCTGATTGCCTACGGTGCGTTTGCCGAGGCGCTGGCGCATTGGGAAGCGTCGCGAGTAAGTGCGACATTGGCGATCACGCCGTTGGTGACGTTTGGCGCTGTTGCCCTGGCGGCTTTGTGGTGGCCGGAGTATGTGCATGCCGAGACCATCAATGGCCTGGGTTATGGCGGGGCGATATTGGTTGTGCTGGGGTCGGCGCTGGTGGCGTTGGGGCCTTCGTTGATTGCCGGGCTCAAGGCGCGGAAGTTGCGGATGGCGGCCAGCTAGAACGCGTTATCGTTCATCGCGGGCAAGCCTTGCTCCTACAGGGATGGTGTCGTTCACGGAATATATGCACGACGCAAAACCTGTAGGAGCAAGGCTTGCCCGCGATGACTGACTATCAGGCACCGAAGACTTTAGCCCTTGGCCCCAGCCTCCAGCATATTCTCCGGCCGCACCCACGCATCAAACTCTTCATCAGTCAGATACCCCAACTGAAGTGCAGCCTCGCGCAAGGTCAGCCCTTCGCTGTAAGCCTTCTTGGCAATCTCCGCCGATTTGTCATAACCAATGTGCGGGTTCAACGCCGTCACCAGCATCAAACCTTGCTCCAGATGCTCAGCCATTTTCCCGGCGTCCGGCTCCAGCCCGGCGATGCAATGCTGCTGGAAGTTGCTGCAGCCATCGGCCAACAGGCGGATCGATTGCAGCAGGTTGTGGATGATCACCGGTTTGAACACGTTCAACTGCAAATGCCCCTGGCTGGCGGCGAAACCGATGGCGACGTCGTTGCCCAAAACCTGGCACGCCAGCATCGACAGCGCTTCGCACTGGGTCGGGTTGACCTTGCCGGGCATGATCGAACTGCCGGGTTCGTTGGCCGGCAGTTTCACTTCGGCGAAACCGGCGCGAGGCCCGGAGCCCAGCAGGCGCAAGTCATTGGCGATTTTCATCAGCGTCACGGCGAGGGTTTTCAGCGCGCCGGACAGCGTGGTCAGCGGCTCGTGACCGGCCAGGGCGGCGAATTTGTTCGGTGCGGTGATGAACGGCAGGCCGGAGAGGGCTGCCAGTTCGGCGGCGATCGCTTCGCCAAAACCATGCGGCGAATTCAACCCGGTGCCGACCGCCGTACCGCCCTGGGCCAGTTCACACACCGCCGGCAGAGCGCTGCGGATTGCCCGTTCGGCGTAATCGAGTTGCGCGATGAACGCCGAGATTTCCTGGCCGAAGGTGATCGGCGTAGCGTCCATCATGTGCGTGCGGCCGGTCTTGACCAGTTTCATGTGGCGCGCCGACAGCTCGGCCAGACCGCCCGACAACTCGCTGATCGCCGGCAGCAAATGCTGCTGCACGGCCTGTACAGCGGCGATGTGCATGGCGGTGGGGAAGCAGTCATTGGAGCTCTGGGAGCGATTGACGTGATCGTTGGGATGCACCGGCGACTTGCCGCCACGCGGGTTGCCGGCCAGTTCGTTGGCGCGGCCGGCGATCACTTCGTTGACGTTCATATTGCTCTGGGTACCACTGCCGGTCTGCCAGACCACCAGCGGGAACTGATCGTCATGCTGGCCTTCGAGCACTTCGTCGGCGGCTTGCTCGATCAGACGGGCGATGTCGGCAGGCAGATCGCCGTTGCGGTCGTTGACCCGGGCCGCGGCTTTCTTGATCAGCGCCAGGCCATGCAGCACCGCCAGCGGCATGCGTTCGTTGCCAATGGCAAAGTTGACCAGCGAGCGTTGCGTCTGAGCGCCCCAGTAGGCTTCATCCGGGACTTCAACCTGGCCAAGGCTGTCGGTTTCGATACGGCTCATCGGTCACACTCCTGTAGGTGATTGCGCAGTTTAGGCCGTGATCGACGGCCGGGGTTCCATCAGTCTCGATTCTGACCATTGAACCCCTCTAAATCAGGCGCGACAAGGCTTGGGGTTGAGTGACACACTTTTTTAGGCGCAGAATGGACGTCCTTGGGGTTTTACCTCGCCTGCTAGAAAAGGAAACTCGATGACTCGTCTTCGTGCCATCTGTACCGCGGTTGCATTGGTTTGTGCCAGCGGCCAGGTTTTTGCCGATACCGCCAGCCACAACGCCAGTGCCGAGGCTTTCCTGACCCTGGCGCATGCTGACAAATTGGGCACTCCGGTGTACATGCAGGTTCAGCAGATGTTTGCCCAGCGCTTCCAGCAAACCAAAGCCCCGGAATCGAAAAAAGCCGTACTGGAAACCTACCAGGCCAAGGCTAACGCCGCGCTGGACCAGGCCATCGGCTGGAACAAGCTGAAACCGGACATGGTCAAGCTCTACACCACCAACTTCACCGAATCCGAGCTCAAGGACCTGGTTGCGTTCTACCAGTCTCCACTGGGCAAGAAAGTCCTGGAAAAAATGCCGCAGCTGACCCAGCAATCGGCCCAGATGACCCAGGCCAAGCTGGAAAGCGCGGTGCCTGTGGTCAACAAACTGTTGGCTGACATGACTGCCGAGCTGGAGCCGAAAGGCGCCGCCGCACCAGCCAAGAAAAAGCCTTAAGCGGAGTTCGGTATGACCATGCAACAACGCATCGAATCGACGCTTGGCCTGCTTCAGCCCCAGCATCTGCAGGTGCTGGATGAAAGCCACATGCACAGCCGCGGGTTGCAAACCCATTTCAAGGCTGTGGTGGTCAGTGAGCAGTTCGAAGGCCTGAACCGGGTCAAGCGCCACCAGAAAGTCTACGGCACGCTCGGCGAGCTGATGGGCGAGTTCCATGCGTTGGCGCTGCATACCTACACGCCAGAGGAATGGGCACAGATCGACGCGGCTCCGGCCTCGCCAACCTGTGCTGGCGGCAGCAAGCACTGAGACCACCACCTGTAGGAGCACGGCTTGCCGGCGATGGCGATCTTGAATACGCCATCGCCAGCAAGCTGTGCTCCTACAGAGAGGGATATTTTTGTTAGACTGCAAAACGCGCCGCTCACCCGGCGCGTTTTTTTTCGCATCCGGTTCACCCCTTACGAGGGTAGCCACCTGGAGATTTACCCATGACACAACAGATTGTCGTGGCGGCACTGTATAAGTTCGTCACCCTGGAAGATTACGTCGCCCTGCGCGAGCCACTGCTGCAAGCAATGGTCGACAACGGCATCAAAGGCACGCTGCTGATCGCCGAAGAAGGCATCAACGGCACCGTGTCCGGCAGCCGCGAAGGCATTGACGGGCTGATGGCCTGGCTCAAGAACGACCCGCGCATGGACGACATCGACCATAAAGAGTCGTACTGCGACGAACAGCCGTTCTACCGCACCAAAGTCAAACTCAAGAAAGAAATCGTCACCCTCGGCGTCGAAGGCGTGGACCCGAACAAGAAGGTCGGCACCTACGTTGATCCGCAGGACTGGAATGCGCTGATCAGCGATCCGGAAGTGCTGTTGATCGATACCCGCAACGACTACGAAGTCTCGATCGGCACCTTCGAAGGCGCTATCGACCCGAAAACCACCAGTTTTCGCGAATTTCCCGACTACATCAAAGCGAACTTCGACCCGGCCGTGCACAAGAAGGTCGCGATGTTCTGCACCGGCGGCATTCGCTGCGAGAAAGCTTCCAGCTACATGCTCAGCGAAGGTTACGGTGAGGTCTATCACCTCAAGGGCGGCATCCTGAAGTACCTCGAAGAGGTGCCGCAGGAAGAAACCAAATGGCAGGGCGACTGCTTCGTGTTCGATAACCGCGTGACGGTTCGCCATGACCTGAGCGAGGGCGACTACGATCAATGTCATGCCTGCCGCACGCCGGTCAGCGTTGAAGATCGCACCTCCGAGCACTACGTGGCCGGTATCAGCTGCCCGCATTGCTGGGACACGCTGAGCGAGAAAACCCGTCGCAGCGCCATCGATCGGCAAAAGCAGATCGAACTGGCCAAGGCCCGCAACATGCCTCATCCGATCGGCTACAACTACAAGCAAGCATCATCTACCGAGGCCTGAATCATGTCTGCACGCCTGCTCTATGTGATGGACCCGATGTGTTCCTGGTGCTGGGGCTTCGCTCCGGTTGCAAGCGCATTGGTAGAGCAGGCGGCGGCCGCGGGCGTGGACGTGCATCTGGTAGTAGGCGGCCTGCGAACCGGCAGTGGCGCCGCGCTGGAACCGACCACCCGCCGCTACATTCTTGAACACTGGCAGGCGGTCACCGAAGCCACCGGCCAGCCGTTCAAGCGTGAAGGCGCGTTGCCCGACGGTTTCGTCTACGACACTGAACCTGCCTGCCGCGCGCTGGTGACCGCACGTCATCTGGCGCCGGATTGTGCATGGAAACTCGTCGGGCTGATTCAAAACGCGTTTTACGCCGAAGGTCGCGATGTCACCCGCGCCAGCGTGCTGGTGGAACTGGCTGAGCAGGCCGGTCTGCCGCGTATCGAATTCGCCGCCGCGTTCGACCGTGCCGACATGCACGCGGCGACGGCTGCCGATTTCACCTGGGTTCAGGACCTGGGCATTGCCGGTTTCCCTACCTTGCTGGCTGAGCGCAATGGTCAATTGGCGTTGCTGACCAATGGCTATCAGCCGCTCAGCGTGCTGTCCCCGCTGCTCGGCCGCTGGCTGGAGCGCGCTGCCTGTGCATGACCTGCCTGACGATGCCCCAACCGCGAAAGGTGTCGATCGGCTGAGCTGGGCGGAAATTCGTCGTCTGGCCCTGCACCACAAGAAATCCCTATGGATCGCCAACGGCGTAGCCGTGCTGGCGACCCTGTGCAGTGTGCCGATCCCGCTGCTGCTGCCGTTGCTGGTAGATGAAGTGCTGCTGGGCCACGGTGACGCCGCGCTGAAAGTCATGAACCTCGCACTCCCTGAGGTCTGGCAAAAAGCCGCGGGCTACATCGGTCTGATGCTGGTGGTGACGCTGGCCCTGCGTTGTGCGGCGTTGCTGTTCAACGTGGTGCAGGCAAAGTTGTTCGCCGCGTTGGCCAAGGACATCGTCTATCGCATTCGCATCCGCCTGATCGAACGCCTCAAGCGCATCTCGCTCGGTGAATACGAAAGCCTGGGCAGCGGCACGGTGACCACGCACTTGGTTACCGACCTCGACACACTGGACAAATTCGTCGGCGAAACCCTCAGCCGTTTCCTCGTCGCCATGCTGACACTGGTCGGCACCGCCGGGATCCTGATGTGGATGCACTGGCAACTGGCGCTGCTGATTCTGCTGTTCAACCCGCTGGTGATCTACGCCACGGTGCAGTTGGGCAAACGGGTCAAGCACCTGAAGAAACTCGAGAACGACAGCACTTCGCGCTTCACCCAGGCGTTGACTGAAACCCTGGATGCGATCCAGGAAGTGCGCGCCGGCAACCGTCAGGGGTTTTTCCTCGGCCGCTTGGGACAACGTGCCCGGGATGTTCGTGACTATGCAGTGAACTCGCAGTGGAAAACCGATGCGTCGAACCGGGCCAGTGGTTTGCTATTCCAGTTCGGCATCGATATTTTCCGTGCCGCCGCCATGCTTACCGTGCTGTTCTCCGACCTGTCCATCGGCCAGATGCTCGCGGTGTTCAGTTACCTGTGGTTCATGATCGGCCCGGTGGAGCAACTGCTGAACCTGCAATACGCCTATTACGCCGCCGGCGGGGCGCTGTCGCGAATCAATGAATTACTGTCCCGCGCCGACGAGCCGCAATACCCCAATGGCGTCGACCCGTTCACCGGGCGTGAGACCGTGGGTATCGAGGTTCAGGGCTTGAGTTTCGGATACGGTGATGAGCTGGTGTTGAACCAGATGAACCTGTCCATCGCGCCGGGTGAGAAGGTCGCCATCGTCGGCGCCAGTGGCGGTGGCAAGAGCACGCTGGTGCAGTTGCTGCTGGGGCTGTACACGCCGCTGGCCGGGACCATCCGCTTCGGCGGCTCGACCCAGCAAGAGATCGGCCTGGAAACCGTGCGGGAGAATGTCGCCGTGGTCCTGCAGCATCCGGCGCTGTTCAACGACACCGTTCGGGCCAACCTGACCATGGGCCGTGAACGCAGCGACGAAGCCTGCTGGCAGGCCCTGGAAATTGCCCAGTTACACGCCACGATCCGTGAATTGCCCAATGGCCTGGACAGTATCGTTGGCCGCTCCGGCGTGCGTTTGTCCGGCGGTCAGCGTCAGCGCCTGGCGATTGCGCGCATGGTGTTGGCGGAGCCGAAAGTGGTGATCCTCGATGAGGCCACCTCTGCGCTGGACGCCGCCACCGAATACAACCTGCACCAGGCGTTGGCGCGGTTCCTGAGCAACCGCACCACGTTGATCATTGCCCACCGACTTTCCGCGGTAAAACAGGCTGACCGCGTGCTGGTGTTCGACGGCGGGCAAATCGCCGAGGATGGCGACCATCAGCAACTGATCGCCGATGGCGGTTTGTACGCCAAGCTGTACGGTCATTTGCAGCAAATGTAGCCTACGAGGCCGAACGAATGAACGCTGTTTGAAGTCCGACAAAAACAATATCGTCACCGCTATCAATGGCCGTTTCAGCCCTTCTCGGGCGAGGCTCACCGCTTGCCCTGATCGCAATCGCCACCTAGTCTAGCGGTAGCGATTTCGTCCGGATGACGATCAAGCAGTGCTAATGCAAGGGACCTCATGAATCAAACGCGGACTCTCGGAACGCCACGGTTGTTGGGCATCGTCTGGCCATTTATCGCCGTTGTGTTGTTTCAAGCCCTGTTGGGCGGTGTCAGCCTGTACGTATTGTCGGCGGTTCGCGGCTATGTGGCCGGTGAAAGCCTCTGGTCCAAGGGTCAGAAAGACGCCATCTATTACCTCAATCTTTACGCCGACAGCCGTGACGAGGCGATTTTTCGCAAATACCAGGACGCCATTTCGGTGCCCCAGGGCGGTCATGAGTTGCGGGTGGCGCTGGATCAGCAGCCACCTGACATCGAGGCCGCACGACTGGCGATCCTCAAGGGCGGCAACCACCCGGACGACATATCCAGCCTGATCTGGCTGTATCTCAATTTCCGCCATTTCAGTTACCTCGAAAAGGCCATCGATCTCTGGACCGTGGGTGATGCGTATCTGGCCCGGCTCGATGACGTTGCGCGGGACATGCACCAGCACATTACCGCCACGCCGGCATCGGAGAGCGATATCCGGCGCTGGAAAGAACAGATTTTCGCGATCAATGATGAGGTGACGCCCGCGGCGAAAGCCTTTAGCGATGCCTTGGGTGAAGGTTCACGGGTGATTCTTCGCCTGCTGCTGGTCACCAACCTGGCCACCGCCCTGGGCCTGATTGTGTTGGCCTTGATGCGCACCCATAAACTGCTCAAGCAACGCCATGCCTTCGCCGACGCCTTGCAGCTAGAGAAAGACCGGGCGCAGATCACCCTGCAATCAATTGGCGATGGCGTGATTACCACGGACGTCGCAGGCGCCATCGCCTACATGAACCCCGCCGCCGAGGCTTTGACCCACTGGAAGGCCGAGCAAGCGACGGGTTTGCCGCTGGCAGCGCTGTTCAATCTGCTGGACGAGAACGCCCAGGCCGACGGTTCTACCTTGATCGAACGCATTCTGAGCGGTCAGCTCAGTGGCGGCAGCGAGCATTCCAAACTGATCCAGCGTCTGGACGGCAGTACGGTTTCGGTCACGCTGGTCGGTGCGCCGATCAGCAACGCCGGCAAGGTCAGCGGCACCGTACTGGTGCTGCACGACATGACTCAGGAGCGGCAGTACATCGCCAATCTGTCCTGGCAGGCCACTCACGATGCCTTGACCGGCCTGGCCAATCGCCGCGAATTCGAGTATCGCCTGGAGCAAGCGCTGCACAACCTGACGCGCCAGTCGGGGCGGCATGCCCTGATGTTCCTCGACCTCGACCAATTCAAACTGGTCAACGATACCTGCGGCCATGCGGCGGGTGACGAGTTGCTGCGGCATATCTGCGCGCTGCTGCAATCGGGGTTGCGCGAGGGCGATACCCTGGCCCGCCTGGGAGGCGACGAGTTCGGCATCCTGCTGGAAAACTGCGGGCCGGAGGCGGCGGAGAAAATTGCCGAGAACCTGCGCCTGACCGTGCAGAACTTGCACTTCGTATGGAAGGGCCGGCCATTCGTGACCACCGTGAGTATCGGTCTGGTCCATGTTTCGCAAAACCCGACCACCCTCGAAGCCTCGCTTCGTGCTGCCGACATGGCGTGCTACATGGCCAAGGAAAAGGGCCGCAACCGTGTTCAGGTCTATCACCCCGACGACTCGGAACTGTCCCTGCGTTTTGGCGAAATGGCCTGGGTGCAGCGCTTGCACATGGCGCTGGAAGAGGATCGGTTCTGCCTGTACGCGCAGGAAATCGCGCCGCTGGGCATCGATTCTGGCGGCGCACACATTGAAATCCTGTTGCGCCTGCATGATGAATCCGGGCGCATGATTCTGCCCGACAGTTTCATTCCGGCTGCCGAGCGCTATGGCCTGATGAGTTCCATCGACCGTTGGGTCGTGCAGAACGTGTTCAAGATCATTGCCCAATGCCGCGCTGAGAAACGCCACGGGCCGCTGGCCATGTGTGCGATCAATCTGTCAGGCACAACAATCGGAGACGAGGCGTTTCTGGACTTCCTGCGTGAACAGTTCGTTGCGTACTCGATTCCGGCTGAAATGATTTGTTTTGAAATCACTGAAACCAGCGCAATTTCCAATCTTGGCAGCGCAATTAAATTCATTAATGAACTCAAAGGGTTAGGCTGCCTGTTTTCGCTGGACGACTTTTGTGCCGGGATGTCTTCATTCGCGTACCTGAAACATTTGCCTGTAGACTTCCTGAAGATCGACGGGAGTTTCGTAAAGGATATGCTGGACGACCCGATTAACCGCGCCATGGTCGAGGTGATCAATCACATCGGCCATGTCATGGGTAAGCGTACGATTGCCGAGTTTGTCGAAACGCCTCAGATCGAGCAGGCATTGCTGGAGATCGGGGTGGATTATGCTCAAGGGTATGTCATTGAACGCCCGCAACTGTTTACCTGCGATAGCCTGCTAAGTCGTCCTGCCAGGCCTCAGCCTTTGTTGTTCAAGGCCCCTGGCACGTTCCGTTGAAATCTCTCGCTGATCTAATAATCACAATCAAAAGGAGCTCGACAGTGATCGACACATTCAACAGAACCGGACCACTCATGGAAGCTGCAAGTTACCCTGCCTGGGCCCAGCGCCTGATTCAGGATTGCAGCGAGAGTAAGCGCCGGGTTGTCGAACACGAACTGTATCAGCGCATGCGTGACAACAAGCTCAGTGCAAAGACCATGCGTCAGTACCTGATAGGTGGCTGGCCGGTGGTCGAACAGTTCGCGTTATACATGGCACAAAACCTCACCAAGACCCGTTTTGCCCGTCATCCCGGCGAAGACATGGCGCGTCGCTGGCTGATGCGCAACATTCGTGTCGAATTGAACCACGCCGATTATTGGGTGAACTGGAGCCGCGCGCACGGCGTGAGCCTGGAAGATCTACAGGCGCAACAGGTTGCCCCGGAACTTCACGCCTTGAGTCATTGGTGCTGGCACACCAGCTCGTCGGACTCGCTGATCGTGGCGATTGCCGCCACCAACTACGCCATCGAAGGTGCGACCGGAGAGTGGTCGGCAGTGGTCTGTTCCAATGGCGTTTACGCCGCCTCGTTCCCCGAGGAAGAGCGCAAGCGTGCGATGAAGTGGCTGAAGATGCATGCCCAGTATGACGATGCTCATCCCTGGGAAGCGCTGGAAATCATCTGCACGCTGGCGGGCATGAACCCGAGCATAGCCCTGCAAGTGGAATTGCGTCAGGCCGTGTGCAAGAGCTACGACTACATGTACCTGTTCCTGGAGCGCTGCATGCAGTTGGAGCATGCGGAGAAAACGCCGGTAGTCCGTGAAAGGCTGGAACTGGCTGAGAGCTGATCCAAAGGCAACACAAACCAAATGTGGGAGCGGGCTTGCTCGCGAAAGCGGACTGTCAATCAACTTCATCGTTGAATGTCAGATCGCATTCGCGAGCAAGCCCGCTCCCACATTGTTTTTGCAGTGTTGCTGAAGTTTTATCCCGCCATCGTCACCCGATTACGCCCCTCGCGCTTGGCGACGTACAACGCATTATCGGCCCGTCGCAACAGGCTCTCGGCAGACTCGCCGGGCAGCAGGGTCGAGCAACCCAGGCTGACGGTCAGCCCGATCGAGCGGCCATCGGCGAGGTATTCCTCGGCCTGTGCCGCAAACCGCAGACGCTCGCCGACCAGGGCGGCGGCTTCACGGCAGGTGTTGGACAACAGAATCAAAAACTCCTCGCCACCAAAACGAAACACCATGTCGACGTTGCGCAACTGGTTCTTGATCGAGGCAGCAACCGCCTTGAGCACGTCATCGCCGGCGCTGTGCCCGTGGTTGTCATTGATCTGCTTGAAGTGATCGATGTCCAGCATCAGCAGCGATAAAGGTTGCAAGTGGCGCCGGGACAGTTCGACTTCACGATGCAGCGTCTGGTCCATCGCGATACGGTTGCCGGTGTCCGTCAGTGGATCACGCAACGCACTTTGAGTGGCGGCGCGGTAGAGCAGGGTGTTACGCATCGGGTAGAGCAGCGCCGCCAGCAGTGACTCAAGGTTGCCCTGTTCCTGCTCACTGAAACGCTGGTTACGGCGAAACACCAGTTCACCTAAGTGCTCGCCTTCATGGCTGAGGCTGTAGCTGATCGAATGATGGCCACGTTGGCCGAACTCCAGGCGCAAGTCGCTACTCTTGTGCTCATAGCTCAAGGCATCAAGGGGGACGAGGCGCTGAATCTCGCGGAAGAACACACCGAGAATACGTTGTGGCTCAAGACTGGTTTGCAGTTGCATGCTCAATTGCTGGCGCAATTGCGCAAGGCTGACCGGCCTCTCCAGAGTGGGTTGCTGCTGACCAAAACCCAGGCGTTGCAATTTGGCGCTATCGAAGTCAATTGCGTTGGTCTGGGAAGGTGATTTCATATGGCGTGCGCCCTTGAGCAGTAAGGCTGTCTTACAAGCTGGGTGAGAGCGGCTTTGGGCTGCGCGTCAATACTGGTCCGTCAGTCCCGTAGGACATTTCGTACAAGTTTAATCTGCTTTGTAGAAGTTTAGGAACCTGCTGACTCCAGGCTCGCCCCGTTCGCTTTCACATGGTGTGTTTAAGCAAATGCAGAGCGAAAGTCGTGCCATTCGATTTGTTTTCAATAAATTCTTTATAAATCAAACGGTTGTATGTTGGTGTGCAATAGGTGGCGATTATTGCGACATAAGATTGACTGAAATTCGCCTTTGCCGGCGTGCCGCGACGGGAAGTCGGCGCGGCACAAATGCGACGTACGGCGTTACTGGGCGTTGAAAGCCTGGCCGTTGATACCGGTGCTGTCCGGACCCATCAGGTACAGATAGACCGGCATGATCTCCTCGGGCGTCGGATTGTTCAGCGGGTTTTCCCCTGGATACGCCTGGGCACGCATGCTGGTGCGAGTGGCGCCCGGGTTGATGCTGTTGGAGCGTACCGGCGCCACGGTGTCGACTTCGTCGGCCAGGGTTTGCATCAGGCCTTCAGTGGCAAACTTGGAAACGCCGTAAGCGCCCCAGTACGCGCGACCCTTGCGGCCGACGCTGCTGGAAGTGAACACCACCGAGGCATCCTGCGACAGCTTGAGCAACGGCAACAGGGTGCTGGTGAGCATGAACATGGCGTTGACGTTGACTTGCATGACACGCATGAAGTTTTCGCCGGACAGCTGTTCGATCGGGGTGCGCGGCCCAATGATCGACGCGTTGTGCAGCAAACCATCGAGATGGCCGAACTCGGTTTCGATCATCGCGGCCAGCTCATCGTATTGATGGGGCAGGGCGGTTTCCAGATTGAACGGGATCACCGCCGGTTGCGGATGGCCAGCGGCTTCGATCTCGTCGTAAACCTGAGTCAGGTTGGCTTCGGTCTTGCCCAGCAGCAGCACGGTCGCACCGTGGGCGGCGTAGGTTTTGGCCACAGCGGCACCGATGCCACGACCGGCACCGGTGACCAGAATGACCCGATCCTTGAGCAAATCGGGGCGGGCGGAATAATCAAACATATAGAACCTCTACACAATTAATGCGGGCACCGAACTGTGGCGAGGGAGCTTGCTCCCGCTCGGCTGCGAAGCAGTCGTAAAACCATTCAATGCGGTGTGCCTGAGAGACTGTGGTGGTAAATAGAGGGGCGCTTCGCACCCCAGCGGGAGCAAGCTCCCTCGCCACAAAATCCAATTCGGCTCAGCAGCTGCAAAGCGCGCTATCAAGCACCTTGCGCAACTCCAGCGGATGATCGACCACCACATCCGCCCCCCAATGCCGCGGATTATCGTCCGGGTGGATGTAGCCGAAAGTCACAGCAGCGGTCTTGGTCCCGGCATCGCGCCCTGACTCGATGTCGCGCAAGTCATCGCCCACGAACAACACGCTGGCCGGGTCCAGGTCAAGCATCTTGCAGGCGAGGATCAGCGGCTCGGGATCAGGCTTGCTGTTCTTCACGTGATCCGGACAGATCAGCAGCGCCGAGCGCTCGGCCAGCCCCAACTGCTGCATGATCGGCTCGGCGAAACGCAGCGGCTTGTTGGTGACCACGCCCCAGATCAGGTTGGCTTTCTCGATGTCGGCGAGCAGTTCGCCCATGCCGTCGAAGAGTTTGCTGTGCACTGCGCAACCGACCAGATAACGCTCCAGAAACTCCAGCCGCAGCTCCTCGAACCCGGGCGATTCCGGGTCCATGGAGAAGGTCACCGCGACCATCGCCTTGGCGCCGCCAGAGATCTCGTCGCGGATGTGTTTGTCGTTGATCGGTGGCAAGCCACGGTCGGCACGCATCGCCTGACAGATCGCGATGAAGTCCGGCGCGGTGTCGAGCAGGGTGCCGTCCATGTCGAAAAGAACTGCTCTGATACGCATCGGCTTACTCCTCGCGCAGGGTCTGGATCATGTAGTTGACGTCCACGTCGGAGGCCAGTTTGTAGTGCTTGGTCAGCGGGTTGTAGGTCAGGCCGATGATATCCTTGACGGTCAGGCCGGCCATGCGGCTCCAGGCGCCGAGCTCGGAAGGGCGGATGAATTTCTTGAAGTCGTGGGTGCCGCGCGGCAGCAACTTCATGATGTATTCGGCGCCGACGATGGCGAACAAATATGCCTTTGGATTGCGGTTGATGGTCGAGAAGAACACCTGGCCGCCCGGCTTGACCATGCGGAAGCAGGCGCGGATCACCGAAGACGGGTCCGGCACGTGTTCGAGCATCTCAAGGCAAGTGACCACGTCGAACTGTTCCGGCATTTCTTCGGCCAGGGCTTCGGCGGTGATCTGACGGTATTCGACGCTCACGCCGGATTCCAGCTGATGCAACTGAGCGACCGCCAGCGGCGCTTCACCCATGTCGATTCCCATGACAGTTGCGCCGCGCTGGGCCATGGCTTCGCTGAGAATGCCGCCGCCGCAACCGACGTCGAGGACCTTCTTGCCGGCCAGATTGACGCGTTCATCAATCCAGTTGACCCGCAGCGGGTTGATATCGTGCAGTGGTTTGAATTCGCTTTCGCGGTCCCACCAGCGATGGGCCAGGGCTTCGAATTTGGCGATTTCGGCGTAGTCGACGTTGCTCATGGTTTAAGTCCTCTAAAACTTGAAAAATCCTGTTGCCCCGGTGTTGAGTCCGGGGGGGCTTACGATTCGGTACGGCCGCTGATGCGCTGGCCCCAGGCCTTGGCTGTGGCGACCAGCTGTTGTTCATCCAGGCGCGTCAGGCGACGGTCGTCGAGCAGTTGCTTGCCGGCGACCCAGACATGTTTCACGCAGTCCCGGCCGGTGGCATATATAAGCTGCGAAACCGGGTCGTAGACCGGTTGCTGGGCCAGGCCAGAGAGATCGAACGCGACGATGTCGGCGGCTTTGCCGATTTCCAGCGAGCCGGTCTGGGTTTCGATCCCCAAAGCGCGGGCGCCATTCAGGGTGGCCATGCGCAGGGCGCGATGGGCGTCCAGTGCTGTAGCTGACCCGGCGACGGCTTTGGCCAGCAACGCAGCGGTGCGGGTTTCGCCCAGCAGGTCGAGGTCATTGTTGCTGGCCGCGCCATCGGTGCCCACGGCGACATTGACCCCGGCCTGCCACAAACGCTCCACCGGGCAGAAACCGCTGGCCAGCTTCAGGTTCGACTCCGGGCAATGAATCACATGGGTGTTGCTTTCTACCAGCAACGCCAGGTCTTCTTCGCTGATCTGCGTCATGTGAACCGCCTGGAAGCGCGGCCCGAGCATACCCAGGCGCGCGAGGCGGGCCAGCGGGCGTTCGCCGCGCTGTTCGACCGCTTGCTGCACTTCGAAGGCGGTTTCATGCACGTGCATGTGGATCGACGCATCGAGTTCTTCGGCGATCACGCGGATTTTTTCCAGGTTTTCATCGCCCACGGTGTAGGGTGCATGGGGGCCGAAAGTGATTTTGATGCGGTCGTGGTGCTTGAGATCGCCAAACAATTCGATGCCCTGACGAATGGCTTCGTCCGCCGTACTGGCGCCGGGGATCGGAAAATCAAGGATCGGGATCGCGATCTGTGCGCGAATGCCACTGTTGTGCACGCGCTCGCTGGCAACCTTCGGGAAGAAGTACATGTCAGAGAAACAGGTGATGCCGCCCTTGAGCTGTTCGGCGATTGCCAGGTCCGTGCCGTCGCGCACGAAATCCTCGTCGACCCATTCCGCCTCGGCAGGCCAGATGTGGTTTTCCAGCCAGGTCATCAAGGGCAGATCATCCGCCAGGCCACGGAACAGGGTCATTGCCGCGTGGCCGTGGGCATTGATCAGGCCGGGGCTGAGCGCCATGTCCGGCAATTCGCGGACTTCGCTTGCGTTAAGCTTCAGTGCGGCCGAGCGTGGGCCGATAAACACGATGCGGCCGTCGCGGATGCCCAGGGCATGATCCTTGAGGACAACGCCAGCGGGTTCGACGGGTACCAGCCAGGTTGGCAGCAATAACAGGTCGAGCGCAGCGGCAGTGTTCGGCATCGAGGGTCGGTTCCAGTGCTTTTGTAAAGGATGGCGAAGTATACCCGAGCGTCTTCGCGGGGGGATCGCTATAATCGGCGGCTTTTGTTCATGAGTGCGGGGTGTGGGATGCGCGATCGACTGTTGGCTGCGGAGAAGGTGAAGGCCATCGATTGGCGTGATGACGCCCTCTATCTGCTGGATCAGCGTATTTTGCCGTTCGAGGAAACCTGGATCGCCTACACCAGCGCGGCTGGCGTGGCCGAAGCCATTCGCTCGATGGTGGTGCGCGGCGCGCCGGCCATTGGCATCAGTGCAGCCTATGGCATCGTGCTGGCGGCGCGTGCCCGGATTGCCGAAGGTGGCGACTGGTACGCGGCGCTGGAAGAGGATTTCGCGCTGCTGGCCGACTCCCGTCCCACGGCGGTCAACCTGTTCTGGGCGCTGGGCCGCATGCATGATCGGCTCGATCGCCTGAAAGACAATGTCGATCCGCTGGTGGCACTGGAGGCCGAGGCGATCGCCATTCACGAAAGTGATCGCGAAGCCAACCTGACCATGGCGCAATTGGGTGTGGACCTGATCCGCAAGCACCAGGGCAATGCCCAGGCGATCCTGACCCATTGCAACACCGGCGCACTGGCCACCGGCGGCTTCGGCACGGCGCTGGGGGTGATTCGCGGCGCGTTCATCGAAGGCATGGTCGAACGCGTTTACGCCGATGAAACCCGTCCGTGGCTGCAAGGTTCGCGGCTGACCGCGTGGGAATTGGCCAACGAAGGCATTCCGGTGACCGTTAATGCCGACTCCGCTGCCGCCCACATCATGAAGACCAAGGGCATCACCTGGGTCATCGTCGGCGCTGACCGAATCACCGCCAATGGCGACGTCGCGAACAAGATCGGCACCTATCAACTGGCGGTCAATGCCATGCACCACGGCGTGCGCTTCATGGTAGTGGCGCCGAGTTCGACCATCGACATGCACCTGGCCAGTGGCGACGACATCCCGATCGAAGAGCGTGACGGTCGCGAATTGCTGGAGGTTGGCGGCAAGCGGGTCGGGGCGGATGTCGATGCCTTTAATCCTGTATTCGACGTGACCCCGGCGGACCTGATCGATGCCATCGTCACCGAAAAAGGCATCGTCGAGCGCCCGGATACAGCGAAAATGGCGCAGTTGATGTGCCGCAAGCGCCTGCATTGATTAGCCGTGGCGTTCGAAAGGACGCCATCGCCAGCAGGCTGGCTCCCACAGGATTTGTGATCGACACGGGTCGATGTGGGAGCCGGCCTGCTGGCGATGAGGGTCTGAAAGTCAATAAACATCCGTAATCCGGCCCCAGATTCTGCATTCGCAGCAGCTCTAAGCCTCTCTCGTCCCCCTCAAGCCTGTCACCGGTCAACTAACTACTCTCCATGCGCATCTAGGGGATAGGTGCGTGGCGGCTCTTGTGATAACATCCGGCGGTTTCCAAGGTTGCCCCACGGGGTGACCTTCACTGCGCAGATCCATGGCATAACTCGTTGATTTGTCGTAAGTCGGTACATGGCACTCAGCCTGTATCGGCGAGCTTCGTTGGTCCCATATGGATGTGACGAAGTTTCACCAGAAAAAGGAATCAGGCTTCTCATGGGCGAACTGGCCAAAGAAATCCTCCCGGTCAATATCGAAGACGAGCTGAAGCAGTCCTACCTCGACTACGCGATGAGCGTAATTGTCGGGCGGGCACTGCCGGATGCGCGCGATGGCTTGAAGCCCGTGCACCGGCGTGTGCTGTTCGCGATGAGCGAGCTGGGCAACGACTTCAACAAGCCGTACAAGAAATCTGCCCGTGTTGTCGGTGACGTGATCGGTAAGTATCACCCGCACGGTGATACCGCGGTGTACGACACCATCGTTCGGATGGCGCAGCCATTCTCCCTGCGCTACCTGCTCGTAGACGGTCAGGGCAACTTCGGTTCGGTTGACGGCGACAACGCCGCGGCCATGCGATACACCGAAGTGCGCATGACCAAGCTGGCGCACGAGCTGCTGGCT
The DNA here is from genome assembly GCF_036884845.1 of Pseudomonas sp. MAG733B. Classification (NCBI taxonomy): domain Bacteria; kingdom Pseudomonadati; phylum Pseudomonadota; class Gammaproteobacteria; order Pseudomonadales; family Pseudomonadaceae; genus Pseudomonas; species Pseudomonas sp. MAG733B. The sequence continues at coordinate 2,242,619 of NZ_CP145732.1, forward strand.
GACCTGCACAAAGAAACCGTGGACTGGGTGCCGAACTACGACGGCACCGAAATGATCCCTGCGGTCATGCCGACCCGTATTCCCAACCTGTTGGTCAACGGCTCCAGCGGTATCGCCGTGGGCATGGCGACCAACATTCCGCCGCACAACCTCGGTGAAGTCATCGACGGTTGCCTGGCGCTCATCGACAACCCTGAGCTGACCGTCGACGAGCTGATGCAATACATCCCCGGCCCGGACTTCCCGACCGCCGCGATCATCAACGGTCGTGCCGGCATCATCGAAGCCTACCGCACTGGTCGCGGCCGCATTTACATGCGCGCCCGCTCGATGATCGAAGACATCGACAAGGTCGGTGGCCGTCAGCAGATCGTCATCACCGAACTCCCATACCAGCTGAACAAGGCGCGTCTGATCGAGAAGATCGCCGAGCTGGTTAAAGAGAAGAAACTCGAAGGCATCACCGAACTGCGCGACGAGTCCGACAAGGATGGTATGCGCGTCGTGATCGAGCTGCGTCGCGGCGAAGTGCCTGAGGTGATCCTCAACAACCTCTACGCCCAGACCCAGTTGCAAGCGGTATTCGGTATCAACATCGTTGCGCTGATCGATGGCCGTCCACGGATCCTGAACCTCAAGGACCTGCTGGAAGCCTTCGTTCGTCACCGTCGCGAAGTCGTTACCCGTCGTACCGTGTTCGAGCTGCGTAAAGCACGCGAACGTGGTCACATCCTTGAAGGTCAAGCGGTTGCCTTGTCGAACATCGACCCGGTCATCGCCCTGATCAAGGCCTCGCCAACGCCATCGGAAGCCAAGGAAGCGCTGATCAGCACGCCTTGGGAATCCTCGGCGGTAGTGGCGATGGTTGAACGTGCTGGCGCCGATTCGTGCCGTCCGGAAAACCTCGATCCGCAATACGGTCTGCGTGAAGGCAAGTACTTCCTGTCGCCGGAACAGGCGCAAGCCATTCTGGAACTGCGTCTGCACCGCCTGACCGGTCTGGAACACGAAAAGCTGCTGGCCGAGTATCAAGAGATCCTCAACCAGATCGGCGAGCTGATCCGCATCCTCAACAGCGCCACGCGCCTGATGGAAGTGATCCGCGAAGAACTGGAAGTGATCCGCGCCGAATACGGCGACGTGCGTCGCACCGAGATCCTCGACGCCCGTCTCGACCTGACCCTGGGTGACATGATCCCGGAAGAAGAGCGCGTCGTGACCATTTCCCACGGTGGCTATGCCAAGACCCAGCCGTTGGCTGCGTACCAGGCACAGCGTCGTGGCGGTAAAGGCAAATCGGCGACCGGCGTCAAGGATGAGGACTACATCGCTCACCTGCTGGTTGCCAACAGCCACACCACGCTGCTGCTGTTCTCCAGCAAGGGCAAGGTGTACTGGCTGAAAACCTACGAAATTCCAGAAGCATCCCGCGCCGCCCGTGGTCGTCCGCTGGTCAACCTGCTGCCGCTGGATGACGGTGAATACATCACCACCATGCTGCCGGTCGAGGAATACACCGAAGGTCACTACATCTTCATGGCGACCGCCAACGGCACCGTGAAGAAGACCCCGCTGGAATCCTTCAGCCGTCAACGCAGCGTCGGCCTGATCGCGCTGGAGCTGGACGAAGGCGACGTATTGATCAGCGCGGCCATCACCGATGGCGAGCGTGAAGTCATGCTGTTCTCCGACGGCGGCAAAGTGACTCGCTTCAAGGAATCCGACGTTCGCGCCATGGGCCGTACCGCTCGCGGTGTGCGCGGCATGCGTCTGCCAGAAGGGCAGAAGCTGATTTCCATGCTGATCCCGGAAGAAGGCAGTGAGATCCTCACCGCTTCGGCGCGTGGCTACGGCAAGCGTACGGCGATCACCGAGTTCCCTGAGTACAAGCGTGGCGGCCAAGGCGTTATCGCCATGGTCAGCAACGAGCGCAACGGCCGTCTGGTCGGCGCGGTGCAGGTACTCGACGGCGAGGAAATCATGCTGATTTCCGACCAGGGCACGCTGGTGCGTACCCGTGTCGACGAAGTCTCCAGCCTCGGCCGTAATACCCAGGGCGTGACCCTGATCAAACTGGCCAAGGATGAAACCCTGGTCGGCCTTGAGCGGGTTCAGGAACCGTCGGAAGTCGAGGGCGAAGAGCTCGAAGGTGCAGAGCTTGAAGGTGAAGAGGGTGCGGAATTCGAGGGGCATGTGATCGATGATGCCGCCGAAGACCAGCAACTCGACGCTGCCGCTGACGAAGAACCACAGGAATAATCGGGTAAATGGGGGGCGGATGAAAATTCGCCCCCTTGTTGTTTGTCCGTACGGAAATATCGACGCCCATGAAGATCCTTGTGGGAGCGGGCTTGCTCGCGAAAGCGGAGTATCAGGCGACATCGTTGCTGAATGTCAGTACGCCTTCGCGAGCAAGCCCGCTCCCACATGAGATTGGCGCCGACTGATATGTGATACCACCAAATCAGAGCGAGATTGGATGTGAGCAAGAGAGCCTATAACTTCTGTGCCGGTCCTGCGGCGCTTCCCGAAGCTGTCCTGAAGCGCGCCCAGGGTGAACTCCTTGATTGGCACGGCAAAGGTTTGTCGGTCATGGAAATGAGCCATCGCAGTGATGAGTTCGTGTCCATTGCCACCAAGGCCGAGCAGGATCTGCGTGATCTGCTGAATATCCCCTCGAACTATAAAGTGCTGTTTCTGCAGGGTGGCGCCAGCCAGCAATTTGCTCAGATTCCTCTGAACCTGTTGCCGGAAAACGGCACTGCCGACTATATCGACACCGGTATCTGGTCGCAGAAAGCCATCGAAGAAGCTTCGCGTTACGGCAACGTCAATGTTGCTGCTACCGCCAAGCCTTACGATTACTTCGCCATTCCCGGCCAGAACGAGTGGAAGCTGTCCAAGGACGCGGCCTACGTTCATTACGCACCGAACGAAACCATCGGCGGCCTGGAATTCCAGTGGATTCCGGAAACCGGCGACGTTCCGCTGGTGGCCGACATGTCTTCCGACATTCTCTCGCGTCCGGTGGATGTCTCGCGCTTCGGCATGATCTACGCCGGCGCGCAGAAAAACATCGGCCCGAGCGGCATCGTGGTCAACATCGTGCGCGAAGACCTGCTGGGTCACGCCCGTTCCCTGTGCCCGACCATGCTCAACTACAAGGTCGCGGCCGATAACGGCTCGATGTACAACACCCCGCCGACCCTCGCCTGGTATTTGTCCGGCCTGGTGTTCGAATGGCTGAAAGAGCAGGGTGGCGTCGAAGCCATCGGCAAGCTCAACGAAGTGAAGCAGCGCACGCTGTATGACTTCATCGATGCCAGCGGCCTCTACAGCAACCCGATCAACAAGTCGGATCGCTCGTGGATGAACGTGCCGTTCCGCCTGGCGGACGACCGGCTGGACAAGCCGTTCCTGGCCGGTGCCGACGAGCGTGGCCTGCTGAACCTCAAAGGTCACCGCTCCGTGGGCGGCATGCGCGCCTCCATCTATAACGCCGTCGACATCGTTGCGGTCAACGCACTGGTTTCGTACATGGCAGAGTTCGAGAAGGAACACGGCTAATGTCTGAGCAAGAACTCAAGGCACTGCGCGTTCGCATTGATGCTCTGGACACCAAGGTGTTGGAGCTGATCAGTGAGCGTGCGCGCTGCGCCCAGGAAGTCGCGCGAGTAAAGATGGCCTCGCTGGCCGAAGGCGAAGTGCCGGTGTTCTATCGTCCTGAGCGCGAAGCTCAGGTGCTCAAGCGTGTCATGGAACGCAACCAGGGGCCGTTGGGCAACGAAGAGATGGCGCGGCTGTTCCGCGAAATCATGTCCTCGTGCCTGGCGCTCGAGCAGCCGCTGAAAGTGGCTTACCTCGGCCCTGAAGGCACCTTCACCCAAGCCGCTGCCATGAAGCACTTCGGCCACGCCGTGATCAGTAAGCCGATGGCGGCGATCGACGAGGTGTTCCGTGAAGTGGCGGCCGGTGCGGTGAACTTCGGCGTGGTGCCGGTGGAGAACTCCACCGAAGGCGCGGTCAACCACACCCTCGACAGCTTCCTCGAACACGACATGGTGATCTGTGGCGAAGTCGAGTTGCGGATTCACCACCACCTGTTGGTTGGTGAAAACACCAAGACCGACAGCATCAGCCGCATCTATTCCCACGCCCAGTCGCTGGCCCAGTGCCGCAAGTGGCTGGACGCCCATTACCCGAATGTCGAGCGCGTGGCGGTGTCCAGCAACGCCGAAGCGGCCAAGCGGGTCAAGGGTGAGTGGAACTCGGCGGCGATTGCCGGCGACATGGCGGCCGGCCTGTACGGGCTGACCCGTCTGGCCGAAAAAATCGAGGACCGTCCGGATAACTCCACGCGTTTCCTCATGATCGGTAATCAGGAAGTGCCGCCGACCGGCGACGACAAGACTTCGATCATCGTCTCCATGAGCAACAAGCCGGGTGCACTCCACGAGTTGCTGGTGCCGTTCCACGACAACGGCATCGACTTGACGCGCATCGAGACCCGTCCGTCGCGCAGCGGCAAATGGACCTACGTGTTCTTCATCGACTTTGTCGGCCACCACCGTGATCCGCTGGTAAAAGGTGTGCTGGAAAAGATCAGTCAGGAAGCAGTAGCACTCAAAGTGCTGGGTTCCTACCCGAAAGCAGTTCTCTAAGGGGCGGTAGCAAATGAGTGGCAATTTCCTCGCTCTGGCACAGCCGGGCGTGCAACAACTTTCGCCTTACGTTCCGGGCAAACCCGTGGACGAACTGGCTCGCGAGCTGGATCTGGATCCGGCCAGCATCGTCAAACTGGCGAGCAACGAAAACCCGCTGGGCGCCAGTCCGAAAGCGCTGGCAGCGATCCGTGACGCGCTGGCCGAGCTGACTCGCTACCCGGACGGCAACGGTTTTGCACTCAAGACCCTGTTGGCCGAGCAATGCCGCGTCGAGCTGAATCAAGTGACGCTGGGTAACGGCTCCAACGACATTCTTGAGCTGGTGGCGCGCGCTTATCTGGCGCCGGGCCTGAATGCCGTGTTCAGCGAGCACGCCTTCGCGGTCTATCCGATCGCGACTCAGGCGGTCGGCGCGCAGGCCAAGGTGATTCCGGCCAAGGATTGGGGGCATGACCTGCCTGCAATGCTGGCTGCGATCGATGCCAATACCCGAGTGGTGTTCATCGCCAACCCGAACAACCCGACCGGCACCTGGTTCGGCGCCGAGGCGCTGGACGAATTCCTGCAGGATGTTCCGGAACACGTGCTGGTGGTGCTGGACGAGGCCTACATCGAATACGCCGAAGGCAGCGACTTGCCGGATGGTCTGGATTTCCTCGCGGCTTATCCGAATCTGCTGGTTTCCCGTACCTTCTCCAAGGCCTACGGCCTGGCATCGCTGCGCGTCGGCTACGGCTTGTCCACCGCCGTGGTTGCCGATGTGCTGAATCGCGTGCGTCAGCCGTTCAACGTCAACAGCCTGGCCCTGGCCGCTGCTTGCGCAGCGTTGAAGGACGAAGAGTACCTGGCTGAAAGTCGTCGCCTGAACGAATCTGGCATGCAGCAACTGGAAGCGGGTTTCCGTGAGTTGGGGCTGGGCTGGATTCCGTCCAAGGGCAATTTCATCTGCGTTGATCTGGGGCGCGAAGCGGCTCCGGTCTTCCAGGGCTTGCTGCGCGAAGGCGTGATTGTGCGTCCGGTGGCCAACTACGGCATGCCGAACCACTTGCGCATCACCATCGGGTTGCCGGCGGAAAACAGCCGCTTCCTCGAGGCGCTGACCAAGGTTCTGGCTCGTGGTTGATGTCACTGCACTGCAATCTGCTGAACCTATGATCGGGCGCCTGGTGGTGGTCGGTTTGGGTTTGATCGGCGGTTCGTTTGCCAAAGGTTTGCGCGAGAGTGGCCTGTGCCGCGAAGTGGTCGGGGTCGATCTCGATCCGCAGTCGCGCAAACTGGCGGTTGAACTGGGTGTGGTGGATCGCTGCGAAGAAGACCTGGCGGCTGCATGCCAGGGCGCCGACGTGATCCAACTCGCCATACCGATCCTCGCCATGGAGAAAATGCTTGGCCGTTTGGCAGGCATGGACTTGGGGCAGGCGGTTCTGACCGACGTCGGCAGCGCCAAGGGCAACGTCGTGCGCGCTGCAACTGAAGTGTTTGGCGGCATGCCGTCGCGTTTTGTGCCAGGGCATCCGATTGCCGGTTCCGAGCAGAGCGGGGTGGAAGCCTCCAATGCCGAACTGTTCCGTCGTCATAAAGTGATCTTGACTCCGCTGGAGCAGACCGACCCGCAGGCCCTGGCAATCGTCGATCGCCTGTGGCGCGAATTGGGCGCCGATGTCGAACACATGCAAGTCGAGCGTCACGACGAAGTGTTGGCGGCAACCAGCCATCTGCCGCACTTGCTGGCGTTCGGTTTGGTCGACTCGTTGGCCAAGCGCAATGAAAATCTTGAGATCTTCCGTTACGCTGCGGGCGGTTTCCGCGATTTCACAAGAATCGCTGGAAGCGACCCGGTCATGTGGCACGACATCTTCCTCGCCAACCGCGAAGCTGTCTTGCGCACACTCGATACATTTCGCAGCGACCTCGACGCCTTGCGCGACGCGGTCGATGCAGGGGATGGGCACCAATTGTTGGGCGTTTTCACGCGCGCCCGGGTTGCCCGCGAGCATTTCAGTAAAATCCTGGCCCGTCGGGCCTATGTGGACGCTATGAATTCCAATGATCTGATTTTCCTGGCTCAACCTGGTGGCCGCCTGTCCGGTCGGATTCGCGTACCAGGTGACAAATCGATTTCCCACCGTTCGATCATGCTCGGCTCCCTGGCTGAAGGCGTCACCGAAGTCGAAGGCTTCCTCGAGGGCGAAGACGCCCTGGCGACCTTGCAGGCGTTCCGTGACATGGGCGTGGTCATTGAAGGTCCGCACCACGGTCGCGTGACCATTCACGGCGTCGGCCTGCATGGCCTGAAGCCTGCACCGGGCCCGATCTACCTGGGCAATTCGGGTACTTCGATGCGTCTGCTGTCCGGCCTGTTGGCTGCGCAGAACTTTGACAGCACCCTGACCGGCGATGCTTCGCTGTCCAAGCGCCCGATGAATCGCGTGGCTAATCCACTGCGTGAAATGGGCGCCGTGATCGAAACCGCCGCTGAAGGCCGTCCGCCGATGGTCATCCGTGGTGGCAACAAGCTTAAGGGTTTGACCTACACCATGCCGATGGCCAGTGCCCAGGTTAAGTCCTGCCTGCTATTGGCCGGTCTGTACGCCGAAGGCAAGACCACGGTGACCGAGCCTGCTCCGACCCGCGACCACACCGAGCGCATGCTGCGCGGCTTCGGCTACCCGGTCACCGTCAATGGCGCGACCGCTTCGGTCGAATCCGGCAACAAGCTGACCGCAACCCACATTGAAGTGCCGGGCGATATCTCGTCTTCCGCGTTCTTCCTGGTGGCCGCTTCGATCGCCGAAGGTTCGGAGCTGGTGCTGGAGCACGTCGGCATCAACCCGACCCGTACCGGCGTCATCGACATCCTGCGTCTGATGGGTGCCGACATCACCCTGGAAAACCAGCGTGAAGTGGGCGGCGAGCCGGTAGCGGACCTGCGCGTGCGTGCAGCTAGACTCAAAGGTATCGAGATTCCCGAGGCGTTGGTTCCGCTGGCTATCGACGAATTCCCGGTGCTGTTCGTCGCCGCTGCCTGCGCCGAAGGGCGCACCGTGCTGACCGGTGCTGAAGAGCTGCGGGTCAAGGAATCGGACCGAATCCAGGTCATGGCCGATGGTCTGCTGGCGCTGGGCGTCAAATGCGAACCGACTCCGGACGGCATCATCATTGATGGCGGCCAGATCGGTGGCGGTGAAGTGCACGGTCACGGTGATCACCGGATTGCCATGGCTTTCAGCGTTGCTTCGCTTCGCGCCACTGCGCCGATTCGCATTCATGATTGCGCCAACGTCGCGACGTCGTTCCCGAACTTCCTCGCGCTGTGCGCGCAGGTCGGTATCCGCGTTGCCCAAGAGGCTCAGTCGTGAACAACATTGCACCGGTCATCACTATCGATGGGCCTAGCGGCTCCGGAAAAGGCACGGTAGCCGGGATTCTGGCCAAGCGTCTTGGCTGGAATCTGCTGGACTCCGGTGCGCTGTACCGTCTGTTGGCTTTTGCTGCGCATAACCATGGCGTGGACCTGACCAACGAAGAACTGCTGAAAAAACTTGCCGCTCATCTGGATGTTCAGTTCATCGCCGCGACCGATGGTCAGCTGCAGCGGATCATTCTGGAAGGCGACGAAGTCAGTGATGTGATCCGTACGGAAAGCGTCGGCTCGGGTGCCTCCCAGGTGGCTGCATTGCCCGCCGTACGCGAGGCGCTGCTGCAACGCCAGCGCGCATTTCAGGAAGCGCCGGGTCTGGTGGCGGATGGTCGTGACATGGGCACGGTGGTTTTTCCGGACGCACCGCTGAAGATTTTCCTCACCGCCAGTGCCGAGGAGCGTGCGCGCCGTCGATACTTGCAGTTGAAGGGCAAAGTCGATGGTGTTAGTCTGTCGAGTCTGCTAGATGAGATACGTGCACGCGATGAGCGTGACACCCAGCGAGCGGTAGCCCCGCTCAAACCGGCGGCTGACGCCATACAGCTGGATTCCACGGAATTATCCATCGATCAGGTGCTGGAACGCATCATGAGCGAGATCGCCATTCGCGATATCGCCGGGTGACCAAGAAGGCCACAGGGGACCAGTCATAGTCCTGCGGCGCTTCTTTTAAATGAAACTAACCCACACCGTCTGGGGTGTGGAGATGGGCGTATTCTTCGCCCTCATCAACAGGAATTAAAATGAGCGAAAGCTTTGCGGAACTCTTTGAAGAAAGCCTAAAAACCCTGAACCTTCAGGCAGGCTCCATCATCACCGGTGTTATCGTTGATATCGATTACCAAGCTCGCTGGGTAACCGTTCACGCTGGCCTGAAGTCTGAAGCACTCATCCCGCTTGAGCAGTTCTACAACGACGCTGGCGACCTGACTATCAACGTCGGTGACGAAGTTCACGTTGCTCTGGACTCGGTTGAAGACGGCTTTGGTGAAACCAAGCTGTCCCGTGAAAAAGCCAAGCGCGCTGAATGCTGGATTGTTCTGGAAGCAGCCTTCGCAGCCGAAGAAGTGGTCAAGGGCGTTATCAACGGTAAGGTTAAAGGCGGCTTCACTGTCGACGTTAACGGCATCCGTGCGTTCCTGCCAGGTTCTCTGGTTGACGTCCGTCCAGTGCGCGACACCACGCACCTGGAAGGCAAAGAGCTGGAATTCAAGGTCATCAAGCTGGACCAGAAGCGCAACAACGTTGTCGTTTCCCGTCGTAGCGTCCTGGAAGCCGAGAACTCCGCCGAGCGCGAAGCTCTGCTGGAATCCTTGCAGGAAGGCCAACAAGTCAAAGGTATCGTCAAGAACCTCACCGATTACGGCGCATTCGTCGATCTGGGTGGCGTCGATGGCCTGCTGCACATCACCGACATGGCTTGGAAGCGTATCAAGCATCCTTCCGAAATCGTCAACGTTGGCGACGAGATCGATGTCAAGGTTCTGAAGTACGATCGCGAACGCAATCGTGTTTCCCTGGGCCTGAAGCAACTGGGCGAAGATCCATGGGTTGCTATCAAAGCCCGTTACCCAGAAAGCACTCGCGTTACCGCTCGTGTAACCAACCTGACCGACTACGGCTGCTTCGCTGAGCTGGAAGAAGGCGTTGAAGGTCTGGTACACGTTTCCGAAATGGACTGGACCAACAAGAACATCCACCCTTCGAAAGTCGTACAAGTCGGCGACGAAGTGGAAGTTATGGTTCTGGACATCGACGAAGAGCGTCGTCGTATCTCCCTGGGCATCAAGCAGTGCAAATCTAACCCATGGGAAGATTTCTCTGGCCAGTTCAACAAGGGCGATAAAATCTCCGGCACCATCAAGTCGATCACCGATTTCGGTATCTTCATTGGTCTGGACGGCGGCATCGACGGTCTGGTTCACCTGTCCGACATCTCCTGGAACGAAGTGGGCGAAGAAGCCGTACGCCGTTTCAAGAAGGGCGACGAGCTGGACACCGTTATCCTGTCGGTTGACCCAGAGCGCGAGCGCATCTCCCTGGGTATCAAGCAACTGGAAAGCGATCCGTTCTCCGAGTACGTTCAAGAGAACGACAAAGGCGCAATCGTTAAGGGCATCGTGAAAGAAGTTGACGCTAAAGGCGCCATCATCACTCTGGCCGACGATATCGAAGCGACTCTGAAAGCCTCCGAAATCAGCCGTGACCGCGTTGAAGACGCTCGTAACGTTCTGAAAGAAGGCGAAGAAGTAGAAGCCAAGATCATCAGCGTTGATCGCAAGAGCCGCGTAATCCAGCTCTCGATCAAGTCGAAAGACGTTGAAGACGAGAAAGAAGCTATCCAGAGCCTGCGCGACAAGCCAGTAGCTGGTGACGCTCCAGTAGCCACCACTCTGGGTGACCTGCTGCGTGCTGCACAAGCGGAAAAACAGAACTAAGTTCTGACTTTCTGTAAAAAAGGGCGACTTCGGTCGCCCTTTTTTGTGCCTGAAATTTGATCGTGGTGGGGGTTGTAAGACTGGGTTCCGTTCTCGTATGAAACAAACGGTCGTTAAAGGATGTCTCTTTCTTTAACAGGATCAATCGTTTAATTGCAGCTAGTCTTAGCCTGAGACGAACGAGGCCAGGGCGGAGTGCCCGGCATAAGGAAGCGAATGAATAGGCTCATTGTCGCAATAGCAGTTCTGACGCTGGCGGGTTGTACCACTAATGCCAAGACTCACGCAGTGCGCGGTGTCAGCGGCATTGAGATCGATTGTTCGGGGCTGGGGTCCGGGTGGGAGAAATGTAGTAAACGAGCGGCCAAGGAATGCAAGGCATCAGGTTATAAAGTGGTGGCAAGATCCGATGATGCCAAGGAAGAGGATGAGTTTCCCTTTGGCTTCAACCCGGCTGGGTATCTAACACGCACGATGCTGGTTATTTGCAGGTGAGCATGTGAGGTGAGGGGAGTAAAACTCGGGCTGTTCAAATTCTTCCGGGCGTGCTAAAACCTTTGGAGCGATTTTCCTAGCTGCTTGAAAAAGAAGGGAAAAATATGACGAAGTCGGAGTTGATCGAACGAATTGTCACCCATCAAGGGCTGCTCTCATCGAAGGATGTGGAGTTGGCCATCAAGACCATGCTTGAGCAAATGTCCCAATGTCTGGCCACGGGTGATCGAATTGAGATCCGTGGGTTTGGCAGCTTCTCCTTGCACTACCGTGCACCGCGCGTAGGTCGCAATCCTAAGACCGGTCAGTCCGTGAGCCTCGACGGCAAGTTTGTTCCGCATTTCAAGCCGGGGAAGGAGCTTCGCGATCGAGTGAATGAGGAAGAGGAAGAGGAAGAGGGTCTGGTTTAAATGATCAGGGTCTAGGAGTCTGTCGTGCACAGAGTAAAAAAGTTGTTTTTGCTATTGATCCTATTGATGGCATTCGCGGCTACACTGCTGTTTTTACTTGAGAATCAGCAGCCAGCTTCTTTGGTGTTTATTGGCTGGGCTGCTCCGCAATGGCCGGTATCAGTATTCATTCTGGGGGCATTGTTGCTGGGGTTGGCTGTCGCGCCATTGTTGGCGCTAATAGTTTCCCGACGCCACGGCCAGCGTACTGGAAGGTAGGCTGGTTTTCCGGGGTTTGAGTGGAGATATCCTGGCCGACTGATCGCGATGATCAGCAGGATTCAACGCACGACAGGCCCGACGCAGGATTATGCCTGAGCGACGGGCCAGGCGAGTGATTAGCCGCGCAATTCCATTGCATCGATCATGGCTGCATTGACACGATGTACGTCGTATTTTTGCTCTGCGAGTTCACGACTTGTGCGACCCATTTGTTCGCGCAGTTCGCTCGAATCTGCCAGGCGAGCCATCGCTTTAGCCAGGTCGAGCGAGTCGCCCGGTTTGACGAGTAAGCCATTAACCCCATCTTGAACCGTCTCACGGCAACCCGGGGCATCCGTGGTGATAATTGCTCGCCCGCTTGACATGGCTTCGAGCACCGAGCGCGGTGTGCCTTCGCGGTATGACGGCAGTACGAATATGCTGCAGGCCGCAATGTAAGGCTTCACATCGCTGACTGCTCCATGGAAGTGGGCGAATCCTTCCTGTTCCCACCCGGAAACAACCTCTGCATTGATGCCGGAAGGGTTGGAATCCGCTGCCCCGACTAAATGGAAGGTTGCTTGTGGATGGGTGGATTTGAGCGCGCGTGCGGCCTCTACAAACTCAAATACACCTTTATCACGCAGCAGCCTGCCTACGAACAAAAAGTTCGGTTGCGGTGGCAGTGGGGTCACCGTGTAGCTTTCAGTGTCGACCCCAGAACCATTGATGATCCAGGTTGGAAGGTTGGCATTGAAAAGTCCCTGATCCTTGAAGAGTTGTCGGTCATCAGGATTCTGGAAGAACAGTCCATTGGCAAAGCGTAATCCAAACCGGTACAAGCCCGACGCGACACGGTTTATCAGGCGGCGACCGAAGCTGGTCTCTACATCAGTGAACGCATACCCAAGCCCTGTAATCAGGGCATAGCGTCGCTTGACGCCTGCCAGGCGGGCCGCAGGCAAGCCGTAGACCACGGGTTTGATCGTGTAGGCAAGCACCACATCAGCCCTGATTTTGCGCAGGCATCGGTTGAGACGCAGCATGTAGCTTAGATCGGCGAGCGGGTTCAGACCGGCGCGCGCCATCGGCACAACATGGTAGGCAATCCCTTTCTCGGCAAGACGCATACGCACCGACTCATCATCTTCCGGTGCAATCGCGGCGACTTCATGCCCGTTCGCCCGCATTGCATCCAGAAGATCCCCGCGAAATCGAATCAGCGATTCGGCGAGTCCGGCAATGACAACAATCCTAGACATGCTTGCCTACATGAGTTGAGTAGTAGGCTGCAGAGTCTTGTAGTCCGGCTGCGATACGGTGCGTCGGAGCATAACCGAGCAATGTTTGTGCCTTGCTGATGTCTGCTTGAGAGTGACGCACATCGGCGGCTCTGAAATCACGGTACACAGGGCTTACATCCTTGAGCTCGGGTCTGGTGGCGCAGGCAAGATCACGGATATTGGAGAACAGTTCGTTAAGAGTGGTGCGGTCGCCTACGGCCACGTTGAACACCTGGTTCACCGCTTCGGTTTCTTGTGTCGTGGCTGCCAGCAGATTGGCCTGAACGGCATTGGCTACGAAGCAAAAGTCACGGCTGGTTTCGCCGTCACCGTTGATATGAATCGCTTCGTCGCGCAGCAGGGCACCAAACCACTTTGGAATGACGGCCGCATAAGCACCATCAGGATCCTGCCTTGGGCCGAATACGTTGAAGTACCGTAGCCCAATCGTTTGCAGACCATAGCAACGAGCAAACACGTCAGCGTACAGCTCGTTGACATACTTGGTGACGGCGTATGGCGACAATGGTCGACCGATTCGGTCCTCTACCTTTGGCAGGCCTGGGTGATCGCCATACGTGGAGCTGGAGGCGGCATAAACGAAGCGCTTGACGCCGGCATCACGGCTGGCGACCAGCATGTTCAGGAAGCCGTCGATGTTCGTGGTGTTGGTTCGAATCGGGTCCTCTAGCGAGCGAGGCACACTGCCCAGAGCCGCTTGGTGGAGTACGTAGTCGACACCTTCTGCCAGCGCAAGCTGGCAGTCTTCGAGCTTGCGAATATCACCCTGGACAAACTTGAATTGTGCCCATGCGGTGTTGCCGACGGCCTCCTGAACCAGGTCCAGATTGCGCTGGTGACCGGTTTCAAAGTTGTCCAGGCCAATCACGCGCTGATTCAGTTTGAGCAGTGTTTCGAGCAGGTTCGAACCGATGAAGCCCGCCACGCCGGTGATGAGCCAGGTGCGCGGGGTAGCCGTCAGTTCTTGACGCAGAGTTTCGTAGGTATTCATGCCTGTCTCCATCAGAGGCGCCAGAAGCGCGCTCCAGCACTTTCCAGGGCTGGGCCATTGCAAACACCTTTCACGTCGATAACGACAGGGGCGTTGTGCATAAGCTTCAAGTATTCGTTGCTTGACCAGCGTGCGTAGGTATCGTGCGCAACGGCAACCACGACTGCCGCCGCAGGCTGGAGTTCGTCGAGCTTGCGCAAAGATACGCCATACTCGTGCAGGGCTTCCGCCGGCTCTGCTTCTGGGTCGAAGACCTGGACCTTGACGCCGAAATCCTCGAGCTCTCGGATGATATCGATAACGCGAGAGTTGCGCAGGTCAGGGCAGTTTTCCTTGAAGGTCAGGCCAAGGACCGTGACGACCGATCCAGCGATAGGATGGCCTGCATGGATCATTTGCTTGATCGTCTGCTGGGCTATATAGGCACCCATGCTGTCATTGATGCGACGGCCGGCCAGAATGACCTGAGGAATATAACCGAGCTTTTCGGCCTTGTGCGTCAGGTAATAAGGGTCAACACCGATGCAGTGTCCGCCTACCAGTCCTGGCTTGAACTTCAGGAAGTTCCATTTGGTGCCTGCTGCTTCCAGGACGTCGAGGGTGTCGATGCCCATGCGGTCGAAGATCAGTGCCAGTTCATTCATCAGTGCGATGTTCAGGTCGCGCTGGGTATTTTCGATCACCTTCGCGGCTTCAGCCACCTTGATGGACGCAGCTTTGTAAACACCGGCCGTCACTACAGAGCTGTATACGTCAGCGACAATTTCAAGGGTGGCGGCATCTTGTCCGGATACGACCTTCATGATCTTGGTGAAGGTGTGCTCCTTGTCGCCCGGATTGATACGCTCGGGGCTGTAGCCCACGGTGAAGTCAGTCCCGCATTTCAGGCCCGACACGCGTTCAAGGATAGGGACGCAGATGTCCTCGGTTACGCCGGGGTAAACAGTCGATTCATAGACAACAATATCGCCGCTTTTGAGCGCTTTACCGACAGTTTCAGAGGCTTTGACCACTGGTGTCAGGTCGGGTTGGTGAGCGTCGTCGATCGGGGTCGGAACGGCCACGATATGAAAGTCCGCCTTTGCAAGGACGTCTGTCTTGCTGGTGAACTCGATTTGCGTCTGTGCCAACTCGGCGCTGGTGATTTCATTGGTACGGTCTTGCCCCGCACGCAACTCTTGCAGGCGACTTTCGTTGATGTCGAAGCCGATTACAGCCGAGTGTTTGCCAAAAGCTACAGCCACGGGCAGGCCGACATAGCCCAGCCCGACCACTGATATCTTTCTTAGATACATGGATTTTCCTCTAATAATGAAATCTTTTATTCAGATGGCTCGTTGTCGATCGAGCCATGCCTGGAACATCAGTACCGGCCATAGCTGGTGCTGGTAGTTGCCCTGGCCTCGAAGGTGTCTTTCCCATACGGCCCGGATCGGACCCGGTACGAAATAGCCTTCGCGTGCCAGACGTTGTGGGTCCAACAGAGTTTCTGCCCAATCGCGCAATGGGCCGCGTAGCCAGTCGTGTAACGGGATGCCGAAGCCCATTTTTGGGCGCTCGATAAGTTCGCGCGGAACGTAGCGATAGAGTAGCTGGCGAAGTATCCATTTGGTGCTGCCGTTGCGGATTTTCAGCGACATCGGCAACCCGGAGGCAAATTCGACGATCCGATGGTCCAGGAAGGGCACACGGGTTTCCAGGCTGACTGCCATTGCTGCGCGATCTACCTTCGCCAGAATATCGTCGGGCAGATAGGTCATGGCATCCTGGCGCATCATCCAGGAGGCAAAATCGCTGTCTCCGACGGACATCAGGCTGGATTGGGATTGTGCGCCAATGACCACGTCGGTTGCATTTGGCCACTGAGACACGACGCGATCGTACATCTGTCCGGCAGAGTCATGGCGCATCACGCTGGCCAGTTTGTGGAGTTTCTCTCCCGGCAGCCGGACGCGTAAACCTGCCGGGGTGATGGGGCTCAATCCATTGATAATGGAGTCCCAGCGATCCGGCGAGGCGAACTCGATCATTCGAGCAGCCAACCTGCGTGCCGGGCCGGGCACGCGACTCAGTTTGCGCCATACGCTGGGCAGAAATTGATAGCGGTTGTACCCACCGAACAGTTCATCGCCTGCGTCGCCGGACAGACTCACAGTCACCTGGCTGCGAGCCAGTTGAGAAACGAGATAAGTCGGTATCTGGGATGAGTCGGCGAACGGCTCACTGTAGATGTCGGCTAGTTTGGGTACGACGCCAAGGGCGTCAGCACCTGATACATAGAGCTCGGTATGGTCAGTACCAAGATGACGGGCGACGGCTTTTGCGTGCTCGGCTTCATTGTACCCGGGGTTGTCGAAACCAATGGTGTAGGTTTTGACCTGTTGGGGCGATAGAGACTGCATCAAGCCGACAATCAGGCTTGAGTCGATACCACCGGACAGGAAAGCACCGAGCGGAACATCAGCCATCATTTGCTCGCTGATGGTTGTGCGCATCAGTGCGTCGAGTTGGTCGATGGCGTCGTTGTCGGAAGGTGTCTCGCTGCTCGAAGGCTGCGCGACGGGCATTTCCCAATAGGCCTTTGGAGGGCCGAACACGCCACTCGCAAGCGCGGCTTGGTCGAGTTCGATCCACGTGCCGGGTGGCAGCTTGTGAATACCCTCGTAAATAGAGTGTGGCGAAGGGATATATGCAAACTTCAGGAGCAGGGCCAGGCTGTCCCGGGAAACCTGCGCATCAAAAGCTGGGTGTGCACTGAGCGCCTGCAACTCCGACGCAAAGAGCAATGCGCCATTCTTCAGGCCGTAATAGAGAGGTTTTTCTCCAATCCGGTCGCGTGCGAGCGTGAGGGTTTCGCGGCTGCGATCCCATACCGCGATCGCGAACATACCGACCATCCGGCGCAGGGTTTCTTCGATGCCCCAGTGTTCGAATGCCGCCAGCATCACTTCGGTATCAGAATGACCGCGCCACGGCAACGGTCCCTGGAGTGCCGAATCGAGCGACTTGCGCAGTGACTGGAAGTTGTAGATTTCACCGTTGAACACGATGACATAACGGCCTGTCGGCGAGGCCATTGGCTGGTGCCCGGCCGAACTCAGGTCGACGATCGCGAGTCGGCGATGACCCAGGAACAGGCCGGCGCCATTGTCCCAGGCGCCAGCATCATCGGGACCACGGCGCACTATGGCGTCGGTCATTCGGGTGAGGGCTTTTGGCCCGTCATACCTGTCTTGGCTATTAGGGTGCCAGAACCCAGCGATACCACACATGGAACAATTCCGTTGTAATCAGATGGGTTGAGGCTTTTCGCGGACGGCAGTGAAACTGCCATTCTTAACCGCTAGCGCACAGATGATCATGTAGAGACTGAATACGGGCTGGCGGAGCATGAAGTGGGCTCCGGAGAAGATCATCAACACGATCAGCACTGCCAGCGAGTAAGGGTCTCGGGCTCGATAGGCAGTGACGAGAAGCCACAGATACAAAGCGCCAAGCATTAGCACGCCAACAACGCCGGCCTGAGTCAGCATGTCGAATCCGAGATTGTGGGCTTCCTGCTTATGCTCCGGATCGTCAAGATAAGAGAATGCGCCTGGGCCGTGCCCGATAACCGGGGACTCCAGCCATGCATCAATGGCGTGGATCCACAGGGTTTTACGCACGCCGCCTTTGTTTTCGTCCAGGCCGACACCCATCAAGGAGTCTGACCTGGTGGGCGCGAACGCTCTTGGGGCACGTGGCGCGCCGGTCTTGCCATCGCTAAATACCGAAGAAACGGAGTTGACAAGCTTTTCCTCGTACTTGATGAGTATTTCGCGGCCCGGTCCATCGATCATCAGCTTGAATGTGCCAAATGCCAGGATGAAGGCAATCAGCATGGTCGTGAACAACTTCCAGTTGGTTTGTTTGGTCCAGAGTGCCGCCACGATTGTCAGCAATGGCAGGCCGACGCACCAGGCGAGCAACAGCGCGTCGCTGCGAACGCATATGCCCAGGAAGAAAAAAACCCAGAGCAGCAGGAAGTTGCGCAGCCAGCGTGAGCCTTGCCAGTTTGCATCGCGGTAAACCGCCATCAACCAGATCGGAATCGGCAGCAGGAACAGTGCGAGTTGGTTGGGGTTCGTGGACCAGGCGGACAGCCGGGAAGGGAAGTCCGTATTGATCCCCAGCAATTGCGCCAGTTCGTAAAAATCAGTCAGGAAGCAGATAAACGGCACGGCCAGCAGTACGACTGGAATCACCCCCAACGCTCTGATGAAGTTATTGAATTCCTGCTGTGATGCCTGCTCGATGCAGGCCAGCGCCATCAGAGAGAAGCATGCCGTGTACAAATATGCGGCCGCCGTGTGAGCAGAGCTGGCGCCCTTTACCGGGCTAAGCAGCATCGCCACACCCGTAATCCCGATGAAGCCTATCCAGAAGAGCATCACGGGATGTGTCAGATAGCGCAGAGCATGCTTGTAGCGCAAGGACCACAGGATCAACACAATGCCTGCGAGTTCGCCAATGCCCAGTGGCAGATGTCCGAAACGCAACGCGGTGGTCACGGATGCAAAAACAACCAGGGCGGCGCCGATCGAGACGTAATTTGCCTTATGCATTATACCTGCCTTAGGTCTTGCAAACGCTTCGCCAGAAAGGCGAGGCTGCTCATGAAAACAGCAAGCAGGAGCAGGGGGACAGCTGCACCTTTCATGCTGTGAGTTAAAGTTGTCAGGAAAACCCCGATGCCTACGCCGAACCAGGGCAATAGCCCGATTACTGAGTGTCGGAGTGAGGAAGACAGGAGTATACCGTTACGGACGTCGACAATTACGACAGCCAGTAATTGAGAAATGAACCATGCCCACCCGATTTCTCTAGTTGCTTCGCCCTGGAAGATGAGCAGGGTGACAGCGCCAGCAACAAGAGAGGATAAATTAATCAGAAGTGCGGCGCCTGCATCTTTCTGTGCTTGCAAAAACTCGTACCCAAGGCGTACATGGCCGGACATGCAGATCCCGGCAAGCAACCCGGCAGCATACGGAGCTGCATCTTGCAGTGCCGGGAACCACAGGGTTAGCACGGGATAGATGGCGAGACCGGCAAGCGTGAGCGCACCGTAGGTCAGTGCACTGCCCAGATTCAGGTAAGGCAGCATGCCTTGCAGCCAGACCTTTCTTTGCGGATCAGCCAGCCACTGGCATATTTTTGGATAAACCAGAACCGGGTAGAGCGTCGCAATGAACCAGATCTTGTTCAGCACGTCGTAGACAGACCTGTACTTGCCCAGGGTTTCGGCGCCATACACGTGGCTCACATAGATG
Source organism: Pseudomonas sp. MAG733B (assembly GCF_036884845.1). NCBI lineage: Bacteria > Pseudomonadati > Pseudomonadota > Gammaproteobacteria > Pseudomonadales > Pseudomonadaceae > Pseudomonas > Pseudomonas sp. MAG733B. The sequence goes on from NZ_CP145732.1 coordinate 2,261,891, forward strand.
GATATGAACTCGGTCGCGAGTACCAGCAGCAGTGCGACGCCAACGATCGGTGCCGCTTGCCGGTAAAGAGTGGTCACCAATGACCACGCCATCGGTGCGAGGGGCTCCATTTCCTGTTTGCGCCAGAACAACCACAGAATCAGATAGTCAGGAATCTTCCTGAGGACGACGGCAACAAGAACCCATTCGATCTGTTGTGTTGTAGCGGCAACAACCGCCACAGCGAAGAAGCGACTTAGTTGAATGCACAGTTGATATTGCGCATAGATAAAGTGGCGTGCACGCAACACATTCAACATCTGAAAATACTGGCCCGGTAACGCCAGAACGTATTCGACCGCCGCTGCGGCACCGATCCAGTACGCCAAGTTCAATTGAGCAGTGCGCAGGGGGAATACGACAGATACGCCCTGTGCAATCAATGGGGTTGCCAACAGCAACGATATGCCTGCGATGATGTAAGCCGTGCGGAAGGAATTGACGAGCTGCGCGCGCTGCTCTTCTTTCGCCGAATAAATGGCGCTTACCGCCGATTTCGATAATGCCGAATCGAGGAACAGCAGAGTACTGGAGAGAATGATATAGACGGAATAAAACCCATAGCCTTGGAAACCGATGTAGTGAACAACAATCGGAATAATCAAAATATTTAAGAGAAAATTCAGGCCATTGGCCGAGTACAGCGCAAGGGATTTTTTCAACCAGCTATTCAATTCCATCTCCCTATGCCGAATACGTAATGTTCTCAACGCTCCGGTTTCCATCCGGAAATGGTCTGGATCGCAAATTTTGTTGTGGTTAATGGGTCATTGGAAGCAGTTCCTTGCAAAGCTTCCATCTATCTACAGGCCAGCGGCACGCAAGGCAGGGCTTCCAGGCCGTGGAGGCGCACAGGGTTGCATGCAGTAACGCAGCACAGGCTGGAGGGTGTGGAATGATACTGTATGGAGCGGTTCTGGCAAGTAGCAGAAGTCGACGGAGCTCTTGCAGACCGCAACCTTGGCGACCAACGGAGGACATGCTTATGCAGATGGCACGGCGGTGCAAGTTGTGCTTAGGAGAAACCGATGATTCAGCAGTTGTTACGCAAAACGTCAGAGACTTCGGTTGGTCCGCGCGCCGACAAGTGCCAAATGGGGAGGGGGGACTTGTTTTCAGTCAAGGTAAAAGAGTTTGCAGCACTGTCCGTTGCTTGGCGGGTGAAAATATGGTTGTCATAATTTTTCGCGTTTTGCTGTCTGCATCTAGCTCATCTGTCTGAAACGATGGTGCCGGAAATGGTATAACGAGCCATCAGTTGGTTAGAACCCTGCTTCTACCGGTAGTGTCGGATTTGAGATTTGACACGTCGATTTCTATCGGCCTGTCGTGACACCTACTGACGCAATGAGTATTCGGTCATAATGTATGCCTCCAGGCTTCAGGTGCATATGGCTACTTATTTGCCGCTATCGGTGGCTGTAAGTGGTGATTTGTCATGCCTGTATCGACAGGTCGTGTTCGGATCGCTCAACGGGAAAATTATCTGTCATCGCGTGAGCACCCTTGATCGCACATGCTCCTCCATCCAACGTCGGGTCAACAAATGTTCAAACGATTCATCGATATCATTGCTTCATTGGCTGCACTCATTCTCCTGTCTCCAGTGATGGCCGTCGTTGCCTGGAATATTCGCAAAAAACTGGGCTCACCGGTTCTGTTCAGGCAGGTTCGTCCCGGGCGCGATGGAAAACCATTCGAAATGGTGAAGTTCAGGACAATGCGCGATGCGGTCGATAGCAAGGGTAATCCCTTGGCCGACTCTGAGCGAATGACCCCGTTTGGCAGCTTTCTTCGTTCCAGCAGCCTGGATGAACTGCCTGAGTTGTGGAATGTCTTTAAAGGAGAGATGAGCCTGGTGGGACCTCGACCGTTGCTCATGGAATATCTGCCGCTCTATAGCTCCGAGCAGATGCGCCGGCATGAAGCCCGTCCAGGTGTGACCGGATGGGCACAGGTCAATGGACGTAACGCGTTGAGTTGGGAAGAAAAATTCAAGTTGGATGTCTGGTATGTCGATAACCAATCCTTGAAGCTCGATTTCAAGATTCTTTTCATGACTGTAAAGAAGGTTGTTTTCAAAGAGGGCATCAGTGCGAGTGGTGAAGCCACCATGTCCAAGTTCACTGGTAATAAACAATGAAAAAACTGGCGGTTCTCGGGGCGAGCGGACATGGGAAGGTCGTAGCTGATACTGCGCAATGCTGCGGCTGGGACCTCGTGGATTTTTACGATGATGCCTGGCCCGATATCGAGCGCAATGGCGCTTGGCGCGTAGTGGGTGATTCGGCGGCGTTGTACACTCGATTCCAGGATTACCAGGGCGTCATTGTCGCAATTGGCAACAATGCGGTGAGACATCAGAAACTTGTGGATTTGATCGACGCTGCGGCACCGGTTGTGTCATTGATTCATCCTGCGGCAGTTGTGAGCCAATACGCTAGCATTGGCCCAGGGTCTGTTGTTTTTGCTGGCGCAGTGGTCAATGCAGACGCGAAAATCGGCCTCGGCGCAATCCTCAATACCGGTTGCAGTGTCGATCACGATTGTGTGCTGGGCGACTCTGTCCATATCAGTCCTGGCGCTAGATTGGCCGGTGCTGTCAACGTCGGTGAGCGCAGCTGGATTGGAATCGGTGCCTGTGTAAAACAGTTGATCAAGGTTGGGCGTGACGTCATTGTCGGTGCTGGTGCAGCAGTGGTCAGTGATGTGACGGATAGTGTGGTGGTTGCAGGCGTTCCTGCCAGGATCCTTCCAGCTGTTTGAGCAGAAATTGGCTACGCTGAAAGTGATGCCGAAACGGATGTAATTGATTGATTTTTTTGATTCTTCATCTTGAAACTAATGGGTGTGGGCTGTGTTGAACTCTCCTTTTTCTCCTTGGCCTTCTTTTTCCGAAGAAGAAGCCAATGCAGTACGTGACGTCATTCTTTCCAATAAAGTCAATTACTGGACCGGGCAGGAGTGCCGTGAGTTCGAGAAGGAGTTCGCTGCCTGGAGCGAAACCAAGTATGCCATCGCTCTGGCGAATGGCACTGTCGCTCTGGATCTCGCGTTTCAGGCATTGGGGATCGGTGCAGGGGATGAAGTCATTGTCACCTCCAGAACCTTCCTTGCCTCGGTATCGAGCATTGTCAATGCCGGTGCAACACCCGTTTTTGCCGATGTAGACGCTGACTCACAAAATATCACCGCGCAGACCATTGCCGCGGTACTGACACCTCGCACCCGGGCGATTGTCTGTGTCCATCTGGCAGGTTGGCCTTGTGACATGGATCCGATCATGGCCCTGGCCGAGAAACACGACCTCAAGGTGATCGAAGATTGCGCCCAGGCGCATGGCGCGAAGTACCAAGGGCGCGCGCTGGGTTCTATTGGTCATGTCGGAGCGTGGTCGTTCTGCCAGGACAAGATCATGACCACCGGCGGTGAAGGTGGAATGGTCACGACCAACGATCGTGATTTGTGGTCGGATATGTGGTCCTACAAGGACCATGGCAAAAGCTGGGAAGCTGTTTACGAGCGTGAGCACGCTCCCGGTTTTCGTTGGGTGCACGAAAGTTTCGGTACTAATTGGCGGATGCTGGAAGTGCAAGGAGTGCTGGGGCGTATTCAGTTGCGTCGCATGTCTCAATGGCAGGAAGTGCGATTGGCCAATGCCGGAAGAATCTGGGCTGCCGCTGATCAGCTGAAAGGACTGCGAGTGCCTGCCATCCCGCAGGATTGCTTGCATGCAGCTTACAAATGTTATGTGTTCGTCGAGCCGGAGGCATTGAAGGCCGATTGGACACGGGACCGAATTCTCAACGAGATCGTTGCGCGGGGCGTTCCGTGTTTCTCGGGTTCGTGTTCAGAGGTCTATTTGGAAAAAGCGTTCGACAACACGCCATGGCGACCTGTGGAACGCCTGCCGGTTGCCAAGGCATTGGGTGAGACAAGTTTGATGTTCATGGTGCATCCGACGCTGACGCCCGCAGAAATTGACAAGACGTGCAACGTTTTGCGTGACGTCATGTTGGAAGCGTCAGCTGGTTGAATTTTCGATTACGCTTTCGTCTTGCAAGGCTTATCGAGAATCGAAAGCCTGTATGAAGCGAAAGCGTATTTAAAGCAGAGCCGTTTTAGGATGAAGCTGGCGGCAGGCGTAATTTGAATAGAGGCCGATCTCCAATAGCGAGCCGTTTGATCCTGAAATCCATGATCAACAGATCGCTATCGGTTCAAGCACGGCCCAGGTTTACGAGGGAGTTATGGAAAAAGCACGGGCATTCTTGCTAGGGCTGTCGCGCAGGAGAAAACGGCTGATTCAGGTCACCTGCGATGTGCTGCTGGTCTGGCTTGCACTATGGATGGCATTTGTCGTGCGCCTTGGCATCGATGATCTGATCAATCCGTTGGAAGGGCATCGTTGGCTTTTTATCAGTGCTCCGATCGTTGCAATTCCCATGTTTATTCGTTTCGGGATGTATCGCGCGGTCATGCGTTATTTCGGTAACGATGCGCTTATTGCCATCATCAAGGCTGTCAGCTTGTCGTCACTGTTACTCGCAGTCGTGGTTTATTGGTATAGCAATCACGAAACCGTGGTCCCTCGTTCGATCATTTTCAACTATTGGTGGCTGAGCTTGGTGTTGATCGGCGGGCTGCGCTTGGGAATGCGTCAATACTTCCTGGGTGACTGGTTTTCAGCGGCTCAACACGTACCTTTCACGAATCGGGACGACGGTTTGCCCAAAGTGGCCATTTACGGGGCCGGGGCTGCTGGCAATCAGTTGGCGGTAGCTTTGCGGATGGGCCGCGTGATGCGTCCTGTTGCATTCATCGATGATGATCGCAGTATCGCCCACCGGGTTATTTCGGGGCTGCAGGTCTACACCCCGAAACACATACAGCAGATGATTGACGAAACAGGCGCGCAGGAAATCCTGTTGGCAGTGCCTTCTGCTACCCGAGGTCGGCGTCGCGAGATACTCAATTTCCTTGAGGCTTTTCCGCTGCATGTGCGCAGCGTTCCCGGTTTCATGGACTTGGCCAGTGGGCGGGTAAAGGTCGACGATATTCAGGAAGTGGACATTGCCGACTTGCTAGGCCGCGATGCAGTGCCGGCGCAAGGCGATTTGCTCGAACATTGCATCAAGAACCAATCGGTTCTGGTCACTGGCGCGGGCGGATCCATTGGTTCGGAACTTTGTCGCCAGATCCTGTCACTGCATCCGACGACCCTTATTTTGTTCGAACACAGCGAGTTCAATCTCTACAGCATTCTGTCGGAGCTGGAACAGCGAATCGCTCGAGAGTCGTTATCGGTGCGCCTGTTGCCTATTTTGGGCTCCGTGCGCAATCAGGACAAACTTCTGGATGTGATGAAAACCTGGCATGTGGATACGGTGTATCACGCGGCAGCGTACAAGCACGTGCCGATGGTCGAACACAACATCGCGGAAGGCGTGCTCAACAATGTGATTGGCACGCTGAATACTGCGCAAGCGGCCCTTCAGACCGGTGTGTCGAATTTTGTGCTGATTTCCACGGACAAGGCTGTTCGACCTACGAATGTAATGGGTAGTACCAAGCGCTTGGCCGAACTTACATTGCAGGCATTGAGCCGGGAAGTGGCGCCGGTGATGTTTGGTGATAAAACCAACGTGTCCCGAGTCAACAAAACCCGGTTTACCATGGTGCGATTTGGCAATGTGCTCGGGTCCTCCGGTTCGGTCATTCCCTTGTTTCACAAACAGATCAAGTCGGGTGGACCGTTGACGGTCACTCACCCGAAAATCACCCGTTATTTCATGACCATTCCAGAAGCTGCGCAGTTGGTGATCCAGGCCGGATCAATGGGGCAGGGCGGCGACGTGTTTGTGCTGGATATGGGGGAACCGGTCAAAATCGTCGAGCTCGCGGAGAAAATGATTCATCTTTCCGGGTTGAGCGTTCGATCGGAAAAGAACCAGCATGGCGATATTTCCATTCAGTTCACAGGGCTGCGCCCAGGCGAAAAGCTTTACGAAGAGCTATTGATCGGCGACAACGTGGCGACAACACAACACCCGATGATCATGACCGCCAATGAAGATTATCTGAGTTGGGACGTGCTGAAGGTAAGACTGACCGAGTTGTTGTTGGCTGTAGAACACGATGATTATTCGCAGGTGCGCCAGCTTTTGCGAGACACAGTCAGTGGCTACACCCCGGATGGTGAGATCGTGGACTGGATCTATCAGCAGCGACGCCTCGAACCTTGATTATTTCACCTGCTTCGACAAGCAGGTTTTTGACAGGCTTCAGCTTCATCAATTTTTTAGAGCGGCTTCGAAAAGCTGCTTTCTTAAATTGATGTTGTCACATATGGCGGCTATTTCTGTTCTTTAATTTTTGCTGTCCAGCACAGTTTCTCTGTAGCGACTATTGCCGTTTGGCTAGCAATACTGAAACTTTCAATGCGTCAGTGGTAACGGAAGCTTTTTGAGTTGTTGTCGGTCGCTCGCGATCGGCAGCGGCTAGATGAGGCGGCGGATAGATTCGTGCCACGTGCGGCGTGCAGGTCGAAGTGCTGAACACGGATCCGACACAGAATGAGTGTACTCAGGCTCGAGCAGCGCCTGCGCAGCAATTCGAGCATCAACTTGTTGTTGAACAATGGCTGGCGTGGCGGCGGATGGTTTGATAGCTAATGTCGATAGCAGAATTTCAATGCTTATATTTGATGAGGTAGGTGCGCGGTTTTTTTCATAGGCAACGGAATGAATTCAGGTTGAAACCCCCGGCTTTTCTGCGCTTACACCGAATCTAATTGTAGATAAGGTTAGCGTTGAGGTTATGGTTGAGGGCGAGCTGGCGATCGAAACACTGGGCTGGGCGCACTCTTGAAAGACCTGAGTCTTGAAAGATATGGAATAGGGATGGCATGTGGCTGCACGAGGTGCCCACGTAAAAGACTAGAACGGTGACACTTAAAAGTAAGTACGTACCTTGTCCAAGCGTTACGGGGTGGGCCAGATGACTTGGTCGGACGCTTACGCGTCGATGACAACAGCCTCTTGGGTGGCGATGGCGCCGAGGAATTCCGTCGGATGCGGATGTCCTTCCCAGAAAGTGAGGCGTAACGAAAAACACCACGGCACCGGATGAGAATATGCCTGATTGTATTGACGTAACCATGGTTTCACCACAATCAAAATTGATCTTTTCAACCAAGCTTGCGGGCCATTGTTTGCCAGATATGGGATAACTTTCTCAATAAAATGGCTTGTTATCCGAGCGCCTGTCTTCGAAGGCTAATAGCCTCGCGAGACCCTGCTACCTGCGCGCGTGTAGTTGACAGCTTCGCCAAAACCCTCACCGACTGGAAAAGCACGATGCATCAATTTTCCATTCGCTACGAGGATTGCTTCACCCAGTCGTACATCTAGTTTATGATTGTGCCGCCTGAACGTGATCCATTTTCTTGCGGCTCACTCCTCCGATCGTTACCCGGTTCTACTTCGTTGGGCAGCAAATGACCGTCGGCTTCTCGCGTTGACACCAATTACCTACCCCAAGCGTATTGTGAATATTAGATAAGATGACTTTTATAAAAAATAATAAGTTTTTCTCCTGCTTATACTTGCTGGCAGTCGTCATCACCATCGGCTTGGTGTATTCACTGGGCTTCCGAGAAGCGGCAAGCCAGATTGAGATGAACCCCGAGCGCCTGAGAAATATCACTTTCCCCATCTGGGAACAACACCCTTTTTCGCAGCACGGCTTTCTCGTCTTCTATTCGATGGAGAACTTCGCCAATAAGATCGCATATTCTAACCACTCCACGGCTTATCTTTTTTACATGTACGCCCTCTACAAAGTGGAAATGTATGTGTCTGTATTGCCGATGAGAGTTACAGCTGCTTTCCTGAACATCATTGCGCTGGCAGGCGTTACGTTCTTTTTACTTTCGCGTCTGGTGGAAAAACGCTTGGCATTCGGTCAGGGGCTGGTGATTCTGTTATCGGTCGTATTCATGGTGTCGATGCCGGGCTTTTGGATTTCTTCAGCCAGATTCAATGTCGACAATACGTTCCCATTGATATTTGCGCTCCAGGCGCTGACGGCACTCCTAATCTGGAAAACAAAGCCGGAACGGTCCGGAGCGGTCATGACAGTGATCGTGTTATTTGCCATGTTCTCCCCGATCTCGGCGGCGTTGCTGGGCGTCGCCTTGTTGGTTTGGGCATGCCGCAGCGATGGTCTCGACAGACGGATTTGTCGTCTGGCATTGGTGGCCCTTGTTGCAGCCGTCGCCTTCTATCTGCCGTCCCCACTGATATCGAAGGTACTGGGGTTCACCTCGTCCAACAGCGGATGGCTATTTCGCGCTGGCCTGGATGGCGATACCTCTTATTTCACCAACATCTTGAAGTCGGTACTTGATCCGGCGGACCCGCGGCCAATTCCGACCATTGTCGTGCCGATCTTGTTCCTGGTAGCCCAGTTGACCTATTTCCGCATGATCAAACGGCGTGAATCTGCTGGCGTTGCGGCATCGGTGGGGACATCCCCGCTGGCTGGCATCAGCATGTTCTATTACCTGGTTTTTTCGCAATACGTGATGACCTGCCTGCTATGGCCGCAGGCCATTTCCATTCATCCGTACCTGTATGACTACCTGCTGATGGCACCGGTTTTCGTCGCGATTGTTCTGATTTTTGCGTACGAACCTTCACCGCCTGCGTTGCGGTTCTGGTTGCTGGTGCTGTTATTCTGCATTTCCTTCCATCTCCAACAGATCGCGCAGGCAAAATGCCCGGGGTGTCTCTATCCGAGCGCCTGGGAGCCTAGAAGCAAGCATCCATGAAGACTGTCGCCATTCTCCAGTCGAACTACATACCCTGGAAGGGTTATTTCGACATGATCGCCGCGGTCGATGAGTTCATCCTCTACGACGACATGCAGTTCACCAAGAACGACTGGCGCAATCGCAATCTGATCAAGACGCCGCAAGGCGTCCAGTGGCTCAGCGTGCCTGTCGGGCAAGGTATCAGCCGCCGCATTCGCGATGTCGAGCTGGCCCCTGCCTGGCAGGTCAAGCACTGGAAAACCTTGCAGAGCAACTATCGTCGAGCGCCTTTCTTCGATGAGGTCGCCCAGTGGCTCGAGCCGCTCTATCTGGTTGAGACCCACACGGGGCTGTCGTCGATGAACCGGAAGTTCCTGGAAGCGATTTGCCGATACATCGGTATTGAAACCCGCATTACGAATTGCTGGGACTATATGTCTGCCGGCGACAAAACCCGGACCGCCCGCCTGGTGGACCTGTGTCAACAGGCTGGTGCGACGCAATACCTGTCGGGGCCGGCGGCAAAGGACTACATTGAGGAGTCGCTGTTCGACGAGGCCGGTATTGCGCTGCAATGGTTCGATTACTCCGGCTTTCCCGAGTATCCGCAACTCTGGGGGGAATTTACCCATGGCGTCACCGTCCTGGATCTGCTGTTCAATTGCGGCAAAGACGCTCACCGTTACATGAGGCATGTCAAAGCATGAGGCTGTCCATCGTCGCTACCCTTTACAGCTCGGCCAAGTTCGTCGAGGAATTCCATCTCCGCGCAAGCCAGGCGGCACAACAACTGGTCGGCGACGATTACGAGATCGTACTGGTCAACGACGGCTCGCCCGATTCAAGCCTGGAGCTGGCCATCCAGTTGAGCGAAACCGATCACCACGTGGTGGTCGTCGATCTCTCACGCAACTTCGGTCACCACAAGGCCATGATGACAGGCCTGCGACATGCCCGCGGTGACCGTGTCTTCCTGCTCGATAGCGATCTGGAGGAAGATCCGGCATGGTTGCTCTCGTTCAGCGAGCAGATGGAGCGCGAAAAGGCCGATGTGGTCTACGGTGTCCAGCAGCAGCGAAAAGGCAAGCACTTTGAGCGCTGGACCGGGCGGGTGTTCTACAAACTCTTCCGTTTCCTCAGCGGGCTGGATATGCCCGACAATATCGTCGTCGCCAGGCTGATGTCGCGCCGCTATGTGGACGCACTGATTCAGCACGACGAACGCGAGTTGTTCATGGCGGGTCTGTGGGTCATCACCGGCTTCGATCAGTGTGCGCAGGCCATCGTCAAGCGCAGTCGTGACGAGACGACCTACACGCTGCGAAAGAAAGTGTCGCAGCTGGTCAATTCGATTACAGCCTTCAGCAGTGCACCTCTGGTTGGGATCTTCGGCGTGGGTTGTGCGATCTTCCTGCTGTCGGCGGCCTACACCAGCTTTCTTTTCGTCAACTGGCTGCTCCTGTCGAGCCCGCCCAGCGGCTATACGTCGCTGATGGCTTCGATCTGGCTGCTCGGCGGCCTGATCATCGCATTCGTCGGCGTGGTCGGGATTTATCTCGCCAAGATCTATTCCGAAGTCAAACAGAGACCCTACACTATCGTCCGGGGCGTCTACCGTCAGGATGAGGCGCGGAGCATCGAATGAAAAAACTCATTATTTTTGGTCTTACCGACGCCGCCGAGCTCGCACTCTATTATTTTTCCAACGACTCCGGCTACCAGGTCGAGGCGTTTGCCGTCGATCCCGCCTACATGCCGGCCGACAAAAGCTTCAAGGGATTTCCGGTGGTGGCATTCGATGAAGTCACCGAGATCTACCCGCCAGACCGGTATGTCTTTTTCGTCGCGCTCGGCTATTCCAAGCTCAACCAGATCCGCAAGGAAAAGTATTTGGAAGTAAAGGCGCTGGGCTACGAAATGGTCAGCTACATCAGTTCCCGAGCCTCGGTGCTGACAGACGACATCGGCGAGAATTGCTTCATCCTGGAAGACAATACCGTTCAGCCCTTCGTGCGCATCGGCAACAACGTGACCATGTGGAGCGGTAATCACATCGGGCATCATTCGTGTATCGAGGACCACTGTTTCCTGGCCTCGCACATCGTCGTATCCGGCCGTGTGACGATCGGGGAAAGCTGTTTTCTCGGCGTCAACTCGACCCTTCGAGATCACGTCACCATCGGCGAGAAATGCATCATCGGCGCCGGCGCCCTGATTCTTGGAGATGCCGCTGCCGAAGGCGTGTACGTCGGGCAAGCCACCGAACGGTCGCGCGTGCCGAGTACCCGCGTCAGGAACATTTGAAGAACATCACCATTGGCCTGAAGAAATCTTATGTGGAAAAAACTAGGAAAAATATTCTGCGCTGAAGGGCAGAGTGATTGGTTGTATTCTCACGCGATGATTCCCGTTGCCGAGCAGGTGGACGGCGACCTGTATCGCATCTATTTCTCATCGCGTGACAAGGATAATCGCGGACACGGCGGCTACCTCGAGATCGACATGCAGGACCCGACCAAGGTCTTGCGCGTCCATCCGGATCCGGTCCTCGAACCGGGCGACCTCGGATGTTTCGACGACAGTGGGGCCTTGCCCAATTCGATCGTCAACGTCGGAGGCCGCAAGCTGCTGTACTACACCGGGATCAACCTGGGCGTAACGGTGAAGATCCGCAATTCCATTGGCCTGGCCGAATGGAACGAGGCCACCCAGCGCTTCGAGAGGCTGTTCAGCGGCCCTGTCATCGACCGCACTCGCGATCTTCCTCACTTCGTCGCCACCCCCGAGGTGCATTTCGAGGCCGGACGATTCAGGGCCTGGTTCACCTCCTGTGTGCGATGGGAGCAAGGCCCTTCGGAAGCGAAGCACTTCTATCATCTCGAGTATGCCGAGTCTGCCGACGGGATCGAGTGGGAGCGTGACGGCAAGGTTGCCATCGAGTTCCGCGACGAACACGAGTACGCCCTGGGTGTGCCGCGCGTGCTCAAGGATGCGGACATGTACCGGATGTGGTTCTGCTCCCGGGCCACGAAGGACTGCCCCACCTACCGGATCCGCTACGCGACCTCGTCCGATGGCGTGCAATGGACGCGACACGATGAGCAGGTGGGAATCGACGTATCGGAATCGGGTTGGGATTCGGAGATGATCTGTTACCCGTACGTCTTCGATCATGCCGGTCGACGCTACATGCTTTACAACGGCAACGGCTATGGCAAGACGGGTTTCGGGATTGCTGTCTGGGGAGATGAGTGATTCCAATGCAGCGCTGGCGGCCCGTGATCAGACCCATTCTCCGTTACGCAGTCGTCGGCGTCGCCTGCAATGCCATCGGTTATGCGGCCTACCTGGCATTGACGTGGGTAGGCATCCCATTCAAGCTGGCCATGAGCTTCCTGTACGTACTTGGCATCTGCATCAGCTTCCTGGGCAACCGCAACTGGGCGTTCGAGCATCGCGGCAACGTCGTGGGGACGGCATGGCGTTTCGGCCTGGCGCACGCAGCCGGCTATTTGCTCAACCTGGCCTTGCTGACGGTGTTCGTCGACAAGCTGGGATATCCTCACCAGTGGGTCCAGGCCGCTGCCATTTTCGTTGTAGGAGGTTTCTTGTTCGTTGTCTTCAAGCTATTCGTCTTTCGTCATGACCAACCGGATGGGAACCAGGTGTGAAGATCTGTTCTGAATGCGAGACGCAGTACGTCTCGGAGCAATGGACATGCGTCCAGTGTGGACATCAGGTGGCTCGAAAGAACGGTTTTGCCGCGTTTGCGCCAGAACTCGAGGACAAGCAGGAGGGCTTCAAGGCCGACTTCTACGAGACCTACGCGCATCTTGAAAGCGGCCATTTCTGGTTTCGGGCGCGTGCCAGGTTGATTACATGGGCGCTGACGAAATATGCGCCGCGCATGCGTTCATTTCTGGAAATCGGGTGCGGTACTGGCTTCGTTCTGAGTCGGGTCGCCGTGGCGTTTCCGAAGGCCAAGTTGCTTGGCAGCGAGATGTTCTCGACCGGGCTGAAGTTTGCCTCCTCGCGTTTGCCCGGTGCGGAGTTCGTGCAGATGGATGCGCGCGATATCCCTTACGTCGACGAGTTCGAAGCGATTGGCGCGTTCGATGTCATCGAGCACATCGAGGCGGATACTGTGGTGCTCCAGCAGATGCACCGTGCCCTGAAGCCCGGGGGAATCATGCTGTTGACCGTGCCCCAGCATCAGTGGCTATGGAGCCAGGTGGATGAATATTCCTGCCACGTGCGGCGCTACGAAGCCGCCGATCTGCATCGCAAGGTGGAAGAGGCGGGGTTTTCCGTCGTGCGCAGCACATCGTTCGTCTCGTTACTGCTGCCAGCGATGATGATTTCACGCGGCGCCAAGAAGCAACAGCGGGGCGATACGAGCGAGACCGCCGAATTAGCGGTACCCAAGTCGCTCAATGTGCTGTTTGGTTTCGTGATGTGGCTGGAATGTTTACTCATCAAGGTGGGAGTGAGTTTTCCGGTCGGTGCTTCCAGGCTGCTTGTTGCCCGGAAATAGAGTGGATGCCCCCACTTTCCATAACGAAGTGATGTTTAGTTCGACCCGACTAATTTTGCGTGCGAAGGCTCAAACGGTGGAAGACAAAAAGATCCAGTTCAATCGCCCCTACATGACGGGGAAAGAACTTTATTACATCGCTGAAGCCAAGTTCGGCAATATTCTCGCCGGCGATGGCCCGTTCACCAAACGGTGCCATGAGTGGTTGACCGAACATACCGGTGCGAGCAAAGCCTTGCTGACGCACTCGTGTACGGCAGCGCTGGAAATGTCTGCATTGTTGTTGGACATCCAGCCGGGCGATGAGGTCATCATGCCCTCGTTCACGTTCGTTTCCACGGCCAATGCCTTTGTTTTGCGCGGCGGCATTCCCGTGTTCGTCGATATCCGTCCGGATACCCTGAACCTGGATGAGACGCTGATCGAGGCGGCCATCACGCCACGCACCAAGGCAATCGTGCCGGTTCATTATGCGGGCGTGAGTTGCGAGATGGATACGATCATGGAGATTGCCCAGCGTCACAACCTGAAGGTGGTCGAGGATGCGGCGCAGGGGGTCATGGCCGCTTACAAGGGCCGGGCTCTGGGCAGTATCGGGGACCTCGGCGCCTTCAGCTTCCATGAGACCAAGAACGTCATTTCGGGCGAGGGCGGCGCATTGCTCGTCAATGATCCTGCGTATGTGTTGCGCGCAGAAATCATCCGCGAAAAAGGCACTGACCGTAGTCGTTTTTTCCGCGGCGAGGTCGACAAATACACTTGGCAGGAAGTCGGGTCGTCATTCCTTCCTGGGGACCTGACTGCCGCGTTTCTCTGGGCGCAGTTGGAAGAGGCCGAACACATCACGCAGATGCGGCTTGCCATCTGGGAGCGGTATCACGAATTGCTGGCGCCGCTTGAAACCAGCGGTGCACTGCGCCGCCCTATCGTTCCGCCCGACTGCCAACACAACGCGCACATGTACTACGTGCTGCTGCCCGCAGACGTGCCGCGACAACCGGTGCTCGATGGCCTCAAACGAGAGGGGATCAATTCGGTCTTCCATTACGTGCCACTGCACTCCTCGCCGGCCGGACAGCGTTACGGCCGTGTCCATGGTTCCGTGGAAAACACGGTGGGCCTGTCGGAACGCTTGCTGCGACTGCCGCTGTGGATAGGTTTATCAGTCGAGCAGCAAGAACGTGTGGTGCAAGTCTTGCGGGACATACTGTGTCGCTGACTCGACAAGCACGCTTGCCATAGTTCAGCGTGATCCCGAGTTCGAGTCTTGTCGCAGCAGCTTTTGGCTCGGTGCGTTATTTGTAGCTCAAGAAGTGCTCTCGTTCTGCCGGTTCAAAAACGTGATTTCATACTGTTGCTCCGCTTGATTCTCGGTTTTGTTTCACATCCTGTAACGGACACATTTTTGACAGGCTCCTGTCATCGCCTAAGTTTGGGAGGCAGCTTCGGAAAAGCTGCTTCCTCAAACGATGTCATGGAGCTTCATTTATGCGTACTGGCTATTTCTATTCCCTGGTTTTTGCCTTGCTCACCAGCGCTTCTATTGCGGCTATCGCAGCACCGGCGGTGAAGCCGGAGGCTAATGCTTCCTCAGTGGTGATGGAGGTTTCCGCCCAGGCACAATCCGCCAAGATCGATCTCAATGCAGCCGATGCGTCGACATTGCAGCGCGAGTTGGCCGGTATCGGTGCGGCCAAAGCCAATGCGATTGTTGCATATCGTGAAACGAACGGGCCGTTCTCATCGGTGGACGAATTGCTGGAAGTGAAGGGCATCGGCAAAGCGATTCTGGATCGCAATCGCGAGAAGCTGGAAGTGAACTAAGCTCAATATTCAACGCCAAGGGGCCGGTCATTGACCGGCCTTTTTGCATTCCGGCGAACGCAAAGAGTCAACGCCTTCTGTCGGTGTCGTGAAAATTATGGCTATCATATGCAGGTTAGATTATGTCTATAATAAATGAGTTTGCGGTCAAGACGCCTTGAGAACGAGGCGCTTGGCTTTCCCTTCAAGCATCTCTCAGGAGCACAGTCATGAATTCTGTCCAGTCCCAAGGTACGGCCCTCGTCACCGGTGCTTCTTCCGGCATTGGTGCGGTTTATGCGCAACGCCTGGCGGCGCGTGGTTTTGATCTGTTGCTGGTGGCGCGCGATCAGCAGCGACTGGATGAGGCGGCTGGCAAGTTGCGCGCCGAGTACGGCGTTCAGGTCGAAGTGCTCAAGGCGGATCTGACGCAAAAGGATGATGTGCTGAAACTTGAGCAACGGTTACGTAGCGATTCGAGTATCAGCCTGCTGCTGAACAACGCCGGTGTGGCTGCGGATGGTTTGTTGGGTAATGCTGATACCGATCTGCTGGAGCGAATGATTCAGTTGAACGTTACAACGGTCACCCGCCTGGCTTCAGCGGCGGCAGCCAGTTTTTCCAAGGCGGGCCGGGGTACGATCATCAACATTGCCTCCGTGGTGGCGCTGTTTCCCGAGCGTTTCAACGCGACCTACAGTGCCAGCAAGGCCTATGTGCTGAGCCTGACCCAGTCGTTGAACGCCGAGCTTGATGGCACCGGGGTCAAGGTCCAGGCTGTGTTGCCAGGTGTAACGCGCACCGAAATCTGGGAACGCTCCGGTATCGATGCTTCGCAGATTCCGGCAGAGATGGTCATGGAAGCCGGTGAGATGGTTGACGCAGCGCTGTCGGGGCTGGACCAGGGCGAGTTGGTCACCATTCCATCGTTGCCGGATGCCGCCGACTGGGATGCTTTCGTAGCGGCACGCCACGTTATGGCGCCGAACCTTTCCAAAAGCAAAGCCGCCGCGCGTTACAAATGAAGCGCGAGATGTCGGCATGAGGTGTTTGCGGTATGACTAATCGTCGAGTGGTTGTAACGGGTATGGGCCTGGTTTCGCCGTTGGGTAGCAGCGTCGAAGTGGTCTGGGAGCGCCTGCTCGCCGGGCGCTCCGGGCTGCGTAATTTGCCCGAGGCGGTAGTGGCCGATTTGCCGGCCAAGGTCGGTGGTGCAGTGCCGACCGCGGCTGATGATGCTGAGGCCGGATTCGACCCGGACCTGGCGACGCCACCCAAAGAGCAGAAGAAGATGGACCGTTTCATCCTGTTTGCGATGGAAGCGGCACGTCAGGCATTGGAACAGGCGGGTTGGAAGGCGCAAAGCGCTGAGGCCCAGGAGCGTACGGCCACCATTATCGGTTCAGGCGTCGGCGGTTTCGGCGCGATTGCCGATGCGGTGCGTACCACAGACAGCCGCGGTCCTCGGCGTTTGTCGCCATTCACCATCCCGTCGTTTCTGGTCAACCTGGCGGCGGGACATGTGTCGATCCAGCACGGTTTCAAAGGCCCGTTGGGTGCACCGGTAACGGCGTGTGCGGCCGGGGTTCAAGCGATTGGCGACGCAGCGCGGCTGATTCGTTCCGGTGAAGCGGATATCGCGGTATGTGGTGGCGCTGAGGCGGCGATCGATCGTGTCAGCCTCGCTGGGTTTGCTGCGGCTCGCGCCTTGTCCAGTGGCTATAACGACACACCGGAACGCGCTTCACGCCCCTTCGACAGTGGTCGTGACGGCTTTGTCATGGGTGAAGGGGCTGGACTGTTGGTGATCGAATCCCTGGAGCACGCCTTGGCGCGGGGCGCTCAACCGCTCGCCGAACTGGTCGGCTATGGCACCAGCGCCGATGCTTACCACCTGACGGCAGGTCCCGAGGACGGCAGCGGCGCTCGCCGCGCGATGTCACTGGCCTTGGCGCAGGCCGGTGTTGCGCCGGAGCAGGTGCAGCATTTGAATGCCCACGCAACCTCGACGCCGGTTGGCGATCTCGGGGAGCTGGCGGCGATCAAGGCGTTGTTTGGTGTGCAAAAGGGTATCGCGGTGACGTCGACCAAATCCGCCACCGGGCATTTGCTCGGCGCGGCCGGCGGGATCGAAGCGATCTTCACCCTGCTGGCGATCCGCGATCAGGTTGTACCGGCGACGCTCAACTTCGATAACCCGGACCCTGCCACCGAGGGTGTGGATATCGTCCATGGTCAGGCCAGGCCGATGGCGATCGAATATGCGTTGTCCAACGGCTTCGGGTTTGGCGGGGTTAATGCCAGCGTGTTGTTCAAGCGCTGGCAGGGTTAATCCTGGGAGTTCTTCAGGTGTTCGCGGGTGACGTCGAGTATGCGTTGGGCAAACTCGGCGTCGGCAACGCTGCGCGATAACAGCAACGCGCCGACCAGTGCAGACATGATCACAATGCTGCGGTCGGCGGCGTTCTCTCCTGCCAGGGTGCTCTCGATCTGATCGAGTCGCGCCTTGAGTACCACGTCGCTGGTGGGGCTCGGCTGACCACGCAGCCCCAGCTCAGAAGAAATGGTCAGCAGCGGGCAGCCTTCATGGGGCGAAGTCTGATGCCATTCCGACAGGTATGTGTCGATGAACGCTGCAAGTGGATTATTCTCGGCGAAGAGTTGCGCACATAACCCATCGACCTGTTCGCCTGCCTCTTGCAGGGCCTTCTCCACCAATTCGTCCTTGGACTTGAAGTGCGAATAAAAGCCACCGTGAGTCAAGCCCAGCGCTTTCATCAAAGGTTGCAGGCCGGTCGCGCCGATACCGTCACGGCGAAAGCGCGCCGAGGCTTCCTTGATGATGCGTTGGTGGGTCTGGGCTTTATGGTCCTGCGAGTAACGCATCTGATATCTCCACATCAATGCGCCCATCTTAACCAATGAAAATTGGATGGTGACTGTACTTCTACTTCTAAAAAGCATGCAGATGCGTCGAACGGGTATGAATCGCACAAACTACTGGCACGAATAGTGATTACTCATTAACTGACGATTGTTGAACAATCCTGAGGCATTGAGTATGAACAGCGGACTGTCACTGGCCGATCACATCACATTGGAGTTGCGCGCCGACATCATCGGCGGTCGCTTGCTGCCTGGCATGGCGCTGGTGGAAAACGATCTGGTGTCTGCCTACAACGCCTCGCGCAATACCATCCGCGAAGCATTGCATCGCCTCGGCCAGGAAGGCCTGACCCGGTATGTGCGCAACAAAGGCGTGATGGTGCGGCGTTTGGGTTTTGATGATGTGCGAGACCTGTTCAAGGTTCGGCGCACGCTCGAGCTGCAAGCCATCAATACCAGCCACTCGCTGCGCGACTACCAATCCGACCGGATGCTCGAAGCGCTGGAGGCCACCGAGTTGGCTCGGGAGCGCGAAGACTGGCGCGCCGTCGGCACCCACAGTCTGGCCTTTCATCAACACGTCGTCGGGTTGCTGCGCAGTCCGTTGTTCGATGAGTTCTTCACCAATGTCGTCGCGCAATTGCGCCTGGTGTTCTGCACGGCTCCCGATGAATCAAGTTTTCAGGCGCCCTGGCTTATTCGCGACCGACAGATCCATGAGCTGCTGGTCGAGGGTGATAAACGCGCCGCCGAGAATGCGATGAGCCTCTATCTCGACGATTCCGAACACCTCCTTTTACAAATGCTCGCTCCATCTTCCCATCACTGATCGAGGATTCTTGCCATGTACAAAGACTATCCGGCGGCCTATCAAGTCAGCAAAGGTTCGGCCTTGCAGGTGGACACGGCCTTCTATGAACGGGTGCGGGACGCTAAGGACGGGCGCACATTGATCGAGTCTTTCGAGGTGCCGATTCGCACCGGCCGTGCCTGGAATGTTCCGGCCGGGCATGTGTTCCGGGTTACAACGCCTGTTGGCCCGCAAGTGGGCGACTTCAATGTCTGGAATGCCCATGATCCGCGCGAACGCCTGTGGGCTTCACGCACCCGGCAGCTGCAGGGGGCGCATGTCAGCACCCATGACCGGTTGTGGTCGAACCTGCCGTTTCTTCGGCCGCTGGTGACCATCACCGATGACAGCCTGGCCGGTTACGGGATCGATGAACACGGCGGCCGCTTGCACGATTTGCTCGGCACGCGTTGCGATCCCTATGTGAACAAAATGCTCACTGGCGAGGATTTCCATCATCACTGCCATTCCAACCTGACCCGCGCCGTACTGCCCCACGGCCTGACCGAATTCGATGTGCATGACGTGCTGAACATATTCCAGTGCACGGGCCTGAACCACGACGACATGTACTTCATGAAAGCCTGTCCGGCGCAGAAGGGCGATTATCTGGAGTTCTTTGCCGAGATCGATTTGCTGTGCGCACTGTCGACCTGCCCCGGCGGTGACCTGTCGCTGGCGATGTGGGGGCCGGATGCTCAGGACCCGTTAAGCGTATGTCGTCCGCTGGGCGTGGAAATCTATCGTCTGGAGGATTCGTTGCTGGAAGGCTGGAGCCAGCCGGAGCGTGCGGCGTACAAAGGCCTGCATGGCTTGCACATCGCCAAGGCCGATTGGGAAAAATAATCTACACACACATTGGACTTGCAGGAGCCAGGCTCGTCCGCGACAGCGTCCTAGAGATCGCCATCGCGGGCAAGCCTTGCTCCTACGAAAAGCGGTTCAGCCGTTTTTAGCGGTCCTGCGCATCCTTGGCATCCGCTTGCGCGTTGCGTTCAGCCACGCGAGCGCGCTGTTCTTCGGTCAGCTCAACTTTGGTGGCGGTGTCGCGCAGCATCATCAACCCGCCAACGATCGAGCCTATTGCAACGATCAGAATCAACCAGGCATACCAGGGCATAGGGGCTCTCCTTAAAAGCAGGTCGATTGACGGATTTCGCCAATCAATCCTGCATACCACTATTGAGCGAATTATTTTCGCAGTGGTTCCATTCTATGCCTGATATGACCCCGCACCGTCACTGATTAAAGCCCGGTCAACATCGCATCCGCCGGGGCATCGGCACGCAGTTGCGCAGTGAGTACGAAGTACACGAAACCCACGGCCATGAAGGCGAGGAAAATCAAGCCGATCAGGGTGTTGAACCAGGCCATGGCCACCAGGCACACCACCGCCAACACCAGGGCAATCATTGGCACCAGTGGGTAGCAGGGCGCGCGGAAGGTACGCTCCAGATTCGGTTCGGTTTTACGCAGCTTGAACAGGCTGAGCATGCTCATGATGTACATCACGATGGCGCCGAACACGGCCATGGTGATCATCGCGGCCGTCAGCGTCATGCCGCCGAGATTGATCAGGCCGTCGCTGTAGATCGCCGCGATGCCGATCACGCCGCCGGTGATGATCGCCCGGTGTGGCGTTTGAAAGCGCGACAATTTGGCCAGTGATGCCGGCAGGTAGCCAGCGCGGGCGAGGGCGAAGAACTGCCGCGAGTAGCCGAGGATTATCCCGTGGAAGCTCGCCACCAGCCCGAACAGACCGATCCATACCAACATGTGCAACCAGCCCGAGCTTTCGCCGACCACGGTTTTCATCGCCTGCGGCAGCGGATCGTTGATGTTCGACAAAGTGCGCCAATCTCCGACACCACCGGCAAAGAACATCACGCCCATCGCCAGCAACACCAGGGTCAGGATGCCGCTGATGTAGGCCTTGGGAATCGTGCGTTTAGGGTCCTTGGCTTCTTCGGCGGCCATGGCCGCGCCTTCGATGGCGAGGAAGAACCAGATCGCGAACGGAATCGCTGCGAACATCCCGGCAATCGCCGGTGCGCCGAATACATCAGACCCGGCCCAACCATTGAGGGCGAAGTTGCTGAAGCTGAATGCGGGCGCGACCACGCCCATGAACACCAGCAATTCAGCGACTGCCAGCACGCAGACCACCAACTCGAAAGTCGCCGCCAGCTTCACGCCGAGGATGTTCAGGCCCATGAACACGATGTAGGCACCGACCGCCGCGTGCTTCGGATCGAGGGCGGGGAACTGAACGTTGAGGTAAGCACCAATCGCCAAGGCAATCGCTGGCGGGGCGAAGACGAATTCGATCAGCGTCGCCAGCCCGGCGATCAATCCACCTTTCTCGCCGAAGGCGCGGCGGCTGTAGGCAAACGGCCCGCCAGCGTGGGGGATCGCGGTGGTCAGCTCGGTAAAACTGAAGATGAAACAGGTGTACATGGTGGCGACCATGAAGGACGTCACCAGAAAGCCCAACGTCCCGGCTACACCCCAGCCGTAACTCCAGCCGAAGTACTCCCCGGAAATCACCAGCCCCACCGCAATGCCCCACAAGTGCAGCGTGCCCAGCGTGGGTTTGAGTTGTGTGTTCATGCGTTTGCTCCCTGAACGGTTTGGAAAGCTCGGGGAGGGCAGTGCAGTGGACGTGCCAGTATTCCGACAGCGGTCGTAAAGGAGGAAAAGTTGTCGTATCGGGGATGTTCGCTGCTAAGTACCGGCTTTTTGTGCGCCAGTCAGGCGCATGACTGGCTCCGGGTGCCACCTTCGTGGGCAGGCCTAAGGTGCTCAAGCTTGTTTGGCGAGACATTCGCGCAGGGCGGTTTGCCAATCCGGCTGGCTGACGCCCCATTCACGTTGCAAACGACTGCAATCCAGGCATGAATTGAGTGGCCGGGCGGCAGGCAGCGGGTAATCGCTGGAGGAAATCGGCAGCAGAGTTGCGCAATTTTTTCCCTGTTGCCGCAACGCCTCGCCAATGGCCTGAGCAAAACCAAACCAGGAAGTGCTGCCCTGAGCTGTCAGGTGATAAACACCCCAGTTCGCCGGGGCGTGTGATTGCCAGCGCTCAATCAAGGCCCGGGTGCTTTGGGCTACGGTGCCGGCCCACGTGGGCGCCCCGATCTGATCGGCAACCACCCGCAGTTCTGCTTTTTCTTGCAGTAACCGCTGCATGGTCAGCAAGAAATTGCGGCCCTCGGTCGAGTAGAGCCAACTGGTGCGCAAGATGAGGTGCTTGCCCTGCACCTCGATGATTGCCTGCTCGCCGGCCAGCTTGCTCTTGCCGTAGACCCCTAGCGGGTTTGGCCTGTCGTCCTCGTCGTAAGGAGCGGTTTTCATCCCGTCGAATACATAATCGGTCGAGTAATGAATCAGCGGGATATCGAGCGTCAGCGCCTCTTCAGCAAGGATGCCGGGCGCTACGGCGTTGATGGCGAAGGCTGTTTGCGGTTCGCTTTCTGCGAGGTCGACCGCGGTATAGGCTGCTGCGTTGATGATCAGATCGGGAAGGATGCATTGGACCTGACGACGAATCTGATCGGGTTGTGCCATGTCGAGCTGATCGCGACCCAGCACGATCAGCTCGCCGAGAGAGCCCAACCGGTGTTGCAACTCACGTGAGACCTGGCCCCGACGGCCGATAATGAGAATTTTCATCTGGGTAGTCCGGCTCCGTCCATTTCAGAAGCCGGATTCATTCAGCTTCATTGTTCCCCGGCCAACTTGGCAAGGTACTGCCCATATCCGGTCTTGCCGAAATAATGGGCGCGCTCAAGCAGCTGTTCGCGATTGATCCACTTATTGAGATAAGCGATTTCTTCAAGGCAGGCAATTTTCAGACCTTGGCGATGTTCGATGGTCTGCACATATTGTGAGGCCTCGAGCAGGCTGTCGTGGGTGCCGGTGTCGAGCCAGGCAAAGCCACGGCCGAAGCGCTCGACTTGCAAGTCACCACGTTCCAGGTAGGCGATGTTGATGTCGGTGATTTCCAGCTCCCCTCGTGGCGAAGGTTTGACCTTCTTGGCGATTTCAATCACATCATTGTCGTAGAAATACAGACCCGTGACGGCGTAACTGGATTTAGGTTTTTTTGGCTTTTCTTCGATTGATACCGCACGACCTTCGGTGTCGAAATCAATAACGCCGAAGCGTTCAGGGTCTTTGACCCAATATCCGAACACGGTAGCGCCAGAGGATCGTTTTGCCGCGTTCTGCAACTGACCACCAAAGTACGAACCATGGAAGATGTTATCGCCGAGGATCAGGCACACAGGGTCGGTACCAATGAATTGCTCGCCAATCAGAAAGGCCTGAGCCAAACCATCCGGTGATGGTTGTTCGGCATAGCTGAAACTCACGCCAAACTGGCTGCCATCACCGAGCAAGTTGCGGTATTGAGGCAGATCCTGAGGGGTAGAGATCACCAGAATTTCTTTGATGCCGGCCAGCATCAAGACTGAAATCGGGTAATAGATCATCGGTTTGTCGTAAACCGGTAACAGCTGCTTGGACACACCGAGCGTAATCGGATGCAGGCGCGTGCCTGAGCCGCCCGCCAAAACTATACCTTTCATCAAGCGAGCAACTCCTTGGGATTGATGGCGCCCAGGCGTTCACCTTGGTAGCTGCCATCTTGTACACGTTGGCACCACTCCAGATTGTTCAGATACCACTGAATGGTTTTACGCAAACCGGTCTCGAATGTTTCTGCGGGTTTCCAACCTAACTCGTGTTCGATTTTGCTGGCATCGATTGCGTAGCGCAGATCATGGCCTGGGCGATCCTGAACAAATGTGATCAGGTCGGCGTAATGCGCGACACCTTTCGGTTTTTGAGGAGCCAGTTCCTCTAGCAACGTGCAAATACTGCGCACCACATCGATATTTTTTTGTTCGTTGTGCCCGCCGATGTTGTATGTCTCTCCGACTTTTCCTGCGCTCAACACTTTGAGCAGTGCCCGGGCGTGATCTTCGACATACAGCCAATCGCGCACTTGCAGTCCATTTCCATATACCGGTAATGGCTTGCCCGCCAAGGCATTGAGTATCACCAGCGGGATCAACTTCTCTGGGAAATGGAAGGGTCCGTAGTTGTTCGAACAGTTCGTCAGCAAGACCGGCAAGCCATAAGTGCGATGCCAAGCGCGGACCAGATGATCGGAAGCCGCTTTGCTGGCGGAGTACGGCGAGCTGGGAGCGTAGGGCGTTGTTTCCGTAAACAGATCCTCGACACTATGCAGATCGCCATAGACCTCGTCAGTGGAAATATGGTGAAAGCGGAAGGCACTTTTTTCCGGCTCGGCGAGGGTCTGCCAATAGGCGCGAGTGGCTTCCAGCAGGCTATAGGTGCCAACAATATTGGTCTGGATGAAGTCAGAAGGCCCGTCGATGGAGCGATCAACGTGGGATTCAGCTGCCAAATGCATGATCGCGTGCGGCTGGAAACGGTTCAGCACAGCACTGACAGTCGCCAGATCAACGATGTCGGCTTGAACGAATTCATAGCGAGTGTCGTTGGCAATGCTGGTCAGCGATTCGAGATTGCCAGCGTAAGTCAGCTTGTCCAGGTTAAGCACTTCATGGCTGGAGTATCGAATCAGCTCGCGAACCAGGGCAGAGCCGATGAAACCGGCACCGCCGGTAATGAGGATACGCATGATGGCCAGCCTTTTCAGTAAGTCGATAACAAATGGGTATAGCTTGTCGGCATGACCGGGGTTGCGCAATAGGAGTGTGGGACCGATTTTGCTTTAGTCGAGCAAGTGGAAACTTCTACCGAGCGCCTGTGTGTAAGGTGCCTATGAGCACGGTTCAGGAGAATACGTCAGCAACCCTGAAGTTCGCCGCAGCCTGATCCTTCGCCGACAGTTGCGGCGCTTCGTCCAGTTGCCAGTCGATGGCGAGGTCCGGATCATCCCAGCGGATGCTGCGTTCGGCGGCCAGGTTGTAGTAGTCGGTGGTCTTGTAGAGGGATTCGGCGAACTCACTCAGCACCACGAAACCATGGGCGAAACCTTCAGGTATCCAGAGCTGGCGACGATTCTCGGCGGACAGTCGCACAGCGACCCATTTGCCGAAATGCGCTGAGCTGCGGCGAATGTCCACGGCAACGTCGAGTACTTCGCCGGCAGTGACCCGCACCAGTTTGCCTTGGGTGTTCTGCAGTTGGTAATGCAGACCGCGCAACACCCCTTTGCTTGAGCGCGAATGATTGTCCTGAACGAAATCAGCATCTAGCCCCGTGGCTTCCCTGAAAGCCTTTGCATTGAAACTCTCGTAAAAAAAGCCTCGTTCATCACCAAACACCTTCGGCTCGATGATCAGAACACCGGGCAAATCGGTGGTGACTACTTTCATGGTGTTTTTCCGGCAATGGGCAGCGACAGCCGACATTCTTGCGCAAAGTCGCAGTGGGAGCGAGCCCGCTCGCCACAAAGGTCGACAAAACGCTGCTGTAACGCCCGCATAAACCCACTCTTTACGCTTTCTTTATGCCTCGCCCACACCCTCGGTCTCGTTCCTTTACAGGCTCCTTTCCGACAATGGCTGCACACGCGGCAATACGCCGTAACACGGAGAACTTCCATGAGCGTTCTGGACGGGGTGTCACTGCTGTTGGCAGTGGGGCTGTTCATTTATCTGTTGGTTGCGCTGTTGCGCGCGGACCGGAACTAGGAGCGGCTATGCACAGTTATGACTATTGGCTGATCCTCGCGTTTTTCGCGGTGGTATTGGTCCCAGCGCCGTTTCTCGGGCGCTTCTACTACAAGGTAATGGAAGGCCAACGCACCTGGCTGACGCCGATTCTCGGCCCGGTCGAGCGTGGCTGTTATCGTGTGGCCGGCGTCGATCCGCAGGCCGAACAGAGCTGGCAGAAATACACGCTGGCCTTGCTCGCGTTCAACCTCGCGGGCTTCCTGCTGTTGTTCGCGATTCTGTTGTTCCAGGATCACTTGCCGCTCAACCCGCAGAATCTGCCGGGTCAGGAGTGGACGCTGGCGTTCAACACCGCCATCAGTTTCATGACCAACACCAACTGGCAGGCCTACAGCGGCGAAGCATCGCTGAGCTACCTGAGCCAGATGGTCGGCCTCACCGTGCAGAACTTCGTCAGCGCCGCCACCGGTCTGGCGGTTTTGGTCGCGCTGTGCCGTGGCATCGGCCGCAAATCCACCGCGTCGCTCGGCAACTTCTGGGTCGACATGACTCGCGCCACCCTCTACGGCCTGCTGCCGCTGTGCCTGCTGCTGGCGCTGTATCTGGTGTGGCAAGGCGTGCCGCAAACCTTCGCGCAATATGTGAATGCGGTGACCATGCAGGGGGTTGATCAAGTGATCCCGCTCGGCCCGGCGGCAAGCCAGATTGCGATCAAGCAACTGGGCACCAACGGCGGTGGCTTCTTCGGTGTCAACTCGGCGCATCCGTTCGAGAACCCGACAGCGTGGAGCAACCTGTTCGAACTGTCGTCGATCATTCTGATTCCCGTGGCGTTGGTGTTCACCTTCGGCCACTACGTGAAAGACCTGCGTCAAAGCCGCGCGATCATCGCCTGCATGCTGGCGCTGTTCCTGATTGGCGGCGCGACTTCGCTGTGGGCTGAATATCAACCGAACCCGGCCCTGAACAACGTCGCCGTCGAACAGGCTGCGCCGCTGGAAGGCAAGGAAGCACGCTTCGGCACCACCGCCACCGTGCTGTGGTCGGTGACCACCACCGCAGCGTCCAACGGTTCGGTCAACGGCATGCACGACAGCCTTAACCCGCTGAGCGGCATGGTCGCGATGGTCAATATGATGGTCGGCGAGGTGATCTTCGGCGGCGTCGGTGCCGGGCTCTACGGCATGTTGCTCAACGTGCTGATCGCGGTATTCCTTGCCGGCCTGATGATCGGCCGCACCCCGGAATACCTCGGCAAGAAACTGCAAGCCAAGGAAGTGCAATTGCTGGTGGTGACCTTGATGGTCATGCCGATCGGTGTGCTGGTGCTCGGCGCCATTGCCGCCAGCCTGCCCGGTCCGGTGGCCTCGGTGAGCAACCCCGGCCCTCACGGTTTCAGTCAGTTGCTCTACGCCTACACCTCGGCCAGTGCGAACAACGGTTCCGCGTTCGGTGGCTTCGGCGCCAACACCCCGTTCCACAACCTGATGCTGGGTCTGGGCATGTTGATCGGTCGCTTCGGCTACATCCTCCCGGTTCTGGCGTTGGCCGGCAGCCTGGCGATGAAGAAAACCGCGCCGATCGGCCAGAACAGCTTCCCGACCCACGGCCCGCTGTTCGTGACCCTGTTGACCGTGACCATTTTGCTGGTGGGCGGCCTGACGTTCCTGCCGACTCTGGCTCTGGGTCCAATCGCCGAACATTTGAGCATGGGCTTCTGAGGACTATTTGATGAATATGCCCGTAACTAAACCGGTCGCCGTGAAAGCGCCGGAGCAACCGAAAACCGCGATCTCGGCCCTTTGGCGTCCGGCGCTGGTGCAAGCCTTCGTCAAGCTCGATCCGCGGCAATTGCAGCGTGCACCGGTGATGCTGGTGGTCGAACTGACCGCCATCCTGACCACCGTGCTGTGCTTCATTCCCGACACGGCGGTGCCGACCTTCGTTGCCGCGCAAATTGCCGTGTGGCTGTGGTTCACCGTGCTGTTCGCCAACTTCGCCGAGGCCCTGGCCGAAGGTCGCGGCAAGGCCCGCGCCGACAGCCTCAAGGCTGGCAGCGAAGGTTTGAGCGCCCGTCGCAAAAGCAGCAACGGCACCTTCCAGGTGGTGCCGGCCACCAGCCTGCGCAAAGGTGATGTGGTGCGCGTCGAAGCGGGGGAGATGATCCCCGGTGACGGCGAAGTGATCGAAGGTATCGCAGCGGTCAACGAAGCAGCGATTACCGGTGAATCGGCGCCGGTGATCCGCGAATCCGGCGGCGACCGTTCGGCCGTCACCGGCAACACGCGGCTGGTCTCCGACTGGCTGCTGGTGAAGATCACCGCCAACCCTGGCGAGTCGACACTGGACCGCATGATCGCTCTGGTTGAAGGCGCCAAGCGCCAGAAAACCCCGAACGAAGTAGCGCTCGACATCCTGCTGATCGGCCTGACCCTGATCTTCCTGATGGTGGTGGTCACGCTGCAACCGTTCGCCCACTTCGCCAACGGCAACCTGCCGCTGGTGTTCCTGGTGGCGTTGTTGGTCACGCTGATTCCGACCACCATCGGCGGCCTGTTGTCAGCGATTGGTATCGCCGGGATGGATCGCCTGGTGCGCCTGAACGTGATCGCCAAATCCGGCCGCGCCGTGGAAGCGGCGGGGGACGTGCACGTCCTGTTGCTGGACAAGACCGGCACCATCACCTTCGGTAACCGTCGTTGCACCGCGGTCTATGCCGCGCCGGGCGTCACTGCCCGCGAACTGGCCGAAGGCGCATTGTTTGCCTCGCTCGCCGATGACACCGCTGAAGGTAAATCCATTGTCGAATACCTGCGTGGTACCCAACCGCAGCCAGAGCCATCCGCCGAATTGCTGACTGCCGTGCCGTTCAGCGCTGAGACTCGCTTGTCCGGTGTCGACTATCAGGGGCGCGTGTATCGCAAAGGCGCGGTGGATTCGTTGTTGGCCTTTGTGGGCCTCACTCGCGCCGATCTCGCCGCACCGTTGTCCCGTGAAATCGACAAGATCGCCCAGAGCGGCGGCACCCCGTTGCTGGTCTGCGTCGACAGTAAATTGCTCGGTGCGATCCATCTCAAGGACGTGGTCAAGCCCGGCATCCGCGAGCGTTTCGCCGAACTGCGCAAACTGGGGATCCGCACGGTCATGGTCACCGGCGACAACCCGCTGACCGCTGCGGCGATTGCTGCTGAAGCCGGTGTGGACGACGTGCTGGCGGAAGCCACGCCGGAGAAAAAACTGGCGCGCATCCGTCACGAGCAAAACGACGGACGCCTGGTTGCGATGTGCGGCGACGGCGCCAACGACGCCCCGGCCCTGGCCCAGGCAGACGTCGGCATGGCAATGAACGACGGTACGCAAGCGGCGCGTGAAGCGGCCAACATGGTCGACCTCGACAGCGACCCGACCAAGCTGCTGGACGTGGTGCAGATCGGCAAGGAATTGCTGGTGACTCGCGGCGCGCTGACGACGTTTTCCATCGCCAACGACGTGGCCAAGTACTTCGCGATCCTGCCGGCGCTGTTCGCCTCGATCTATCCGCAACTGGGCGTGCTCAACGTCATGCACCTGAGCAGTCCGCAGAGCGCGATTCTCTCGGCCATCGTGTTCAACGCCCTGATTATCGTGGTGCTGATTCCGTTGGCGCTGCGCGGTGTGCGAGTGCAAGCGGCGAGCGCGGCGGCGTTGCTGCGACGCAATTTGCTGATCTACGGGCTGGGCGGGATTCTGGTGCCGTTCGTGGGGATCAAGGCGATCGACATGCTGTTGACGGCGTTGCATCTGGTTTGACCTTGCATGGCGGTGTGTCAATCACGCCGCCTTCGCGGGCAAGCCATGCTCCTACAGGAACAGAGTGTTCGCGCAATCTGCGAGCAACATCAAACCGTAGGAGCAAAGCTTGCTCGCGATGAATGCACCACGGTGCAACAGGTTGAGCACTTTACGAATTCGAGGATTTTGAAATGTCCACAATGATACGTCCGGCCCTGAGCCTGCTGGTTCTGATGACCCTGATCACCGGTGTCGCTTATCCCCTGGTGGTCACCGGCGTGGCCCAGGTTGCCTTCCCGGATCAGGCCAATGGCAGCCTAGTGCGCGACACTGACGGCAAGGTCCGCGGTTCCTCGCTGATCGCCCAGGATTTCGTCGGCGATGCCTGGTTCCACCCACGACCATCGGCCGGTGCCTTTGCCACCGTGGCGAGCGGCGCGAGCAACCTGTCGCCAAGCAACCCGGCGCTGGCCACTCGGGTGATCGACGATGCCAACAAATTGCTGGTGCCAGGTCAGGGCCCCGTGCCGCTGGCCATGCTCACCACGTCCGGCAGCGGCCTCGATCCACACTTGCCACCGGCCGCAATTGCCTATCAACTGGCGCGTGTTGCGACGGCGCGTAACGTGCCGGTGGCGACCCTGCAAAACCTGCTGGACGCCCATATCGAGCAGCCGCTGGTGGGGCCGCCGGTGGTGAATGTGCTTGAGCTGAATCGGGCGCTGGAAAACCTTTAGTAGACGATCGTTCCCACGCTCTGCGTGGGAATGCATCAACGGACGCTCCGCGTCCGCTCTGGATGGGACGCGGAGCGTCCTGGGCGGCATTCCCACGCATAGCGTGGGAACGATCATTTGAGAGAATTTAAAGCATGAGCGACTCCGGCCGCGCCGACGCGCTGTTAGCAGACCTGCCCCGCGATGGCCGTGGCCGGCTCAAGGTATTTCTCGGCGCCGCGCCGGGTGTCGGCAAGACCTACGCCATGCTGCAAGCGGCTCATACCCAGTTGCGCCAAGGGGTGAAAGTCATCGCCGGCGTCGTCGAAACCCACGGCCGCGCCGAAACCGAAGCGCTGCTCAGCGGCTTGCCCCAACAAGCTTTGGTGCGCTCGGAATACCGAGGCGTCGAGCTTGAGGAAATGGACCTCGACGGCCTGCTCGTGGCCAAACCGAAACTGGTGCTGGTAGACGAACTGGCCCACACCAACGCGCCCGGCAGCCGTCACGAAAAGCGCTGGCAAGACATTCAGGAATTGCTCGCCGCCGGCATCGACGTGTACACCACGGTCAACGTCCAGCACCTGGAAAGTCTCAACGATCAGGTGCGCGGAATTACCGGCGTGCAGGTTCGCGAAACCCTGCCGGACTGGGTGCTGCAAGAAGCCTATGAACTGCTATTGATCGACCTGCCGCCGCGTGAGCTGCTGGAGCGTCTGCGCGATGGCAAGGTCTACGTGCCGGAGCAGGCGCGGGCGGCCATCGACGCGTTTTTTTCCCAGACCAACCTGACGGCCCTGCGCGAACTGGCGATGCAAACCGCGGCGGCCCAGGTCGATAACGATCTGGCCCAGGGCTACCGACAGTTGGGGCAGGCAGCGCCAGCCGTTCGCGGGCGTTTGCTGGTAGGTGTCGATGGCGATGCCCAGGCCGAACGCCTTGTCCGCCACGCCTGTCGCGTCGCTCAGCGTCGGCATCTGCCATGGAGCCTGGTGCACGTGGACAACGGCAGTGTGCGTGACGAGCAGTCGCGCCTGCGTTTGCAACGCGCGCAGCAATTGGCCGAACGTTTGGGTGGCGAAGTGGTGTTGCTGCGGGCCGGTGAAGTAGCGAAAACCCTGATTCAGCATGCCGCCGAGCGTCGTGCCAGCTTGGTGCTGGTGGGCCAGTCCCGACCGAGTTTGCGTCGCCGACTGTTCGGCGGCGGGCTGGCGGCGCGGCTGCTGCGCACTGCTCGCGGGCTGGAAATCAACGTCCTCGACAGCGATCACGAAGAGAATCAGCCACGCCAGCGTTCGATGCAATCGCTGGTGTGGTTCGACTACGCCTTGGCGGTGGTGGCGACGATTCTGGCTTCCGCGCTGGCCTGGGCCGTGGCAAAAACTCTACCGCTACCCAACATCTCGCTGGTGTTCCTCGCCGCCGTATTGCTGGTGGCGGTGCGCAGCAGTCTGGGGCCGGCGCTGGTCTGTGCGGCGTTGTCGTTTCTGACCTACGACTTCCTGTTCATTCCACCGAATTTTTCCTTCAGCATCCAGCGCGAAGAAGACGTGCTGACCTTGCTGTTCTTCCTGCTGATGGCGGCCCTTACCGGTAACCTCGCGGCGCGGCAGCGGCGGCAATTGCAGGCCCTGCGCGATACCCAGGAAGAAACCACCGAACTGCTCGACCTGTCGCGCAAACTCACCGCCGCCACCGACCGCCAGGCTGTGATCAGTGCAGCGGCGCACCACCTCGAAGGCTGGAGCGATCTGCAACTGTGCCTTCTCAATCGCGATGGTCCAAGTGGCTGGAAAGTCGAAACCGGCGGCCCGCTGGAGTTCTCCGAAGCGGAACGTGCCGCCGCCGATTGGGCTTGGCAGCACGATCAACCGGCCGGCGCCGGCACCGGTACTTTGCCGTTCGGGCGTTGGTGGTGGTGGCCGCTGACCGTGGAGGATGGACCGCTGGCGCTCCTCGGCGTGTGTGCCAGGGAAGGCCAGACCTTGAGCGGTCAGCGTCGACGTTTGTTGACCGCGTTGAGTCAGCCGCTGGCCCAGGCGCTGGCCCGCGCGCAGTTGGCCGATGATCTGGAAGCGGCGCGGCTGCACGGCGAAACCGAGCAACTGCGCAGTGCCTTGCTGGCGTCGGTGTCCCACGATTTGCGCACGCCGCTGACCTCCATGCGCGGCAGCATCGACAGTCTGTTGGCCCTCGGTGAAGCGATCCCGCTGGCGGATCGTCGCGAACTGCTCGAAGGCACCCGCGATGAAGCCGAACGGCTCGATCGCTACATTCAAAACCTGCTGGACATGACCCGGCTCGGTCACGGCGCGCTGAAGCTGGCGCGAGACTGGGTATCGCCGGCGGATATTGTCGGCAGTGCGCTCAATCGCCTGCGTGCGGTACTGGCGCCGTTGCAGGTCAGCACCGAAGTACCGGCAGAATTGCCGCTGCTGTTCGTCCACGCTGCGCTGATCGAGCAGGCGCTGATCAACGTGATGGAAAACGCCGCGCGTTTTTCGCCATCCCATGGGCGTTTGCAACTGCGCGCGGGGGCCGATGACAGTGAGTTGTTTTTTTCGGTGAGCGATGAAGGACCGGGGATTCCGGAGTCGGAACGGTCGAAGATTTTCGACATGTTCTACACCGCTGCGCGCGGTGATCGTGGCGGGCAGGGCACCGGGCTGGGATTGGCGATCTGTCAGGGCATGGTCGGCGCCCATGGCGGGCGGATCAGCGTCGCCGACGGCATCGAAGGGCGCGGCACCTGCATCACCTTGCACCTGCCTTTGCAGGCTCAGCCAGCCTTTGAAAATTAATGGCCGAAAGTGAAGCCTGATCGTGCGTGCGTTACTCTCTAGCCACCTCTTTGTGTTGACGTGAATTCATGAGCCAGACCGCGACCATTTTGGTCATCGACGACGAACCGCAGATCCGCAAATTCCTGCGTATCAGCCTTGCTTCCCAAGGCTACAAAGTGCTGGAGGCCGGCACCGGCACCGAGGGGCTGGCCCAGGCTGCGTTGAACAAACCGGATTTGCTGGTGCTCGACCTCGGCTTGCCGGACATGGACGGTCAGCAAGTGCTGCGCGAGTTCCGCGAGTGGTCGACGGTGCCGGTGCTGGTGCTTTCTGTACGTGCCGGCGAAGGGCAGAAAGTCGAGGCGCTGGATGGCGGCGCCAATGACTACGTGACCAAGCCTTTCGGCATTCAGGAGTTCCTGGCGCGGATACGTGCGCTGTTGCGTCAGGCACCGATGGGCGAGGCCCAGCAAGCGGCGTTGACCTTCGGCCCGCTGACGGTGGACCTGGCCTATCGCCGGGTATTGCTCGAAGGTGTCGAAGTCGCGCTGACCCGCAAGGAATACGCAGTGCTGGCGCAGCTCGCGCGACATCCCGGGCGGGTCATCACCCAGCAACAATTGCTCAAGGACATCTGGGGACCGACCCATACCGAAGACAGTCACTACCTGCGGATCGTGGTCGGGCACTTGCGGCAGAAACTGGCGGATGATCCGACCCAGCCGCGGTTTATCGTGACGGAGGCTGGGGTGGGGTATCGGTTGTTGAGTGAGGGCGGTTTTTAGTTTTGTGCTGAATGATCTGGCCCCATCGCGGGCAAGCCTTGCTCCTACGGATTTTCGGCATTCGCACGTTTTGTGAACGACGCTAATCCGTAGGAGCAAGGCTTGCCCGCGATGGGGGCCTCACATTCACCCGAGAACTTCAAGAATCCCGCTCATTCTCATACCGATCCATCGTATCCCGCGCAATCTCCCGCCCCAGCGCGATCAACTCCGGCGCCTTGTAAAACTCGAAAAACCGGCACACCCGCTTCGGCACGTTGATCAAAACGTCCGGCGGATACCCGGCAATCTTGTACTGCGCCAACGAAGTCTGCATCACTTCGAAACTCTGGTTGATCAAGTCCAGCAAGGACGCCGGGCCGACGTTGTCGATAATGAACGACCCGGTGGCGGACTTCGGCGCGCCTTCGCGTTCCGGGGCCGCAGCCGGTTGCTGGGCTTCCGGTGCGGCGGATTCGACCCACGGGTTGATCTCGGCCGCTTCGGCCATCAACGCTTCTTTCTCCAACAACAGCAATTGCTCGGCCTGTTTGCGCCGGAATGGCATCTTCGAACCGAGGGAATTGAGCAGGCTGTTGAAACGGCTTTTGAACGCCGCAGGGCGCTGGATCACCGGCAGTTGATAGTGGCGCTGGTTGGTGGAGTTGAGGTTGACCGCGATGATCAGATCGCAATGACTCGATACCACCGGCACGATCGGCAACGGGTTGAGAATGCCGCCGTCAACCAGCATGCGATTGCCCTGCATCACCGGCGTAAACAGGCTGGGAATCGCCGCCGAGGCGCGCATCGCCTGGTGCAGGCAACCTTCCTGGAACCAGATTTCCTGCTGGTTGGTCAGGTCGGTGGCCACAGCTGTGTACGGAATGCGCAGGTCTTCGATATTGATCTCGCCGACGATCTTGCGGATCTGTCCGAAGACCTTTTCCCCACGAATCGCCCCCAGGCGAAAACTGACATCCACCAGACGCAATACATCGAGGTAATCCAGACTCTCGATCCAGTCGCGATATTCATCGAGCTTGCCAGCGGCGTAGATCCCACCGACCACTGCCCCCATGGAACAACCGGCGATACAGGCGATATCGTAGCCACGCCGTTCAATCTCCTGGATAACGCCGATATGGGCATAACCCCGGGCTCCACCCGAGCCCAACACCAGTGCGACACGCTTTTTCATGAATCGCCCTCGTTTGAATGGTTCAACAATGCACCCATCGAGGGGCACGCTTCAATCGCCAAGGTCGCTCGGTACCGCGAACGCGTCGTTTTTTCGACACTTGTTGGCGGCGGATGGTTATTCTCGCCAGCGCTACAGTTTGCGCGGGCGATGGACGGCACTTTTCACGCGCCAGACCGTCCTACCTGCATGACTGTTTTCCTATCTTTGAGGAGTGAGTGATGAAAGCCTGGATCTGTGTGCCGCTGATTGCCCTGGCACTCGCCGGTTGCGCCGGTAAAACCGCTTATCGCGACAGCTGCGGTAGCAACCTCGATGCTGCATGGCACGAGCTGGACCTGGCCAAGGCCGAGGGTTTCGCCGGGAACGTCAGTTACTCCAAGGCCTTGTCGCTGCTGACCGCGGCCAAGACCCAACAGCAATTCGAAGGCTTCGAAGGTTGCACCAAAAAGGCCGAGAAGGCGCGCTTCTATATTCGTGAGTCACGCGCCGGCCGTTGAGGCATGATGCAGGGCTACAGGGGACATTCGACTCAGGGAGCAAGTGATGTCGGCATTGGTGGATCGGTTAGTGGCTCATGTCTTGGGCCTGGAAGTTCGAGTACTGGCCTGTCAGGCGCGATTGAGTGCGCGCATCGACCCTGAAGCCTTGCATGACCTGCGGACCACGGTGCGCCGTTTGCGCAGTCTGCTGCGGCCATTGCGCGGATTGCCCGGTGTCGAGCAGCTGGAAACGGCGGCCTCCGGCGTCGGCGACCTGACCACGCCGTGGCGCGATCGTGAAGTGTTGGCGGCTTACTTGCTAAAACACGACCAACCCGAAGCCGCTCAGCGCCGGTTAGCGCAGATGGCCGAGGCTTATCCGGCGGTCGCGACGAGTACCGAGCTCGCGCAATTGCTGGTCATCCTTGATGCCTTTCCACGTTTTTTGCGAGCCTCTCAACGTCAGGGTTTGCTCAAGGGATTGGGCAAGCGCATTGAGAAACGCCTGGGCAAACAGTGGAAGAAACTCGACGAAGCCCTGCACGATCCCGCCCATGACCGCCATCGTTTGCGCCTGCTGATCAAGCGCGTGCGCTATGGCATCGATGCCTATCCCGAACTGGATCGCTTGCCGAAAGCGGCGATGCCCCGATTGAAATCGGCACAGGGCGCTTTAGGCGACTGGCACGACTGCCTGCAATGGCTGGCCATTGCCGAGCAGGAAGCCGATTTACAACCGTGTGTCGCAGTCTGGCAAGCCACCATGGCCAAGGCCGAACAACGCGCCGACCGCGTGCTGGACAAGCTCAGCGCAGACTGCTTCAAATCCTGAGAACACCAAAAATCCAATGTGGGAGCGGGCTTGCTCGCGAAAGCGGTGTGTCAGTCAGAGTATATGTCGACTGATCCACCACTTTCGCAAGCAAGCCCGCTCCCACAATGGATCGCCTTTGATACTGGTATCAATGTTCCGCATGCGGCCCATCTGTCAGTCAATTTGGCCGGAATGTGCGCTGTACAGCCTTCGCCGGCTGGTTAAGATCCCTTCATCCTTTTCTGCTCCTGAGGTTTTCATGCGCTTCTCCGATCTGCTCGACGCCGTCCGCCGCCAGCCGCTGGAGTTGTCTATCCCGGCTTCTTGGGCGCAGGGCCGCGCCAGTTTCGGTGGTTTGGTGGCCGCTTTGCAGTACGAAGCCATGCGCGCAAAAGTCCCGGCGGATCGGCCGGTGCGTTCGCTGGCGATTACTTTCGTAGGACCTGTCGAGCCGGAAGTGCCGGTCAGTTTTGAAGTCGATGTGTTGCGCGAAGGCAAAGCCGTCAGTCAAGTGCTGGGGCGGGCGATGCAGAAGGGTCAGGTGGTGACGTTGATTCAGGGCAGCTTCGGCGCCTCGCGTCCCTCGGAAGTGGCGGTGAAATCAGAGCCCGCGCCCGAGATGAAGCATTGGGACGATTGCCAGGAACTGCCGTTCATAGAGGGCGTCATTCCGGAATTCATGCGGCACCTGGCGATGCGCTGGAGTGTCGGCGGCTTGCCGTTCTCCGGCAGTACGTCTCGCCAGATGGGGGGTTGGGTACGCTTGCGCGGTGATGTGAAGGAAGAGGCGGTCAGCGAGGCGCACATCCTCGCGCTGGTAGACGCCTGGCCTCCGGCCGTGATGCCGTTCCTGAAGAAACCGGCGATGGGCAGCACGCTGACCTGGACCATCGAGTTCGTGCAGCCGCTGCTGGAATTGAGCACGCTGGACTGGTGCAAATACCTTGTGGAAACCGAGCACGCCGCCGACGGCTACGGCCACGCTGCGGCCAAGATGTGGGACGCTGAAGGTCGATTGATTGCCATGAGCCGGCAAACGGTGACGGTGTTCGCCTGATCAATGACGGCGGTGGCGCTCACGCCAGGCGCGCCACCAGCCGCCACTGAGGAAAAACCTTGGGAAGGTCAGAAACTGCTCGACCAGCAGACGCGAGACGGCGTCTTTACGATCGCTGAACGGCTCGGAGGCTTCAACCTCTAGGCTATGACCATGACGCTGCAAACCGAGCGCGGCGATCACGCCGATGATGCCGATGGCGAAGTTCGCCAGATTCAGGCCGAACACCCCGGACACAATCAGCAAAAACGCCACGATGAACAGCGGCACGGCAATAAGGTGCAACACCAGATTGGTCGGGTGCTGGTGATTGTTCGGGTAGGCACGCCATTGCCAGGCGTGAAGGTTGGGGTGACGTTTGCCCATGATGCTGATCCTCAAGTCCATGTTGAACACATGCTTGAAGAATAGGCCCGCTAAATGCAGGCGGCGAATCGAGCTTGGCTATCGAAGTGATAGGCGCCATGGGCAATCTTGATGCTGGGGTCTGCCGCTATGGCTGACTCAACGCAATCTCGATCAACCGATGCAACTCCTCGGCCTCCAGCGGCGCCTCGGAAAACAGAATGCGAAACACGATAGGGGCCGCGACCAGGTTGATCAGTCGATCGACACCAGGCTTCGGCTGATCCGGATAACGATCGAGAATGACCTGCAACTGCCCGCCAATGATCGTCGCGCAGTAACTCGGCTTGAGGCTCGATTGCACGTCGCGCAGCATGTTGCGACCGGGCGCGGAGCTCATTTCGTCCAGATATTGCTCCGCCCAGGCGCGCACATCGCCATGCAGGCTGCCGGTGTTGGCCGATTCGGTTTCCGGTTGCATGCGGGCAAGCGCAACGTCCGCGAGCAACGCCGACAAATCACCCCAACGCCGATAAATGGTCGAGGGCGTAACACCGGCGCGCGCAGCGATCTGCGGCACCGTCACGCTGGCGCGGTCTTGCTCTTCGAGCAGTTCGCGCACAGCGGTATGAATTGATTCTTGTACCCGGGCACTGCGGCCACCGGGACGTAAAGTGGGAGCGGTCATCACGTGGTTCCTGTCTCGCGCCGGGATCTGTGTCGACAGAGCGCCGGTTCTGAAAAGCAATGCATCGGACCTTAACACAAAGAATTTGCTTTAAGCGCAAACCGGTAGCACACTCCGCAAAAGCAAAAAATTAGCTTTTGCGGAGATTTTCCATGTCCAGTTCCCATTCAAACCGTGCAAGCCTGTGGTTCCTGGCAATCACCTTGCTCAGTTTTCTGGCGGCTTCCACTGCGCCGACACCGTTGTATCAATTGTATCAAGAGCAACTGCAATTCTCGTCTGCCGTGCTGACCCTGATTTTCGGCGTGTACGCTCTCAGCCTGCTGGCGGCGCTATTGACGGTCGGTTCGCTCTCGGACTTTCTTGGACGCAAACCGGTGATCTTCACGGCAGTGATGCTCAATGCCGTGGCGATGCTGTTGTTCATCTACGCCGACAGCGTCACTTGGCTGCTCAGTGCCCGAGTACTGCAAGGCTTCGCCACCGGCATGGCGACTGCTGTGTTGAGTGCAACGCTGCTGGACACCGATCGCCAGCAAGGGCCGTTGATCAACAGCGTGGCCCCGTTGATCGGCATGGCGCTGGGCGGACTGGGATGCGGTTTGCTGGCGCAGTTTGCGCCGGCGCCGTTGCACTTGACCTATTGGCTACTGCTGGCTTTGTTCGCGATGCAGGCCGTGTACGTCTGGCGTTTGCCGGAGAGTGTCTCGTCACAGCCCGGTGCCTGGGCCTCGTTGCGGCCAACACTGCATGTACCGGTTCAGGCGCGTTCTACTTTGTGGCGAGTGCTGCCGCTTAACACTGCGACCTGGGCGCTCGGCGGTTTTTACGCTTCCCTGGCGCCATCCCTGGTGCGCACGGCGACTGGCTCGACGTCGAACCTGATCGGCGGCGCGACTGTCGCCGCACTGACTTTGACGGGCGCGTTGATGATCTACACGTTGCGCAATCGTGCCGCCGCCAGATCATTGCAGTTGGGAGCCAGCCTGCTGCCGATCGGCCTGATCCTCATTCTGTTGGGTGTGCACAGCGCCAGCCTGCCGCTGTTTTTCCTTGGCACCCTCATCGCCGGGTGTGGCTTTGGCGCCGGCTTCCTCGGTGCCGTACGCAGTCTGGTGCCACTGGCCTTGCCCCATGAACGGGCCGGGTTGATGTCGGCGTATTACGTGCTCAGTTATCTGGCGTTCTGCCTGCCGTCGCTGCTGGCCGGCAATCTCACGCACATCTTTGGGCTGGTCACCACTACCGATGGTTATGGTGCGGTGTTGATCATCCTGTCGCTCAGCGCCTTGATCGCGTTGATGCGCCAGCGCTCGGTCAGCGCTTGCAGCGCTACCGGACAGCCATAAAAAAGCGGGTTGCTGTTTGTATCTGCAAAATAGATAACAGTTAGAGATATTACCCGTTATATAGATATTCGATCCGGATCTATGATGGGCTCCACCTCACCAGAGGACAGGAGTTCGTCATGACATGCCCCAACGCCAAGCCCGGCATCAAACCTTTCAGTCACTTACAGCACCCGCGTGAGGTGATTCGCCAGTTCACTCCGAATTGGTTCGCCGCCACCATGGGCACCGGTGTGCTGGCCTTGGCGTTGGCGCAATTGCCCATCGGCAATTCCGTTTTGCACGGCATTGCCGAAGTCCTTTGGCTGTTCAATATCTTTCTGTTTCTGTTGTTCACGGCACTGTACGCGGCGCGTTGGCTGCTGTTTTTCGATGAGGCGCGGCGGATTTTCGGCCACTCTACGGTTTCGATGTTTTTCGGCACCATTCCCATGGGCCTGGCGACCATCATCAACGGCTTTCTGCTGTTCGGTTTGCCGCGCTGGGGAGAAGGCGTGATTCAACTGGCCGAGGTGCTGTGGTGGCTGGATGTGGCGATGTCGCTGGCGTGCGGGGTGCTGATTCCTTACATGATGTTCACCCGCCAGGAGCACAGTATCGACCAGATGACTGCCGTCTGGCTGCTGCCAGTGGTGGCAGCGGAAGTGGCCGCCGCCAGCGGTGGCTTGCTGGCGCCACACCTGGTTGATGCTCACTCGCAACTGGTGGTGCTGGTGACCAGCTATGTGCTCTGGGCATTTTCCCTGCCGGTGGCGTTCAGCATTCTGACGATTCTGCTGTTGCGCATGGCGCTGCACAAATTGCCCCACGAAAACATGGCCGCTTCCAGTTGGCTGGCATTGGGGCCGATCGGCACCGGTGCGCTGGGCATGTTGCTGTTGGGCGCCGACGCTCCGGCAATCTTCGCCGCGAATGGCATG
The DNA here is from genome assembly GCF_036884845.1 of Pseudomonas sp. MAG733B. Taxonomy (NCBI): domain Bacteria; kingdom Pseudomonadati; phylum Pseudomonadota; class Gammaproteobacteria; order Pseudomonadales; family Pseudomonadaceae; genus Pseudomonas; species Pseudomonas sp. MAG733B. Next base: position 2,302,379 of record NZ_CP145732.1, read on the forward strand.
GCGGGTATCGGTGAAATCGCTGCCGGGTTGGGTCTGGTTGCCGGTATCACCCTGTGGGGCTTCGGCTTGTGGTGGATGCTGATGGCGGTGTTGATCACCCTGCGTTATCTGCGCGCCGGCATACCTTTCAACCTTGGCTGGTGGGGCTTCACCTTTCCGTTGGGCGTCTATTCCCTGGCAACGCTGAAATTGGCCAGTACCTTGAACCTGACGTTTTTCGCGGTCTTCGGCTGCCTGCTGGTGGCATTGCTGGCGGTGATGTGGCTGATCGTCGGCAAGCGCACGCTGCAAGGCGCATGGCGCGGTGAGTTGTTTGTGTCGCCATGCATTGCAGGTTTGAAGAAATAACCTGCGAAGTTTAGGTAATGTGTGGCCTGGATCGACGATCGACATTCCAATCAAAGAACCCAGGCCACTCTTTACCCAACATCAGGGACACATGGACGATGAGTCACCCCTCACAATTCACCTTGCTGCGCACCCGGCGTTTCTTGCCGTTCTTCGTGACCCAGTCCCTCGGGGCATTCAACGACAACATCTTCAAGCAGTCGTTGATCCTCGCCATTTTGTACAAGCTCACCATCGACGGTGACCGTTCGATCTGGGTCAACCTGTGTGCGCTGCTGTTCATCCTGCCGTTCTTTCTGTTCTCGGCGCTGGCCGGGCAGTTCGGGGAAAAATTTGCCAAGGACGCCTTGATCCGTCTGATCAAACTCGGGGAAATCGTCATCATGGCGGTCGGCGCGGTCGGCTTCATGTTCGATCACCTGTCGCTGATGCTGTTGGCGCTGTTCGCCATGGGCACGCATTCGGCGCTGTTCGGGCCGGTGAAGTATTCGATCCTGCCGCAAGCGCTGCGTGAAGATGAGCTGGTGGGTGGCAACGGTCTGGTGGAGATGGGCACCTTCCTGGCGATCCTGGCCGGGACCATCGGTGCCGGGATCATGATGTCGTCCAGTCATTACGCGCCCGTGGTTTCTACCGCGATCATCGGCATCGCCGTGCTCGGTTACCTGGCCAGTCGCAGCATTCCGCGGGCAGCGGCGGCGACGCCGGAAATGCGCCTGAACTGGAATATTTTCAGCCAGTCGTGGGCCACGCTGAAACTTGGCCTGGGGCAGACTCCAGCGGTATCGCGCTCGATTGTCGGCAACTCATGGTTCTGGTTTGTCGGGGCGATTTATCTGACGCAGATCCCGGCGTATGCCAAGGAATGGATGCACGGCGACGAGACTGTGGTGACGCTGATTCTCACGGTGTTCTCGGTTGGTATCGCCGTGGGTTCCATGCTCTGCGAAAAACTGTCCGGGCGCAAAGTCGAAATCGGCCTGGTGCCGTTTGGTTCGTTTGGCCTGACCGTGTTCGGTTTGCTGCTGTGGTGGCATTCCGGCGGAATTCCGGACAGCGTCGCGGGGCACGGCTGGATCGAGATTCTCGGTTTCGGCCATACCTGGCTGGTGTTGCTCGACATCCTCGGACTCGGCGTGTTCGGTGGTTTCTACATCGTCCCGTTGTACGCGCTGATCCAGTCCCGCACTGCCGAGAACGAGCGGGCGCGGGTGATTGCCGCCAACAACATTCTCAACGCGTTGTTCATGGTGGTGTCGGCGATTGTCTCGATCATCCTGCTGAGCATGGCCAAGCTGTCGATCCCGCAGTTGTTCCTGGTGGTGTCGTTGCTCAACATCGGCGTCAACGCCTACATCTTCAAAATTGTCCCCGAGTTCACCATGCGTTTCATGATCTGGCTGCTCAGCCATTCCATGTACCGCGTGCAGCATCGCAATCTTGAATTGATACCGGACGAAGGCGCCGCGTTGCTGGTGTGCAACCACGTTTCGTTCGTCGATGCCTTGCTGATTGGTGGGGCGGTACGTAGGCCGATTCGCTTTGTCATGTACTACAAAATCTACAACCTGCCGGTGCTGAATTTTATCTTCCGTACAGCCGGGACGATTCCGATTGCGGGACGTCACGAAGACATCCAGATCTACGAAAAGGCCTTCACGCGCATTGCCCGGTATCTAAAGGACGGCGAACTGGTGTGCATTTTCCCCGAGGGCAAGTTGACGGCTGATGGCGAAATCAATGAGTTCAAGGGCGGGCTGACGCGGATTCTTGAAGAGACACCGGTGCCGGTGATTCCATTGGCTTTGCAGGGGTTGTGGGGGAGCTTCTTCAGCCGTGATCCAGGCAAAGGGTTGTTTCGCCGGTTGTGGTCGCGGGTGACGTTGGTGGCTGGGCCGGCTGTGGCGGTTGAGGTGGCGGAGCCGGCCAGGCTGCAGTCGCTGGTGGGCGAGTTGCGCGGGGCAATCAGGTAGTCGTTAGCTGTACCGGCCTCATCGCTAGCAGGCTAGCTCCCACAGGGGAATGCATTCCAATGTGGGAGCTAGCCTGCTAGCGATAGCGGTAGTGGCCTAAGCGCTGACCTTCAGCCCAACCAACCCGGCAATAATCAACGCCACACTGGCCAGTCGAAACAGTGCCATCGACTCACCAAACAGAATGATCCCGGCAATCACTGTGCCGACGGCGCCCACGCCAGTCCAGATCGCATAGGCCGTACCTAGTGGCAATTCCTTCATGGCAAGGCCCAGCAAGCCAAGGCTGATGGCCATGGCTGCAACGGTGAGGGCAGTGGGGAGTGGACGGCTGAAACCGTCGGTGTACTTCAGGCCGACAGCCCAGCCGACTTCGAACAGGCCGGCGAAAAACAGAATGATCCAGGACATGAAGACCTCCATCGATTGACGGGGTCGTCCCCAGATTAATGACTCGATCGAGCCGCGAGGTCGTCCCCGCGTTGCGCAATAGAGTGCCCAGCATTAACCCGGGGATCAAGTTTTTGAATCAGTCAGCGGCTTGCTGAGCCGCAATTTCGCGATCTTCTTTCTCGCTCATGCGTCGGAAATACGTCGAGAGCAGCGCCCCGGAAATATTGTGCCAGACGCTGAACAATGCGCTCGGTACCGCCGCCAGTGGTGAGAAATGCGCACTGGCCAGGGCGGCGCCCAAACCGGAGTTCTGCATGCCGACTTCCAGTGCCAGGGATTTGCGCTGGGCCAATGGCAGCTTGAATACGCGACCGGTGAAGTAACCCAGCAGGTAACCGAAGCTGTTGTGCAGCATGACCACAGCCATGATCAGCAGGCCGGATTCGGCGATCTTCGCCTGGCTGGCGGCGACCACGGCGGTGACGATGATCACGATGCTCACTACCGAGACCAGCGGCAGCACGTCCACCGCGTGACGCACCTTGTCGCCAAGCAGACGCTGGGCAACCACACCCAACACGATCGGCAGCAGCACCACTTGCAGGATCGACCAGAACAGCTCCATGAACGACACCGGCAACCAGGCCGAAGCCAGCAACCAGATCAAAGCCGGGGTCAGCAGCGGGGCGAGGAGGGTGGTCACGGCCGCGATGGCCACTGACAGCGCGAGATCGCCACGGGCGAGCCAGGTCATCACGTTCGACGACGTGCCGCTTGGGCAGCAGCCGACCAGGATCACGCCAACGGCGATTTCCGGGGGCAAATGGAACGCCTGGCAGAGCAACCACGCCACGCCGGGCATGATCACGAAATGCGCCACTACACCCAAAGCCACGCGCCACGGATGACGGGCGACTTCTGCGAAGTCTTCAAGCTTGAGGGTCAGGCCCATGCCGAACATCACCAGACCGAGCAGCGGTACGATGGCGCCTTTGAGGCCGATGAACCATGCCGGTTGCAGGAACGCCACGACGGCGAAAATCAGTACCCAGTAAGCGAAGGTGTTGCCGACAAAACGACTCAATGCAGCCAGTGCGCGCATGGCTTGTTCCTTGTTATGTGAAAGCGTAGGGAGCTAAGCATACGCTTCTCGCAAAAAAAGATCGCAGCCTGCGGCAGTTCTACATTGGAATGAATTTCCCTGTAGGAGCTGCCGCAGGCTGCGATCTTTTAAAGGTGCCGATTATCTGGGGAAAATCAGATCCCTTGCGGAGTCTCTTCCCCACCCAACGCTTCAACCAGCGCCGGCAGGAAGTCGCCGAAGGTCAGCATCATCAGGGTGAAGCTGGCATCCAGTTGGCCGAGGGCTTCGTCGCCACCGTCCTGTTCAGCCTGGTCTTGCAGCAAGTCTTCGAACTTCAGGCGCTTGACCACCATCTTGTCGTCGAGGACGAAAGACAGTTTGTCCTGCCAGGCCAGCGACAGCTGAGTGACCACTTTGCCGGTGCTCAGGTGCAGCTGGATTTCTTCGCTGGTCAGGTCCTGACGCTTGCAACGCACGATGCCGCCGTCTTCGTGGGTGTCACGCAGTTCGCACTCGTCCAGCACAAAGAAATCGTCCGCGGCTTTCTGGGTGGTGACCCATTCGGTCATGGTCGCGGTCGGCGACATTTTCACGGTCAACGGGCGTACCGGCAGGGTGCCGATTACTTCACGCAGAGTGGACAGCAAGTCTTCGGCGCGTTTCGGGCTGGCCGAGTTGACCAGGATCAGGCCCTGTTTCGGCGCGATGGCAGCGAAGGTCGACGAGCGACGGATAAAGGCACGCGGCAGGAACGCCTGGATGATTTCATCCTTGATCTGGTCGCGTTCCTTCTTATAGACCTTGCGCATCTGCTCGGCTTCGATCTCTTCGACCTTTTCCTTCACAGCGTCACGCACGACGCTGCCCGGCAGAATGCGTTCTTCCTTGCGCGCGCTGATCAGCAGGAAGTCACCGCTGACGTGTACCAGCGGCGCATCTTCGCCCTTGCCGAACGGTGCGACGAAACCGTAGGTGGTCAACTCCTGGCTTGCACATGGGCGCGCCAGTTTGGTGGCCAGTGCAGTTTCCAACGCCTCGGCATCAACAGGCAGATCTTGGGTCAGGCGATAGATAAGCAGGTTTTTGAACCACATGGGGTGAGTCTCTCCTTTATACAAAGGCGGGCATTATTGTCCTCCGTGTGCCATAGGCCAACCCTTCTCTAAGCCTTTGGAAGGCATCAGAAAATTAATTTAAAAAGTGCTTGCCAGAGGTAGGGTCGCTCCGTAGAATGCGCGCCACACCGAAGCGAAGGGTGATTAGCTCAGCTGGGAGAGCGTCTGCCTTACAAGCAGAATGTCGGCGGTTCGATCCCGTCATCACCCACCATTCGTTTCAAGTGTTACGCGCAGCGGTAGTTCAGTCGGTTAGAATACCGGCCTGTCACGCCGGGGGTCGCGGGTTCGAGTCCCGTCCGCTGCGCCATATTCGGTAACCTGGAACACTGAACGCCAGGTCACCACGGAAAAACCCGCTAAAGCGGGTTTTTTTCTGCCTCAAGTTTGACTGTTGTTCCTGCGGGATGCGTCGTTTCACCGGTTTTTAGGTTTTTTTGAAAAAACTTCAATTAAATCAACACTTTATAAAAACCTGTGGCATAATGTGCCCCGCAACGAAGGTAAAGGGTGATTAGCTCAGCTGGGAGAGCGTCTGCCTTACAAGCAGAATGTCGGCGGTTCGATCCCGTCATCACCCACCACTTTCAACGCTACGCGCAGCGGTAGTTCAGTCGGTTAGAATACCGGCCTGTCACGCCGGGGGTCGCGGGTTCGAGTCCCGTCCGCTGCGCCATATTCGGTAACCTGGAACACTGAACGCCAGGTCACCACACAGAAAGCCCGCTTAGTGCGGGCTTTTTGCTGTCTGGAGTTTGGCTTTTTACGCCAGACTTCATGAGAGAGCGCCCTTCGAGGCGCTTTTTTTTCTGAGGTTACTGCCCGGCGTTGCGCGCGTGGCGGTAATCTCTGACGGCTTCGTAAACGGCTTTGCGCAGGCGGTTGATGCCGCCGATCGGGCGATGCGCTTCAAGTCCGAACCACGGGTTGAAGGACTGGTTGTCGCATTGCAGATTCAGCGCCGGCGTATCGAAATCCTGTGCCGGTACTTTGATCCGCGCCACGGTCTGGAACGGCGCATCGCTCTCGCGCCACTCAATACTGGTGTCTTCGATCGGCATGTACTTGTTCGCGTCCTGGCGCTGGATCTGCAGGACAAAGCATGCGGGCACCCGATCAGTCGACAACTGCTGGTTCAGCGCGCTGCGCAGGAAGTTAGGCAACTTCTGGTTTTGCGCGGGCAGGTTGTACGCCGGGCAGCTTTCCGGGTCGGGCATCACGCGAAACTTGGCATTGGCCTCACCGAATTTGTACGGCGAAACCGAAAAATAGGTGGTCTGGGTCGGGCTCGACGGAGCAGGGGACAGCGTCGCCAGGGCGATAAACAGGTGACGAACCTGCCAGCTACGCGGATCCCAGCCCGGAAAGAACGCCATTATCTTCTTACCATCCGCTTGGGCGGCGACGTTCTGACGATACTCGGCGACATCGCTGACAAAAAAGTTCGGATGGCTGAACATCACGAAGTCCTGTTCGCCTCGTTGCTGCTGATCGCTCAGCAGTTGCTTGCCCGGCACATCGAGCAGCTTTATCGCCATACCCCGGGCATCGCGGATGCTGTCGAACTGTGGATAAGCGTTGCCGTTGGACAGGCGCATCGTCGCCTTCCAGGTTTTACCGGGCTCGCTGAACACACCTTGACGCAATTCACCCGCCAACTCGGGCAACACCTGCACTTCGGCTTTCACGCAACCGTGGGCCTTGGCATGGGCATCGCGCAGATAGCGGGTGCTTTCGCGGTGTTGGTCGACGATACGCACGGCGGTCTGAATGATGTCTTGAGTCATCGCCGCTTCGCCGTCCGGGATCAGTTCTTGCGCTGATACCGATTCACGGTGTTGCCAGGCAAACCACGCCGTGGCCAGCGCCCAGCCGAGAAGCCCAAGCGCCAACAACCACAGCAGCGTCTTGCCGAGAAAAGCGCCCAGGCGTAGCCAGAGGGTCTTCAACATTCGGAAATCCTTTCGCTAATAAGCAGAGTCATGGCAATTGCGACTCCAGCGGGCTGCCCAACACCTTCAGATACTCCAGCAATGCCCAGCGCTCCTGCGGTTGCAACAGGCGGCCGATCACGCCGTTGCCGAGCTTGCCGGAGCGGAATTCGTGACCGCTGTTGTGGTTGCCAGTGATGCGCGTGTCGAACAGGAAGCCGTTGGTAAAGGCTTCGGTGCGATAACCCAGGTGTTTCGGGTCGTACTCGAACGTGCCTTTGTAGAACGTCGTTGCGCGCTCATCCTGCGGCGAGAGCAATTGATAAATGCTTGGCACCGAACCGTTGTGCAGAAACGGCGCCGTTGCCCACACACCCGCCAGTGGTCGAGCCTTGTAGGTGCGCAGTTCCCTGACTCCGATCGACAGGCCGAAACCATCCATCTCCGGACGCTCGGCCGGGGTGATACCAGCCTCACGATAAGCGCGGTTTTCGACGAATGCGGTGACATACGCCAGCCCCTTGGCCACCGACATCTGGCTCATATCCAGCGGTTCGGTGGGCTTGGGATCGACATCCAGCTTTTCCAACTCCGCCTGATTCCATTGCAATGCCGTCAGGTCGAAGCGGTGGTCGGCGATATTGTTGGCGGCGCCGGGATCGGTACCGATGTGTTCCACCGGGATCATTTTCAGGTGTTGTACGTATCGGCCTTCGCCTTGCGTCACTCGGGGGACGTGGCAGCCGGCGCAGTTCTCGGCGAACAGTGCGCGGCCTTTGGCGGCCAGAGGCTTATCGATTGTCCCCAGCAATGTCTCTGGCCAGGCGGGTGGTTCGAGCCGTTGCAGGGTCTCTTCAATCAGGTGCAAATCGCGTACACGCACACTGGAGGGGTAACGGTCATCGCCCATCAGTGGCTGGCGGTTTTTGTCGAAGAAGTTAAGGGTGGCGCCGACGCCCAGGGCTTCACCGATATTGCGTGCCATCGGCTGCTGCGCCGAGCCGTTCCACTGCACCCAGTCGAAGGTCCACATGTCCCACAACTGCGGATAGTCCACGGGGGCATTGGCCACGCGGTAGTTGGCGGGGGAGATCGCATCGCCGAAGCTGGCGTTGGCAATGCGCCCGAAGGCGTCGGTACGTCCCGGGCCTTCTTCGGTCGGATAGAGTCCGCGATGGGTGTCGTTCCAGGCCACTTTCAGGAAGGTATCGAGGGAACCCTTGAACTCCTTGCGCAGTTGCTGGTGTCGGACGTCGTAATCAGCGCCCAGGACTGTGCGGGCGAAGCGTTCGAATTTCCATGGGTTGTAGTAAGTCGAGGCCAGACTCGCCACCAAGGCTTGTCCGAAACTGCCACCCTTGAGTGTAGGAACGCTGGCAGGCAAAACATGCTGTGCTGAACCGCCGTCGATACGCACGGCCTGACCTTTGAAGCGCAGCTCTCCGGTGTGGCAGGCGGCGCAGGTAATATCCAGAAACGTATCCGGGCTGCCGGGGTTCTGATGTCGGGCAAAACCCACGGGCAGGTTGCCGGGGTTGTTCGGCGTGGGTTTCTGGCCGGGATCGATCAGGAAGCCGAACCGCGCGAGGTATTCGGGGGCGGCGAAGCGCTGTTGCGAGAAGGGCAGTTCGAGCGCGGTGAACCAGTCGTAGCGCAAGCCTTTGACCTGAGTGCCCTGAGGCGTGAAGTAATATGCCTCGCGGTCGGCAGCGCTCCATTGCTCCAGGTAATGCACCTGTTGCGCGGGCGTCCAGAGCGGCAGTTTCGGGTTGGCGACGTAGTACAAAACCACGGCCAGGCCCAGCCCCAGCAGCACAATGATCAGAACCAGCAAGCGGAATAAGAGGCGCAAGATGAACATCCTTGTCGATTTGTTCTGCCGTTATGCCTGAGTCCCCGATAAGCGGCAAGTGGCCATTACGCCAGATGCCGTGGGACACGGAAGCGGCCTTCGTAAGAGGCAGATGACAGAAGTTTCATCATCCCCACCTGCAAAAGCGTTTAAACACCTGAACTTATCGGAAATCTCCGGCTCTCATGCCGGTAGCCATTGGTCGTGGCCGCCTGATAAGCTCGCGGCTTTACTCGATTGCCCTTTAGGCGCATGAACAAGGAAATAGCATGAAACAGCATCGGTTGGCGGCGGCGGTGGCCCTGGTAAGCCTGGTACTCGCGGGTTGCGATTCGCAGACCAGCGTAGAGCTGAAAACCCCGGCGCAGAAAGCTTCCTACGGCATTGGTCTGAACATGGGCAAGAGCCTGGCTCAGGAAGGCATGGATGATCTGGATTCCAAAGCCGTAGCCCAGGGCATCGAAGATGCCGTCGGCAAGAAAGAGCAGAAACTCAAAGACGAAGAGTTGGTTGAAGCGTTCGCCGCACTGCAAAAGCGTGCCGAAGAACGTATGGCCAAGATGAGCGAAGAGTCGGCAGCCGCTGGCAAGAAATTCCTCGAAGAAAACGCCAAGAAAGCTGGCGTCGTGACCACTGCTTCGGGCCTGCAGTACGAAGTGGAAAAGAAAGCTGATGGCGCTCAGCCGAAGCCGACTGACGTCGTGACCGTTCACTACACCGGCAAGCTGACCAATGGCACCGTATTCGACAGCTCCGTCGAGCGCGGCAGCCCGATCGATCTGCCGGTCAGCGGTGTGATCCCGGGTTGGGTCGAAGGCCTGCAACTGATGCACGTCGGCGAGAAGTACAAGTTGTACATTCCTAGCGAACTGGCTTACGGCGCGCAAAGCCCAAGCCCGGCAATCCCGGCCAACTCGGTGCTGGTATTCGACCTGGAACTGCTGGCGATCAAGGATCCATCCAAAGAAGACGCCGCCAAGTAATCCGCGTCTGCTTTGAAAACAACGCCCCGCTTATGCGGGGCGTTGTTGCATCTGGCGTCTGGCGCGGGTAAACAAAGCGAACAGATGCTGCCGGCTGGAGTCATAGCCATTGTGGGACCGTCGCTAACCGCGCCGGACCGGCAAGTCAATGAAATATTGGGTTTTTTTTTGATGAGTAAAAAACGCCCGATCTAAGCTCGGCCCTTGTATTACGGGGCTTTCAGACGTGAAAAGTAGCTCTGTTCACAAGGTTATCCACAATTTGTGTGGATAACATTTACATGGGAGTCATCCATGAAAGCACCCTGGAGTTTCGCTCGTTTCCTGCCACTGGCCGGACGCCTGCTCGCACGTGGGCGCTTGCCGACTTTGTTGTTCGCGGTGGCCAGCAAAGGTGCCAGCCAGGGTAACCGGTTGGGCAAACTCAAGGACGACTTGCGTCTGTTGCAGGCACTTTGTCTGGCGTACTGGCGTGGCGAGTACCGGGCCATCAGCCCCAAGGCGCTGATATCAGTCGTTGCCGGCCTGATGTATTTCCTCAGCCCGGTAGATGCAATTCCGGATTTCCTTCCGCTGTTCGGCATGATCGATGACATCGCCGTGCTGGCCTGGCTGATGAAAGTCCTCGACGATGAACTCAGCGCGTTCCGCGCCTGGCGCAAACGTCAGGTCCCGGAGAAGCTTGCGGTGGTCGAGCGCCTGCCTGATACGGCAGAGCAACTTCGCCTTCAGAGACCGAAAAAAAGCTGAGCCAATTCAGCCTCATTCTCAGATAGATAGCCCCCGCGACCTTAGCCGCTGTTAGGATTACACTTCTAGGGAAAAGTGCCGACTCGCTAAGTGTTGTTGTCCTACGGGGTAGTCATGGATATTCAGATAATTACACGCGAAGGCGAGCCCGAATATGCGGTTCTGCCATGGGCTCAGTATCAGGCTCTACTGAAAGCAGCAGGCATCAACGAAGCACCGTCGCGTCCGGCCCCAGCGCCGCTGGCGACAACTCAAGACCCGATTCTTCCAGGTCTTGATCAACTACGCAGTTTGCGCGAAGGGAAGGGCATCGCCATCGAAGCGCTCGCCCGCACGGTAGGCATCAGCCCGTCTTACCTGGCCATGATCGAAAGTGGCGAGCGTCTGCCCGACGCCGCGATTCGCCGCAGCCTGGCCTGGGAACTGACGGTGCCAGGGTGGAGGGATGAATCGTGAGCGTGCGCATCAGTCGTCATCATTGGGACGGATTGCTGGGCGAACTGGATCAGGCACGCCGTCAGCGTCACCTCCTGACTTATCGGGCGTTGCTGGAACGTTTGCAGTTGCCGACGCCAGCCATGCAAACCCTGACCGCAGCGCTTGAGCATCTGGCGGCACTGGACGCCAAGGCCGAGCAGCCGTTGCGCAGCTCGCTGGTGATAAGCCAAGGCGCGAGCCGCCTGCCTCGCACCGGTTTCTTTGAGTGTGTCGAGCGCCTCGGGCGGTTTTCCGGGCCGTCCGATGGTGTCGCTGCCGCTTCCTGGCATGCTTCGGAAGTGGTGCGGGTATTCGAATACGAGTACCCCGAGTCGGCAGAGGCTTGAGTGTTTTTTCGACTCAAGGCGCAGGCCAGTTACTGGTTGGCGCGTAGGCTGTTTCACTGGCAATGGTTTGTACGCCAACCGCGTGGCTGGAGCTGGCTGGAAGGTCAGTTCGCCCGTATGGCGAACCTGGGCGATGTCGGAGCCCAGAGCTTCTATGGCCACATCCTGACCTTTCGCGGTGTTGGGCTTGGCGCGCGAGAAGAAGGTGTTCGCCTGCTGCGTCTGGCGGCATTGGCCGGGGATGGCAAAGCGGCATACCAAGTAGGTGTGATCAGCCTCGCCGGGAGCCCGAGCAAGGCACCGGACCCGACTGAAGCGGTCAGGTTCTGGGAGATTGCCGTCAAGGCCGGGCACCCACTGGCTCAGATCAAACTGCAAGAGTTGGCATCTCGCGATTCTGCACAGTAAGTACCGACTTATCTGACAAAACAGCGTGGCGTAGGGACCGATCCCTACGCCACGTTTTCGTTTTAGCGAATCGCCCTACATCAACATCATCCTTGCCTGACTTCTTTCCTCGCTGATCCCAGTCCCTTGCGCCAAATTTCCTGCGCGAAGGATTGCTTATGTTCGACCCGGTTTTTTACCCGGCTCCGTTCGTCTCGGTGGGCTGATGGATCACATCACCCGCATCGAGCACGAACTCGACAGTTTCCCGGACACCCTGACGCTCTATCGCCAACAGCTCAAACGCTGGTTCAGCCAGGCCGCCGACAAGGTCAGCCGCGCCACCGACATGCCCTCACTGATGGACATGGAGCGGGTGATCAAACTGGGCAACACCCGCACCGTGGTCAGCAGCGCCGACGACGATTTTATTTCGACCGTTGCGCAGTGTCCGCAAGGCGGAATCCTGCTGATCGAGAGCAAGTTCGAGTCGGTGTATGACGTTCCGCTGGGCAACATTCAGGTCGATGTGATCGCGGTGAGGGGTGGCGAGTCGACGCCGGTCACGCTCGATGAAAACGGCAAGGGGCAGTTCGAAGGCGTGCCGGGCAAGTTCTATCGCGTGCGTGTGCAGAACGAGGTGACGCCGCAGCAGCTTGATGAGCTGTTTTCCACTTATGACGGCCTTGGCCAATCACTCGAAACCTGGCTGCGCAGCGAGTGGGATGAGTTTAAACCTCGGTGGTCGCAGTCGACTTCGGCCGCCGTGGGTAACGGTTTGCTGGCCGGCAGTTGGGCGGCGATTGAGGGTGTGTGGGACGGCATCAACCTGCTGTCGGACATGCTGCAGGATCCTGGCAAGTTTGCTGATCGGCTGGGCAGCGGCGTCGAGCAGTTGAAAGACCTGGCGGAAAAAACGCCCGAAGCCATGGCCAGGCTCCAGCTGCTGGCCAGCGATGAAGCGGCGCTGTGTCTGCTGTTGCGCACCGCCAGTCTTTGGCTGGAGATGCTGCCGCCGAGCGTAATTGCCGGCGAAACCGCCAAGGCCGTATCGATGCGGGTGGTGGAGCTGCTGATCGACATCCTGATCGCCGTCGTCCTGACCTTCGCCACGGCGGGGGCGGGAGTTGCCTATCTGGCGATGCGCTTGGCTCGTCGCGGTACGCAGTTGATCCGTGCGGTCACGCGGCTGGTTGAGTCATTGTTCTCGATCCTCAAAACCTTCAGCGTTTACGTCGACCGCTACAAAACGGTGGCGGCACGGGGCGTTGCAGCGGGCCTGAAAAAAGGCTGGATGCAGTTGCGCTGGAAGGCTCGCAACAACACCTCGCTGAAAAAAGACGAGCCCTTTGACGACGCTTCGGTTCAGGCGAAAAACCCCAATGGTGATAGCGCCGATTCCGCTTCCGGTACAGCCAAGCACGGCTGCCCGGTATCGCTGGTCTCCGGCGAAGAACTGCTGACCCTGACTGACGGTGTGCTGGATGGGCTGCTGCCGTTCGAGTTCACCCGTTTGTATCGCACCAGCGCCGTGGAACTCGACGGCGGCCTCGGGTTTGGCTGGAGCCATTCGTTGGCCCAGCGCCTCGAGATCGACGGCGAGACGGTGATCTGGATCGATGCGGAAAACCGGAGCACGCCGTTTCCGCTGCCGAGTCTGACGCGTCCGACGATCCACAACAGCCTGTCGCGGGCGGCGATCTACCTCGGTGAAGAGCCGGAAGAACTGGTTGTCGCGTTGGCTGGCGAGTCGGTGCGTTTTTTCCATTTTCTGGCTGGGCGCTTGAGCGCGATCAGCGACGCCTATGGCAATCGTCTGAGCGTGCAGCGCGATTTTTCCGGGTGCATTCAGCGCCTGGACAATGGCGCCGGGCGCTGTTTGTGGTTGCGCTATGAGCGTAACCATTTAGTCGCCGTCGACTACCAGCGCTTTTACCTCGGCGATGACCAGCCGCCGGCCTGGCGCACCGAGCAGACGCTGGTGACTTACTGCTACGACGCGCGCTGGCGGTTGATCGAAGCGACGAATGCCGCCGGTGAAAGCGAGCGTTACGACTACGACGAGCAGCAGGTGATCCTGCAACGGCAACTGGCCGGTGGCGCAAGTTTCTACTGGGAGTGGGAAAAATCCGGCAAGGCTGCCCGATGTATCCGCCACTGGGCGTCGTTTGCGCAGATGGACACGCGGTATCGCTGGGACGACGACGGCGGTGTCGTCCTCAAACACGCCGATGGCAGCGAAGAGGTCTACGTCCACGACTCGCAGGCACGACTGGTGCGGCGGGTCGCCGCTGACGGCGGTCAGCAGCACAAGGCCTACGACGCACAGGGCCGTTTGCTCGCCGAACAGGACGCCCTCGGCGCGATCACCGAATACCGCTACGACGAGCTCGGACGGCTGATCGCGCTGATTCCGCCGGAAGACGAGCCGACGTCCTACGAGTACCGCAACGGTTTCCTGCATGCGCGTTATCGCGGTAAGGCCAAGTGGACCTATAAACGCAACGCCCAAGGTGATGTGACCTGGCTGATCGATCCCGATGGCCAGAGCACCTATCACGAGTACGACGGACAAGGGCGCTTGCTGGCGATCCGTTATCCGGACCATAGCCGCCATGTGTTTGAGTGGAACGACCTCGGCCAGTTGCTCGGCGAAACCCTGCCCGACGGCGGGCGACGGCAGTTTGCCTACGACGCGCTCGGGCGGCGGACGACGGTTGAGGACGAACATAGCGGGGTCAGCCGTTACCAGTGGGATGCCGTCGGCCGTCTGTTGCAAACGACCGCGCCGAGCGGCGCCAGTCGCCAGTTCAGCTACAACGCCTACGGCCGGATCACCGCTGAAACCGACGAACTGGGGCGGGTCACCCGTTTTGAGTACGCCGACGATCTGCACCTGGTCAGTCGACGGATCAACCCCGACGGCAGCGAACTGAAGTACCGCTACGACCATGCGCAGCTGCTGCTGACCGAGATCGAAAACGAAGTCGGCGAGCGTTATCGGCTGGACTACACACCAAACGGCTTGATCCGTCAGGAAAGCGGCTTCGACGGCCGGCGCACGGCGTATGCCTACGACCTCAACGGCCAGTTGCTGGAGAAAACCGAGTTCGGTGATGACGGCTCGCAGTTGCTCACCACTTACCAACGCGACAGCGCCGGGCGTTTACTGGTCAAGACCCTGCCCGACGGGGTCAAGGTCGAGTACTGCTACGACGGATTGGGCCGGCTGGTCAGCGTCGATGACGGCCAGGACCATCCGCTGGAGTTCGAATACGACGTCCACGACCGGCTGATCACCGAACATCAGGGCTGGGGCACCTTGCGTTATGGCTACGACGTCAGCGGCCAGCTCAAGCACCTGCGCCTGCCGGACAACAGCCGTCTTGAATACCACCGCGCCGAGGGTGGGGCGCTGACGGCCATCGACCTCAACGGCACGCGACTGACCAACCATCAATTTGAATGTGGAAGGGAGCGCCAGCGGCAACAAGGCCTGCTACTCAGCGACTATGCCTACGACGAACAGGGTCGTTTGCAGGCCCACGCCGTCAGGCAAAACCAGCGTCCGCTGTACCGCCGCGAGTATGCCTACAGCGCCAACGGCAACCTCGCACAGATCAGCGACACGCGCCACGGCCCACGGCGCTACCAGTACGACCCGCTCGATCGCCTGACCGGCGTGCGCCACGGACGTGACCAGGCCCCGGAAAACTTCACTCACGACCCGGCCGGCAACCTGCTGATCCACGACCGCCCCGGCCCCTGGCAGCTCAAGGGCAACCGCCTGCGCCGCCACGCCGACCGGCATTACGACTACGACGCCTACGGCAACCTGATCCGCGAACGCCGTGGCGAGAAGGTCACCGTCTACAGCTACGACAGCCAGCACCGCCTGACCGGCCTCACCTTGCCCGACGGCCGCACAGCGTCCTACCGCTACGACGCCTTCGGCCGCCGCATCAACAAAACCGTCGACGGCCACAGCACGCAGTTTTTCTGGCAAGGCGACCAACTCGTCGCCGAAGCCAGCAAAAGCCACTACCGCAGCTACCTTTACGAACCTGGCAGCTTCCGCCCGCTGGCCATGCTCGACGGCAAAGGCCCGAAAAAAGCCTGCCCGTTTTACTACCAACTCGACCACCTCGGCACCCCGCAGGAACTCACCGACTACGGCGGCGAAATCGTCTGGTCGGCCAAATACACCGCCTACGGCAAAGTCAGCCAAATCACCCACGGCGGCGGCGAACAGCTGGAACAACCGTTGCGCTTCCAGGGCCAATACTTCGACGCCGAAAGCGGCTTGCACTACAACCGCCACCGCTATTACCACCCGGATACCGGACGTTATCTGACGCCGGATCCGGTGAAGCTGGCGGGAGGACTGAACCAGTATCGGTACACGCCCAATCCGACGGGGTGGGTGGATCCGTTGGGGCTAGCGTGCCAATGTCCGGGCGATACAGGTACCGATGGGCCGTACAGTGAAATTGTTCCGGGTGGTGGATTAGCTGCGCATGAAGCTCAGGGAGGTCATCTTATAGAGAAGCATATTGATAGGTCCGAAGCACAGTTGCGGGAAAGGCTCAAGGCTGAACCCCATATACCAATTGCGTCGACATTTCCTAATCGGACTGCTGCAGAAACCACAGTTTCAAGTGTTATTAGTAAAAATAAAAAGTTGATCGATGAGTTCATGAAAGGGAAAGCACAGAAGCTCGTTATTACCCAGCCTATGCCGGCACCCGTTGGCGTTGGCGTCGTTCGCGATAGTGGAAGGCTCGAAGTTTTGTCTACAGTAAAATTGATACTTAAGAAAACTCCAAGCACGTCGTCTGGCCACTTTATATTAACGGGGTATGCAAGTGATAAATGACTCGTTTTGGAAGCTTTATCAGTTCTTGGGAGCCTATTTTAATGAGGACTGGATGTGTGAGTGCGAGGTGGCTGACGATGTTGTTAGGTCGTTCATGAACGACTCTACAGCTGAGACAATATCAGAAGTGAAAGGTGAAATTGTCGCTCTACTGCACATGCGTATGGCTGAGTTCGAGTTGAGAGAGTTTTTACTTAAAGATATGAGTTGTTCTTATTGTTATTGGCATGAGTGGGAGTCAGGGGAGGTATGGCTGAATCATCTTGTTGAGATGCTTGGTTAGTGAGGTTATCTGATTGGTCGGCGGTTGGGGGGGCAGCCTACTTGAATGGGCTAGGTGAGAATCAATTCGAGATTTGGATTGTTTGGTCCGCCATCATCGCGAGCACTCACCGCTGCCCCACCAACCAAGCCCCTTCAGGCTCCGGCACCGCCAAACTATCAATTACATACACGCTATACCCCGGCACATTCTTCGCGTGGTGTTTAGCCTGTGAGGCCATCTCGGCTAACTGGCTGGCATCAATTTCCTCGCAGGCTTCCGGGTGCAGGTGCACCACGCCGATGGACAGCGACAGCAGCGGAAATTCCTGGCGTACGCCCTGGCGGTTGGGGGCGATGAAGCAGCCGGCTTCCAGGTGTTCGGCGCGGTAGAAGCGGCGGCACTGGCTTTGGAAGTCGTCCAGTAGCTGGTTCAAACGTTTGCCCCAGTCTTCCGGGCCGAGCACCAGCAAGAAATCGTCACCGCCGATGTGGCCGACGAAGTCGCGGGACGGGTCGACGCGGTCGTTGAGGCATTGCGCCAGGCACAGCAGGACTTCGTCGCCACGGCCGTAGCCGTAGATGTCGTTGAAAGGTTTGAAGCTGTCGATGTCGACGTAACAGATCACCGATTCGCGTTTCTGTTGCAGCAGTCGCGTCAGGCATTGCTGAATCGGCACGTTGCCCGGCAGCAGGGTCAGCGGGTTGGCGTAGCGGGCCTGCTGGATCTTTAGTTCGGTAATCAGCTTGAGTACGTCGATTACCCGGCCCAGGCCCAGGTAGCTGCCGTTGAGGGTGATGATGAAATCTTCTTCGATGCGTTGCCGGGCGCGGCTGGTGATCAGGCGGCTGACCTGTTGCAGCGACTGGCTCATTTCGACGGCGAGGAAGTCATCGCTCATCAGGCGGCTGATGGGTTTGCGGGCGAACAGGTCAGTGGCGAACGGTTTGAGCAAGGCGTCCGAGAGCGAATGGCGGTGGACGATGCCGCAAGGCTGGTCTTGTTCATCCAGCACTGCCAGCGAGTTCAGGTTGGCTTGGCGGCGGAAGGCTTCCAGCACCGTTGCGGTTGGCGTGTTGCGACCCACAGCAGGCTGATCGTTGAGCAGGGCGCTGAGGTCGCTGACTTCATCGTTCAACGCCACGGCAGTGCTGTCCTGTCGCGGCATCAGGGTCCGGGCATCCCGTGGCGGATGTTCCTGCGGACGGCAGAGCAGATAGCCCTGAACCAGATCGATACCCATCTCGGTCAACACCGCCAGTTCTTCCGGCAACTCGATACCCTCGGCGATCACTTGTGCACGCGAAGCCTTGGCGATTTGCAGGATCGAGCCGACGAATTCGCGCTTGAGGGCATCCTGATGGATGCCGTCGATGAAATGGCGGTCGATCTTCACGTAGTCGGGACGCAACTCGGACCACAAGCGCAGGCTCGAATATCCCGCACCCAGGTCATCCAGGGCGATGGAAAAGCCCATCGCCCGGTAGTGATGAAGGGCGGTCTGCAGCAACTGGAAGTCGTCGATCGGCGTCTGTTCGGTGAGTTCGATCACCACCTGGCTCGGCGGGATGCCGAAATCCTGCAGCAGTTGCAGGGTACGACCGGGTTGATGCGCTGCTTCGAGCAGGGATTCCGGAGAAACGTTGAGGAACAACTTGCCGGGTAACTGTTGTTCGTTGAAACGCCGGCAAGCGCTCTGCCGACAGGCGATTTCCAGTTCGCTCAAACGACCGGCCTGGCGGGCGACTGCGAACAATGCGATGGGCGAGTGCAGCGGGCTGTTGGAGGGGCCGCGGCTGAGGGCTTCGTAGCCGAGAATTCTTCGCTCAGAGAGGCTGATGATCGGCTGGAACAGACTGTGCAAACCGCCTTGAGTCAGAATCGAGCTCAACGCACTCAGCTGTTCGGTTGTGGTCATGGCGTTCTCTGGCGATAAAAAAAGGACTGGGAGCCTTGGCTCCCAGTCCTCTATTGCACGACAGAATGATGACTGTTTGATGACGCCCAGCTGGGCATCAGCATTAAATTGCCATCATTTTAGTGCTTGGCCACCGCGGTATTGAGTTTGAGGTAGTCCAGCAGAATGCGCCCGGTTTCGCTCAGGTAGGCATCGTCTTCCGGCTTGGTCTTGTCTTGCTCTGCCGCGATAGCGTCTTCGTCTTCTTTCTTCAGCTCTTTGAGCGGTTCTTCGCCCTTGGCCTTGCGACGGATGTTCTCCATGGTCAGTTGCTTGGCTTCGATATCGGCGTGTTGCGCGCGACGCTCGGCTTCGTTGAGGCTGACGGTTTTCTCGTTCATCAACTTCTGCGCCAGGGCCAGTTTGTCGCGAATGAACACGAACTCCGCATCTTTGGCTGTACGCACGTCATGCTCGGACTTGAGCTGGGTGATGTACGGTTTGAACGGGTCGACCGCAGGCTTGATCGCCGCGCGGATGGTGTCCCACGGCATGGCTTCCGGCAGGGCGCTTTCACCGATTTCCTTGGTGTCGATGATCGACGGGTAATCGATGTCCGGCAGCACGCCCTGATGCTGGGTGCTCTGACCGGAAACCCGGTAGAACTTGGCCAGGGTCAGTTTCAGTTCGCCATGGTTCAGCGGCTGAATGGTCTGCACGGTGCCTTTACCGAAGGTCTGGCCGCCGATGATCAGAGCGCGATGGTAGTCCTGCATGGCGCCGGCAAAAATCTCCGAAGCCGAGGCGGACAAGCGGTTGACCAGCAACGCCATCGGACCTTTGTAGAAGGCGCCCGGGTTTTCATCTTCGAGGACGTCGACGCGGCCATCGGCGTTACGCACGAGTACGGTCGGGCCTTTGTCGATGAACAGGCTGGTCAGCTCGGTGGCTTCCTGCAAGGAGCCGCCGCCATTATTGCGCAGGTCGATGACCACGCCGTCGACTTTTTCTTTCTGCAACTCGGTCAGCAGCTTCTTGACGTCGCGAGTGGTGCTCTTGTAGTCCGGGTCACCGGCACGGAATGCCTTGAAGTCCAGATAGAACGCCGGGATCTCGATGACGCCTAGCTTGTAGTCCTTGCCGTCCTGTTTCAGGTTCAGCACCGACTTCTTCACTGCCTGATCTTCAAGCTTCACCGCTTCGCGGGTGATCGGCACGATCTTGGTGGTCTGGTCGTTCGGCGCGTTGCTGGCCGGAATCACTTCCAGGCGCACCACGGTGCCTTTCGGGCCGCGGATCAGCTTGACCACTTCATCAAGACGCCAGCCCACCACGTCGACCATCTCTTTGTTGCCTTGGGCAACGCCGATGATCTTGTCGGCCGGAGCAACTTGTTTGGTCTTGTCCGCTGGACCTGCCGGTACCAGGCGCACGACTTTCACTTGATCGTTATCGCTCTGCAACACGGCGCCGATGCCCTCAAGGGACAGGCTCATGTTGATGTCGAAGTTTTCCGCGTTATCCGGCGACAGATAGTTGGTGTGCGGGTCGTAGGACATGGCGAAGGTATTGATGTACGCCTGGAAGATGTCTTCCGCGCGGGTCTGGTCCAGACGCGCCAACTGGTTCTTGTAGCGCTTGGTCAGGGTTTCCTGGATTTGCTTGGAATCCTTGCCGGCGATCTTCTGACGCAAAACCTCATCCTTGACGCGTTTGCGCCACAGGTCGTCGAGTTCTGCGGTGGACTTGAGCCAAGGGGCGTCCTTGCGATCGATCAGCAAGGTTTCCTTGGTGGTGAAGTCCATTTTGTCGACGCCCTTGTTCAGCTCGGCAAGGGCGAAGTCCAGACGCGCTTTGACGCGGTCCAGGTAGCGCTTGTAGATGGTGAACCCGGCGTTGAGGTCGCCGCTCTTGAGGAAGTCGTCGAACTGGGTCTTCCACTTGTCGAATTCGGCAATGTCGCTGGCCATGAAATAGCTGCGCGAAGGGTCGAGCAATTTCAGGTAGCTGTCGTAGATGATCACCGAACGCGCGTCGTCGAGCGGCGGCTTGCTGTAGTGGTGGCGCTTGAGCAGTTCCACGACGTTCAGACTGGCAATGACTTCGTCACGATCAGGTTGAAGCTTGTCCCAGCTATTGGCTGCGAAAGTATTGCCGGACATCGGCAACAGGCCGATGCCGATGAAAAGAGCGAGGGCGGTGCTGGGGAACAAACGCTTCATGTTGATTCGACGCGGGGACAATTGATAACGCATATTAGGCCGTCTTTGAAGTCGCCGGTTCCACATGGGCCGGTCGCATAATGCAAAAAGCCCGGCGCTACAGCTTCGGGCTCAGTCCAGACTCACTATGGAGGCACTGTGAAAGCATTGCAAGGCGTTGACGGTCAAGTGGAGTGGGTTGAAGCGCCGAGTCCTACGTGTGATGTAGGACAAGTTCGCATTCGTGTGGCGGCAGCGGGTCTCAATCGCGCCGATTTGTTGCAGAAGGCCGGCCTGTATCCGCCACCGCCGGGGGCCAGTCAGGTGCTCGGTCTAGAGTGTTCGGGAGTGATCAGCGAGGTCGGTCCGGGCTCGTCGTGGAAGGTCGGTGATCGCGTCTGCGCCTTGCTGGCCGGGGGCGGCATGGCTGAAGAGGTGGTTGTCGACGGACGGCACGTGCTACCGGTTCCCGACGAAATGTCGCTGGCCGAAGCAGCCGCGTTGCCGGAAGTCTATGCAACGGTCTGGTTGAATTTGTTTCAACTCGCTGCGCTCAAACCGGGTCAGAAAGTTCTTCTGCACGCCGGAGCAAGTGGAATCGGTTCAGCCGCCATTCAGCTGTGCAAGGCGTTCGGCAATCCGTGCTGGGTCAGCGTCGGCTCGGCCGAACGGCTGGCGTACTGCGAAGCGCTCGGTGCCCAGGGTGGCGTGGTGCGCACCGGTGATCTGGAGAGCCTGAGCGACCTGGGGCCGTTCGATGTCATTCTCGACCCGGTGGGCGGCAATTACGCGGCGCTGAACCTCAAGCTGATGGCGCTGGACGGTCGTTGGGTGCTAATCGGGTTGATGGGTGGCCGCGAGGCCAAGCTGGATCTGGCGCAGGTGTTGGCCAAGCGAGTGCAGCTTTTGGGGTCGACATTGCGTAGCCGTGACGATCAGCTCAAGGCGGATCTGTTCAGTGATCTAAGTCAGCACGTGTGGCCGTTGTTTGCTGAAGGGCGATTGAGCCCGCAATTGGCCAAGGCTTTCCCGATCAAGGATGCCGAAACGGCGTTTGCGGAATTGGCGAGTAATACGGTGGCGGGGAAACTGGTATTGGTGATTGACGAAAATCTGAAGTGAATCCTGTAGGAGCATGGCTTGCCCGCGATGAACGATGACTCGGTCTGTCAGACAAACCGAGTCGTCTGAATCGCGGGCAAGCCTTGCTCCTACAAGAGCGGGTTATTTCCAGATGTGGATCGGCCAACCAGCCTTCTCGGCCTGCTCGCGCAACACCGGGTCCGGGTTTACCACATGCGGGAAATCCACCTTCAGCAACAAAGGCAGGTCATTGCGTGAGTCGGAGTAAAAACTCGCGCCTTCCAGGTTTTCCTCTTCCGCATCCAGCCACTCCAGCAACCGGGTGATCTTGCCTTCGCGGTAGGTCAGGGTGCCGACAGTCTTGCCGCTATAAGTACCGTGAGCCACTTCCAGTTCGATGCCGAGAATCTCGTCGATGCCCAGGCGCTCGGCAATCGGTGCCACCAGGTGCGTGCCTGAAGCGGAGATCACCAGAATACGGTCACCGGCCTTGCGGTGCGCGGCGATGGTTTTGGTGGCGTCGCTGAAGATGATCGGTTCGATGAAGTCTTCTACCCACGGACCAACCAGGTGCGCTACTTCTGCAGGTGTACGGCCAATCAACGGCTCCAGGCTGAAGGCCATGTAGTCTTCCATCGCCAGATGGCCTCGGCCATAGGCGTCCATCAGTTCCTTGTCGCGACGCAGGAAAGATTCGCCGTCGACCCAGCCGAGGCGGACCATTTGTTCGCTCCACAGCGAGGCGCAGTCGCCGTGGATAAGGGTTTCGTCCAGATCAAAAATTGCCAGGGCCATCAGTGCAGTTCTCTCTTCAACGTCAGCAAGGTCATCAGGCTACCTCACACAGGGCCGTCGGATCGATGGAAAGTGCCAGGCGCTGACCATCGGGATGCAGGTCGGAAGCCGAACGGTTGAGCACATCCACCACCAGTTCCACGCCACGTGCTTCGATGCGGTAGCGAATCACGTTGCCCAGCAAGCTGTGGCTGCGCACCTGTGCGTCGAGTTCGCCGTTCAGGCTCAGTTCGATGGCTTCCGGGCGAATGGCGATTCGGTGGTTGATCGGCCGTTGCAGCAGTTTCGTCGCATTCTCGGCGTCCAGCAGGTTGTAGTTGCCGATGAAGCCTGCGGCGAATACGTCCACGGGCGCGGTGTAGAGGGTTTCGGCGTCGCCGCTTTGTACGATTTTTCCCTGATTCATCAGGAAAATGCGGTCAGACATGGTCAGGGCTTCTTCCTGGTCGTGTGTGACGAATATCGTGGTCAGGCCCAGTTCGCGCTGGATCTGACGGATCTGCTCACGCAGGTGCTTGCGGATTCGCGCATCGAGTGCCGACAGCGGTTCATCCAGCAGCAACAGGCGAGGTCGGGTCACCAACGAGCGGGCGAGGGCGACTCGCTGACATTGACCACCCGACAGCTGATGCGGATAACGCGCAGCAAAGTCGTGGAGTTCTACCAGTCTCAAGACTTCGGCGACGCGCTTCTGGCTGTCATCTGCGTTGACCTTTTGCATGCGCAAACCGAAAGCGACGTTCTGTTCCACGGTCATGTTGGGGAACAGTGCATAGCTCTGGAACACCATGCCGATCCCGCGTTTTTGCGGGCTCAACGGCACGATGTCGACACCATCAAGCAGGATCTTGCCGCCGTCCACCGAGGTCAGCCCGGCGATGCAACGCAATAGCGTGGATTTGCCGCAGCCGGACGGGCCGAGCAGGGTGACGAACTCGCCTTTCTGGATTTCGCAGTTGATGTCGCTGAACACCGTGGTGCCCGCGTAGTTTTTCTGAAGGTGTTGGACGCTGACATAGCTCATTCGCTTTTGTCCCTGTTCAAGATGTTGGCAATCCAGGTCAGAACCAGCACAAATAAGAAGTAGGAAATCACCAGCGCACTGGTGAAATGGCCACTGCTGTTGCGCATGTTGTTGAGGTAGACCTGCAGGGTTTCGTAACGGGTGCCGACGAGGATGTTGGCGAAGACGAACTCACCGAACAGGAACGAGAACGACAGCAGCAACGCCACCATCAAGCCCTTGCGCAGGTTCGGCAACACCACCAGGAACGCAGCCTGGAAGGTGCTGGCGCCGAGCAGTTGGGCGGCGTCCATCAGGTCACGCAGATTGATCGCTTGCAGGTTGTTGGTGATCGCCCGGTACATGAACGGCAGCGCCACGGTGAAGTAGCAGCCGATCAGGATCCACGGCGTACCGACCATCGCGAATGGCCCGGAACCGTAGAGCTGCAACAGCCCCACAGACGACACCACCGGCGGCACGGCGAAGGGCAGCAGGATCAGGATGTTCATCAACGCATCGAGTTTCGGGAAGTGGTAATGCACCACGAACAGCAGCGGCAGAATCAGTACCACCGACAAAATCAATGCACCTACACACACCAACAGCGATTGGCCGAAAGCGTTCAGGAAGCGCGGATCGCTCCACAGCTGTGCATACCATTTGATACTGAAACCGCTGGGCAGAATGGTGGCCGACCAACTGCTGGAAATCGAGTAGATAAAGGTGCCGAGCAGCGGCAGCAACATAATCGCAAACAGCAGGTAAACCACCACGCGATGGTAGATGCCGGCGGGCCCCAATTCAGCGCGAGACATGGTAGCTCCTCTTCAGCAGCAGTTGATGGACGATGGTCACCAGGGTCATCAACGCCACCAGTACCACGGCCAGGGCACTGGCCAGGTTCGGGTCCAGGGAAATGTCGCCCGAGACCATCGCTGCGATGCGGATCGTCAGCACGTTGAAGTTGCCGGTGGTCAGGGCGTACACCGTGGCGTAGGCGCCGAGGGCGTTGGCCAGCAGGATCACGAAGGTGCCGAGCAGTGCCGGGGTCAGCACCGGCAGACCGATGTGCCGCCAGTACTGCCAGCCGTTGGCGCCAAGTAATGCGGCGGACTCACGCCAGTCTTCGCGCAGCGCGTCGAAGGCCGGGTAAAGCAACAGCACGCCGAGGGGAATCTGGAAGTAGGTGTAGAGAATGATCAGCCCGGTTTTCGAGTACAGGTTGAAGTCCTGAATGATCCCGGCCTGCTTGAGCATGATGGTGAAGCTGCCGTTGAAGCCCAGCAAAATGATGAAGGCAAAGGCCAAAGGCACGCCGGAGAAGTTGCTGGTCATGTTGGCGAAAGCGTTGACGAAGTTGCGCAGTTTCGAGTCGACCCGGCGCAGGGAATAGGCGCCGAGCACTGCGATCACGATGCCGAACACGCTGGACCAGAAACTGATCTCGAGGCTGTACTGGATCGCCTGGAGGTAGAACTTCGAGCTGAAGATTTTGGTGAAGTTGGCAATACCCCAGCCGAACTCTTCGGATTCAAGGCTGTTGATCATCACCCACACCAAAGGGGCGATTTCGAACACGATGAAGAACAGAGCGAAGGGCACCAGGCATAACGCTGCCAGCCATTTGCCGCGGGTGTTGGAATTCACTTGAGCAGCTCCCGACACACAGGTTTGTCATGAGGTACGCCCAGCAGTTCGCAGACGGTGCCGCAAATCTCGGTCTGCTTGGGCGTGGCGTCGGCGCTGAAGCTGAACGCATCGCCGAGCACGAACAGCGGGACTTCGCGTTCTTCCGGCAGCAAGCCGTTGTGGGAGCGGTCGTTGTTCATGCCGTGGTCGGCGGTCACCAGTATCTGATAGCCGGCGTCGAGCCAGCCCTGCAGGTAGTCGGCGAGGTAGATGTCAGCGAAGCGTGCGCTGTTGCGGTATTGCGGGGTGTCGAGGCCGTGCTTGTGCCCGGCGTCGTCGATGTTCATCGGGTGGATCAACAGGAAATTCGGCGCATGGCGCAGGCGCAGGTTTTCGGCGTCGGCGAACAGGTGCGAGTCCGGGTAGTGATCGCTCCAGTAGAAATGCCCGTGCTGGATCGGTAGATCGGGGTTGTCTGTATGACGATCCCGGGATGCCACGAACGGCGAGCGGTTATACAGCTCGCTGACCCAGTGGTAAGCCGCCGCCGCGGTTTTCAACCCGGCGTCGGTGGCGTAGTGATAGATGCTGCGCTGATTGGACAGGCGCGAGACGTTGTTGTGGACAATGCCGCTGTCGATCGGCGTGACGCCGGTGAGGATGCATTCGTAAAGCGGACGGGACAGGGCCGGCAACTCGCACTCCAGTTTATAGAGCGCTGCGCGTCCTGCGCCGACATATGCCTGCAGGTGTCCCATGGCGTGGCGGGCGACTTCGTAGTTAAGGCCGTCGAGCACGACAAGGATGACGTTGTGCTTCATGGGGATGGGACTCCGCAAAACAGGAATTCGGAAATCTCGGACTTCACTCGGTCCAGTGTGGGAGCGGGCTTGCTCGCGAAGGCGATCGTTCAGCCACATTAATTGTGAATGTGCCGCCGTCTTCGCGAGCAAGCCCGCTCCCACATTGGGATTTCAGCGTTTGCGCTAAAGCATTACTTCATTTCGACAATGACTTCTTCGTTCCACTTCTGCGGCAGAGCCTTGGAAGTCTTCTCCCAAGCATCCGCGTCCTTGATCGGCGTGACCTTTTTGTACTGCTCGTTCGGCAGCAGCTTGGCTTTCACGTCGTCTGGCAGCGTGATGTGCTCGGCGCGGATCGGACGGGCGTTGCCTTTGGCCAGGTTGATCTGGCCGGCGTCGCTGAAGATGTACTCGCGGGTCAGCTTGGCGGCGTTCGGGTTTTTCGCGTATTTGTTGATGATGGTGGTGTAACCGGAAATCACCGAACCGTCGGACGGGATCAGCACCACGTAGTCATCCGGGTTGGCCATCTTGGCCTTGTAGCTCAGACCGTTGAAGTCCCAGACCACTCCGACTTCGATTTCGCCTTTTTCCATGGCACCGATGACCGGGTTGGACATCGACAGGCGACCCTGCTTGGCGATGTCGGCGAACAGCAGCAGCGCAGGTTTCAGGTTCTTCTCGTCGCCACCGTTGGCCAGTGCCGCGGCCAGAACGCCGTTCGCAGCCTGGGCAGCGGTGCTTACGTCGCCGATGGAAACCTTGTATTTGCCGGTCTTGAGGTCAGACCACTTGGTCGGCACTTCGGAACCGTGCAGCAGCTTTTTGTTGACGATGAAGGCGATGGTGCCGGTGTAAGCCAGAGCCCAGTTGCCGTCCTTGTCCTTGGCCCAATCAGGAATCTGATCCCAGGTCGAAGGCTTGTACGGTTGCACCACGCCTTGCTTGACCGCGATCGGGCCGAAGGCGGCACCGACGTCGCCGATGTCGGCGCTGGCGTTGTCTTTTTCAGCGGCGAACTTGGCGATTTCCTGCGCCGAGCTCATGTCGGTGTCGATGTGTTTCAGGCCGTATTTCTTGGCCAGGTCTTCCCAGGTGCCTTTCCAGTTGGCCCAGTCATCGGGCATGCCGACGCTGTTGACTGCGCCTTCCGCTTTCGCAGCGGCTTCCAGGGTTTTCAAATCATCAGCCGCCATGGCGGCGGTGCACATGGCAATGGTCGAGCCTAACAGTGATGCCAGGAAAAACTGTTTCATTCCGAAGCTCCTTGGGTCGTGTTCAACGCTGCGATTGCGGTTGGTGTTGGTCTAGGTCAGCAATACCTGAGCCAATCTAAGGGGGCTGGATGACACTTTGATGTCGTTCATCGCCCGGCAAGACTTTTATTTGCTCGATATTGGCGGCTGCCAGCTAAGCGTAGACCATAGGCAAAGGCCCGCTACGCAAGGACTTGGCCGATGTATTGCACGGTTTTTAAATGACCGCCGGGATGACCGTCTGGAGACTTGTCATCTCTCAGTCATCTGCACTGCCTACGCTTGCAGGACATTGATTGAATCGATTTTCAGCGCGGTTCTGCCCCGAAACAGTGCTGGTCTAGTCCAGATAGGTAACGTTGATGCGCGATGAGGCTACAAAAGCGGTGACAGCGATTGGCCAGGTTCTTCAGGAACAGCTCGACCACGGGCTGCTGGCGCCTGGCAGCAAATTGCCGGCCGAGCGCAAGCTCAGTGAGTTGTTTGGCACCACGCGGATCACTGTGCGTGAGGCGTTGTTGCAGCTGGAATCTCAGGGGCAGATTTACCGTGAGGAGCGCCGGGGCTGGTTCGTATCGCCGCCGCGCCTGGCCTATAACCTGATGCAGCGCAGTCACTTTCACGCGATGGTTGGCGCCCAGGGGCGGGTGCCATCGACTGAGGTGATTTCTGCGCGTTTGCAGCCGGCGTCGGCGGCGGTCTGTGCCTGGTTGCAGTTGCCAGCGCTGTCGAGCGTGATTCAGATCTGCCGTTCGCGGCGCATTGATGGGCGGCTGGTGTTGTATGTGGAGCATTACCTGAACCCGCAGTATTTTCCGGGGATTCTGGATTTTGACTTGAATCAGTCGATTACCGAGCTTTATGCGCGGCACTACGATTTGCACTACGGGCGGGTGCGGTTCGAGATTGTGCCGACGGCGTTGTCGGTGGATGCGGCGGCGGCCTTGCGCGTGTCAGTGGGCAGCCCGGGCTTGAGCATTGCCCGGGTCAATTATGATCAGCATGAGCGGTTGATCGATTGTGATCTGGAGTTTTGGCGGCATGATGCGATTCATGTCGGCGTCGACGTCCTGTAGGAGTTGCCGCAGGCTGCGATCTTTTGATTCTGTTTTTTGAAAAGATCAAAAGATCGCAGCCTGCGGCAGCTCCTACAGAGGCTGTTCTTTTTCTGGGCCGCCACCAGCAGTCACCACCTGCACACTCAACCGCGGCGTCGCCAGTTCCATCCCCGCTTCATCCAGATGCCGTTTCAGTGACAGATTGAACGCCCGGGAAACTTCCCACTGTTTGATCGGCGCGGTCTTGAACCGGGCGCGGAGTATCGCGTTGCCGGACTCGAAACTTTCCACGCCTTGAATCTCCAGCGGCGACCAGATGTTGCGTCGTTGCAGCGGATCGGTGCGCATTTTCTGGCCGACTTCGCGCATCAGTTTGATCGCGCTGTCGATGTCCATGCTGGCAGGCACTGCGACCCGGAAGATCGCGTAGCCGAATTCCCGGGAGTAGTTCTTGATGCTTTTGATTTCGCTGAACGGGATGGTGTGGACGATGCCGTCGATGTCCCGCAGGCGCACGGTGCGGATGGTCAGGCCTTCGACGGTGCCGAGGTGGCCGCCGACGTCGACGTAGTCGTCGATGGCCAGGGAGTCTTCGATGATGATGAACAGCCCGGTGATCAAGTCGGCCACCAGCGACTGCGCGCCGAAACCGATGGCCAGGCCGATCACACCGGCACCGGCCAGCAGTGGCGTGACGTTCATCCCCATGTTCGCCAGGGCGACGATCAGCGCAATGATGAAGATCGCCACGAACAGCACGTTGCGGATCAGCGGCATCATCGTTTGCGCCCGAGCGTTCGCCAGGCCTTTGCGTGAGCGGGTGAGGGCGTGGTGCACGGCGGTGTCGCTGAGGATCCAGACCAGCCAGGCGAAGATCAGTGTGCCTATGAGGCTGAACAACTTGACGCTGACTTCATGGCCTTCACCTTCGGTAAACGCAATCAGCGACATGCCCCAGACCCGCAGGCCGA
Organism: Pseudomonas sp. MAG733B; assembly: GCF_036884845.1. NCBI lineage: Bacteria > Pseudomonadati > Pseudomonadota > Gammaproteobacteria > Pseudomonadales > Pseudomonadaceae > Pseudomonas > Pseudomonas sp. MAG733B. The sequence continues at coordinate 2,331,856 of NZ_CP145732.1, forward strand.
GTTCGATGAACGCCAGCCATACCAGCAGATGCGCGAGGGTGTAGAAGAAGCTTTTCAGGCGCTCGGAATACAGTGCGTGGCGCTTCACACCGCGTTGCGGTTTGAGGGCGTGGCGGCGGACCAGGCCGTTGATGACCATGCACAACACTAGCAGCACGGTGCAGATCAGCGATTGGCGCAGCGCGGTGCTGGTATCGCCGGCGGAAACGAACGTGGCGAACAGTGAAATGCCCACCAGTACCAGCGCCGGGACGTACCAGAAGGTGCCGAGGATTTCGATGGTGTCGCTGAGGGCGCGGCGGGTCAGGCGTCGGGACAGCGGCTGGTTGCGTATCAAGTGGGCGATCGGGCGGCGGAATCGCAGGATGAACAACCCGGTGGACAGCGCCGCCAACACATTGGCCACCGTCGCTGCGGTATGTGCCAGATGCACGCCGAGGCTTTCGATCAGGCGCGGGTCGCTCAGGGCTTCACCGAACGCGGCGAAGCTGCCGATCAGCCACAACGGGCGAAAGGCTTGATGCCGCAAAATGTACAGGGCGCGGTGGCGGTGTGGGCCGTCGAGCAGGGAAAAGGCGATCACGCAGATCGCGGAGAAACAGGTGCCAACCACCAGCGCATAGGCCAGCACCATGGCCAGGCTTTTGCCCAGTGAAGAAGGCAGGGCGTAGCTCATGTAGACCGTGATCACCAAGGCAATCAGCCATGGCCCGAGCTTGCGCAAAGCGAAGCGCAGCATGTCCAGCGCCCTGGGGTGTTGCGGCAGTTCTTCGGTCAGGCCGAAGCGCATGCGCACCCGGTGGCTGACCCAGATCAGCGCCGCTGCCAACAGGCTCCAGACCATCAGAATCACGGCGAAGGCGAAAATGATCGGCAGCCATTCGTTGGCCGGCAGCACCAGCGCTGTCAGTTCGTCGCTGGCCAGGTCGAACTCGCTGGTCCAACGGGTGAGCGGACTGTCGGCGCCGGAAAATTGTTTTTCGAAGCTGGCCAGTGTCCCGCCAATAAGGCCCAGCACGCCTTGCTCGGTGGCCGGTTGGGCCTTCTTCGTGGCGTCGCGCAGTTTCTTCAGATCGGCCAGCAATTTGCTTCGCTGCTGATCGTTCTCCAGCGACTTGATCACTTCATCCAGGGATTGCCCCAGAGGTTCTTGTGCCTCGGGCTGGGTTTTCGCCGAACTGTTGAGCAGGCTCGGCAAGCCGACTGCCTGGGCGGGCGCCATCGGCAGCAGCGTCATCAGGCAGACAAGGAAAAAACACGGCAGGGCAAACAGACGAGCGAACACTAGGCGGTCAACCTCGGAGTGAGCGGGTCGACCGAGTGTACGAGCCCGTCAAAATCAATGCGAGTCAGGGTGCGGATTTATTCGTTGAGTTTGGCGAGGATCTTGATAACCACGGTGGCGAAGATCGTCAACATGCCTATCCACATGGCGAACACGCCGAGGTTCTTGTCACGAAAGTTGAAGCCGATCGCCAACAGGAGCATTCCGGCAAGAATCGGGATCAGCATGGCGTGGAAGGTGGACATCGAGATCATGGCGACTGCCTTGTCGAAAGGGATGATTAAAGTCTAGGTGGCTTTTGGATGGTCGGTAGTGAGGTGTGTAGGAGCTGCCGCAGGCTGCGGCAGCTCCTACAGGTGTTACGGCAATTCGCGGCAGGCGTAGAACGCGCTCAGCACTTTGACCAGATGCGCCAGGTCATGGCTGCCGCACAGCTCACGGATCGAGTGCATGGCGAACGTCGGCAGGCCGATGTCCACGGTGCGCACGCCCAGGTGGCTGGCGGTGATCGGGCCGATGGTCGAGCCGCAGCCCATGTCGCTGCGCACCACGAAACTCTGCACCGGCACTTCTTCGGCCATGCACAGGTGACGGAAGAATCCGGCGGTTTCGCTGTTGGTGGCGTAGCGCTGGTTGCTGTTGACCTTGATCACCGGGCCGGCATTGAGTTTCGGGCCGTGGTTGGCGTCGTGCTTCTCCGCGTAGTTCGGGTGCACGCCGTGGGCGTTGTCAGCGGAAACCAGCAGGGATTTCTGAATTGTGCGTACGAATTCATCACCTTCAGGCAACAGGCGACGCAGCGTCTGCTCAAGCATCGGACCATCGGCGCCGCAGGCCGAGCATGAACCGACTTCTTCGTGATCGTTGCACACCAGCACGCAGGTTTCGTCGGTGTCCGCAGTCAACAATGCTTGCAGGCCGGCGTAGCACGACAACAGGTTGTCCAGGCGCGCACCGGCGATGAAGTCACCGTGCAAACCGATGACGGCGGCGCTTTGGGTGTCGTAGAAGCTCAGCTCGTAATCGAGCACCACGTCGGCGTTCAGACCGTGTTCGCGGGCGAGCTGGTCGGTGATCACCGCGCGGAAATCCACGCGTTCGTCACCGGCGAACTGCGCCAGCACTGGCGGCAATTCGGTCTGGGCATTGATCGCCCAGCCCATGTTGGCTTCACGGTTGAGGTGAATGGCCAGGTTCGGGATGATCGCGATCGGTGCCTTGAAGTCGATCAACTGGCTCTCGACCTTGCCGTCACGGCGGAAGGTCACGCGGCCGGCGAGGGACAGGTCGCGGTCGAACCACGGTGCCAGTAGCGCGCCGCCGTAGACTTCGACGCCCAGTTGCCAGAAGCCCTGGCGTTGCAGTTCCGGTTGCGGCTTGACCCGCAGGCACGGGCTGTCCGTGTGGGCGCCGACCAGGCGAATCCCGCCGTGCAGCGGCGAGTGGCGACCCATTTTGATCGCGACGATCGAAGAGTCGTTACGGGTGACGTAATAGCGGCCATTGGCTTCGGTGTGCCATGGCTCGCGTTCGTCGAGGCGTTGATAACCCGCCGCTTCCAGTCGCTGAACAAGGCTGGCGGTGGCATGGAACGGGGTAGGGGAGGCCTTGAGGAAGTCGATCAGGCCTTGGTTCAACTCTTCGCGCATAAGTAGCTCCAGACAGCAGTGGGGCCAGTTTAACGTATTGGTCAGAGAATTGGCGGGGGGAGTGCTGGTTAGGCGGTCCCCGGTATCGGGCCTGGAGGAGATCCCTGTAGGAGCGAGCTTGCTCGCTCCTACAGGGATTGCTTTTGCTTTAGAACGGGGCCGGACACTCGAAGCGCAGGCGTTCGCCGGTCTGCGGATGCGTGAAGCTGAGCATGCTCGCGTGCAGGCACAGGCGCGGCCAGGCGGCCAGGGCTTGTTCGTGGGCGTAGAGCCCATCGCCGAGCAGCGGGTGGCCGATGGAGAGCATGTGTACGCGTAATTGGTGCGAACGGCCGGTGATCGGCGTGAGCTCCACGCGGCACCAGTCGCCGCAACGCTCCAGCACACGCCAGAAGGTCAGGGCGTTCTTGCCGAATTCATGGTCGACCACGTGGCGAGGCTTGGTCGGTGGGTCGTAGCGCAGCGGCAAGTCGATGCTGCCGCTATCCAGCTCGGGTTGACCCCAGCACAGTGCGGTGTAGGCCTTTTCGGTTTCGCGGTCGTGAAATTGCCGAGACAGTTCACGGTGCGTATCGGGATCGCGGGCCAGCAGGATGATGCCGGAGGTTTCCCAATCCAGCCGATGGACGATTCGCGCTTCCGGGTAACCGTTTTCCTGCAGGCGGGTAATCAGGCAGTCCTTGTTGTCATCGGCCCGGCCTGGGACGGAGAGCAACAAAGTCGGTTTGTTCACCACCAGTACGGCGGCGTCCTGATGAATGATGTGGACATTGGACAACGGCATTAAAACAGCCTCGTAACAAACGCCAACGGCGGCTCAGGCCTCCCGTTCTCTGTGGGAGCAAAGCTTGCTCGCGATTCAGGCAACTCGGTATTCAGAAAAACCGAGGTGATGCTATCGCGAGCAAGCCTTGCTCCTGCAAAATGCAGGAAAGCCTGAGCCGCCGTGGCTCCAGCCGGATCGACTCAGCGATCTGGCAGGGTGATATTGAGTTCCAGAATCGAGCAGCTGCCCTGGCTTTCCAGTGCGACATGCACGTCATCGGACCCGATATTGACGTACTTGCGAATCACCTCGACCAGTTCCTTCTGCAAGGCCGGCAGGTAGTCCGGGGTGCTGCGTTGGCCGCGTTCGTGCGCCACGATGATCTGTAGACGCTCTTTCGCTACCGACGCGGTGCTTTGCTTTTTGTTGGCACGAAAGAAGTCAAAAAGGTTCATTGCTTAGTTGCCTCCAAACAGGCGCTCGAAGAATCCCTTCTTCTGTACATCAAGGAAACGATGCTCCACGGTTTTGCCCAGCAGGCGGTCAACGGTATCGCTGTAGGCCTGGCCGGCATCGCTCTGGTCGTCGAGGATCACGGGAACGCCCTGGTTGGATGCCTTGAGCACCGCCTGGGATTCCGGGATCACGCCGAGCAGGGTCACCGATAGGATTTCCTTGACGTCTTCGACGCCAAGCATTTCGCCTTTTTCGACACGCTCCGGGTGGTAGCGGGTGATCAGCAGGTGTTCCTTGATCGGGTCTTCACCGCGTTCGGCGCGACGGGACTTGCTGGCCAGCAGGCCGAGCATGCGGTCGGAGTCACGTACCGAGGACACTTCCGGGTTGGTCACGACGATCGCTTCGTCAGCGAAGTACATGGCCAGGTGGGCGCCTTTCTCGATGCCCGCCGGGGAGTCGCAGACCACGAACTCAAAGTCTTCCTTGAGTTGCATCAGGACTTTTTCCACGCCTTCGACGGTCAACGCGTCTTTGTCGCGGGTCTGGCTGGCGGCCAGCACGTAGAGATTTTCCAGGCGCTTGTCTTTGATCAGGGCCTGTTGCAGGTTGGCTTCGCCGTTGACCACGTTGACGAAGTCATACACCACGCGGCGCTCGCAACCCATGATCAGGTCGAGGTTACGCAAGCCCACGTCGAAGTCGACGATCACTGTTTTGTGGCCGCGCAGAGCGAGGCCGGTACCGATAGCGGCGCTGGTGGTGGTCTTACCCACACCACCCTTGCCGGATGTAACCACGAGAATCTTGGCCAAGGTGTTTCACCCCTAAGGAAAAAGGACTTTTAGCCCCTGAAAAACATCTCTTGAAAACTACTGCAGTCGGACAGCCTTGGCTGGAATTCGGTTTTAGCGGCGTTTACCCCCGGTAAACACTGCTTTTGGCCTGTTTCCTACTTCGTTTGAGCCGTTTTCGCTACGTTTTAGAGATGCTTGGAAAATGCGGCAGTATCCGTTAAAGACGAATGATGTTCAACACATCGCCCGACAGGCTGACCTGCACGCCCGAACCCCATAAAGGGTCGCGGCGCAGATCTTCGGAAACCTTGTAATGCCCGGCGATCGAGACCAGTTCAGCGCTCATTTGCTGACAGAAAATCCTGGCTTTCGTGTCGCCCTTGACGCCGGCCAACACGCGACCACGCATGGGGCCGTATACATGGATGTTGCCATCGGCGAGAAGTTCCGCCCCCGGACTGACCGAGGAGATCACCACCAGATCGCTGCCCTGGGCATAAATCTGCTGGCCACCACGTACTGGCGACGTGATGATTTTCGTCGGTTTGATGGTCGGTTCCGGCGGTTTTTCCGGTTTTTTCGCAGTCACGCCTTCATTCAGGTCCAGCGCACGCTCGCGGGCGCCGGAGGGCGGCAACACCGGCAGGTCGACGGCGATGGCGGCGGCGATGTCTTCGATACGGCTGGCTCGGATCGCCAGGGTGCGCAGGCCATGCTGGCGGCACACGCGCATCAGGCCCGGCAAATCCACCGCGCCTTCACTGGCCGGGAGTTTGTCCAGGGCCAGTACCAGCGGCGCGTTGCTGAAAAAACCAGGCGCCTGGGCGACCTTGGCGGCCAACTGCCGGTCGAGGCCTTCGAGGTCGTTACGGGCCAGTTCCAGCACCGTAATGGCGAGCATGCTGCCCTTTAGCTGGAACACGGGATCTTGGTCTAGCAGTTCGGTTTGGCTCATGGTCGGCATACAACGACTTGTCACTAAAAGTGCCGAGACTTATAACGAGATCGCCCGCAGGCCGCAAGCCGGGTCGAACGATGTAGAATGCGCGGCCATTGTCTTTCCGGATGCATGAATGGATCGCCCGCGTTTTCAAAAAACTTTTCTGACTCCACGTTTCTGGCCGCTGTGGTGTGGCTTGGGGTTGTTGTGGCTGATCGTGCAGCTGCCATATCCGGCATTGCTGTGGCTTGGTCGCGCGCTCGGGGCCTTGATGTATCGCGCGGCGGGCGACCGACGGCGCATTGCCAAGCGAAATCTGGAGCTGTGTTTCCCGGAAAAGTCCGCAGTCGAGCGTAAGCGCCTGCTCAAGGAAAACTTCGCGTCAACCGGCATCGCTTTCTTCGAGATGGCGATGAGCTGGTGGTGGTCGCGCGAACGTCTGGCGAAACTGGCCCATATCGAAGGGCTGGAGCATTTGCAGCAGGCCCGGCGCGAAGGCAAGGGCGTGATCCTGATGGCGGTGCATTTCACCACCCTGGAAATCGGCGCCGCACTGCTTGGCCAGCAACACACCATCGACGGCATGTACCGCGAGCACAAAAATCCGCTGTTCGACTATGTCCAGCGACAGGGGCGCGAGCGTCACAATCTTGATTCGCTGGCGATCGAGCGCGAGGACGTTCGCGGCATGCTCAAGTTGCTGCGCGCCGGCCGCGCGATCTGGTACGCACCGGATCAGGACTACGGCGCCAAGCAAAGTATTTTCGTGCCGCTGTTCGGCATTCAGGCGGCGACCGTCACTGCTACCAGTAAATTCGCCCGGCTGGGCAAGGCGTTGGTGGTGCCGTTCACTCAGGAGCGCCTGGCCGACGGCAGCGGTTATCGGCTGGTGATCCATGCGCCGCTCGAAGGCTTCCCCGGCGAAACCGAAGAAGCCGATTGCCTGCGCATCAACCAGTGGATCGAAGGCGTGTTGCGCGACTGTCCGGAGCAATACCTCTGGGCCCATCGCCGCTTCAAGAGCCGTCCACCGGGCGAACCCAAGCTGTACGCAAAACGCGGTTGATCAATCGAACCTAATAAGCATCATGGAGTGTTGCGATGAGTCCTGCTGAACCGGTTACAGGGTTGATTCTTTCCGGCGGCGGGGCTCGGGCGGCCTATCAGGTGGGGGTTCTGGCGGCGATTGCCGAGCTTTTGCCATTGGGCGCGGACAATCCGTTTCCGGTGATCGTCGGCACTTCGGCCGGGGCGATCAATGCCGTCAGCCTGGCCAGCGGGGCGACGGATTTTCGCGCGGCCATTGAGCGGCTGACTGCCTTCTGGCAGGGCTTTCGCAGTCATTTGGTGTTGCGTAGCGACTGGCCCGGCGTGATGCGCCAGGCCAGCCGCTTTGTCAGCCACAGCTTGCTGGGCCTCGGCTCTCAAGTTCCGGTGGCGCTGCTCAACAGCTCACCTCTGCGCCGCTTGCTCAACGACAAGTTGCACATGAACGGCATCGCCGAATCCATCGCGCAAAAGCAATTGCAGGCGGTGGCGGTGACTGCGTTTGGCTACGAGTCCGGTCAAGCCGTCACTTTCTATCAGGGCGGCGGCACCATCGACGCCTGGTTGCGCCATCGGCGGATCGGCGTTCCGACCCAACTGTCCGTTGACCATTTGCTCGCCAGTTCGGCGATTCCACTGCTGTTCGCCCCGGTGAAAATCGGCGAGGAGTATTTCGGCGATGGTGCGGTGCGCCAATCGGCGCCGATCAGCCCGGCGCTGCATCTGGGCGCCAGTCGGGTGCTGGTGGTGGGTGTCAGCGGCAACCCGCGTGGCGTCGATCCCGAGCAACCGCTGCAACGCACCTATACAGGGCAACAACCCACGTTGGCGCAGATCGGCGGGCACATGCTCAACAGTACGTTCATTGACAGCCTGGAAAGCGACATCGAGCTTTTACAGCGTCTGAATCAGTTCAGTCATCTCATGCCCGACGGCACGCCGACCCGTGCGCTGGGTGTGGCACCGGTCGAGGTTTTGGTGATTTCACCGAGTCAGCCGATCGACGAAATTGCCGCGCGTCATCGCCAGGAATTGCCGGCGGCATTGCGCCTGTTTCTGCGTGGGCCGGGGGCGACCAAGACCAGTGGAGCGGGGGTGTTGAGTTATCTGTTGTTCGAGGTGGGGTATTGCAGCGAATTGATTGATTTGGGGCGGCGGGATGCGTTGGCCAAGCGTGAGGAGCTTTGCCGATTTCTTGGGTTACCGGCGTCCGAGGTTTCGACTTGAGATCGGCGGTGCGGCGATCGCGGGCAAGCCATGCTCCTACAGATGCGCGTCGATCACATTACTAGTGTTCGACACCGAACCTGTAGGAGCATGGCTTGCCCGCGATGGCGTCCTTACAGACGCCGCCGGATCAGAAGTGAACCTTGACCAGGAAGCTGGTCACGCTCTGATCGGTCTTGAAGCCCTGGCTGTCTTCGATACCGTACTTGTTCTTCCAGTAGTCATACTCGACACCGACGTACAACTGCTTCTCACCCAGGTTCAGCGCTTTGCCCAGGTCGTACTTGATCTGCGGATTGAAGTGCAGGTTGGCGTGGTATTCGCCTTTTTTGTTGACGTCGTTGTCGACCACCCAGTCCATGAAACCATCGATCAGGATGTTCGAATCGCCGACCGGAATGGTGTAGGACCAGACCGGCGTGACCTGCCAGATATTGTCGCCCGGACGGTCGCCTTCGGTGTGACGGTTGTAGAAGTTCAACTGGAAGTAGTCGAAGCCCGGGATGGCCAGGTCGAAGCCAGGACCGATCAGGTAGGACTCGGTATCGTCTTCACCGAATTCGTACGTCATGGCCAGCAGCACGTCTTTGATCGGACCTAGCTCGAACTTCTGGTCGAAGATCTTGTTGAACGACAGGCGTGGGCTGAATTCACCGTAGTGGGTGTTCTTACCTGCGAAGGCGTCTTCCTTGCCGTTGTAGAAAATCTTGTCGATGAAGAAGAAGTTGTCGCCGTATTTCCAGCCGTCAGCGTGTTCGAAGGTCACCGTCTGCTGGATGCGCGGGTTGACCTGGAAGTCCTTGCCATACAGGTAGGTCAGGCTGTTGTTCTGCCATTGCAGCAAGTCGCCGGCCATGGCCTGACCCCCAGCCAGCATTGATCCCGCCAGCATCAGGCTAGTGCACGTACGTTTCATTCGGTTGCTCCCAAAAAGTAGTGGTTTCACGTTTTTTTTAAGGTCGACGCTCTGGTGTGGCGCCTTTTTCTGAAGCGGAAAATATTCATCCAATCGGTCAGCTTTAGTGCTGTTAGCAAGAGCTGCGCCAAGGCTTTCACAAAGCAAAAAAACTCCCGCTCGGCTGCTCAAAAACAGTCGATTGAGAGTCATTCGGGAAGGCCTGGGGACCGTCCAGAGCCGGGATAAGTTGGCTTTCTGGTCAGGAATTAAATCCGGGCTTTTTTTTAAAGCGGATTCAGGCGGCCGCGGAGAATACTGACTCCTTGGCCAGGTCTCAAGTGCCCCGCAACAGCGCACCGACGACAGGTTTGGGGCACGGTTGCGGGTCATCTTAGAAATGCACCTTCACCAGCAGGCTGGTGGTGTTTTCGTTGGTGTCGAGGTTGCCGTTGTTTTCGATGCCGTACTTGTCTTTCCAGTAGCTGTATTCGGCGCCGACATATACCTGTTTCTCCCGCCAGCCGAGGGCTTTGCCCAGGTCGTATTTGATCTGCGGGTTGAAGTGCAGGTTGGCGTGGTAGGTACCGTGCGAGTTCTGGTCGTTGTCCACGACCCAGTCGATGTAGCCATCGATCAACACGCTCGAATTGCCCACTGGAATGGTGTACGACCAGGCCGGTGTGATCTGCCAGACATCGTCGCCGGGGCGCGAGCCTTCGGTCCGGCGATTATAGAAGTTCAGGGTGAAAAAGTTGAAGCCCGGGATTGCAAGGTCAAAGCCGGGGCCGATCAGGTAGGCCTCGGTGTCGTCTTCGCCATTCTCGTAGGTCATGGCCAGCAGCACGTCCTTGATCGGGCCGAATTCGAAACGGCGGTCGAGGATTTTGCCGAGAGAGAGGCGGGGGCTGAACTCGCCGTAATAGGCGTGGACGCCTTTGTTGCGGTCTTTCTCGCCGTTGTAGTAAGTGCTGTCGATGAACATGAAGTTATCGCCGTACTTCCAGCGGTCGGCATGTTCGAAGGTGATTGTCTGCTGGATCGACGGGTTGACCGCGAAATCCTTGCCGTACAGATAGCTCAAGCTGTTGGTCTGCCACAGCAGTAGATCGCCGGCCATGGCCTGACTCGCGGCCAGCAGGCCACCACTCAACAGCAAGTTGGTTTGTGTCCGAATCATCTGTTGCTCCCTCTTGTTTTTATTTTTCAGGCGCATTTAGCTCTCCTGTGGGAGCGGGCTTGCTCGCGAAAGCGGTGTATCAGGCAACAATGATGTTGAGGCTGATGACGTCTTCGCGAGCAAGCCCGCTCCCACAGGGTTTGTGTGGGACTCTGTTAATGCGAGTTAGCGTGACAGTCGTTGATCGCCGCGCGTTCGGCGCCGCCAAGGATGTTGAACAGCAAGTTCAGCGTCAGCGCACTGAGGGTGGCCATGGCGATACCGCTGTGGGTGATCGGGCTCATCCACAGGGGCAGGTGGGCGAAAAACTCCGGACGCACCACCGGGATCAGGCCCATGCCGATGCTCACCGCCACCAGCAACTGGTTGCGACGGTCACCGATGTCGGCTTCCTGGAGAATCTTGATCCCGGTAGCGGCGACCATGCCGAACATCGCAATCGCCGCGCCGCCCAGTACCGCCGGCGGAATTGAAGCGACCAGGAACGCCGCTTTCGGCAGCAGGCTCAACACGATCAGCAAACCGCCGGCGACAATGGTCACCGAACGGCAACGCACGCCGGTCATTTGCACCAGGCCGATGTTCTGCGCGAAAGAGGAGTGGGTGAAGGTGTTGAAGAAACCCGCAAAGAACGAAGCGCCGGCATCACACAGCAAGCCGCGACGCAGCATGCGTGGGCAGACTTCCTGGCCGGTGATCTTGCCCAGCGCGAGGAACATCCCGGTGGACTCGACGAAAATGATCACCACGACAAGGCACATCGACAGGATCGGTGCGAGTTCGAATTTCGGCATGCCGAAATGCAGCGGGGTAACGAATTGCAGCCATGGCGCTTGGGCCATGCCGCTGAGGTCGACCATGCCGAGCACGCCGCAGAGCACGTAGCCCAGGCACATGCCGATCAGCACGGAAATGTTGACCCAGAAACCACGCATGAAGCGATGCACCAACAGGATGGTGCCCAGCACCAGCGCGGCGATGGTCAGGTAAATCGGCGAACCGAATTGAGCGGCGCTGGCACCCCCGCCAGCCCAGTTCACGGCTACGGGGAACAACGACAAACCGATCGAGGTGATGACCGTGCCGGTCACCAGAGGCGGGAAGAAGCGTACGACCTTGGACATGAACGGGGCGATGAGCATGCCGAAGAACCCGGCGGCGATGGTCGCGCCGAAGATCCCTTGCAGGCCGATACCGGGCATGCCGGCCATGGCGACCATGCTGCCGACAGCGGCGAAACTGGCACCCATCATCACCGGCATGCGAATGCCCATGGGGCCGATGCCCAGCGATTGAACGATAGTGGCGATGCCGGCGACCAGCAGGTCGGCGTTGATCAGGAAGGCGATTTCTTCACGACTCAGGCCAGCGGCCTGTCCGATGATCAGCGGCACCGCGATGGCGCCGCCGTACATCAGCAGAACATGTTGCAAACCGACCAGGATCAGTTGCAAAAGGGGTAAACGCTGAATGGCGGGTGCGTCGGGGATGCGCGCTTTGGAGAGCTCGGACATGCAACACCTCGGATCTTTTTTATTCTTGTGATTAACAGCTGCTGACAGCTGTTTCGCATCAGGTGGATCTGTGGCGAGGGAGCTTGCTCCCGCTGGACTGCTGCGCAGTCCAGCGGGAGCAAGCTCCCTCGCCACAAAAGCCCGCTCAGCACAGGCTTTTGCATTGCTTAATTGGTGGGAGCTCCCTGAGCAATCCAGGCACCGATCAGGTCACGTTCCTGCTGGGTCATCTGCGTGATGTTGCCCAGTGGCATGATCTGGCTGGCGACGGCTTGAGCCTGGATGCGCGCAGCGTTCTGGCGAATCTGCTCGGGAGTGTCGAACATCACACCGGCCGGCGCCGCGCTGAACAGTGGGCTGGTCGGTTTCGCCGAATGGCAGACCGAGCAACGTTCCTGAATCACGCTGTGCACCTTGTCGAAACCAGGACCGGCGTTGGACGCTTGCGCCGGGGCGGCGGCAGGCGCTTCTGCAGGTTTGGCTTCAGCCGGTTTCAAACCACCACCCACTGCAGTTTCCGGCAGTGGCTGGTATTCGATGGCAGCAGGAGCCTTGGCGACTTCAGGGGCGCTGGACATCGGCTTCGGACCGGACACATAAGCCAGGCAAATCATGCCCACCGCTGCCACGGGCAGGGTCCAGGCAAACTTGTGGCTGTCGTGACGGGTGTTGAAGTAGTGACGCACCAACACCGCCAGCACCGCGATCCCGGCCAGGATCAGCCAGTTGTACTGGCTGCCGTAGGTGCTCGGGAAGTGGTTGCTGATCATGATGAACAGCACGGGCAAGGTGAAGTAGTTGTTGTGACGCGAACGCAGCAAGCCTTTGGCTGGCAGCGCCGGATCAGGTGTGCGGTTCTCGGCGATGGCCGCTACCAGTGCGCGTTGCGCCGGCATGATGATGCGGAACACGTTGCCGACCATGATGGTGCCGATGATCGCGCCGACGTGCAGGTACGCACCGCGACCGCTGAACACTTTGCTGAAGCCATAGGCTGCGGCAATGATCAGAACGAACAGGATGGCGCCAAGCAGGGCAGGGCGTTTGCCCAGGGCCGAGTCGCAGAGGAAGGAGTAGATGAACCAGCCGACGAACAGAGAGCCGATGCCCAGCAGTACGCCTTCAGGACCGCTCAGGGTGCTGCCCGGAGCCAGCAGGTAGAGCGTCGGGTTGGAGTAGAACACCACGCACAGCAGCGCGATACCCGACATCCAGGTGAAGTAGGCTTCCCATTTGAACCAGTGCAGGTTGTCCGGCATGGTCGGCGGAGCCAGTTTGTATTTTTCCAGGTGGTAGATACCGCCGCCGTGGATCGCCCACAAATCACCGGCCAGACCGCTTTTCGGGTTGACCCGATTGAGGTTGTTTTCCAGCCAGACGAAGTAGAACGATGCGCCAATCCAGGCCACACCAGTAATCATATGAACCCAGCGCACGCTCAGGTTCAGCCATTCCAACAGATGTGCTTCCACAGTCTTTACCTCTCGCCTGTCACTCTGTTGTCGAGTGATCAGACCTTCTCTTATTGGTGGGGGGCGAGGATCAAACGCTCATCCTCTTTGAAAAAATGCTCATCGCAGTTATTGCCTGTGCCACTGCGATCAACCACCAGGAAGTCATCCCGCTTTTCGATCGTCAGCACCGGGTGGTGCCAAACGCCGCGATGGTAATTAATGCCCTGCCTGCCGTTGGTGACGAAGGCGCGGACCAAGCCTGATACAGGTTCATCGCCAAGTGGCGCGACCACGATCAGAAAGGGGTTGCCGAGCAGCGGTATGAAAGCCTGGCTGCCCAACGGGTGACGCTCCAGCATGCTGACGGTCAGCGGCATGTCCTGCGCGTCGGCGCGGAAAATGCTGATGATCGCGTTGTCCTCTGGCTTTGCGGTTTCGACCACAGCCAGTTTATGGAAGCGCATGGTCGAACCGTTGTTGATCATGAAGTGATCGCTGCCGTCGGTTTCGATGACGTCACCGAAAGGGGCGAAGGCTTCTTTGGTCAGCGGTTCAATCGTCAGTGTGCGCATGCTGTTGTTTTCCGAATTCTGTGTTGTTGGTTCTATCGTCATCGCTGGCAAGCCAGCTCCCACAGGATTTGTGTACACCACAGTTCCTTGTGGGAGCGGGCTTGCCCGCGATTGGGTTCAACGCTTATTTAGCGACCTTGCCCAAAACGCGCAGGCGGCTCACACCACCATCCGGGAACACGTTCAGGCGGATGTGGGTGATCGGGCCCAGTGCCTTGATCTGCTCGGCGAAGGTGTGTTCGGCGTGCATTTCCAGCTTCTGGCTTGGCAGCAGTTCGCGCCAGAACAGCGACTGGGTTTCGATCTGGCTGTCGGTGCCGCCCTTCACGAACGCGCCCTGGATCGAGCAAGTGTCCGGGTAGTTGCCTTTGAAGTGCAGGGTGTCGACGATGATTTTCTCGATCTCGCCCGGGTGGCCCAGCGCGACGATGACCCAGTCATTGCCCGGAGTACGACGACGCGCGGTTTCCCAGCCGTCGCCCATGTTGATGCCGCGGCCCGGGTTGAGGATGTTGCTCATGCGACCGAAGTGTTCGTCGGAGCAGGCGAGGGCGCGGCCACCGTTCAGGGCGGAAGCCAGGTCAACTTGCTCGTTGTCGCCAACAGCCGACCAGTCGCGGTGCGGAATGCCGTACACGCGCAGACGGGCAACACCGCCGTCCGGGTAGATGTTGAAACGCAGATGGCTGAACGCCTGGTCGTTGCTGATTTCGTGGTAGTGGTGGCTGTTGCCTTGCAGCTCGACGGCGGACAGCACTTCAGTCCACTGGGTGTTTTCGTTCGGCTCGCCTTCAGCCAGGAAGCAGGCTTCCAGGGACGCCGATGGCGGGAAGTTGCCGGTGAAGAATGAAGTGTCGATGTCGACGCCCTTGATCGAACCCGGTACACCCAGGCGGATCACAGCGCTGTCGTAGCCTTCGAAGCGCTTGCGGCGCGACTCCCAGCCGTCCATCCACTTGCCGTTGTCATCGAACACGCCCTCCTTCCATACGGCCGGGGTCGGTTGGAACAGACGATTGGCGTCTGCGAACCAGTCATCGGTGACCGAGATGATTTTGGTGCCCAGGCGGGCGTCGGCCAGGTTGACGAACTTCTCGAAAGGTACGGCGTAAGCTTTCATTCTTCTTGTCTGCCTTTAAATAAGTGGCTTGGGATGCTTGCGAGGCCCTGGGTAAATTCGGCGTTCTTGAATCCACTCGGGCCAGGCTTGCTATAGGGTCAGTAATCGGAACAGGGCGATCTTGTTGATCTCCGCCAGCGCGCATTTGAATTCGGTCTCGACCGAGTTATGAATGCGCGTTTCGAACGCTGCGAGGATCTGATGCCGGTTGCTGCCTTTTACCGCCATGATGAAGGGAAACTTGAACTTGGCTTTGTAGGCGTCGTTCAGCTCGGTGAAGCGTTGGAACTCTTCGGCCGTGCATTGGTGAATACCGGCGCCAGCCTGTTCATTAGTGCTGGCTTCGGTCAGTTGGCCCTGGACGGCCGCACGGCCTGCCAGGTCCGGGTGAGCGTTGATCAGGGCAAGCTGGCTTGCGTGATCGGCGCTCAACAGGATGTCGCTCATGCGCTGGTGCAGGATTTCGATATCGTCGATCGAAGCGTCCTGACCCAGGTCGAAGGCCTTCTCGGCCACCCATGGCGAATGTTCGTAGATGTCGGCGAAAGCGGCGACAAAGGCGTCGCGGCTCAGGCTCGAAGGTTTGACGGTTTGAAAGGTGCTCATTTGGCAGCCCCTGTGTACGGGTGGGTTTCTTGCCAGTGACGCGCGATGTCGACACGACGGCTGAACCACACCTGTTCATGACTTTTAGCGTATTCGATAAAGCGCTTGAGCGATGCCAGACGCGCCGGACGGCCGATCAGGCGGCAATGCAAACCGATCGACAGCATTTTCGGTGCGTCGGCGCCTTCCGCGTAGAGCACGTCGAACGCGTCTTTGAGGTATTCGAAGAAATCGTCGCCCTTGTTGAAACCCTGGACCTGGGTGAAGCGCATGTCGTTGGTGTCCAGCGTGTACGGGATCACCAGGTGCGGCTTGCCGGTCGGGTTGTTCGGTTCCCAGTAGGGCAGGTCGTCGTCGTAGGTGTCGCAGTCATAGAGGAAACCGCCTTCTTCCATCACCAGGCGACGGGTGTTCGGGCCGGTGCGGCCGGTGTACCAGCCTAGTGGGCGCTCGCCGGTGATTTCGGTGAGGATGCGGATCGCTTCGAGCATGTGCTCGCGTTCCTGCGCTTCGTCCATGTACTGGTAGTCGATCCAGCGGTAGCCGTGGCTGCAGATCTCATGGCCGGCATCGACCATGGCGCGGATCACATCCGGGTGACGCTGGGCGGCCATGGCCACGGCGAAGATGGTCAGTGGAATGTCGAATTCCTTGAACAGTTTCAGAATCCGCCAGACGCCGGCGCGGCTGCCATACTCGTAAAGGGATTCCATGCTCATGTTGCGCGCGCCTTGCAGCGGCTGGGCGGACACCATTTCCGAGAGGAAGGCTTCGGACTCTTTGTCGCCGTGCAGGATATTGCGCTCGCCACCTTCTTCGTAATTGAGTACGAACGACAGGGCGATGCGGGCATTGCCCGGCCAGTGTGGGTGCGGAGGGTTACTGCCGTAACCGATCAGGTCGCGAGGGTAGTCAGCGCTCACTGCAGTCTTCCTTCTTATTCGTGATGACAGTTTGTGTGATACGCCTTGGCTGGCGTCACAGCGATGGGCTGATTGTATACAACTTTATATTCACTTTGTAAGCCTGATTTTTTGCATTTTTCGTTAACGGTCATCTTTTCGTGCTATTGAGATCAGCCTGCAAGAAATCTGCCTGATTGGTCAGTTAATGATTGCGGGGTTCAGCAACGGTGCGCTTTGGCTGTTAATCAGCGGGAAATCCACGGATGGCGCCAGTGGTGGCAAAAATGTCGTTTTTATTGTGTACAATTTTTTTGAAAAGTGTCTTAATCAGTCGCTCGCCGCAGCTTTTCGTGCTCCGAATCGGTGCGGTCTCCTTTTCAACTGACTTCGGGAGGCGCGAGGTCTGACTGCTTCCACGCAGGCAGGCGCGCAGAATCAATGGGACGTTTGACTACACACGTTTTGGACGCTGCACACGGTTGCCCGGGCAGCTCGATCAAGGTCGAGTTGTACCGCGTTGAAGGTTCGCACCTGGAATTGGTCGCCAGCGCGATAACCAACAGCGATGGCCGTGTCGATGCACCGTTGCTGCAAGGCGATGACTACCGCACCGGGGTCTATCAGGTTCAGTTCCATGCGGGCGATTACTACCGCGCCCGTGGCGTTCAGCTGCCGGAACCGGCGTTCCTGGATGTGGTGGTGCTGCGTTTTGGCATCTCCGCCGAACAGGATCACTACCATGTACCGCTGCTGATCTCGCCTTACAGCTACTCCACGTACCGCGGCAGCTGATCCCCCAAGCAGCTGCCACCACCTGGAAGCGACTGCGCATATAGCTTCTTTGGTCTTTCGCCCGCTCACACTGCGGGCTTTTTTTCGTCTGGGGAAAGGTGGTGCCTGTGTTGACGCCATCGCTAGCAGGCTAGCTCCCACAAGGGTCTTGTGAACACCACAAATCCCCTGTGGGAGCTAGCCTGCTAGCGATGCTTTTGCTGTTAGCGGCTCAGCAGGGAAGCCGCACCCGCACCACTGAACAACCCCGCACTGATCCGGTTAAACCAGCTCTGGCCCTTGCCGCTGTGCAGATACCGCGCCGCACCATGGGCGCCGAGGCCATAGGCCAACTTGCACAGCAGATCCAGCACCGTCCAGGTTGCGATCATCACCAGAAGTTGCGGCAGGAACGGTTGCTCTGCACTCAGGAACTGCGGCAGGAAAGCCGCGAAGAAAAGGATGTCTTTCGGATTGCTGGCACCGAGCATGAACGCGCGGCCGAACAATGCGCGAAAGCGCGGCACCGGCGCTGCCAGCGGCACTTCAGCACCGTGGGAAGGCTGGCGCGATTGCTGCCAGCTCTGCCAGGCGAGGTAGAACAGGTACAACGCGCCGACGATTTTCAGAGCACTGAACAGCTGTTCCGACGCCAGCAGCAGGGCGCCCAGACCCAATGCCGAGGCACTCAGCAGGCAGATCGAGGCAATCACGCCACCGAGAAACGCCGGGTAGGAACGGCGCAGGCCGTAGTTCAGGCTGTTGCTGATCATCAACAACGACAATGGCCCCGGGATCAGGATCACTACCAGCGCGGCGCCGCTGAACAGCAGCCAGGTTTCCAGACTCATCACTTTCCTCCATTTGCACAAAAGCCTCACCCGACGGGGTGAGGCTGTTTTGAAACGTGTCTCGCGTAAGGCTTACAGGAAGATGAACTTGGCGATGAAGATCGCGCAGAGCACCCACAGGCTGACGGAAATTTCCTTGTACTTGCCGGTACCGGCCTTCAACGCTACGTAGGTGATGAAGCCCAGCGCGATGCCGTCGGCGACCGAGAAGGTCAGCGGCATCATGATTGCGGTAACGATCGCCGGAATGCTGTCGGTCGCTTCATCCCACTCGATGTGGGCCATACCGCCCATCATCAGCATTGCTACATAAATCAGCGCACCCGCGGTGGCATAGGCAGGGATCATGCCGGCCAGCGGAGCGAAGAACATGGCTGCAATAAATAGCACACCTACGGTCACTGCGGTAAGACCAGTCCGACCACCCGCTGCTACACCCGCGGCACTTTCCACATAGCTTGTGACCGGTGGTACGCCAACCACGGCACCAAATACGCTGGAAGCACTGTCGGCTTTCATGGCTCGGGAGAGGTTTTCGATCTTGCCGTCGGCGCCCACCAGGTTGGCGCGCTGGGCTACGCCCATCAAGGTGCCGGCGGTGTCGAACATGTGCACGAAGAGGAACGCCAGGACCACGCTGATCATGCTGACGTTGAACACGCCGGCGACGTTCATGGCCATCCAGGTCGGGGCCAGGCTCGGCGGTGCCGACATGATCCCTTCGTAATGCACCAGGCCCAGGCCCCAACCGGCGAGGGTGACGGTGATGATGCTGATGAGGATCGCACCGAACACTTTGTGATAGCTGAGGATGGCGATCATCAGGAAGCATACGGCCGCGAGCAGTGGGCCAGGTTCGCGCAGGGAGCCGAGCTTGATCAGAGTGGCCGGGCTATCAACGACGATGCCCGCAGTTTTCAAACCGATCAGACCGAGGAACAGACCGACGCCGGCGCCCATGGCGAAGCGCAGGCTGACCGGGATGCTGTTGAGCAGCCATTCGCGAATCCGCGAGAAGGTCAGAATCATGAACAGCACACCGGAGACAAACACCGCACCAAGCGCGGTTTCCCAGTTGTAGCCCATGGTGCCGACCACGGTGTAAGTGAAGAACGCGTTCAAGCCCATGCCCGGCGCCAGGCCGACCGGCCAGTTGGCGTACAGGCCCATCAACAGGCAGCCCAGTGCAGCGGCGATACAGGTGGCGACAAACGCTGCACCGTGATCGATCCCGGCGTCAGCCATGATGTTCGGGTTGACGAAAATGATGTAGGCCATAGTGATGAAGGTAGTCAGACCGGCAATCAGCTCGGTCTTCACCGTGGTGCCATGCAAGCTGAGTTTAAACAAGCGCTCCAGCAAGCCATTGCGTAGTGGCGGCGAGAGATCCAGCGTCGATGCTTCGGATTTGCGGCTTTCCACAGCGAGTACTCCTCAAGAGTTTTATTTTTATTTCCAGGGCCGGATCCGAGAGGGGTGGCAGCGGCCCTTTGAGGTACTTGCGAATTTGTTGACCGTCTGGTCAGGAACTCGCACGAAGTGGATTATGCTTTTGTATACAAAGAAAGCAAATAATGTTTTTGATTTTGTCGACGAAAAATTTGGCTTTAGGGATATATCGCGTTCGAGGGCCTCATCGCCAGCAGATTTTGTGCACGCCGCAGATCGCTGTGGGAGCTAGCCTGCTGGCGATGGGGCCAGAACAGTCAATCAACAACTGTCTGGCTTTTCCCCAATGCCAGATTCACCGCCAGCCAGCCATTCACCGCCGTTTCCCCAGCCTCGGCAAACACCCGCTCCAGCAATTTCACCTGTTCACGACGCAACGACTGCTCGAACCGCGCGCCGTCGTCGGTCAACTCCAGCAACCGCTTACGCTTGTCGGTCTCGGACGCCACGCTATTCACCAAATGCATTTCCACCAACTGCCGCAGCGGCATGTTCAGCGCCTGCTTGCTCACCCCGAGCAGCGCCAGCAACTCCTTGACGCTCAGGTTCGGATAACGGGCGATGAAAAATACGATGCGTTGATGCACCCGGCTCAAGCCTCGACGCTCAAGCATTTCGTCGGCTTTGGCGGTGAAGGCCTGGTAGCCGAAGAAAAACGCTTCCATCGCCTGTTGCTGGGAAATCGGGTTTTTAAGGTCAATCATATTGACGTATCCGCTCGAGCTGTCGTAATTTCGGTCAACAAGTTTGACTCATTTTCCTTCGGCCTCGCTACCGGTGACCTCCATGGCTTTTTCCGAACGTGTCTCGCGCCTTAAAAGTTCTTTGATCCGTGAAATCCTTGCTGCCGCGCAGCGCCCTCAAGTGATGTCGTTCGCTGGAGGTCTGCCGGCGGAAGCCATGTTGCCCAAGGTCGATTGGTCCGACATGCCGGTGTCCATCGGCCAATACGGTATGAGCGAAGGCGAGCCGGCGTTGCGTGAAGTGCTGGCCGCGGAGGCCCGTGCGCTGGGTGTGCCGTGTGAGGCGAGCCAGGTGTTGGTGGTCAGCGGCTCCCAGCAAACCCTCGATCTGGCGGCCAAGCTGTACATCGACAAAGGCACCGAGATTCTGCTCGAAGCCCCGACTTACCTGGCGGCCCTGCAAATTTTCCAGTTGTTTGGCGCAGACTGCATCACCGTGCCGCTGGAGGCCGATGGCCCGGACCTGGCGCAACTGCGCACTCGTCTGGAGAAGCATCGCCCGGCGTTCATCTACCTGATCCCGACGTTCCAGAACCCATCGGCGGTGCGTTACAGCGAAGCCAAGCGCAATGCGGTGGCGGCCTTGCTCGATGAATTCGGGGTGACGCTGATCGAAGACGAGCCTTATCGCGAACTGACGTTCGATGGCGGCAGCGCCACACCGATTGTCAGCCGCCTGAAAAAGGCCAGCTGGATCTACACCGGCACCGTCTCGAAAACCTTGCTGCCCGGTTTGCGCGTCGGTTACTTGATCGCCAGCCCGGACTTGTTCCCGCACTTGCTCAAGCTCAAGCAATCGGCGGACTTGCACACCAATCGTGTCGGCCAGTGGCAGGCGTTGCAATGGATCGGCAGCGAGAAGTATCAGCAGCATCGCAGTCGGTTGCGTGATTTTTACCGGGCGCTTCGGGATGCATTCCAAGGGGCGCTGCACACCCATTTCGCTGATCTGGCGGACTGGAACGAACCGCAGGGCGGGCTGTTTTTCTGGTTGAAACTCAAGCAGCCGCTGGACACTCGAACCTTGCTCAATGCGGCGTTGGCCAAAGATGTGGCGTTCATGCCGGGCGAGCCGTTCTTCCCCGAGCCGGACAAGCATCACGGGTATTTGCGGCTGAACTTCAGCCATATCGACCCGGCGCGATTGGATGAAGGGCTTGGGCGATTGGCGGCGGTAGTGCGACAGGCGCAGGCGGCGCAAGCGGCCTGAAATAAATAAACCGGCTCAAGGGCCGGTTTATTTTTGTCTGGAATTTGCGGCGTCTGTGCGGGCCTCATCGCGGGCAAGCCATGCTCCTACAGAGTTGGAGTCGTTATCGAGTCGATGTACGCCTCGAATCTGTAGGAGCATGGCTTGCCCGCGATAGCGTCATTGAAGACACCGCAAAACTGTCAGGCTGCAGCGAACCGCTTATCCAGATAATCAATGATCACCTTGGACTCATACATCCAGGTCGTCTGGCCATTCTCTTCAATGCGCAGGCACGGCACCTTGATCTTGCCGCCTTGCTCCAGCAGGGTCTGGCGATCCTGTTCGTTGTTCTTCGCATCGCGCAACGCCACCGGCACATTCAGGCGGCGCAGGGTGCGGCGGGTTTTCACGCAGAACGGACAGGCGTGGAACTGATACAGGGTCAGGCCTTTGGCGGCGGATTCGACCTGAGCCTGAGCGGCGGCGGGGCGCCTCTTTTTGCTCGGGCGAGTCAGGAAGTCGATGAAGATGATCAGTTGGCCAAGGCCGACACGAAGCGCTTTTACGAACACGTTGAAAGCCTCACGGGGCGAATGAAGAAAGGCGCGCAGCTTACCTGATTTTTCACAGGCGAAAAAAAACCGGCGATGAATGCCGGTTTTCCTTGTGTTGCAAATTACTTGATGAGGCTGAGGAATTCGCTGCGGGTCGCGGCGTTCTCGCGGAACTCACCGAGCATCACCGAGGTGATCATCGACGAATTCTGCTTTTCCACACCGCGCATCATCATGCACATGTGCTTGGCCTCGATCACCACGGCAACACCCAGCGCGCCGGTGACTTGCTGGACCGCGTCGGCGATCTGGCGGCTGAGGTTTTCCTGGATCTGCAGGCGGCGGGCGTACATATCGACGATCCGCGCGACTTTCGACAAACCCAAAACCTTGCCGCTCGGGATATAGGCAACATGCGCCTTGCCGATGAACGGCAACAGGTGGTGTTCGCACAACGAGTACAACTCGATGTCCTTGACCAGCACCATTTCGCTGTTGTCAGAGCTGAACAAGGCACCGTTGGTGACTTCTTCAAGCGTCTGTTCATAACCGCGGCAGAGGTACTGCATGGCTTTGGCGGCACGTTTTGGCGTGTCGAGCAGGCCTTCGCGGGAAACGTCCTCGCCGAGCTGGCCGAGGATCGCCGTGTAATTCTGTTCCAGGGACATGAAACTACCTGTGGGATTTTACGCAAAGGGCAAGGGTACGGTGGCGGACACGACGCTGCAAGCGCGACGCATCAGCTTTACTCGTCGCGACCTTCCATCATGGTGCGTTTGAGCATCACATAAACCGCTCCCGCACCGCCGTGTTTCGCCTGGCACGAGGTGAAGCCGAGCACCTGCGGATGCTGGCGCAGCCACGTGTTGACGTGGCTTTTGATCATTGGTCGCTTGCCATCCAGACGCACGGCTTTGCCGTGAGTGACGCGCACGCAGCGGATTTCGAATTTGGTCGCTTCGGCCAGGAATGCCCAGAGGGTTTCCCGAGCCTTTTCCACGTTCATGCCATGCAGATCGAGACTGCCTTCGAACGGCATCTGGCCGACCTTGAGTTTGCGCATCTGGCTTTCCTGCACACCATCACGCGCCCACATCAGTTCATCTTCAGGGCCGACGTCGATGACGAACTGATCGGACAGCCCGTCGACGGTGGTGGCATCGGTGCGCACGGTGGCGGCTTGGCGCAGCTTGGCGATCTGCGCGCGGTCAGCCTTGGGTTTGCCGGTTTCGGCGCGATCGTGCTTGATCGGCTTGACGCCTTGGATCGCGCTTTTGAACAGGGAAAAATCGTCGTCTTGCATGTCAGCCTCCGCGAAGGGCGGCCAGTTTACCTAACTCGAAGCGAATGGGCGCGCGACAAAGTGCGTAGCTTTCGGCCGCGACCTTGGTCTCAGTCGTGCTTTTTCATCAGATGCGGGGACATGTTCAGCTCTCGCGACTGCCGCGAGCGGCGACGGCAACGGCGCCACAGCCACACGCCGAGGTACAGCACGAACAGGCCAATCGCCAGAATCACCGCTGCACCGGCGCGGTTGGTGTTCAACTCGCCCAAGGCGGGTGCATGGCCGAACAGGGCGGCGGCACCGGCCATGGCGAGCAGCACGCCACTCATTGCCAGTAGCGCAGCAAACGCTGCGCCGATTCTAAAACGCCAGTTGCGTTGGCCTTTGGGCCGCAAGCGGCGAGCGTCAAAACCATCGGATAACTTCATTCCGACCTTCCTCAATGGGTATCGGCCCTTCGACCGGGAGTTGACCGGGATGTTCCTGAGGCTAAGACAATTACGGCTAATGAGAGGCTTTTGCGGATGAGCGGCTCTTCAGACCGCTCATGGAAGTATTGATCAGACCAGGTCGTTGGTCTGGGCGACGGCGGCAAAGTTGTCCGCCATGATCGCCATTTCGGTCTGCTGAACATGCTCGGCGCTCAGGACGCCGCCTTTGTATGGCAGATCGCGGGTGGCGCAGGCGTCTTCCACCAGGGTGCAACGGAAACCCAGGTTCTTCGCCGCGCGCACCGTGGTGCTGACGCTGGAATGGCTCATGAAACCGCAAACCACCAGGTCCACCGAACCCAGGTCTTCCAGGCGTTTTTTCAGATCAGTGCCATGGAAGGCGCTCGGCAGGATTTTTTCAATCCTGATTTCGCCGGCAAGCGGCTCCAGCCCAGGAATGAACTGCCCGCGCTCACCGCGTGGGTCGAACAACCCGCCGACAGTGCCGAGGTGGCTGACATGTACGATCGGCCGGCCGGCCGCACGGGCAGCAGTCACCAATTGCTTGATGTTCGCGACAGCCGCATCCATGCCGCTCAGGGCCAGAGGACCGCTGAGGTATTCTTTCTGGGCATCGATGATGATGAGGGTCGCATGACTCAGTTTGGCTGCCGGATAACCGCGGCCGCTGAGTTGAAACATCGTTTGTGGAACGGACATTCTGGGGCTCCTTGGAGTGGGGCTTTTGCGACATTGTCCTCTGGCTGAGCGCTTCTGTGAATCGCTACCATCGTAGGCACCGTCGTTACTGGCGTGCAGCGTTGTCAAGTGGTCCGTTTTGTTCAATCCCGAGCTGAAAAAAGAGAATAGTCCTACATCTGCCCCAGTGTTTTTCCTGCGTCGTCGTGGCGACGTTTGACTGATAGAATCGCCCGTCGATTTTTCTGGAGTTTGCCGTTGTGATCACTTCCCGCCTTCGCACCCTGCGTGACCATATCCGTTGGGCTGTCAGCCGCTTCCATGGGGAGGATCTGTTTTTCGGCCATGGCACCGACAACGCCTGGGACGAAGCCCGTCAACTGGTGTTGGGCGCGCTGCACTTGCCGTGGGAAATCGCCGACAGCTATCTCGACTGCAATCTGGAAGAAGACGAGCTGGTTCGCCTGCAACTATTGCTCAAGCGCCGCATAGAAGAGCGCGTGCCGACCGCTTACCTGCTGGGTGAAGCATGGTTCTGTGGCATGTCGTTCATCGTCGATAAGCGTGTGCTGATCCCGCGTTCGCCAATCGGCGAGCTGATCGAAAACCGTTTCACGCCGTGGCTGGGCACCGAGCCGGCGCGGATTCTCGACTTGTGCACCGGCTCAGGTTGCATCGGTATCGCCTGCGCCTACGAATTCCAGAACGCCGAAGTGGTGTTGGCCGACCTGTCGTTCGAAGCGCTGGAAGTGGCCAACCAGAACATCGAGCGGCATGGCGTCGATGAGCGCGTCTACACCGTGCAGGGCGATGGTTTCGATGGATTGCCGGGCCAGCGTTTCGACCTGATCGTGTCGAACCCGCCATACGTCGATGCCGAAGATTTTGCCGACATGCCGGACGAGTACCAGCACGAACCGGAACTGGGCCTGGCTTGCGGTGACGATGGCTTGAACCTGGTGCGACGCATGCTCGCCGAAGCGGCGGATCACCTGACCGAGAAGGGTTTGCTGATTGTTGAAGTGGGCAACAGCCAGATTCACGTCGAGGCGTTGTACCCGGAAGTCGACTTCGCCTGGCTGGAATTCGAGCGTGGCGGGCATGGTGTGTTCATGCTGAGCGCGGAGCAGTGCCGCGATCATCAGGCTCTGTTCGCTTCCCGCGTTTAATTCGTTGAAACGCTATCGCTGGCAAGCCAGCTCCCACAGGTTATGTGTCGTGCCAAATCATGTGGCAAACACAAAAACCTGTGGGAGCGTGGCTTGCCCGCGATAGCCGCGCCGCGGTCTCAAGCCATCAACGGTGCGTAGCAATCCAGATCAACAACCCCGCCTGAAACACCGCAAATGCCACCAGACAAGTAATCGTGAAACGCAGCCCGGCGTCTTCGCGTTTGTACTTGCTGACTTTCTCTTCGTGCTTCTTGAGTTTGACTTCCTGCTCGGCCAGATTCTGCTCGGCTTGCTGGAGCATCTGCGCCGCTTCAAGAATTTCCACGATCTGCAATTTTTCCGTGTTCCAGTCGCCCAGCAGGTCGCTGACCGGGACTTCTTTGACGCTGCCCTTCAAATGTTGGGCGTCGGCATAAACCACATCAAAACCATGCATGCGCAAAAAATGATCGCGGCGCAGGCGCGTGTCTTCGTTCAGCGCGTCCTTGTTGTTCAGGTCAACACCATCGACGGTGTAGCCGGGCCAGCGTTTCTTTACCCAGGTAATGCCTTGCGCCGCCATGTAGCGGCCGATACCGCGGTTCATCGGTTCAATCTGCAAGCCGCTGTCGGGGCCGAAATGCACGCGTTTTTCGACGTGATCCACCCACACGTCCAGATGATTCTGTTCCTTGCGCACACGCTGACCGGGCAGATTGATGCTCATGCGCATCAGGCTGCGCTGCTTGTCATTGCGTTCGGCATAACCGAATTCGACGAAGCGAAGAGGGCGGCCACCGGTGTTGCGATCGGTCTGCAACGGCGCCAGACGGAGCATCTTGTGGTGCTCGACGTGGACGTCCGCCCAAGGCAGCTCGACCGCTGGCGGTGCGTCTTTTTCAGCGGTGGTGTCGGGTGAAGTCTGGGTATCAGTCATAACGGCGAGATCCTGTCCAAGCTCAACTTGTCACCAGTCATTGCGCTGGCGACAAAGGCTTATCGGCCGTTTTTTTCAGGACTGGAGGGCAACAGCGCTTAACTGGAGCGAAGTCCGTCAATAAATCCAAGGATTCGCGAACCCAATTCCGCCGCCAAGGGCAAATTCGGGTCTTTATAAGAAGCCAATTGGCGTTTGACGTCGTTGGGCACGATGCGCATGACGTGGTTCATGCCTTCGATCAGCGCCAGTTCGGCGTCGGGCTTGGCAGCCTTGAGCAGGCGCGCGTCGTTGACGCCGACCTGAATGTCATTGCTGCCCTGAATAATCAGCGCGGGCATCTTCAGCTTCGCAAACGCAGCGGCCGGGTCCTGGCGGAACAGGGAAATCAGATACGGCTGCACGCTCGGGCGGAAGATCACCTGAAGTTGCGGCGGCACGTTGTCGTCGATTTTCCCGGCCTTGAGGCTGTCGAGCAGCTCGTTACTGCGCAGCATCAGCGGCGGCGGCAGGCGATTGCTCAGTTGCTGGCGAATGACCTGATCAACCGGTCTCGCGCTACCGGACACCGAAATCACCGCCGCCGCATCGACGCTCGGCGCAGCCAGGCTGGCGACCAAGGCGCCTTCGCTGTGGCCCAGCAGAATCAACTGGCCGAAACGCGAATCGGTCTTGAGCTTGCGGCCCCAGGCTTCGGCGTCGGAAACGTAGGCTTCCAACGTCAGATTGCGCTCATCCGGCGTGGCCGCGAGGCTCGCCGCCACGCCGCGTTTGTCGTAGCGCACACTGGCGATATTGTGTTTGGCCAGCACCCAGGCCAGCCGTTTGAGGCTGTCGTTGCGCCCGCCATCGGGGTTGTTTCCGTCACGATCCGTAGGACCGGAGCCGGAAATGATCAGGACAACCGGCACCGGCGTGTCGGATTTTGGCAGCAGCAACGAGCCGAAAAGCTCACCGCTGCCGGTGTCCAGGGAGATTGGCCGTTGCAGAACGGTGGCCTGGGCGAAGCCCGTAATCAAGGTAAGGCTCAAGAGCAAAACTCGCAGCATCATCACGCCATCATCAACAAGATGCCGGTTGGACTCACGGACACCCATAAGGTTCGAGGATGAACTAGTTGGGTAGCCTGCGTATACTGGCGCGCATTACGTATTTGGGTTCGATTTCACGGAGCGTCCTGCATGTCCGGCAATACCTACGGCAAGCTGTTCACTGTCACCACCGCGGGCGAAAGCCATGGTCCGGCGTTGGTCGCCATTGTCGATGGCTGCCCGCCGGGCCTGGAGATCTCCCTTGAAGATCTGCAGCGCGACCTGGACCGCCGCAAGCCCGGCACCAGTCGCCACACCACTCAGCGACAGGAAGCCGACGAAGTCGAAATCCTCTCCGGCGTGTTCGAAGGTCGCACCACCGGTTGCGCCATCGGTCTGTTGATCCGCAACACCGACCAGAAGTCCAAGGACTACTCGGCGATCAAGGACCTGTTCCGCCCGGCCCACGCCGACTACACCTACCACCACAAATACGGCGAGCGCGATTATCGCGGCGGCGGTCGCAGCTCGGCCCGCGAAACCGCGATGCGCGTCGCGGCTGGCGCCATTGCGAAAAAATACCTGGCCAGCCAAGGAATCGTGATCCGCGGTTACATGAGCCAGCTCGGTCCGATTGAAATCCCGTTCAAGACCTGGGATTCGGTGGAAGAGAACGCCTTCTTCAGCCCGGACCCGGACAAAGTGCCGGAACTGGAAGCCTATATGGACCAGTTGCGTCGCGACCAGGATTCAGTCGGCGCGAAGATCACTGTCGTCGCCGAAGGCGTGATGCCGGGCCTCGGCGAGCCAATCTTTGATCGCCTCGATGCCGAACTGGCCCATGCGCTGATGAGCATCAACGCGGTCAAGGGCGTGGAAATCGGCGCCGGTTTCGCCAGCGTTTCCCAGCGCGGCACCGAACATCGCGATGAAATGACCCCGGAAGGTTTCCTCAGCAACAACGCAGGCGGCATCCTCGGCGGCATCTCGTCCGGTCAGCCGATCGTCGCGCATCTGGCGCTGAAACCGACCTCCAGCATCACCACACCGGGCCGCTCCATCGACATCCATGGCAACCCGGCGGAAGTCATCACCAAGGGCCGTCACGACCCGTGCGTCGGCATCCGCGCCACGCCAATCGCCGAAGCGATGATGGCCATCGTGCTGATGGATCACCTGTTGCGTCACCGCGGGCAGAACGCCGATGTGCGCGTGAGCACGCCGGTGCTGGGTCAGCTTTAATGGCTGACCTCACAGTCGCTGCAATCTGATGGTTGCAGCGGCGCTCCCGTACTGGCGGCTTTCCAGTTTCTATCTGTTCTATTTCGCCTTACTCGGTTCGACAGCGCCGTTTCTGGCGCTGTACTTCGATCACCTGGGTTTCAGCGCCGCGCGCATCGGCGAGCTGGTGGCGATCCCGATGCTGATGCGCTGCGTGGCGCCGAACATCTGGGGCTGGCTCGGCGATTACACCGGTAGGCGCCTGGCCATCGTGCGTTTCGGCGCGGTGTGCACACTACTGACGTTTTCGCTGATTTTCGTCAGCAAGACCTACGCCTGGCTGGCGATGGTCATGGCTTTGCACGCGTTCTTCTGGCACGCGGTGTTGCCGCAGTTTGAGGTCATCACCCTGGCGCATTTGCAGGGCCAGACCTCGCGCTACAGTCAGATTCGTCTGTGGGGCTCAATCGGCTTCATCATTACGGTGGTCGCGCTCGGGCGTTTGTTCGAATGGCTGAGCCTGGATATTTACCCGGCGGCGCTGGTGTTGATCATGGCCGGTATCGTATTGAGCAGCCTGTGGGTGCCGAACGCGCAACCGGCACCGGGTAACCGGGTGGCGGGCGAGGGGTTCATCAAGCAACTGCGCAGCCCCGGCGTTCTGGCGTTTTACGGATGCGTGGCGCTGATGCAGATGAGCCACGGGCCGTATTACACGTTTTTGACCCTGCACCTTGAGCGCCTGGGTTACAGCCGTGGTGTGATCGGCATGCTCTGGGCGGTCGGCGTGGTGGCGGAAGTGCTGATGTTCATGGCCATGAGCAGGATCCTCGCGCGCTTCTCGTTGCGTCGGGTGCTGCTGGCGAGTTTTCTGTTGGCGGCGCTGCGCTGGTTGCTGCTCGGATCGTTGGCCGAATTCCTTTGGGTACTGCTGTTTGCCCAGGTGTTGCACGCGGCGACGTTCGGCAGCTTTCACGCGGCTGCCATTTCATTCGTGCAACGTAGCTTCGGCGCACGCCAGCAAGGGCAGGGTCAGGCGTTGTACGCCGCGTTGGCCGGCACCGGCGGTGCGATCGGCGCGTTGTATTCCGGTTACAGCTGGAACGCCCTTGGCGCCGCATGGACCTTTAGTATTGCCAGTCTCGCAGCCGTCGCGGCTGCCGTTATCATTGCCACACGTATGCAAGAGGACAGGCCATGAGCCTTACCCGTGAACACCTCGCCCAGGAAATCATCGACGCCGGGCGTTTTCTGTATGGCCGCGGCTGGTCGCCGGCCACCAGCAGCAATTATTCGACCCGCTTGTCGCCAACCGAAGCCTTGCTGACGGTGTCGGGCAAGCACAAGGGTCAACTCGGCATCGACGATGTGCTCGCCACCGATTTGTCGGGCAACAGCCTGGAACCGGGCAAGAAGCCGTCCGCCGAAACCCTGCTGCACACCCAGCTCTATAGCTGGCGCGCGGAGATTGGTGCAGTGCTGCACACGCATTCGGTAAATGCCACGGTGTTGTCGCGCCTGACCCCGGAAGCTTTCATCGAGTTCGAAGATTACGAACTGCAAAAAGCCTTCAGCGGCGTGTCGACCCATGAATCCCGGGTACGCGTGCCGATTTTCGACAACGATCAGGACATTGCGCGTCTGGCCGCCAAGGTGCAGCCTTGGCTCGACGCCCATCCCGATTGCGTCGGTTACCTGATTCGCGGCCACGGCCTCTACACCTGGGGCGCACGCATGAGCGACGCGCTACGGCAGATCGAGGCCTTTGAATTTTTGTTCGAGTGCGAGTTGAAAACCCGCTCGCTCTCTAACCGTCAAGCTTAAGGAGTTGCCCTGATGAGCAGCCTGTCCGTCTATCACGTCTCCAGCCCTGTAATTCCCAACAAGGTGCTGACCCACCTCGAAGACATTCAGTCGACCCTCGCCGAGCAGGGCGTGCGTTTCGACCGCTGGCAGGCTACTGCGAAGATCCAGCCCGGTGCCAGCCAGGAAGAAGTGATCGCCGCTTACCAGGAGCAAATCGACAAGCTGATGACCGAGCGCGGTTACATCACGGTCGACGTGATCAGCCTCAACAGCGATCACCCGCAAAAAGTCGAATTGCGCGCCAAGTTCCTCAACGAGCACCGCCATGGCGAAGACGAAGTAAGATTTTTCGTCGCCGGCCGTGGCCTGTTTACCCTGCACATCGACGATTACGTCTACGCCGTGCTCTGCGAGAAAAACGATCTGATCTCGGTGCCGGCCGGCACCAGGCACTGGTTTGACATGGGCGAACACCCGCATTTCGTCGCGATCCGTCTGTTCAACAACCCGGAAGGCTGGGTGGCCAACTTCACCGGCGAAGACATCGCCAACCAATTCCCGCGTCTTGAGGACTGAGTCGATGCCGATCAAAGCGATCCTCACCGACATCGAAGGCACCACCAGCGCGGTGAGTTTTGTGTTCGACGTGCTGTTTCCCTACGCGGCCAAACATCTGCCGGACTTTGTGCGTCAGCAGGCCGAGCGCGCCGACGTGGCCGAGCAACTGGACGCCGTGCGCCGCGACAGCAACGAGCCGAACGCCGATGTCGAGCGCGTCATTGAAATCCTGCTGGGCTGGATCGCCGAAGACCGCAAGGCCACGCCGTTGAAAGCGTTGCAAGGGATGGTTTGGGAGCAGGGCTACCAGGCCGGGCAGTTGAAGGGCCACGTTTATGCGGATGCGGTAGAAGCGCTCAAGCAATGGCATCAGGCCGGTTATCAACTGTTCGTTTATTCCTCAGGCTCGATTCAGGCGCAAAAGCTGATCTTCGGCTGCTCCGAGGCGGGGGATTTGACGCCGTTGTTCAGCGGCTATTTCGACACCACGTCCGGGCCCAAGCGTGATGCGCAGTCCTACGTCAATATCACTGAGGCGATCAAGCTTGAGTCCGGGCAGATTCTGTTTCTGTCGGACATCGTCGAAGAGCTGGATGCAGCGCGTAAGGCGGGGATGGCCACTTGCGGACTGGCCCGTGAGGGCGGCGAACTGGCGGGGCATGTCACGGTGGACAGTTTTGCGCGGATAAATCTTTCAACGTTCTAAACCACAACAGCACAACATAAAACCTGTGGGAGCGGGCTTGCTCGCGAAGGCGGAATGTCAGTCGACATTAATGTTGACTGATTAGCCCCCTTCGCGAGCAAGCCCGCTCCCACAGTTACTTACAGCGAATGATAAGTCGGCAACGCAAACCGTTGCTGGCTCTGCAACATGGAAATCTGCGGCAATTCGCTGGCCTGTTCCGCAAGGTCACGGCGAATCGCGCTGATGACCCACGACAGTTGATCGCCATTGTGCAGTTGCTGGTAGGAAATCGAGCGTTTGAACTCTCTGCCTTCGCCGCCGCGCAGAGTCAGCAGAATTCCGCCGTCAGGACGGGCCTGGGTGATGACTTCAAAGTTGGAGAACAAGGACGAAAATTTTTCCTGGATCAGGCTCATGTCTTTCAGCTCCGTGATGACTTGAATGGCAAGCATGCACAGAGGGTTGCAGTGATTGTGCCAGTATCTGATTTTTAATAATTACCTTTAAAAACAGTATCTTACAGTTAGAAGTTATTTTCGCTTTCGTGCAATTTGCAAGAATGGCCATCGTGCATCCTGCATTTTGCGTGGTCGTCGGCGATTCGATGGAACCATTCGGCGTACTTGCGCTCGGGTTATCCATCACTACTATCGCGGATACAAAACATTTCAAAAACCGCGTGTACAGCTCAAGAACCGTTGACGTATTTTCGGGCTTCAATCAGCGCCGCCCGACAATAAAAAGATCGAACGGGAGCAACCATGAGCGACACGATTACCTGGGGCATGATGCTCCGCAAGCTGCCTTCCATTGCCAAAGCCCTGCCACGGGTGGTGAAGGGAATGAAGGTCGCCAACGTCAAGGATCCGACCCAAACGTGTGGCCTGGGCTGGAGTTTCGAACAAGCTGCCTTGCGCAACCCTGACGGCCCGGCCTTGCTGCACGGCGATGTTTCGCTGACTTATGCACAGGTCAATCAGTGGGCCAATCGCATCGCCCATCACTTGATCGACCAAGGCATCGGCAAGGGTGACGTGGTGGCGGTGTTTATCGAGAACCGCCCGGAACTGCTGGTGACGATCCTGGCGGTGGCCAAGGTCGGCGCGATCAGTGCCTTGCTCAATACCTCGCAGACCCGCGACACCCTGGCTCATAGCCTGAACCTTGTAGCGCCGGCCGCCATTGTCGTCGGCGAAGAGCTCGTCCCGGCATTTCTGGCCGTGCGTGAGCGCGTAGCGATCGAAGCGGCGCGGACCTGGTTTGTCGCCGATCAAGACACCTGGAACCATCCGGGCATCGCCCCGGCCGGGTTCATCAACCTGATGACGGCCAGTATCGACGCCGACAGCGAGAATCCCGCCAGCAGCCAGCAGGTGTTCTTCGACGACCCTTGTTTCTATATCTACACCTCGGGCACCACCGGGTTGCCCAAGGCCGGCGTGTTCAAGCACGGGCGCTGGATGCGCAGCTCAGCCAGCTTCGGGATGATCGCGCTGGACATGCGTCCCGAGGACGTCGTCTATTGCACCTTGCCGCTGTATCACGCCACCGGCCTGTGCGTGTGCTGGGGTTCGGCCATCAGCGGCGCTTCGGGTTTCGCCATCCGCCGCAAGTTCAGCGCCAGCCAGTTCTGGAGCGATGTGCGCAAATACCGCGCGACTACCCTCGGCTACGTCGGCGAGTTGTGCCGTTACCTGGTCGATCAACCGCCCAGTGCCGGCGACAGCAAGCACGGCGTGACCAAGATGATCGGCAACGGTCTGCGTCCCGGGGCGTGGAACGAGTTCAAAACGCGTTTTGGCGTCAACCACATCTGCGAACTGTATGCCGCCAGCGATGGCAACATCGGCTTCACCAACATTCTGAATTTCGACAACACGGTCGGTTTTTCCCTGATGTCCTGGGAGTTGGCGGCGTACGACCACGACAGTGGCGCGCCGACCCGCCAAGCCAATGGCTTCATGCGCAAGGTCGACAAGGGCGAGCAGGGTTTGTTGCTGGCGAAAATCGACGACAAGGCGCCGTTGGACGGCTACACCGACCCACAGAAAACCGCAAAAGTCGTCCTGCATGATGTGTTCGAGAAGGGCGACCGTTACTTCAATACCGGCGACTTGCTGCGCAACATCGGTTTTGGTCACGCACAGTTTGTCGACCGACTGGGCGACACTTATCGCTGGAAGGGTGAAAACGTCTCGACCACTGAAGTCGAGAACATCCTCCTGAAACATCCGCATATTTCCGAAGCCGTGGCCTATGGCGTGGAAATCCGCAACACCAACGGCCGGGCCGGGATGGCGGCAATCACGCCCGCCGAATCCTTGGCGACCTTGGATTTCAGCGAACTGCTGGCGTTCGTGCGGCAACAGATGCCGGCGTATGCGGTGCCGCTGTTTCTGCGGGTGAAAGTGAAGATGGAAACCACCGGGACATTCAAATACCAGAAGACCCGACTCAAGGACGAAGCCTTCGACCCGGGCAGGACCGGTGACGATCCGATCTACGCCTGGCTGCCCGGTACTGACACTTATGTGCAGGTCACCGAGCAGGTGCTGACGGACATTCAGGGTGGCAAACATCGCTATTGAAAGTGCTGCTATTGAATGTCGCTATGGCCGCGCATCAGAAAAAACAAGTGACAGTGCCTGAGCCGCTCGGGAAACTGTCGGCTTTTACGAACGACAGAAAATGGAGTGCCCAATGTCCGACAAAAGCCGCCAGATGACCCCCGAAGAAGCTGCCGAATTTGCCGAACAGGTTTTCAACAAGGCACGCGAGGGCGATGCGGCCATGATGGCTGCGCTGCTGAGCAAAGGCTTGCCGCCGAACCTGCGCAATCACAAGGGCGACACCTTGCTGATGCTGGCCGCCTACCACGGCCACGTGGACACCGTGAAAGTCCTGCTTGAACACAAGGCCGATCCGGAAATCCGCAACGACAACGGCCAGAGTCCGATTGCCGGCGCCGCGTTCAAGGGTGACCTGGCGGTGATCAAGGCGTTGGTGGAAGGTGGCGCGCAGGTGGAAGGTTCGTCCTTCGATGGCCGCACGGCGCTGATGATGGCGGCGATGTTCAACCGCGTCGACGTCGTCGACTACCTGATCAGTAAAGGCGCCGACCCGAAAGCCAAGGACGCCAATGGCGTTACCGCACTGGATGCCGCCAAGACCTTGGGTGCTGCCGATACCATCGCGCAGCTGGAAAAACTGCTGGGCTAGTTTTTGTGGCGAGGGAGCTTGCTCCCGCTCGGCTGCGAAGCAGTCGCAAACCTGACTACGTGAACGAGGGGACCGCTTCGCGCCCCAGCGGGAGCAAGCTCCCTCGCCACAGGTTGGTGGCTGGCTCAGGCTATCGGCTTAAGAATGCGTTATCCTTCGCGCCCTCAAAACTCCCTCGCTACAGGATCCGCCCCATGAAAGCCGCACTCGTCGAACTCATCAGCAAAATCAGCTCCGGGTGCATGAGCGATGACGAAATCCGGAAAGTCGGTGACGAAGCGTCCCAGGCTTACGCGGATCCTGAGGCTTTTCTGACGGCCAATCCGGACATCAACTACGACGACACTTTCCCGATCCCGCTGGGTGAGTGGGTCGTTGTCGGCAGCCTGCCGGAAACCGTGCTGTTTCAGGCCGACACTTACATGGACCTGTTTGCGCAGATCGTCGACTCGTTCGGCCCTGGAGTCGATTTCAACCTCAAGCCCAAGCAACTGGCCAAGACCGAAGCCCTGACTGCACTTAACCGCATTCAGGTGCAGATGAGCAGCCTGAACAAGGAAAACGGCGGTTATACATTGATGAATTTCAGCCAGTTGCTGGATGACGAACTGCAAATGGTTCTGGTCTTCGGCAATGACGTGCCGCGTGTGCTTGAACTGTGTGCCGAAGTCGGTATTGCCGCGGCACCTGCCCTGGAAGCCTTGAAAGTGGCAATCCACGTCTGAGACCGTAAAGCTGTCAATAAAAAGGAACCCTTGCCATGGCCGACTATCCTAAGGGTGCATACCACTCTTCGGGAGCGTCACCATGGGTTCCACGTTCAACAGCCTTGTAGGCCTGATCATTCTTGCCCTAGACATCTGGGCAATCATCAATGTGCTGAAAAGTGGCGCCGAAACCGGGATGAAAATCCTCTGGGTGCTGTTGATCCTGCTGCTGCCGGTTCTGGGCCTGATCATCTGGGCCATCGCCGGGCCGCGTGGGAATGTGCGGATCTGACAGACGAGGTTCGACCTGTCATGTTCCGCGACGTAGAATGCGCGCCTTTCCCGGGCAATCGAGCTGATCGATTGGCCTTCATGGGCGGGTAACCGTCCGTTGCCACCGCATTCATCGGAGCACTTCCCATGAGCAACATCCCCGCCAGCGATTACCTGGAAACCCTTTACGAAGGCTACGGCCAGCGTTTTCGCATGGAAAAACTGCTGCACGAAGTGCGCACCGAACACCAGCACCTGGTGATTTTCGAGAACCCGCGCATGGGCCGGGTCATGGCGCTGGACGGTGTGATCCAGACCACCGAAGCCGACGAATTCATCTACCACGAAATGCTTACCCACGTGCCGATCCTGGCCCACGGCACCGCCAAGCGCGTGCTGATCATCGGTGGCGGCGATGGCGGCATGCTGCGTGAAGTGGCCAAGCACCGCAGCATTGAGCACATCACCATGGTCGAGATCGACGGCACGGTGGTCGACATGTGCAAGGAATTCCTGCCGAACCACTCCAAAGGTGCGTTCGATGATCCACGCCTGAACCTGGTGATCGACGACGGCATGCGTTTCGTCGCCACCACCACGGAAAAGTTCGACGTGATCATTTCCGACTCCACCGACCCGATCGGTCCGGGTGAAGTGCTGTTTTCGGAAAATTTCTACCAGGCCTGCCGCCGCTGCCTGAATGAAGGCGGCATTCTGGTGACCCAGAACGGCACACCGTTCATGCAGATCGAAGAAGTGAAGACCACCGCCGGTCGCCTGCGCAGTCTGTTCCCG
The DNA here is from genome assembly GCF_036884845.1 of Pseudomonas sp. MAG733B. NCBI lineage: Bacteria > Pseudomonadati > Pseudomonadota > Gammaproteobacteria > Pseudomonadales > Pseudomonadaceae > Pseudomonas > Pseudomonas sp. MAG733B. The sequence goes on from NZ_CP145732.1 coordinate 2,368,630, forward strand.
GACTGGCACTTCTATCAGGCCGCTGTGCCGACTTATATCGGCGGCTCGATGACCTTCGCCTGGGGCGCAACCAATACCGCTTATCGCAAGCTATCCCGCGAAACCCTGCAACAGCGCTTCGCCGGCAGTGGCATCGTCACTCGCTACTACAACCCGGAAATCCACATCGGCGCCTTCGCCTTGCCGCAGTACGTGCTGCAAGCTGTGGGCAAGCCAAGCAACGACTGATGGATTGAAGTATTCACCTGAACCTGTAGGAGCGAGCCTGCTCGCGATGGACGTGAACGATGACGCGGGGAGCCTGATTCAACGCGGTGTACTCACGTTTTTCGCGAGTAGGCTCGCTCCTACAGGGGATCAGCGGTGGCATATTCCAGCGGAACGATTAGCCAGCTAATCAGGTCGAGATAGTGGTAAGCCCATTTGCGGGTTTGATCGAGGAGGCTCTGATGTCAAAGTGGAAAGTCACTTTCGTGGATGATCACGGTGAAACCATCGACGAAGTCTTCGAGTGCGAGGAATGCCCGAGTCACGAGCAGGCCGCCAAACTCATCAAGGAACGGCTTCTTCCTGTCGCCGCGAAGCTGGATCTGAACGATCTGGAAGGGCGAACCGCCGATGCCGGCGTCAAAAACCTCAAAACCCAGAACAGCATACAAATCCGCAGCATCACGCCAATCTGAACACCTCCTGTCACATTCACAACCAGACCTTGGCAGCGGCTTTATCTTGGGGCTACTCTGCAATCGAGATCAGCGAATGGATCGCTAAGGTCTGGTCTTGTCAGCTCCATGCTTGTTTCCCGTCGGCACATCGGTTGCCGAACGCCCGCGACCTTGGGTTGCGCGCGCAGGGAGTACGGAAAGTCTATCCATCAGTTTGAGGAGGACGTTTCATGAGCACAGCCTATCAAGAAGACATCAGCAGCAGCGTGCTGCGCCGCATGAAAGAAGGCGGTTTCGACTTTTCACGATTCCATCCCATCGAGTTCTACGCCATTTTCCCGGACGAGGAGCGGGCACGCAGGGCGGCACGTCAATTCCATCATGGTGAATCCCTGAATGCGCAAATCAGCGTGCGCGACGACGGCGCCTGGGCGCTGGAACTGAGCAAGGTGATGTACGCCACTTACGATGACATCGGCGATTTCGAACAGGGTTTCGAAGCGGTGGTCGAGCCATTGGGCGGCATCATTGAAGGCTGGGGTGTCAAACAGGAGGTACGAGGGCGACTCGCATAAACTTATGAACAGTAACAATCGTCAATAACGGCTGACCTTCGGGTTGGCCGTTTTCGTTTGTGCCAAGCGTGATGTCGGCAACCTCCTGAAACAAGAATCCGGCGCAAAAAAAAGCCACCTGAGCGGGTGGCTAAAAGGGAAGACCGGTAAGGAGAGAAACCGGTCAGAGCATGCCGGACCGGGCTGCCTGTGCAGCCGAATGCGTGGGCCGAATGCTCCTGCGGGTAAAGCAGATTCGGCGATTGGGTGGATTATCCGCAGCGTTAACCGGGCAGTGAAATCAACTCTGACTATGCTGGTGATAGGCAACAACATTGCCTTGCAATGAAGCGGGGGCGATCAGGTTGGGGCGTTTGCCGCACAGGATTGGTGCGGTGCGTGTGTATTGATTATCCAACCGATTGAAATCAAAGCGTTTATGCCGATGGCACGGGCCTTGCGAAGGTCTGTATGTCCGGGTGACAAGGAGTACGGCATGATCCGCACCTATTTTGATGAGATGTACGATGCCGGCGGCCAGGTCCGCCCGCATTATCGGGAGTTTGCCCGTTGGCTGGCCGAAACGCCTGACGAGCTTTTGGCACAACGGCGACGCGAGGCCGATCTGTTATTTCATCGCGCCGGGATTACATTCACGCTCTACGGTGATGAGCAGGGGACAGAGCGCCTGATTCCCTTCGACACCATTCCCCGCAGCATTCCCGCCAGCGAGTGGCGCGTGGTCGAACGCGGCTGCATCCAGCGGGTCAAGGCGTTGAACATGTTCCTCGCCGACCTCTATCACGAACAACGCATCATCAAGGCCGGGATCATTCCGGCCGAGCAGGTGCTGGCCAACGAGCAATATCAGTTGGCAATGCAAGGGCTGGACTTGCACCGCGATATCTATTCGCACATCTCCGGCGTCGATCTGGTGCGCGATGGCGACGGCACGTACTACGTGCTCGAAGACAATCTGCGCACGCCCAGCGGCGTCAGCTACATGCTCGAAGACCGCAAGATGATGATGCGTTTGTTCCCCGAGTTGTTCGCGGCGCAGCGCATCGCTCCCATCGACCACTATCCGAACTTGTTGCTCGATACCCTGAAAAGCTCCAGCCCTATCGACAACCCCAGCGTGGTGGTGCTGACGCCGGGGCGTTTCAACAGTGCGTTCTTTGAACATGCGTTTCTGGCGCGGGAAATGGGCGTGGAGCTGGTCGAAGGCGCGGACCTGTTCGTGCGTGACGACAAGGTCTTCATGCGCACCACTGACGGGCCGAAAGCCGTCGATGTGATCTACCGGCGTCTTGATGATGCGTTCCTCGATCCGTTGGCGTTCAACCCGGATTCGATGCTCGGTGTGCCGGGGCTGCTGTCGTCTTACCGCTCTGGCAACGTGGTGCTGGCCAATGCCATCGGCACAGGCGTGGCGGACGACAAGTCGGTGTATCCGTTCGTCACCGACATGATCCGTTTTTATCTGGATGAAGAGCCGATCCTCCAGAACGTTCCCACGTGGCAGTGTCGCAATCCTTCTGAACTTTCCCACGTGCTGGCCAATCTGCCAGAACTGGTGGTCAAGGAAACTCAAGGCTCCGGCGGCTACGGCATGTTGGTGGGGCCGGCGGCGACGGCAGCGGAAATCGAAGCCTTCCGCGCGCGGATCATCGCCAAGCCCCATGCCTACATCGCGCAACCGACGCTGTCGCTGTCGACCTGTCCGACTTTTGTCGAAAACGGCATCGCGCCGCGCCATATCGACCTGCGTCCATTTGTATTGTCTGGCCGCGAAACCCGGGTCGTGCCCGGCGGTTTGACCCGTGTCGCCCTGCGCGAAGGCTCCCTGGTGGTGAATTCCTCCCAGGGCGGCGGAACCAAGGACACCTGGGTGGTCGAGGATTGAAGGAAGCCTGTCATGCTAAGTAGAACTGCCTCGGATTTGTATTGGATGTCGCGTTACCTGGAGCGGGCGGAAAACCTCGCGCGGATGCTCGACATCAGTTACTCGCTGTCGCTGATGCCACAGGATGGCCGCGGTAACGGCCTGCATGAACTGGCGATGCCGCTGTTGATCACCGGCACCCTGGATGATTACCTCGAACGCCACGGCGAACTGCATGCCGAACGGCTGTTGCATTTCTTCGCCCTGGACGCGGCCAACCCGGCGAGCATCTACAGCTGCCTCGGTGCGGCGCGGGCCAGTGCCCACGCGGTGCGGGGGCGAATCACCGCCGACATGTGGGAAAACATCAACGCCACCTGGCTGGAAATTCGCGGCATCGCCGAACAAGGCCTCAGCCGCTACGGCATGAGCCGTTTCTGCGAGTGGATCAAGGAACGATCGCACCTGTTCCGTGGCGCCTCCTACGGCACCATCATGCGTAACGACGCCTTCCGCTTCATCCGCCTCGGGACATTCATCGAAAGGGCCGACAACACGTTGCGTCTGCTCGATGCCCGCTACGAAATGGCCGGCGATCAGGCCGAAGCCGTCAGCGATGGAACAGCTCACGCCTATTACCAATGGAGTGCCTTGCTGCGAGCGCTCTCATCCTTCGAGGCCTACACCGAAATCTACCGTGACGCCCCCGGCGCACGGCATGTGGCGGAATTGCTGCTGCTTCGCGCTGATGTGCCGCGCTCCCTGCGCGCCTGCACCGAAGAAATCGACCAGATCCTTGCGCAATTGCCGGGCGCCAACGGCCGACCGGCGCAACGCTTGGCGGCGGAAATGGACGCACGTCTGCGCTACACCGGCATCAACGAAATTCTCGACGAAGGCCTGCACGCCTGGCTGACCGAGTTCATCCCGCTGGTGCGCCAGTTGGGCAACGCGATTCACAGTTCATACCTGGAGGCTGCATGAGACTTTCCATTAGCCACGAGACCACCTATCACTACGAAGATCAGGTGCGGGCGAGCATCCAGTACCTGCGACTGACACCCCACGACAGCGAGCGTCAGCACGTGCTCAGTTGGCAGCTCGACTTGCCACGCCCGGTGCGCGCGCAACTCGATCCGTTCGGCAACATCCTGCATGTGCTGACCATGGACGAGCCGCACGAGGCGATCATCATCGGCGCCCGTGGCCAGGTCGACATTGATGAATTGCGCGAAGCCGAACACGAGAGCCAGTCGTCATTGCCGTTCCTGCGCTTCACTCGCCTGACCGAAGCCGACGCTGCACTGCGTGCATTCGCCGAAAAGGAGTGCAAGCAGCGTCGCGATCGCACCGCGTTGATCGACTTGATGCATGGCCTGAACCAGCACATGACCTACACGCCGGGGGCCACCGAAGTGGACACCAGCGCCGCGCAGGCTTTCGCCGGGCGGTCGGGCGTCTGTCAGGACCACACCCACGCGTTCCTCGCTTGCGCCCGCAGTCTGGGCATTCCAGCGCGGTATGTGTCGGGTTATCTGTACAGCGAGAACAGCGAGCACTTGGCCAGTCACGCCTGGGCTGAAGCCTGGCTGGACGACGCCTGGTACAGCTTCGACGTGACCAATGAGCTCGCGCGGCCTGAGCGACATCTGAAGTTGGCGGTGGGTCTGGATTACCTGGATGCCTGCCCGGTACGCGGCATGCGCCGGGGTGGCGGGTGTGAGCAGATGCACGCCAAGGTCTTCGTAACCCCGACGCCTGCACCGGTGATTTCAGTGCAGCAGCAATAGCGCAAACACCGCCGACCCCTGTAGGAGCCGAGCTTGCTCGCGATGGCGTAATGTCAGTCAATACTTCACTGAATGGCATACCGCTATCGCGAGCAAGCTCGGCTCCTACAGGGAAAAGGGTGTCAGGGCTTAACCTTGCGCCCAACCATATGCTTCAAATACCCCACCAACATCCCCAGATCTTCATCCGGCAGCACTTCAGCCGAGAACCCCGGCATCTTCGCCTGCGGCCACTGGCGCAAACTCTGCGGATCGCGAATGTAGCGCTTGAGGAAATCCGTGCCGAAGTACTCGGTAGGGTTGTATGGAATATTCAGGTCCGGCCCGAAGTGTGAATCCCCGGCACCGTTCAACCGATGGCACGCCAGACAGTTCTTCTGGAACAGCGCAAAACCCCTGTTCACCGGGTCATCGGCTTTCAATGCAGGATCGGGCAGCAGGGCAGGGAATCGCTCGGCCACCGGCGCCATGCGCTTGATGCTGGCGACTTCGAACGGCCATTGTTCCGGACTGATATTGCCCGCCCGTGGATCGGTCCAGACCAGATAAAACGGCCCGGCGCTGTGTTTGCCCTCTGACAATGGCAGCCAAGGCTTGGCGGGGTCTTCGATGGCCAGCCAGGCGCGTGCGCCCTGGGTGTTGAGCAGTGGCGCAGCCGACAATTCGGCGGCAAAACCATCAAGCGCCACGGCTTGCAGGTGATCGTCGGGCTGGATGCCGGTCAACAGTGCGGCCAGGGGCACGGCGCGGTAGCTCATGTCCCGTTTATAGGAAACGTCATTGGCAATGGTGATGGTCTGGATCTGAGGGTGCTTGAGCAACTCCTCGGTCTGCCAGGTGCGACTGCTCGCGCCCAGCTCAAGGTTCAGCTGTGCGGCATAAAGGGGCGTGCCGAGCAGCAAGGCCCCAAACAGAATGAGCGTTTTCAAATGATCGCCGTCCATGTCGTGGAAGTGCCGTAAAGGTTGGCACAGCCACGCTGGCCCGGGTAGCGAGCCAGTCACATTTTTAACGTGGCGATAAAAATCCCTGGAATCGTATTTTTATGGACCGACTAGCCGATCACCTTGGTCAGGTTCGGCAAAATCAACAACAGTGTGGTGGCGAATAGAATGAGCCCGGCTTGACGAACTTTCGATTGTTTGAACATGGCTGACCGCCTTCTTTTTGTTATTTCCTGATGCCTGCCTGCCCATCTCCATGACGGCAAACGTTGCACTTCCTGTAGGACGAGCGCCTCGGCAAAACCCGACGACAACTTCGTACACCTTCACCTTAGAGCCCGCGTCACGCTTGGTTTAGATCCATTTAGTATGGTGTTCTTGCTGGATGCTATTAAAAAGGCATGAGGCCTATTGCCAGCTTCTTGGGCGGCCTTTTGCTAGACGCCTGCGTGTCCTGAACCGGTTCACCGGGCCGTAGATGACCGTCCGTCTGAGCGTGACCGTCAATGCCGATGAGCGCTGCGGTCATTGAATCCATTGCGCTCTGGCCCAAAAGTGAGGGCTGTGTTTTTACCCACCTGCACTGCGGTTCGAGGACGTCATGACCCAAGCTTTGATTTTCGACGCATTACGCACGCCCCGTGGCAAAGGCAAGGCCGATGGCGCCTTGCACAGCGTCAAACCGGTGAACCTGGTGGCGGGGCTGCTCACGGCGCTGCAACAGCGAACCGCCCTCGATACCAGCCAGGTCGATGACGTTGTACTCGGCTGCGTAACGCCCATCGGCGATCAAGGCTCGGACATCGCCAAAACGGCGACTCAGGTAGCCGACTGGGATGTCAGCGTGGCCGGGGTGCAGATCAATCGTTTCTGCGCATCGGGGCTGGAGGCGGTGAACCTCGGCGCGATGAAAGTCCGCTCCGGTTTCGAAGACCTGGTGGTGGTCGGCGGCGTCGAGTCCATGTCACGAGTGCCCATGGGCAGCGACGGCGGGGCATGGGCGCTGGACCCGGAAACCAACCTGCACAGCCATTTCACCCCGCAGGGCGTAGGCGCCGACCTGATCGCCACGCTCGAGGGTTTCAGCCGTCAGGACGTCGATGCCTACGCGCTGCACTCGCAACAAAAAGCCGCGCGGGCGCGGGCCGACGGTTCGTTTAACAAGTCGCTGGTGCCGGTGCAGGATCAGAACGGCATCATCCTGCTCGATCACGATGAGTTCATCCGCGCCGAATCGACCCTGGAAGGCCTGGGCAAGCTCAAGCCGAGTTTTGAAATGATCGGGCAAATGGGCTTCGACGCCACTGCGCTGCGGGTCTACAGCCATGTCGAGCGGATCAACCATGTCCACACCCCCGGCAACAGTTCCGGGATCGTCGACGGCGCCGCGTTGATGCTGATCGGCTCGGAAGCCAAGGGCCGGGCGCTGGGCCTGCAACCACGGGCACGAATCGTCGCCACGGCGGTGACCAGCACTGACCCGACCATCATGCTCACCGGCCCCGCGCCGGCCACTCGCAAGGCATTGGCCAAGGCCGGGCTGCGGGTCGAAGACATCGACCTGTTCGAAGTCAACGAGGCATTCGCCTCCGTGGTGTTGAAGTTCATCAAGGACATGGCCGTCGACCCGACAAAGGTCAACGTCAACGGCGGCTCCATCGCCATGGGCCACCCGCTTGGCGCCACCGGTTGCGCGATTCTCGGCACCCTGCTCGATGAACTGGAAACCCGGCGTCTGCGCTATGGCCTCGCGACCTTGTGTGTCGGCGGCGGCATGGGCATTGCCACCATCATCGAACGCCTCTGAGCCCGGACTTCAAGGAACCTGTTTATGAGCCAAGCCATTCGTTACGAAAAAGGCCAGGACCAGATCGTCGTCCTGACCATCGACATGCCGGGCCAGAGTGCCAACACCATGAACGCGGTGTACCGCGAGGCCATGGCTGACTGTGTCGCCCGTCTTGTAGCCGACAAGGACAGCATCGCTGGCGTCATCATCACCTCGGCCAAGAAAACCTTCTTCGCCGGCGGCGACCTCAATGAGCTGATCAAGGTCGGCAAACCCGAAGCAAAAGCCTTTTACGACATGGTGCTGACCCTCAAGGGGCAACTGCGCACCCTGGAAACCCTCGGCAAACCGGTGGTCGCGGCGATCAACGGCGCTGCGCTCGGCGGCGGTTGGGAAATCTGCCTGGCCTGCCATCATCGGGTGGCGCTGGACAATCCATCGGTGCAACTCGGCCTGCCGGAAGTGACCCTTGGCCTGTTGCCGGGCGGCGGCGGAGTGGTGCGCATGGTGCGCATGCTCGGCCTCGAAAAAGCCCTGCCGTACTTGCTCGAAGGTAAAAAAGTCCGCCCGCAGCAGGCGTTACAGGCGGGATTGATCGATGAACTGGCGGCGGATCATGATGAGCTGCTGGCCAAGGCGCGAGCGTGGATTATTGCCAATCCGACGGCTGTGCAGCGTTGGGATGTGAAGGGCTATCAGATTCCCGGTGGCACGCCATCGAATCCGAAAGTTGCACAAATGCTGGCGATTGCGCCGTCAATCCTGCGCAGTAAAACCCAAGGCACGATGCCCGCTCCCGAGAAAATCCTGTGTGCGGCGGTCGAGGGGGCACAGGTGGATTTCGACACCGCGCACTTGATCGAGACCCGCTACTTCACCGAGTTGACCACCGGCCAGGTCTCGAAAAACCTGATCGGCACCTTCTGGTTCCAGCTCAACGAAATCAATGCCGGTGGTTCTCGACCTCAAGGCTTCGCGCCTTATGTGACGAAGAAAGTCGGCGTGCTCGGCGCCGGGATGATGGGCGCGGGCATCGCGTTTGTCAGCGCATCGGCCGGTATCGACGTGGTGCTCAAGGACGTTAATCTCGCGGCAGCCGAGAAGGGCAAGGCGAACTCGGCGGCGCTGTTGGACAAGAAAGTGGCGCGTGGGCAAATGCGCGCAGAGCAACGTGAAACCGTGCTCGCACGCATTCATCCCACTGAAAACGATGCCGACCTGGCGGGCTGCGACCTGATCATCGAAGCGGTGTTTGAAGACCGTGAACTGAAGGCCAAGGTGTCTTTGGCAGCGCAAAAAATAGTCGGCGCGGACGCGGTGATCGCCTCCAATACTTCGACACTACCGATCAGCGGACTGGCGTCGGCAGTGCCGGACCAAAGCAAATTCATCGGCCTGCATTTCTTCAGCCCCGTGGAAAAAATGCCGTTGGTGGAAATCATCAAGGGCGCCAATACCAGCGATGAAACCCTGGCTCGCGGGTTCGACTTCGTCTTGCAAATCAAGAAAACCCCGATTGTGGTCAACGACAGCCGTGGTTTCTTCACATCGCGGGTGTTCGGCACGTTCACCAACGAAGGCATCGCCATGTTGGGCGAAGGCGTGAGTGCGCCGATGATCGAGACCGAGGCGCGCAAGGCCGGTATGCCTGTCGGGCCTCTGGCGATCTCTGACGAAGTTTCCCTCAGCCTGATGAGCCATATCCGCCAGCAAACCTCCAAAGACCTGCAAGCAGAAGGGAAACCGCTGATTGAACACCCGGCGTTCGCCGTGATTGACTTGCTGCTCAACGAATACAAACGTCCGGGCAAGGCTGCCGGGGGTGGTTTTTATGAATACCCGGCCGGCGGTCAAAAACATTTATGGCCGGAACTGAAAGCCCGCTTCGAAAAGGCTGACGGACAGATCTCGGCAAAAGATGTGCGTGATCGCCTGCTGTTCGTGCAAGCCATCGAAACCGTACGCTGTGTGGAGGAGGGCGTGCTGACTTCGACGGCGGATGCCAACGTCGGTTCGATCTTCGGCATCGGCTTCGCCGCCTGGACTGGCGGTGCGCTGCAGTTCATCAATCAGTACGGGGTCAAGGACTTCGTCGCCCGCGCCCAGTATCTGGCTGGGCAATACGGCGAGCGCTTCGCGCCACCAGCGCTGTTGTTGGAGAAAGCTGCCAAAGGGGAGGCGTTCTAAGGGACAACTGACGCACCGTGGGGCTTGCCTTGATACCGTGTTTCAAGGCAGGCTCTGGGGTGTGCATTATTCCCATCACGTGTCAGGTATTTTTTATGTCGTTACGCATCTGCATTCTGGAAACCGACAACCTGCGTCCGGAATTGGTCGACCAATATCAGGGCTACGGGCAGATGTTCAAGCACCTGTTTTCGCAGCAACCCATCGCCGCTGAATTCACCATTTACAATGTCGTGCAGGGTGACTATCCAAGCGATGACCTGACCTTCGACGCCTATCTGGTCACCGGCAGCAAAGCCGATTCCTTCGGTACTGACCCGTGGATCGAAACCCTCAGGAAATACCTGCTGACCCGCTACGAGCGTGGCGACAAACTGTTGGGCGTGTGTTTCGGCCATCAGTTGCTGGCGCTATTGCTGGGCGGCAAGAGCGAGCGGGCGACCCAAGGCTGGGGCGTCGGCACTCACAGCTACAAACTCGCGGCCAAGGCGCCGTGGATGAGCCCGGTGCGCGAAGAGCTGACCCTGTTGATCAGCCACCAGGATCAGGTCACGGCGTTGCCGGAAAACGCCACGGTCATTGCCTCCAGTGATTTCTGTCCGTTCGCCGCGTACCACATCAACGATCAAGTTCTGTGCTTCCAGGGCCACCCGGAATTCATCCACGACTATTCCCGCGCCTTGCTGGAAATTCGCCAGCAAGCACTGGGTGAGCAGATCTACTCGAAAGGCATCGCCAGTCTGGGCAGTGAACACCACGGCACCACGGTGGCCGAGTGGATGATGCGGTTTGTGGCGCACAAGCCAGAAACCGTTTAATCAGCTAACACCTCACTCCCACGGGCATATCGCGATACCTGTGGGAGCGTGGCTCTAAAGCCAACCCGACTTCTTGAAACTTGCCCACAAACCCACACAGCCCACCGTAATAAATCCCAGCACCGCGAAATACCCGTAATGCCAGGTCAACTCAGGCATGTTCTGGAAGTTCATCCCATAGATCCCCGCCACCGCCGTCGGAAACGCCAGAATCGCCGCCCACGCGGCAAATTTGCGCTGCACCACACTCTGACGTGACGCCTCCAGCAACACCCCGACCTCAATGGTCTGGCTGGCGATATCAGCCAGGGTCGTCAGGTCTTCCATTTGCCGGGTTACATGAATCTGCACGTCGCGGAAATACGGGCGCATGTTCTTGTCGATAAACGGAAAGCTCAACTTTTGCAGTTCCTCGCCGATTTCCACCATCGGCGCTGCAAACCGGCGCAAGCGCAATACATCGCGGCGCAGGCTGTGGAGTTTTTGAATGTCGCGCTCGTTCAGGGAGCCGCACATGACGTTGCGTTCCAGCTCGTCGATTTCGGCGTGGATCGCTTCACCCATGGGCTGGTAGTTCTCGATCACGAAATCGAGGATGGCATAGAGTACGAAATCTTCCCCGTGCTCCAGCAACAGCGGACGTGCCTCACAACGCTGGCGGACGTAGGCGTAGGACGCCGAATGACCGTTGCGTGCGGTAATGATGTAGCCGTTACCGGCAAAAATATGGGTCTCGATGAACTTGAGTTTGCCGTCTTCGCGTATTGGCGAATACGTGACGATGAACAGCGCATCGCCGAAGGTTTCCAGCTTTGGCCGGCTGTGTTTTTCCAGGGCGTCTTCGATGGCCAGTTCATGCAGGTTGAACTGTCGTTGCAGATTGAACAGTTCCTCTGCGTTCGGCTCTTCGAGGCCGATCCAGACAAAGTGACCAGGCTTTGCCGCCCAGGCCGCGCCTTCGTCGAGGGTGATATTGGTGACTTTCTTTCCAGCGCTGTAAACCGCAGCAGCAACAACTCTACCCATGGTCTTGGTTCACTTCTTGTTGGCAGCTTCGAATTGGCAATGGCCGTGACAGGCAGTGTTCAGCTTAGCCTTGTCTGCTGCTTGAGAGTCAGTGAAATCTGCGCAGTTCACTGGCAAAAGAAAACCCGCACAGGGCGGGTTTCTTTCAAGCAGTTTGCAGTTGCCGGTCCATTGAAGCGATGCATTCACGCATCTGTTCGCGGCATTGGGCAATCAGCATCGGCATGTCATCGAGGCTCAAACCCACAGTAGGAATCGCCGGCAACGAGCGAATCAGAATTTTCCCACTGCGCCAGCGGTTCAATCGCATGTGTTTGACGTAACTGCTGACGCACACCGGCACGATCGGCACGCCTGCTGCGATAGCCATCTGGAAAGCACCTTTCTTGAACGGCAGCAACTCCTCGCCCATGTTGCGCGTGCCTTCGGGAAACACCCAGATCGAGGTGTCTTCGTTTTGCAGGGTGTGGGTGGTGGTCAACATCGACTGACGGGCCTTCTGCGCGTTGCCCCGGTCAATCAACACGTTACCGGCGAGCCAGAACAACTGACCGAACAGTGGCACCCACTTCAGGCTCTTCTTGCCGATACACACGGTGCGGCGGGGCACGACGTTGCCGAATACAAACAGATCGTAGTTGGACTGGTGGTTGGCGATGATCACGCAACTGTCGGGCTTATTCATCAACGGTCCGACATCGGCCTTCACGCGCAAACGCAAAATGCACATGGCTGGCCACGCGTAGAGGCGTGCGCACAAACGACTGTTGTCCGGATTGAACGGGCGGCACAGGCCGAGAATCACGCCCAGTACACCTGCCAGAATAAAGTGCAGGCCCATCAATGACATACGTAAAGCAAACAGCATTTTCAGGCCCCACCGGGACAAAAGGTGGCGCAGTGTACGGATGTGCACTGTTTTCAGCAATTGCCGCTACAGAGGCGGGAGATGGCCGATGTTTAAGCACATGTTTCCAACTGATGGGTCAGACGCGTTCTAGAGCGGTTACAGGCTTTTCATCGACGTACGTACGAAAAAGCCCGACACGACGGTCGGGCTTTTCGCTAACGCAGCTTTGGGCTTAACCCAAATGCTCCTGATCCTGGATGATTGCGTTGTCCAGGGTATCCAGCAACGCTTTGCGGACTTTCAGCTTGGTGTTCTTGTGTGCAGTCATGTTGATCTTCTTCAACTGACGCGCCGCCGTCAGTGCTGCACCTTGAAGTTCTTCGGCCGAAACCACCACGTCGAGGAAGCCGGCATCCACCGCGCTCTGCGGGTTAAACATCTCGCCGTTGATCACCGAACGGTGGAACGCCGACTTGCGCAGGCGATCACGGGCCAGCTCGATACCGGCGTGGTGCATGGTCATGCCGATCTGCACTTCATTCAGACCGATGCTGAACGGGCCGTCGACACCAATGCGGTAGTCGGCCGACAACAGCAGAAACGCGCCCTTGGCCACCGCATGACCTGGGCAAGCCACAATCACCGGGAACGGATGCGACAACAGGCGACGGGCCAGCGTCGAGCCGGACGTGACCAGCGCCACGGCCTCTTTAGGACCGGAGGTCATCACTTTCAAATCGTACCCGCCCGAGAGAATCCCAGGCGTACCGGTAATGATCACCACCGCGCGATCAGTTACGGCCTGATCCAGCGCAGCGTTAAACGCCGAAATCACGTCTGGAGAAATGGCATTGACCTTGCCGTTGCTCAAGGTCAGGGTCGCGATACCGTCTTCGAGATGGTAGGAAATCAACTCACTCATGACGCTATTCCTTTCAATAAAGTTGGGCAGAAGTTACCCACCGCCACAGGCCAGGTAAAGCTCCGTGACTGACCCGCCAGTCACCCTTTCCCCGCCCGGCAAGCGTAGCTCGCCACGCCAGCGGCGAATTGCCCTCTATATAGAAGCCGGCGCGAAGCCGGAGATTGGCCGGTTTGCCATGTCCTTGAGCAAGGGCATTCTGCTAATCGCGTTAACCGCATGAAAATTCTGAAAAAAATGTTTGCCATCAGAAAAGCTTTCGACTACATTAGCGCGCCTCGACAGACAGAACATGTTTGAAGAGATACGGTGAAGTGTCCGAGTGGCTTAAGGAGCACGCCTGGAAAGTGTGTATACAGGAAACTGTATCGAGAGTTCGAATCTCTCCTTCACCGCCACATTCTGCAAACACAAACCCCTGATTTTCCTAGAGAAAGTCGGGGGTTTGTGGTTTTTTGCGTCTGAAAAAGGGCCATATGGGAACAATATGGGAATACGGGCTACTCCTTTGACCGTGTAAGCTTTCTTAATGGGGCGCTCCAGGAGCCATTTGTGGCAGTCCTTTTTGGTCGCAGATTTGTCCATCAGCTCTACGCTTTCTCACCAATGGCTTGCCACTCCGATCGATGAAACAAGGAACGTTGATGCATCCCAAAATCAGCTTTACCGATACGGTACGGGCAATTCTGCGGGAACACCCGGCCGGTATGACTCCTCAAGAAATCCGGGAAATTGTCAAGACTCATTACCCTGAGCATTAGGGTACAGAGTCGCATCTGCGTAACGTGCAGAATGGAAACTAAAAGGGGATCGATCACGCGGTTCTGGCGCGTATCTATATCGCTTGCCGTAGCGCGGCGGATATTTTTGCGGACAAATCTCAAAAGCCTCACAGAATGTCGTTAGAGGCCGATGAGCCTATCGAACTGGAGTCGGAAGATTTTATTGAGGGTGAAAATCTCGAAAAGTTGGCTGAGGATATCGGCACCCTTTATGTCCTCGGTACCAATCTGTACACGGCCAATGGTGTCGAGATCATCAAAATCGGAATCACTACGGGTTCTGTGGATAAGCGGATCGCTCAACTCTACACAACTGGAGTACCTTTCCGTTTTCGAGTTATTTCTCAGTTTGAGACCACCAACTACTCGAAGCTTGAACAGGCTCTGCACTGTCTATTTGATAGATATCGCATCAACAAGGCTCGTGAGTTTTTCACAGACCCTTGTCTTGGGCATATACCTGATCTGATCGCGATCCATCAGAAGATTGAACAGGCTAGCTTCGATCGGCTCACCGACGATGTCAGTGACTCAGAACTAACCCTAAGTGTTGCTGGCGAAGGAGGGGATGGAGGCATGAATCAACGACCGTGAGCGATACATCAATTGCGGCCTTAACAGCAAGCAACAAGGTGTGGGTTTGCTACTGACTGGTCTCGGCCTTAATAAAGATGCCTAAGGCAAGCAAAGAATGGCGAATTTATGGTGTATTGTATGATGTCATACTGACATTACTACCAACTGTTTTAGCCAACCCAAGGACATTCATGGCCGACTCCAGCACCAGCATTAGCAAAGTCATCACCACTAGCACCACCTTCATCGATAAGGCAGTAGAGTTTCGGCATTTTATGCTGTTGATCTCGTTTCTGCTGGCACTCGATTCATGCCTGATGATTTTCTATCAAAAGAATCTTGTGCAATCTTTCGGTAGCTTGAGTGCACCGGAGGTCAATGCAGCAGGAGCATTGGTTTTCCTAGGTATCTTTGCGTTCCTGATGGCCCTGCTTTTTCCTGTTTTGCGTCAGATTTTACTCGCGGTGACGACATGGATTAAGTGGTATTGCCCGACCAAAGGCAAGCAGATCGATCACGACTACAGTTTTCCGTCCATCGTTCGCAAAAAAGCGCTCATTGAAAGAGACAAATTAATCATTGAACTGCTCGACAAGAACGAAGAGCACAGAAGGGATCATGAAATCAACATGAACATCGGCTTTGGCCTGGTGCTCATGTTCGCTATCAACTATCTGGTCCTGGGAACCGATCAAGTAATGACGCTCTCTCATACAGCGGTCACGTTGCGGGAGGCCAGCACAGGTTTTTGGATTAGCGCTCTGATCCAGATTGCTTTGGGAACGTTCACCATTTTTTTGATGGTGATACTCGCCTTATCGCTCACTCCTGAAGCAAGTGACAAAATCTACCTGCCTGAGTCCGATGAGGAGAGGGCCGAACGGAAAGAAAGAGAGAAAAAAATGCAGGGTGCTGATGGTGTCTACTTAGGCTGAAATGTGTTGCACTGGCTTGAATTTCTTAGTTTCAAGCCAGTCATAATGTCTTAGGGTCAATGTACCGTGGTCACCCCCGATTCAACCCCCCCCTGTTTCCTACCTAAGCATGGCCGACACCCAGCAATAAGCCTATAGGAGCGGACCAATCAGTGTGTTTGCGCAGTAATCATGTCGAAGCAATTAGTGAATGTTGTCCACGCTACATCGGAGTTATCCGGTGCTGTGTGGCGTAGGGCTAGAGATCCAACGCATGCTCCAACATCCCCACAACATCCGGCCCATCCTCATTAATCCAAGTCCCATAATGCTGCCGAAATCATATTCCCATTCGTATGCCCCATCTGCTCCGCAATCCAATCAATTGAAGCCACCCCTGTCGTCAGCAACTGACTGGCGACACTGCCCTGGCCCGCGATATCTCACCCCGGCCGCATTCAAGTGCGCCTTATAACCGATCCCACACCACACAATCCTTCACATGCCCATGCGTGAGATCGAGCAGTCGATGGATATTCTCAAGCGCGAGGGACTGGTAGTGGACAGCGATGTGGGGTTGTTTCGCCCTGACCACCGAAGACGTGGAGCAAACCGATGCCTTGTGGCCCATTGCCTTTGAGCAGCAGGGGAGGGTTTTTGCCGACTTTTCGCCGGAGCAGTTCGAAGACTTCAAGCGCATGCGTAAACAGGTGATTGGCAGCACTTGAGGCGAGTGGCAACGGCGTTCAAAGGTCGTAGAGCAGCTCTTCGGTCGCGCTGGCAAAGGCCGCCTGGAAAGCGCAAATGGCCTTGTCGGCTTTAGTGTTCGTTTCAGCCGTGTGTTGATCGATGGTGGTGATGTATTCCTTGAGGTCAGGGTTACCGTTCACAAACACTTCTTTTTGCGAGAGATGAGTGAGGATGTTTGCACATAGGTTTTTACCCTGGCCAGTGAGGCCTTTATAGATTGAAATATTGTGGTGGTTGGACTGCAGACGAATGAACTTGATGTGTTCGTTGTAATTGTGAAAACGCGGGTGGTATAGGTCGTCAAATGACTCCGGTGCTGGGTATTCTTGCTCGCTGGTGAATTCGCCTTCCCTGAGTGACCATATATGATTGCTTTTTTTCAGGTTGCAGTCGACGCAGCATACAACCAGGTTGAACAAGTTGAAGGTGTGCTGTACGCACTTTGAGCGAGGTAACACATGCTCTATTGGTTTGGCGTATCCGCTGTTTAGCAATGGGCGCCGGCAATAGCAACATTGATAGTTTTGTTCTTTTTCAAGGAGCGTGCGCAGTTGCTTCCTTATCAGCTCTCCAGAAATTTCCGGGATTTTACTACATGAGAAATTGTAGAACTCATTCCATAAGTTTATTTCTACTTTTAGCTTATTGTTTGGCCGCCTTCTGAACTGCCGTAAAGCTTTCCTTGTCATGACTTTCAAGTAGTCCTGGGTCGCCGCCACGTGTGCGGGATCGCCATGACACTGCTTGAGGTAGTCCTCAAGCATGGCTTCACGCGCTGCTTCAGTTGGGACGCTAACCATTGCTTGCCACCTCTTCCTGGACCGAGGAAATAGCGGAACGCGCGGTGTTGATCAGCTCCAGGTCGCGCTGGAAGCGGCTGTCCTGTTGGTCCATGTCAGAACTGTCCATGGTGCTTTTCAATGTCTTCAGTTGTTCGAGGGCACTCTCGAAATTGAAGTCTGGAGGCGTCGTCTCTTTGTTTTGCAGCTTTATCACCGCCGCAACAAGCTGCGCACAGCGCTCGTACACTTCGCGGTTATGCGGTGTGTAAGTGTTGAAGCCAGCCACCAGAATGGTTTCCACAGAATGGCGACGCTCAGGCGCAATCGGGATTAATTTCCCGGCCTCAAGTACGTAGCAGGGCGTGTCTTTCTTAGGCGCGTTGGTAATCAACACTGGCGCATGGGTTGCTGTGACAAAGCTTAGCGAAAGCCGTTCTGCGAGGGTATTGAGGATCCTCGGCAGTGTCTGTTGCCAGCTCACGTGCAGGCTGACTTCGGGTTCATCCAGCAGCACGATGGTGTGTTCATCCTCTCGTGCCGTCTCGATGATGTGGGCAAGTAGTAGCAAGATATTCTGCTCGCCTGAGCTCAGGTCGGTGAAGAGCAGATAGCGGTTGTCTTTGACCTCTTTGTCGTCTGTGTCCTTGCTCAGTGCCAGGGTGTAAATCTCCAGATGGATCTGATCCAGCTCGATACTGTTTTCTGTCGCGTCAACACTCAAGGCGATCATTGCGTCGCTTTCATGTGCCATCCGTTCACTTTTGGAATGGGCGCGGGGCGCCAGGTACATCTGCGCCCTGAACTTCAGAAGCCCCAGGCATTCGATCAAGGCGTCTATCTTCACTTGATCGCGGAAGATGGTTTCGAGCGCGGCGAGGATGATTTCAGATTTTCTGAATTTCGAGCGTGCGCTCAGGTAGTTGCTGCCGCAGGTCTGGTAGTGCTCGCGGTTTTTGTCGGTAACCTTGGGAAAGCGATTGGATTGCGACAGAGTAATTCCGACTGTGCGGGTTTTCTGTTTCAGCAGTTTGTTTGCGATATCCCCGAGCAGCAGGCTTTTGCCGGCGCCGTTGTTGCCGATCACATAGGTGCAGCGTCGTTTTTCTGCAGCGATCAAGGCGACGATCTCATCGCCATTCACATCTATGCGGTTGTGGTCTGCTGCACCAAAATCGACATGTTGGCTAACGCGAAAGGTGTTTCGCAACGTTTGCTCACGGCGTGATACCCGCTTGCACAAGCCGTCGACGTCACGGTAGCCAGTTTTGAATTGGCTATTGAGGATGGTCGCAATCCTTGGTGTGCATTTGTCAGGCTCGACAGGCACGCCCAACCACATCAGGTAAATGCTCGCCGCGAGGATAGTGCGCTCGATGGCATCGAGTGAAGCGAGCGCCGGGTTCGCGGTGACGTTGATGTACACCGTGCTGTCGGCGGCGGCGCGGGTGTTGTCAATGACGACGATTACGAATTTCCTGGCTTTGCCCTGGTAGTAACTGTCGAAGGCAACAACGCTTTCAATTTTCTCGTGGTCCTGGAGTTTTTCCCATCTCTGATTGGCCTGGGCCGAGGTTGCCCCTGTGTTGGTGCGGGTGAGAATAAACTTTCCTTGTTTGCCAAGCACCTGAGAAAGCTGGAAGTAAATGTCTTCGGAAGTGGCACTGCGCAGCGAGTCCAGATGCGCAGTTGACGAGGCGTCTTGCGACGGCGAGTCAATCAGGCAGGCTGCCCGTGAACCGTAGATATGGAACGCCCCAAGCCCATCAACAAAAACAGGCCGAATGTTGTTGGTCGTAAGCTTCAGTTCAATCATTGCTCTGTGCTGCTGGGCGATCTCAGCAGACATAGGAAACGATTTTCGCGGTGCGGGTCCGAGCACGCCAAGCGAAAGCTCTGCAGTGTTGGGGAAGACATCAACGACTTCATTGCGAAGGTGTGAGAAAAACTGACCGGCAAAACCTGCAACTATTTTGCAGTGGCGGTAATCAATCTTCCCTTGACTACTAAGGAGGATATCCCAGACATAGTTGGCCAGATACTTGGCCTCATCAGCTGGCAAGTTGATGAGCGCTTTTGCCACTGCCGGATAAACAGCATTCACCATCATGTCGCTGGTTAGCAGGTGGGCGTTTCTTGAGAAACCGATAATATCATCAACGTGTTGATTGATATCATCATCAAAGTGCACAAGCTTTTTTTTATTCTGCACCAAGTACGAAATCACGGGTGCACAGGCCAGATGAAATGTTTCATCTTCAAGTGCTACACCCGTGACTTGTTTGCGAATCTTCTTCAGCGTTGCAGCTGCGGCCAAATCCCGATAGTCATAATACATGTTCAAATTCCAAGCTGTTGGCAACGCAGCAGAGAGAGCGCTACTCGGATCAAACGATGGCGAGCATAGTGCCTTGATGGCTCAATGGCATCAACCACCGAGGGCGATTTGACCCCCAACTGTTAGGCTTTTGAAACACTAACAGAGTCGAAACTCTAAAAACTTGAAGCGATCTTGAAATGTAGTAAGGCATGAACTTTAGTAAGGGGGTGGATCCAGAGGGAACGACTGTGAATCCGACCGACGCGCCCCCACTCATCAAACTTCCTCTCCAGCAACCCGCCGATCTGGCGCCGATGCCGGCGCAGCTCCTGGCATCGGCGACCAGCCGTGGTGTCAGCGGCGGGCCGGCTAGTACCCTTAGTAATGTGCGGGTGCTGAAAACCTGGCAGTTGGCGCCGGCGGCGCGCGCCAGTGACGCTCCGCACAGCGATACCCTGAACGATCCTCACGCGCTGCTGGCGCTGGATGCCAATGACGGCTCGACCATTTACATTCGCGCCGATGCCCTGGTGGAGCAGCTGCGCCGTACCCGCCCTGACGTGGTTGACCGCGACGGGGCGGTCGATTTCGCCCGTTTCATTGATATCCAGGGCAAGAACCGTGGTGCAGCGGATTGGGTCTGGCGGCAGGTCAGGCAACTGGTGCTCGAAGATGACGACATCACTGAGCTGGCCAAGGAACTGTCCAAAAAGAAAGCCACCGATTTCGCCGTTGACTGGGCCGCGCAAAGGGGCGCGACGGCACTGATGACCGCTATCGAAAGCCAGCTTGCCGGGCCACCCGGACTTTACCGCTGGAGCGGGGGAGTGTTGAACCCGCAGGACAAGATCGTCGAAGAGACTCAACTGAGCATCGAAAAGCCGATCCTGTTGTTTATCCACGGCACCGGCTCGCACACCCTGGGCAGCTTTGGTGAGCTACCAGGCACTGCCGCCTGGAAAGAGCTGCAACAAAAATTCGGTACGCAGATTGTCGGCCTTGAGCATCGCACCTTCTCGGAAAGCCCGATCGCCAACGCGCTGCAAGCGCTAGAGCACCTGCCCAATAAGGCCCAGGTGCAGCTGGTGAGCCATTCACGCGGTGGGCTGGTGGCTGACTTGCTGTGCATCGACCCCGCCGACCCGGACCTGCCGCGCTGGATCAAGAGCTACCGCCGTACGCCCAGGCCCGACGAAGCGGAGCGGGAAAAGCGTGACCCGGCACTGGCTGCCGAGCGCGAGGCATTTGCCGAAACCGAGCAGAACAACCTGGAAACATTGAGAAAGTTGCTTGAGCAAAAGCAACTGAAGATCACCCACTATGTACGCGTCGCCGCCCCGGCTCGCGGTACCGCTTTGCTGTCGGATAACCTCGATGTATTTCTCTCTTGCCTGCTGAGCCTGGTGCGCAAGTTTGCTACTTGGGGAATCGGCGCGGCGGTGGGCGCGGTGGCTACACCCGCCGCTGGTAGTGCCGCCGCTCAGGTGTCTGCGCGCAGCCTCAAGTTGCTGGAACGGGTGGTGATGGAAATCGCCGACAAACGCATGCAGCCGCAGGTGGTGCCTGGTATCGAGGCGATGCTGCCCGAAGCGCCGATGGGCATGTTGCTGGCGCGCGCCAAGCCGCTGCCTAACCTGAAGATGGCCATCGTCGCTGGCGATACCGATGAATCCGCCAGCGGGATCTTGCAACGTATCGGCTACATGTTCGTGAACTGGGCGTTGTTCGATCGCACCCGCAACGACCTTGTGGTCAACACCGACTCGATGTACGGCGGCCTTTTCGATCACGCGCAAGAAGCTCACGCTATGGCGGTCGAGGGGCCGCAGGTCAACCACTTCCATTATTTTCGCGATACCGTCCGCTACCGCAACCGGCCATTGCCCAGCAGCCTCAGTGACTGGATGCTGGACCGCATCAGCGCCTCCGGAGCTGCGGCAATCACCACCGCTCGCAGCGAAGGCGAGTTGCTGTTGGTCAAGAGTCAGCTGGTCAGCGAGCCACTGGTGTATCTGTTGCCGGGGATCATGGGCACCCAATTGCAGGTGGACAACGAAACCTTCTGGCTTGATCCACTCAAGCTCGCCCTGAATGGCCTGGGCGGTATCGCCATGGGCGCGCCGAAGGTCAGTGCCAGCAACCTGATGGAATCGACCTACAAACAATTAAAGGAGCATCTGGATGGAACCCACGAGGTCATTCCCCACCCCTATGACTGGCGTCAACCGCTGGAGGATTTGGGCACGCAACTGGCGGTGAAGTTGCGCGAGGCACTGGCCACCTATCCGAACCGTAGCATCCGCTTGCTCGCCCACAGCATGGGCGGACTGGTGATTCGCGCGGCATTCAAACAGGATCCGACGCTCTGGGCCGATCTGGTCAAAAAGGCTGACGGCCTGGTAGTGATGCTCGGCACTCCGAACCACGGCGCCTACTCCATGGTGGAAACGCTGCTGGGGCAGTCCGATACCATCCGCATGCTGGCGCGCGTAGACCTTAAGAACAAGCTGCAGAAGATTCTGCAGATCATTGCTGGTTTCCCGGGGGCGCTGCACCTGTTGCCAGCCCCCGATTTCGAAGACATCGGGGGCCGCAGCCCGGTCGATTTGTTCGGCGCTGCCAGCTGGAGCGAGCTGGCGCTTAAAAACGATGACTTCTGGTTCGGTGACGAACTTGGCGCACGTCCCGGTGCCGACGTGCTTGAGCGGGTGGGCACCTACTGGCAACTGCTGGCGGACTCGAGCTGGGTCGACCTCAACCATGACCGCGTTAGCTATGTGTACGGTCAGGGCAAGAACACCCCTTGTGGTCTGGATACCAGCGGCAAGGAAGTGATGCTGCGCGGCACCACCCAAGGTGACGGCACCGTAACTTGGCGTTCCGGCAAACTGGGTAACCTGCCTGACAGCCGTTATTGGTATATGCCGGTGGTGCACGGTGAGCTGGCCTCCACACCGCACTATTTCTCCCAGATCGAGAGCCTGCTGCTGGGGCGTACGCCAACCCGCCTGCAGCGCCTGCCCAGCAGCCGTGCTGGCGAGCGCTCCAGCGCATTGATCAGCTATCGCGGCGGGCCACCGGCGTATCCGTCTGATACCCAGTTGCTCAACCAGGTACTGGGCAGCAGCAACAGCCTGGAACCGAAGCCGGAGCTGAGCACCCTGCAGGTCAATGTGCTGGCGATGAACCTGAGCTGCGTGCAGGTGCCGCTGATTTGCGGCCATTACCGTGGCGACCCGATTTCCGGTGCCGAAGCGGCCATCGACCAGACCCTGGTCAGCGGCGCGCTGTCGCAACGTCAGCGCCTCGGGTTGTACTCCGGTGAACTGGGCAACGCCACCGTGGTGCTGGTGCCGCGCACCGCCGCCGAGGTCAGCCGCGGTACAGGCCGGGGGGCGCTGATGGTCGGCCTTGGCGAGATGGGCGAGCTGACCGCCGAGGTGGTCACCCAGGCGGTGCGCGGTGGTGTGCTGCGATACTTGCTCAATGCCGTGGACCAGTATGCGCAGGTCACTCGCATGGATGACCCGGACAAACCCGACGCGCGCCTGGAGCTGCATATCGCCAGCCTGCTACTGGGCACCAATTCCAGCGCGCAGTTGACCGTGGATGAGTCGATTCGCGCCATCACCCTCGGCGTGTTGCAGGCCAACCGTGAGTACGCAGCGGTGTGTGCAGGCCCCAAAGGGCGCCCGGCATTGGTCACCCGGCTGGACATCGTCGAAGTGTTTGTCGACGCGGCGATCTGTGCCAGCTACGCCGTCGCCACCCTGGACCGCGAACTGGCAGGTGAGCTGCAACGACTCAACAGCCGCCTGGAAGTGGCGCAGGCGGTGCAGTTCGGCGAAGGCGCCAGGCCGCGCCTGAATGTCACGCCGCCTGGTGATTACTGGCCACGCCTGCAGGTCAGCAGCGCCGATCATCAAGGGCGCAACAGTGAGCATGCAGGCAGAGGCGAGACTCGTTTCGACAGGCCGGCACAACGCTTGAACTACCTGTACATGGGCCAGCGTGCCCGCGTTGAGGCGGTGATTGATCAACGTCAGCCCGGGCTTCTGGAGAAGATGGTCGACAGCGCTCTGCGCGGGCCGAACAGCACCCGCTACGACGCCACTGCTTTCTTCGGCAACAGCCTGTTCCAGTTGATGTTGCCTTTGAGCTTCAAAAGCGCCGTGCGCAAATCCGACAACTTGATTCTGGTGCTCGATGACAGCAGCGCCAACTTGCCCTGGGAAATGCTCGAAACTGATGGCGTGCCGATGATCAAACGCACGCGTCTGGTGCGTCAGTTCATCACCCAGCAGTACCGGCGCGAAGTGGTCCGCTCCGACCTGATGAATGCCTGTGTGATCGGCAACCCGGACACCCACGGCTACTTCAAACAGTTCCGACCTAAAGGCGACGGACCGTGGCCGGAGCGTCTGCTGGACCTGCCCGGCGCCTTGCGTGAAAGTCAGGCGGTCAGCCGGGTGCTGGAAGGCGCCGGCTATGCCACCTGGAGCCTGGCCGGTGGCGCCAGTGCCGTGGAGGTGTTCGATCAGCTGTTTGCCCGGCCTTACCGGGTGCTGGTGATTTGTGCCCATGGCGTATTCCGCAGCAGGGATAGCAACGGCCAACTGCGCAGTGGGGTGGTGCTGTCCGATGGCCTACTGCTGACTGCCTCCGAAATCGACCGTATGGAAACCGTGCCAGATCTGGTGTTCCTCAGTTGCTGCCATCTGGGCAAAGTCACCAGCAGTGAACCGGGCAGTAACCGCCTGGCGGCAAGCCTTGCCCAAGAGCTGATCAACATGGGCGTGCGCTGCGTAGTGGCAGCGGGCTGGGAGGTGGATGACAGTGCCGCATGCTGCTTCTCTGAAACCTTCTTCAATCGTTTGGCGATTCATGGCGATCACTTTGCCGAAGCCATCACCTGCGCCCGTCTGGATACCCTCGAGCAGTTTCCCGGATGCAATACCTGGGGCGCCTACCAAGCCTATGGCGATCCATTGTTCCAGCTCAGGTTACTGCCACCCGGCGACTGCAACACCAGCTGTTTACGTGGATCGCCAGAACTGCTCGACTGGCTGGAGGGGCAACGACTGTCAGCCGCCAACCCTGATTCGGCAGCGGCAGCCATTGGCTTTGAACAACTGTCCGGTCAGGTGAAAAAGCGCCTGGAAGGATTGCCGGAAAGCTGGGTCAATCAGGCTGAAGTGCAGTACGGGCTGGGCTTGTTGTATAGCGAGTGGGATGAAGCAACGGCGCTGACTTCGTCGCGCGATGCGTTTTTACTGGCGCTGGCACACTTCAATGGCCGTGGCTGTGTGCCCATGACCGCTGCGGAAAAACTGATTGATGTTGAAGTGCGTCAGGCTTATCTGATGGCAGCGCCGCCGTTTGGCATGGGGGGAGGTGATTTCAAACTGGCCGGCAGCTTGATTGACGCGGCTATTACCCGTGCCGATCGCTTGAGTGAAATGTGTGAGGACATCCGGGGGACGGCGCTTGCCCGGCGTCAGGTCATGCGTGGCCGCGCGCTCAAACGCAAGGCTCACATATCCTTGCTGCAGGGCAATATTCAGGGCCGCAGCAAAGCGCTGGAAAAGGTCATCAAGCAGAGTCTGGAAGCCGCCTGGAAGGCCTATGGCGTCGGCGAAAACCGCGATCAGCCGGACTGGAATCCGTATGCCATGCTCAACCGCATTCAGCTGGAAATCATGTGCGTCACTGCGCCGCCGTCGATTACCGACCTTGAGCGCTGCGAAGCGGAAGCGCAGGCGCGTTACAAACGCACCTTCGGCGTGTTTGATGCGGTGATGAAGGCGGATGTGTGGCTGACTCACTGGTTGATCAGTGTCACCAAAGGCAGTGCAATACCGAGGCTGGTAGTGCATACCGAACGAGAGCTGAATGATAGCTACGACGACGCGTTGGCCGGTCAGCGCATTTCGGCACGGCAGTTCGAGTCGGTGGTGCGCCAGCTACAGCTGATTGAAAACTGGCTGATTTGGGCCAACAAACCTGCTGAAGCTCAGGTGCCGCGCAATATTGCCGGGATACTCATAAAGCGTCGCTGATCTGCAGCCAAAGCCATTTCACAGACTTCACGTGCATGCTGCATACATTCAGCCGCCCAGTCCCTAAAGGTACTGCGAAAGCCGTGAGCTGTGATGACTCTATCGTTGTTATCGCGCCAGCCTTTACCTCCATCTTCCAGGTTCTTTTGGTCCATGCGACGCAGTGCCATCAGCATGGCCATATCACTAATCGGTCGACCTTTGCGGGAACCTGGGAACAGTAGTGAGCTGCCTTTGATGCGTGGGAGTCCTTCCAATATCGTAAGAAAGGGATCGGAGAGTGCCACAGAATGGACTGCCCGCTTTCATGCGCGCAGTTGGAATCGCCCATAGCCTGGTCTTCAGGGCGTTTTCGCAGGGGATTCGTTTTGCGCCTTCGTTGAGGTACAAGATGAATCAAAGGGCAGCGCTCCTGACATGCCCATTCACCCGAACGGATCCGCGCACGGTATGCAGGAACTCACCATGAAGCAGGCGGAGCTGGAAAAGATTCATGTGGAAATCGTCAGGCTGATGGCTGAGCAGCGCAAGCTGAACGGCGAAGCTGGCAAGATGACCCGGGAAACTTTCTGGTACCCGGTGGCTGTAGCCACTGGCTTGATTGGTACGGTGGCGACTGTCACAGCGGTATTGATCAAGCTCCTCTAATACCTGCTCTTCGAACGGAATCGATATCATGTCACGTCTTCACGCCGCTATTGACGGCACAGCCACGCGCATCTTCGCTGCCCTGTTGTGCATCGCGCCATCACTCGCCAACGCATCTACTTCCATAGTCTTTCCCGACGCCGCTGCCAGCGACCCGGCCACGCTGGGCTGGATGGTCGGCTCTCCGCCGCCGCCTGATCGGACCGTGCGTTTCGAAGATGGCAGCTATTTCCAGTTCCCGGCGATGCGCTGGAGTGTTTCGAATTTTCGCCAGCTAATGCCGACGATCAATGTTTCGCGAGGGCTGGGTGCGCCGGTTCCCCTTGCGATCGCCTTGCGCAAGGACATCGATGCCATCAGCTTCATCCCGATCGGGACGAAAACTGCCATGACCTGGGAGCAATCCCTTGCCGCCACTTACACCGACGGAATCGTGGTGATGCATCGCGGCCAGATTGTTTACGAGCGCTACTTCGGCGTTCTGAAACCCGATGGGCAGCACGCCGCGATGTCGGTGACCAAGTCTGTGATTGGCACGTTGGGGGCGATGCTGGTGGCGCAAGGGCAAATCGATGCAGGCAGACAGGTGAGCGATTACGTACCGGAGTTGGCGTCTTCCGCATTTGGCAACGCCACGGTGCGGCAGGTGCTCGACATGACCACAGGCCTGCAATACAGCGAAGACTACGCGGACCCGAACGCCGAAGTCTGGGCTCATGCAAAAGCTGGCAGCCCGTTGCCTAAACCCAGGGACTACAGCGGTCCGCGCAGTTACTACGAGTTTTTGCAGACCGTTACACCGCAAGGCGAGCATGGCAAAGTGTTCGCCTACAAAACCGTCAACACCGACGTATTGGGCTGGATTATCTCCCGTGCCACCGGGCGTAATGTGGCGCAATTGTTGTCGGAAAAGATCTGGAGTCGATTAGGCGCGGAGCAGGATGCCTATTTCACCGTGGACTCCATCGGCACTCCGTTCGCTGGTGGCGGTTTGAATACGGGACTGCGTGACCTGGCGCGGTTTGGCGAGATGTTGCGTAACGATGGCCGGTTCAACGGTCAGCAAATCGTGCCCAAAGCGGTGCTGGACGACATTCGCCGTGGCGGCGACAAGCAGGCTTTCGCTCAGGCGGGTTTTGAGTTGTTGAAAGGCTGGAGTTACCGATCGATGTGGTGGGTGACGGACAAGGAGGGCGGGGCGTATATGGCGCGGGGCGTTCATGGGCAACGAATCTATGTAGACCCGCGGGCCGAGATGGTGATTGTCCGCTACGCCTCGCATCCGGTTGCCGGCAACTCGGCCAATGATCCAGTAACTTTGCCGGCGTTTGATGCGTTGGCTCACTATCTGAACAGCAAGGAAATCCAATGATCACGACCACAACCCATTCGGTCGAAGGCCGTCAGATTACGGCTTATCTGGACATCGTCAGCGCCGAGTCGGTGCAGGGGGTCAACGTCATCCGCGATATGTTCGCCGGGATGCGGGACATCTTCGGTGGGCGTTCGCAGACGCTGGAGCGTGCGTTGAAGGAAGCGCGTGAGCAGGCCACTGACGAGATCAAGGAACGGGCGCGGACACTTCAGGCGGATGCAGTGGTGGGCCTCGATTTTGAGATCAGCATGCCTGCCGGCAAGGGCGGGATGGTGGTGGTATTTGTGACGGGGACGGCGGTCAAATTACGCTGATCCAGAGATGGGCCACTCGTCGGGCTTTGGACAATCTGAACGGCAAGTCCAGTAATGACCGGCTAGTCTCAAAATCCTTGGTGATCGATATTATTTCGGGCAAATAGGGCTTGCCGGTGTCGATCCCGTTTTTGAGAGGGGTGATGAGATGGCTGATCCGTATATCGAGGACGACGGCGCAGAGTTTCCGATCAACAATTTCGTGCAGTGCGGCCAGACTGAATATGTGGCCAGTTTCGGTGAGGACCAGACCGAGGTCGACAAGATCAAGACCCGGGCGTGCCGGGTGCTGAAGGGCAAATTTCTTCCCAAGGTATCGGCCCCGGTCAAGAAGTAATGGACCTGCAAGTGAACCCCGTCATCGAACGGGGTTTTTTGTGCGTGATGGATTATGTGAATGAATATTTAAACCAAAAGGATTTCACAAAGTTTTCACAAGGCCCTGCGTAGGCTCAACTCATCCGTTAGAAGCAACACCCTGCCCGTTCCCCAGCGGGCTTTTTTTTGTCTGCGATAAAACCTTTTCCATAAACGCTGTCCAACCGTCGCCAACAACGAGGTTGAGCGCGCGCATGTCTGGACTTTTTCTCCTCTAAAGCATTCAATCTCCCCCCTTTGTTTACACCCTATTTTTTGAGGTTTTTGTCATGCGTTTCACACTGCCTGCTCTGGTTCTGGGTCTTCTGGTTGCACAAGGTGCAATGGCTGGCGACGGCACTGCCGCCATTGGTGGCGGTTTGGGCGGCGCGCTGGGTAACGTTGTGGGCCAGAGCATGGGCGGCAGCACCGGTGCAGCCATTGGTGCTGGTGTAGCCGGCGCAGCAGGCAGTGCCGTTGCTGCCAAAAAAGGCCACCGTACCAGCGCTGCCATCGGCGGTGGCGTTGGCGCTGCCGGTGGTTCGGTGATCGGCAACAGCCTGGGCGGCAAGACCGGCTCGACTATTGGTGCAGGCCTGGGTGGCGCACTGGGCGGCGGCGTCGGCAGCAACCTGGCCAAAGGTCACAAGCGTCACTGATCAGATTGATCCTTTAGAAGAGCCCGGCTATATGCCGGGCTTTTTCGTTTTTGAACGTTTCTCGGGACATCGCCTCAAATCTTGCATACCCCTGAAGAAGTGAGGCGTGCCATGAACCCGAAAACCAAAGGCAAAGCAACAAATCGACATTTGACGTTGCCCGCATTTGTTTTTGGATTGTTCCTCTCTCAATTGGGCATGGCGGCCGGCGACGGCACCGCGGCGGTCGGCGGTGGTCTGGGCGGTGCGCTGGGTAATGTGGTCGGTGGACAAATGGGTGGCAGCACAGGTGCGGCGATTGGCGCCGGTGTCGGCGGTGCGGCCGGTAGCGCGGTTGGCGCGCCCAAGGGCAGTCGCACAGAAGCGGCAGTGGGCGGTGGTTTGGGCTCGGCGGGTGGATCCGTGATCGGCAATAGCCTCGGCGGCTCCACGGGTTCGACCATTAGTGCAGGCCTCGGTGGGGCGGCGGGTGGTGCAGTCGGCAACAATCTGGGAAGCGACAACGGTAGCTCCCATTCCGGTGGCGGTCATAAACACAAGAACAAGCATAAAAACAAACATCACTGATTCGGTCGCAGTTATACATCCTGACTAAGTGAGGCACACCATGACCCCGGAAACCGAAGGCAAGGAACAAAAAGGTCCGAGCGGGCTGCCGTTCATCAACGATCCAGGCAATGAAGACCCGGGTTCCTTGATGGATGACGCGACAGTGCCGCTCAACGATTCCGATGACGCGGGTGACGTCGGAAACCTTGAGTTTGAAGAAGAGGACGATGATGGAGAAGACGACTAACTGAGTCTTTGGTCTAGTTAACCGGTTGTCTTTCTGATCGAACCTCCACGTTGCACCTTTCTCGAAAGATCAGGGCCTGCTTTTCAGGCTCTTTGAGAGGTGCACGATGAATGTTGACCCTAAAGACTCCGACATTGACGATACCCCGGAATATCCGTTGCCTTCACCGACTGACCCCTTGAGTCGCGACCAGCGTCCACCCGACGACGATGCGGGTGTCGAGCAGGTTCCCAACGACGACGTGAAGGGCACTGATGTTGAGGCGACCCCGGAGGATCCGGATATAGCCGGCAAGGATTGCTCCGGCGAACCCAGTTGAATCGCCCGGTGTCGAGCTGCCGCTCGTCGATTGAGCGGCACCCTTGAAAAGTGACTGGTGCCAGAAGTCAGGTAAGCAACTTTCAAAGGAGACTCGTCATGAACAGGTCAACATTGACTGCTTTGACGGTGGCCGGATTGTTATCGCTGAGTTCATTAGCGGCGTATTCCGGCAGCGACGCACCCGTCGACAAGGGCGGGATGCCGCCGTCCACGGAAATGAATGCGGGCTCTGGGCCCGAGAATGCACTACCGCCGGGGTCGATTGGTGGTGGGAATGGTGGTGATGCAAACGGGAGCAGCACTAGCCCGGGGTCAGGAAGTGGATCCATGAGTGGTGGGAGTTCGATGGGGAGCGACTCTGGGAGTGGGTCTGCAGGATCAGGTAGTTCGGAAGGGCGTGGTGGGACTTCGGGGAGTACAGACGGAAAGTCGGGTGGTTAGTTTGATATGGGTTATGAGTTGTTCGAGCCCGGCTGTAGCTGGGCTTTTTGTGTGTTGTAGGGGGCGTAACTCGACCCTAGCACCCCATGCTAGGGCGCTAGCCGCAACTCACGCACATCCTGCTTATTGCTTCAAAGAGTCAATCCAGCATTGGTAGAAATCCCTTTGTTGCTGAATATCATTTGTGATGTCTTCTTCTTCATAGTCGAAAATGTTAATCGAATCCTCCGACTCGCTTGGTCTTCCAAGATGAAGCTCATAGGCCACTAATCCGGCAGACATTTGTGATGACATTCTCGATGGGTGAACGTTGAGTTTGGCTCCCTTGCATAAGAATTTTGTTTCTGGAAAGTCGGCTCGTAAGAGTCCGAGGCATTCATACAGATCTTGAGCTGTGTATGTTTTGCGTGAGCCATTTTCCATGACGAAGGTTAGCGTCCGCTTTTGTCGGTCGCATTCGATCACAGCCCTTTGTCTTACCCCATGAGTTGTAGTCGGTATCTCTATTGTTTTCATGGCCACTTCCTATGCGGGTTAGGGATTGAATAACCTTCGTAGCTGCCATCGGCACGTACAGGGGTGACGCCGAGAATATCTTTGCTCTCTACTCCTCCCGGCATAGCAATTTCAACCTCTCTCTTGTGAGGTGAAAGAACGCCGAGCTTTTTGTTTACATCTATCCCACGAATATTTTTTATTGCATAAACGAACCCGTCTTCAAACCCGTGACCGGTTGCAAATTTTATAGCTTCCGTTTCGGAGGTGGAGGTACTGACAAAAAAGCTTGGAGGGTTTCGGTTATCCCGTGCGTGTAAAAAGATATCCATACTCTCTCCTAAAGGTTCAAATCCGGCTTCAAAGATCTCCCAAGACTCTCGTGAGTCTCCTCGATACAAGTAACGATTTTTTGGGGATGGAGAGGGCGTATTGGGCTCTCCAACATCAACCTTAGCCCCAGCAACACTGTCCGGCGCCGAGCAACCCGGCTTACTCGCCCCCGGACATTTCCCACTCAACCCCAACGGATCCACCCACCCCGTCGGATTCGGCGTGTACCGATACTGGTTGAGTCCGCCGGCCAGCTTCACCGGATCCGGCGTCAGATAGCGCCCGATATCCGGGTGGTAATAGCGGTGGCGGTTGTAGTGCAAGCCGCTTTCGGCGTCGAAGTATTGGCCCTGGAAGCGCAGCGGTTGTTCCAGCTGTTCGCCGCCGCCGTGGGTGATTTGGCTGACTTTGCCGTAGGCGGTGTATTTGGCCGACCAGACGATTTCGCCGCCGTAGTCGGTGAGTTCCTGCGGGGTGCCGAGGTGGTCCAGTTGGTAATAAAACGGGCAGGCTTTTTTCGGGCCTTTGCCGTCGAGCATGGCCAGCGGGCGGAAGCTGCCCGGTTCGTAGAGGTAGCTGCGGTAGTGGTTGGGGCCGCTTTCGGCGACGAGTTGGTCGCCTTGCCAGAAAAACTGCGTGGTCTGGCCGTCGACGGTTTTGTTGATGCGGCGGCCGAAGGCGTCGTAGCGGTAGCTCGCTGTGCGGCCGTCGGGCAAGGTGAGGCCGATCAGGCGGTGCTGGCCGTCGTAGCGGTATTCGGTGACGTCGTGGCCACGCCGTTCGCGGATCAGGTTGCCGTAGGCGTCGTAGTCGTAATGGCGGTCGGCGTGGCGGCGCAGGCGGTTGCCCTTGAGCTGCCAGGGGCCGGGGCGGTCGTGGATCAGCAGGTTGCCGGCCGGATCGTGAGTGAAGTTTTCCGGGGCCTGCTCGCGGGCGTGGCGCACGCCGGTCAGGCGGTCGAGCGGGTCGTACTGGTAGCGCCGTGGGCCGTGGCGCGTGTCGCTGATCTGTGCGAGGTTGCCGTTGGCGCTGTAGGCATAATCGCGGCGGTACAGCGGACGCTGGTTTTGCCTGACGGCATGAGCCTGCAAACGGCCCTGGTCGTCGTAGGCATAGTCGCTATGCAGCAGGCCTTGTTGACGGCTTTTTTCACGACCGAATTCAAATTGATGATGGGTCAGTCGCGTGCCGTTCAGGTCGATGGCCGTCAGCGCCCCACCCTTGGCGCGGTGGTATTCAAGACGGCTGTTGTCCGGCAGACGCAGGTGCTTGAGCTGGCCGCTGACGTCGTAGCCATAACGCAGGGTGCCCCAGCCCTGATGTTCGGTGATCAGTCGGTCATGAACGTCGTACTCGAACTCCAGCGGGTGATCCTGGCCGTCATCGACGCTGACCAGCCGGCCCAATCCGTCGTAGCGGTACTCGACCTTGACCCCGTCGGGCAGGGTTTTGACCAATAACCGTCCGGCGGCGTCGCGCTGGTAAGCGGTGATCAGTTGCGAGCCGTCATCGCCGAACTCGGTTTTCTCCAGCAAATGGCCATTGAGGTCGTAGGCATAGGCGGTGCGCCGGCCGTCGAAGCCGCTTTCCTGTCGGATCAAGCCGTTTGGTGTGTAGTCCAGCCGATAACGCTCGCCGACTTCGTTTTCGATCTCGGTCAACAGCAGCTGCGCGTGGTCGTAGCGGTACTTCAGTTCGCTGCCGTCGGGGTTGATCCGCCGACTGACCAGGTGCAGATCGTCCGCGTACTCAAACCGGGTGACCCGCCCCAGTTCATCGGTTTCAGCGGTGATCCGGCCGTAGGCGTTGTAGCTGAACTGGCGACTGGCGCCGCTCGGCGCGGTCGTCTGCAACAGACGGCCGACGGCATCCCACTGGTAGCGGCTGACCCCGCCGTGTTCGTCCTCAGCCGTCGTCCGCCGCCCCAACGCATCGTAGGCAAACTGCCGGCGCCCGCCGTCGGGCAGGGTTTCGCTCAGCAACTGGCCGAGGTCGTTCCACTCGAACACATGGCGGCTGTGGTCCGGGTAACGGATCGCCAGCAAGCGCCCTTGTCCGTCGTACTCGTGGTAGGTGCTCTGGCCATCGGGATCGATCAGCCAGGTGACATCACCCTGGGCGTTGCGTTGGTAGGTCCACTTGGCCTTACCGCGATAACGCGCGTGCAGGAAAGCGTTGCGGTACTCGTAGGACGTCGGTTCGTCTTCCGGCGGAATCAGCGCGATCAGCCGTCCGAGCTCGTCGTAGCGGTATTCAGTGATCGCGCCGAGCGCGTCCTGCTCGGCGAGCAAACGGCCCTGTGCGTCGTAGGCCTTGTGCTGCTGACCGCCGTCGGCCGCGACCCGGCGCACCAGCCGTGCCTGCGAGTCGTGGAGGTAAACCTCTTCGCTGCCATCGGCGTGTTTCAGGACCACACCGCCGTCGCCGTCCCAGCGGTAACGGGTGTCCATCTGCGCAAACGAGGCCCAGTGGCGGATACATCGGGCAGCCTTGCCGGCCCTTTCCCACTCCCAGTAGAAACTCGCGCCACCGGCCAGCTGCCGTTGCAGGATCACCTGCTGCTCGTCGTAGTCGTAGCGTTCGCTTTCACCGGCGGCATTCGTCGCTTCGATCAATCGCCAGCGCGCGTCGTAGCGATAAGTCACCAGCGTCTGCTCGGTGCGCCAGGCCGGCGGCTGGTCGTCGCCGAGGTGAAAGCGCTGGTAGTCGACGGCGACCAAATGGTTACGCTCGTAACGCAACCACAGGCAACGCCCGGCGCCGTTGTCCAGGCGCTGAATGCACCCGGAAAAATCGCGCTGCACGCTCAGACGATTGCCATAGGCATCGCTGATCGCGCTCAAGCGCCCACCCAGAAAATGGAAAAAGCGCACCGACTCGCCGGCCAAGGCGACAACCAGTTCCTCCGGCTCCTCGCCAAGGTAGATCGCCGCCCGCGACAGGCTGTTGTGGATCGCCGGACGCGTCAGGCTCGGCAGCGGAAACGGCGTGCGACGGTTTTCCGCATCGATCCAGGTGACCGTGTCGCCGTCGATTTCCAGGCGCTGGGCCAGCGAATGGTTCCAGCCAAAACCGAGGCCGCCGTCGAGTTCCACGGCGCTGGTGCGATACAAACGGGTGAACTCGAACGGCAGCAGCCCATCCAGCACACCGTCAGTCAGGGTCAACAGTTCTTCGCCGCTGACCAGCGATACCGGGCAGCCATGGGTGGCGGTGCGATCCGCGGAATCGGCGCTGTCGCCGTTGGGGTTTTTCGCCTGAACAGGAACATCATCCCGATGTTCCTGCCGGCCCAGCCGAGTCTTGGCTTCGGATTTATTGCGAGCAATGGCGACCGGATTGTCCACCAATACATCCGCTGCTCCTGCCGCACTGATCTGCAGAGGCACCGCTGGCGCAGGCCTCAGCTGCGCGTTCCGGGCATTGAGCATCAACGGCTTGAGTGCGCTCGCATGAGTGGTCAGGTCAGAGCGCCTCGCCAGCTCCGACAGCCGTAAACCCGCCGCAGCCAACCAACGCCGAGCACGCTCGGACTTGATCTTGTTGAGCACCTTGGCGCTGATGCCGAGCCTCAAGCCTGTAGGACCGGTCAAGCGCACCAGCAGGAAACTGATCAACAGCTCTGTGCGAACTTGCGCCACGACTTCAGCGATGTATTGCGGCGGCAGCATCCGCAGCCAACTGGTGAAAGCCGCCAGATGAATGAACATCAATGGCTCGTCGCTAAGCACCAGCAACACATTGGCGATGGTTTCGGACGACGCCTTCAGCAGCGCCTCAACCTCCGCTTCGCTCAAGTACTCCAGGAGCTTTTCGCTATTGGCCTGGAGGTCGGAGATCAGGGCGTAGAGCTGCTTAACGTCATCCCACAAACCGTGCAGCGAGTTCTCGAAACCGCGCCAGTCAGCGCGTTGCAGCATGCCGTAGCGTTCAACGAAGTCTGCCTGGGAAAACCCGGCCCACAACGGTTGAAACTCGGTGCTCCATTCATTGCGCAACCAGCCCTCAAGCTCGCCGAGGACGCCCTGATAGGAGTCGTAAAGCGTCTTGACGTGATCGCGGGTGACGTTGGGAAAAAAGGTGATGCGATAGCGATCGCCGCGCCAGCAGTCGGCGACTTCAAGGATGCCGCTGGGGCCGATGGTTTTATGAATCGGTTTGCCATATTGCGGTTGGCCCTGGCCTTCATTGAGTAACGGCTCAAGCATCACCGGCGTATTACCGATGGGCACGAAGCGCGCGGCTTCAAACATGTGCACCAGGGTCAGCGGGCCGTTGGCCGGGCACATGGCAACCGTTGAACTGACGGGAGTGGTGGATTTTTTCGGTGCGCTGAGGCGGACTTCATGGCCGACCTCGAACACCTGCTCGACATCCAGCGTCCCGCCCGCCCAGAAGTTTTCCGCCCAGGCTTCGTAATCGTTGAGACAGAGACGGAAATCACCGAGCAGCGCTTCGATGTCCGGCTGCTGCGGGTTCATCGCAGCCATCACCAGCAAGCCGATGGTGTTGTTCAGGGCCAGCAGCTTGTCGGGATCGAACATTCGCGGTCTTTCGCTCGAGTGAAGAGGGAGCGCGAAACTCTGCGATGGATCAATCGAGAAAGAAGTCGGGAAAAACGGTATTTGGCGTAGGGCGAATCGCTAAATCATCGATATCGCGTCTGCGCGGCTCGGGTTTTGCCCGTTGCTCCATGTCGCCGCCGCCCGCTATGCTGCTGAACCCTTTAATCAATCACGGAGCCGGCCGCACCTGAGCCGCCTGGGATGTCATTGAAAACGGATCAGATGCGATGAATGCAGCGCTGGATGAGTTCGGCCCGATCAAGGCCGTGATTTTCGATATGGACGGCTTGCTGCTGGATACCGAGGGCATTTACACCGAGGTGACGTCGATCATTGCCGGGCGTTACGGGCGGACCTTCGACTGGAGCCTCAAGCAACACATCATCGGTCGCGGTGCTGGTGACCTCGCACGTTATGTGGTCGAGGCGCTGGAATTGCCGATTACAGCCGAAGAGTTTCTGCTGATCCGCGAGCCGTTGATGCGCGAGCGTTTTCCTACAGCGCAGGCGATGCCTGGCGCACAGGAACTGGTCCGGCATCTGAAGGCTCACAACATTCCCATTGCGGTGGGCACCAGTTCGTCGAGTCAGTCGTTCGGCCAGAAAACCACGTTGCACCGCGACTGGTTCTCTATGTTCGATTTCATCGTCACTGCCGATGATCCGGAAGTCGGCGCGGCCAAACCAGCGCCGGACATCTTCCTCACCGCAGCGCGGCGTTTGGGTGTCGCACCGCAGGATTGCCTGGTGTTCGAGGATTCGCCGTTCGGTGTCACGGCGGCGAAAGCGGCGGGGATGACGGCGATTGCGATTCCGGATGCGGCCATGGCCGATGAAAAATACGCACACGCCGATGGCATTCTTCGTACGCTGAAAGCCTTCAAGCCGAGTGCGTTTGGCTTGCCGGCGCTTGAGTGGGCGTGACACGGAAAATGTGGGAGCGGGCTTGCTCGCGAAGAGGGAGTATCAGTCGACACTTATGTTGACTGATTCACCGCTTTCGCGAGCAAGCCCGCTCCCACATTTGGATTGCGTTTAACTCATCAGGCGCCAAAACCACCGTCGATGGTCAGGCTCGCACCCGTGATATAGCCGGCCTCGGGACCGACGAGGTAGGCGACGAAACTGGCGATCTCTTCGGCTTTGCCATAACGCCCTACAGCCATCAGCGGGATCAGGCTGTCGGCGAAGTCGCCATCGGCCGGGTTCATGTCGGTATCGACCGGGCCCGGTTGCATGTTGTTGATGGTGATGCCTTTAGGGCCGAGGTCACGGGCCAGGCCCTTGGTCAGGCCGACCAGCGCCGATTTGCTCATGGCGTACGGGCCGCCACCCGCGAAGGGCATGCGATCGGCGTTGGTGCTGCCGATGTTGATGATCCGGCCGCCCTCGGTCATGTGTTTGGCCGCGGCCTGGGTGGCGATGAACACGCTGCGTACGTTGATGGCCAGGGTCTGGTCGAAATCTTCGAGTTTGAAATCTTCCAGCGGCGCAACGGCCAGCACACCAGCGTTGTTGACCAGGATATCCAGTCGACCAAAGGTCTCTACCGTCGCGGTTACGGCGTTGCGAATGGCTTCGGCATCGGCACTGTCAGCCTTGATGGCCAGGGCCTTGCCGCCGTTGGCGATGATGGTGTTTTGCAGTTCTTCAGCCTTTGCCGTGGAGCTGACGTAGGTGAAGGCAACGGTCGCGCCTTCAGCGGCCAGGCGTTTGACAATGGCTGCGCCGATGCCCCGGGAACCGCCTTGAATCAATGCCACTTTGCCGCTGAGGTTCTGAGTAGTCATATCGATCTCCAAGTCCCGAGGCGAGATGTCCCGGTTGATGGAGCCTAGTATCGATTCAGGATTGCAGGCTGTGTAGACGGTAATTGCTATAGTCTGTGTAAACCAGAAGTTTATAGTGATGCGCCATGGAAACCTTCAGCAGTATCGAATGCTTTGTACGCAGTGCCGAAGTCGGCAGCTTCGCCGAAGCCGCGCGGCGCTTGAGTCTGACGCCGGCGGCGGTGGGTAAAAGCGTCGCCAAACTGGAAGCACGACTGGGTGTGCGGCTGTTTCAGCGCAGCACTCGCAGCCTGACGCTGACCGAGGCCGGTCAGTTGTTCTTGAGTCAGGTCAGTGCCAGCCTGACGACCATCCAGAACGCCGTGGCCCATCTGGCCAACGCCGAAGGGCGGCCGGCGGGGACTTTGAAAGTCAGCATGGGCACGGTGTTCGGGAGGTTATATGTCGTGCCGCTGCTTGGCGAGTTTCTACGGCGCTTTCCGGCGATCAATCCGGACTGGCATTTCGACAATCGTCAGGTCGACCTGATCGGCCAGGGTTTCGATGCGGCGATTGGTGGTGGCTTTGAGCTGCCCCAAGGCGTAGTTGCACGCAAGCTGGCACCGGCGCATCGGGTGTTGCTGGCTTCTGCAGATTATCTTGCGCGACATGAAGCGATCACGGAGCCGGAGGATCTTCAGCATCACGACGGCATCCTGATCCGGTCGCCGCAAACCGGACGCGTGCGTTCCTGGCAGTTGATCGGCCGCAGCCCCCAACACTGCCGCCCGTTGATGATCAAGGCGCGAATGACCATGAGCGATTCGGATGCGGCATGCGCCGCAGCAGCACAAGGCCTGGGCATTGCGCTTGTGAGCATGCCGTTCGCGGTGAATTATCTGGAGGCGGGCACGTTGCAGCGAGTCTTGCCGGACTGGTACATCGATGACGGCAGTATTTCGATCTACTACGCGGAGCACAAACTGCTGCCGGGCAAGACCCGGGCGTTTGTCGATTTCATTATTGAGCAGTTTGCGGAGCAGGGGTTGGGGCAGAGGTTCAGTGCAATTTGAGCATGGCTGTAGACCGAGGTGTGGCCATCGCCAGCAGGCTGGCTCCCACAAAAGCTGTGGGAGCCGGGCTTGCCCGCGATGAACGATAACGCGGTCTATCGCATAAACTTCTGCGGCCAGCCAATGATGTTCTTTGGCCGCGGTGTCGCATAAGTCCGCACTTTCGAGGTCGACAATCCCAGCCGCACCAACGACTCGGCAATGGTTACTGCCGCCGTCACACCATCAATCACCGGCACGCCGGTACGTTGGCGAATCTGCTCATCCAGCCCGGCCATGCCGCCGCAGCCCAGGCAGATCACTTCGGCTTTGTCCTGGGTCACCGCCAACTCGGCTTGATGCACGATGGCCGCCAATGCGCGTTGTGGTTCGTGTTCCAGTTCCAGTACCGCCAGACCGCTGGCTCGCACCGAAGCGCAGCGGTCCCAGAGCCCGGAGAGTTTCAGGCGATCTTCGATCAGCGGCACGGTGCGGTCGAGCGTGGTGACGACCGAATAGGCGTGACCGAGGAACATCGCGGTGCTCGCCGCAGCGTCGGTGATGTCCACCACGGGCACGTTGAGCAATTCCTGTAGACCTTCGCGGCCGTGTTCGCCATAGCCGGCCTGGATCACGGCATCGAAGGGTTGGTCGTAGGACATCACCCGATCCATGACAGCGATAGCGGCCAGATAGCTTTCGAAATTACCTTCGATGGAGTCGGCACCGAAGAAGGGCGTCAGGCCGACGATTTCCGTTCCGGGTGCGGCCACGGCCTGGGCCGAGCGGGCGATGGCCTGGGTGATGGATTCGGTGGTGTTGACGTTGACCACGAGAATTCGCATGGGAAGTCCTTATAGCGGGTGGTTCTGCGGCCCGACGCTGCCGGGCCGCGATGGAGTTAATGGCTGACGTTGTCGACCGCGATGGCTTCGCCGCTGACGTCGGCGTAGTGCGGTTGGCGTTTGGCGATGATCAGGTAGAGCAAGCCGGCAATCGCGGCGCCAATCAGCCAGGAGAACGGCGACACCAAGTGGAAACCCGGTACCAGCGCCAGGACGATGGCGATCAGGGCTGCGGGAATGAACGCCGCCACGGCGCGCAAATTGACTCCGCGGCTGTAGTAATAAGCGCCGTTCGGGTCTTCGCTGTACAACTGCGGCACGTTGACCTGACCTTTTCGTACAAGCCAGTAGTCGACCATGATCACGCCATACAACGGGCCGAGCAGCGCGCCGAGACCTGACAGGAAGTACACGATCACCAACGGGCTGTTGTAGAGGTTCCACGGCAGGATCAGCACGGCGATGGTCGCGCTGATCAGCCCGGCGCGGCGGAAGGTCAGGTATTTCGGCGCCAAGTTGCTGAGCACAAACGCCGGGGCAACGAAGTTCGCCATGATGTTCACCGCCACGGTGACGATCAGGAACGCCAGGCAACCGAGGACCAGGAAGAATGTGTTGGGAATCGAGGCGATGATTTCGGTCGGGCTTTCGATGATCCGGCCATTGATCTGAAATTGCGCGCCACACAGCAGGACGGTGATGGCGGCGAAC
The DNA here is from genome assembly GCF_036884845.1 of Pseudomonas sp. MAG733B. Classification (NCBI taxonomy): domain Bacteria; kingdom Pseudomonadati; phylum Pseudomonadota; class Gammaproteobacteria; order Pseudomonadales; family Pseudomonadaceae; genus Pseudomonas; species Pseudomonas sp. MAG733B. The sequence continues at coordinate 2,408,920 of NZ_CP145732.1, forward strand.
ACCAGAATGTTGACCGGCAGGCCCCAGAAGTTTCCGACCTTGATGGTCTTGCGGCACGGCGAAGAACGGGCGAAGTCGCAGAAGTTGAGGATCAGCGTGCCGTAGATCGCCAGCCACAGCGCGCCACCGGCAAAGATGTTGCGCCACATCTCGCCCCCGGTCAGTGGTTCACGGATCGACCAGGCGATGGTTGCGTTGGCCTGAAAGTACATCCAGGCGGCGAGGGCGGCGACGGTCAGCAAAATCACCGGCCCGGCAAACGCCTCATAACGTCGCACCATCTCCATGCCGTAGGCGAGGATTGCCAATTGCACGAACCAGATCGCCACGAAGCACACCCAGCCCAAGGTCGACAGACCGAGGATCGAGTCATGGTCGTAGTCGGCGAATCCGGGGTGGACGGCGGTCAACAACACGCGGAAGACCACTGACGCCAGGTACGTCTGAATGCCGAACCAGGCGATGGCGATCACGGCACGGATCAACGCAGGAATCTGCGCGCCATGAATGCCGAAACTGATCCGGCTGATGACCGGAAACGGCACGCCGGTCTTTTGGCCCATGTAGCCGGACAGGTTCATGAAGAAATACACCAGTGCTGCGCCGATCCCCAGAGACAGGAGAATCTGCCAGCCTCCAAGGCCCAAGGCATATAGCCCGATGGCGAACGAGTAGTTGGCGATGTTGTGCACATCGTTGGTCCACAACGCGAAGATGCTGTAGCGGCCCCAGCGTCGGCCTTCGGCCTTGGTTGGCGCGAGGTCTTTATTGTGCAGGCGAGGGCTGAGCACGACAGATTCAAGTGTTGGATCAAAAGCGGTTTGGGTGGCGTGGGAGGAGGGTAGATCCAGCGCGATATTGTTGTTTGAGAGACTTGTACGCATTCCGGCAGGCTCCTGATGCTCGACGCCGCGATGACTGTGCATGAGCGCTTGGCTCGACAAATCTTCGTCGCGGTGTAGCGAATATCATTGGTTACGGGGCATCTGCAGCCTGTACGGGATAGGGCGCTTCAGGCTTGCGGATCTAAAGTGTGTGTATGTTTTGTGGTTATTGTATACAAAACATGTATGCACTTAAGCGAGTTCCATGCCAGTGGAGGGATCTATGAAAAGCGCTGCTCATTTCGTTTTGTTATGGCTTTTCGCCAAGTTGCTGAAAAATAGAAAATATAAATTGACCGTTTGAACAGGTATTTATTTTTATCGAGCAGATTGGGCAAGCGCAGATGAATTGCGTCGGGAGGGGAATGTAACTTTTGGGGGCGCGGAAACAAAAAAGTGCACACATAAATGGCACCGATGGTGACATTCGTGTGTACACATTTGTTGGGCGCCTGATGCAGGCCAATGTGGGAGCTAGCCTGCTAGCGATGGCGGTCGACCAGTCAGCGTTGTTGTGACTGACATATCGCCATCGCTAGCAGGCTAGCTCCCACCGGGGATTTCACAGGGCAGGAAGGTAAAAGTGTTACGCCTTGCTGATTATATTCCCCGCATGCAGCCCACATTCTTTCTGGGTGGCTTCTTCCCACCACCAACGGCCTTCGCGCTCGTGCTGGTTCGGCAGTACCGGGCGGGTGCACGGTTCGCAGCCGATGCTGATGAAACCGCGCTCATGCAGGCTGTTGTACGGCAGCTCCAGCATGCGGATGTAGCCCCAGATCTCTTCGCTGGTCATTTGCGCCAGCGGGTTGAACTTGTACAGGGTGCGTTCCGGGGTGGAGAACGCGGTGTCGATTTCCATCACCGCGACGGCGCTGCGGGTGCCAGGGCTCTGATCGCGGCGCTGGCCGGTGGCCCATGCCTTTACGCCGGACAGCTTGCGGCGCAGCGGTTCAATCTTGCGGATGCCGCAGCATTCGCCATGGCCGTCCTTGTAGAAACTGAACAGGCCTTTTTCCTTCACGAACGGTTCGAGTTTGGTGTAGTCCGGCGACACCAGTTCGATGTCGATCTTGTAGTGCTCGCGCACCTGATCGATGAAGCGGTAGGTCTCGGGATGCAAGCGGCCGGTGTCGAGGCTGAACACCTTGACGTTCTTGTTCAGCTTCCAGGCCATGTCCACCAGCACCACGTCCTCGGCGCCGCTGAAAGATATCCACAGGTCATCGCCGAACTCGGCAAACGCGAGCTTCAGGATGTCCTGGGCGGATTTGTTGGCATAGGTCGTGGCGAGTTCCACGACGTCGAACGTTGGGCTCATCAGGGCGGCTTCCTACAGGTCGGTGGCGCTGGGCGCTCTATATGGGGCCGATGGTAACAAAAAGCAGTGCTGCTCGGGGCGTCCTCTGCGTTGCGCGGTGGGGGAGGAGTCGCTAGAGTTCGGCCTCGCTCGACTCAATAAACAATACAAATGGGAGTGTCTTGTGGAAATTGCCTGTCTGGATCTTGAAGGTGTGCTGGTCCCGGAAATCTGGATCGCCTTTGCCGAAAAAACCGGGATCGAATCCCTCAGGGCCACCACCCGGGACATTCCCGACTACGACGTGCTGATGAAGCAGCGCCTGCGGATTCTCGACGAACACGGCCTGAAACTCGCCGACATCCAGGAAGTGATCGCCACCCTCAAGCCGCTGGACGGCGCGGTCGAGTTCGTCAACTGGCTGCGCGAGCGCTTCCAGGTGGTGATTCTGTCGGACACGTTCTACGAGTTTTCCCAGCCGTTGATGCGTCAATTGGGCTTCCCGACCTTGCTCTGCCATCGTCTGATTACCGACGACACCGGGCGGGTGACCAGCTATCAGTTGCGTCAGAAAGATCCCAAGCGGCAGTCGGTTCTGGCGTTCAAGAGTCTCTATTACCGGGTGATCGCGGCGGGCGATTCCTACAACGACACCACGATGCTGGGCGAGGCGGATGCCGGGATTCTGTTCCATGCGCCGGATAACGTGATTGCCGAGTTCCCGCAGTTCCCGGCGGTGCATACGTTTGAGGAGTTGAAGCAGGAGTTCATCAAGGCGTCGAATCGGACCTTGAGTCTGTAATCGTTTTTGAGGACGCCATCGCGGGCAAGCCTTGCTCCTACAGGTTTTGTGTCGTACGCCGCCATTCGGAACGACTCAAAACCTGTAGGAGCAAGGCTTGCCCGCGATGCTTTTAAAGGTTTTGCAGGGTATCGAGCAACACCTTCACCTTGGTGATCGATTCCTGATATTCAGCCTGCCACTCGGAATCGGCGACAATCCCGCCACCGCCCCAGCAACACACCTGCCCATCCTTGACCAGCAAACTGCGAATGGCGATGGAGCTGTCCATCTCGCCGCGCACGTCCAGGTACAGCAACGAGCCGCAATACAACCCGCGTCGCGTCGGTTCCAGTTCGTCGATGATCTGCATCGCCCGAATCTTCGGCGCGCCGGTGATCGAACCGCCCGGGAAGCTGCCGGCAATCAGGTCCAGCGCATCGCGATCATCCGCCAGCTCACCGGTCACGCTGCTCACAAGGTGATGCACGTTCGGGTAACTTTCCAGGCTGAACAATTCCGGGACCGATACCGAACCGGTGCGGCAAGTGCGGCCGAGGTCGTTGCGCAGCAAGTCGACGATCATCAGGTTTTCCGCGCGGTCCTTGGGGCTGGCCAGCAGTTCGGCGGCGTTTGCTGCGTCTTCGGCAGGCGACAGACCGCGCGGGCGTGTGCCTTTGATCGGGCGGGTTTCCACATGGCGCTCGCTGACTTTGACGAATCGCTCCGGCGACAGGCTCAAAACAGCGCCGCCATCGGGCAGGCTCTGAAAACCGGAAAACGGTGTCGGGCACGCCAACCGTAGTGCGCAGTACGCGGTCCAAGGATCACCTTGGCACGGTGCGCGAAAACGCTGGGCGAAATTGACCTGATAGCAATCGCCAGCCTGGATGTACTGCTGGATGCGTTCGATGGCCTGGCGATATTGCTCAGCGCTCAGGTCGGCGTTCATCGGCGCTTGCAATTTGAACGTCGCGGCCGTTTCAGCAACAGGCTGACTGAACAGCTGAATCAGGCGCTGACGTTCGCTGTCGACCAGCGTCGGGTGAAACACCAGTTGGCTGGTGGCCTGTTGGTGATCGCTGATCAGCGCCCAGGCGTACAAGCCGAAACGTGCATCCGGCAATTGCAGATCGTCCTGCGCCTGGCTTGGCAGATTCTCCAGGTGCCGACCGAAGTCGTAGCTCAGATAACCGATCAAACCGCCGGCGAACGGCAGGTCATGGGCGACCGTTGCTTCACCCAGTTCTGTCAGCCTGTCGCGCAGGCGTTGCAGGAAATCGCCGCCACTTTCGTCAGGCGATACCGTCAGTTGTTCCAGCGGCCAGGCGCTGAGCAAGTCAAACCGGCCACGCTCGGCGCTGGGGCGACCACTGTCGAGCAGCACGGCGCCGGGGGCATGACGAATGGCCGCGAAGTACTCGGCGGGGTTGGCGCGATAGGGTAGCGGATGTACGGAACAGGTCAGCATGGGCGGGGTAGATCAGCCATCGAGGCGGGGTGGCGATTGTAGTCCCCTCGGGGAATTGCTCCTAGAGGGGATGTGTGGGATCAACCCTCGACCGGCGGAATATGCCCAAACATTTCCTGCACAAACGCCACGCGTTCTTCGACGGTTTCAGTCACGCCGCGCGCCTTCAGTTCTTCCAGCCGCGCTTCGACGGCATGGGTGCGCAGCGTCAGGCCGCAGTCGTTGGCAATCTGAATATTCAAGCCGGGACGGGCGTTGAGTTCCAGAATCAGCGGGCCTTTTTCCTGGTCCAGCACCATATCAACACCGATGTAACCCAACCCGCACAGCTCATAGCAACCGGCGGCGAGTTTCATGAAACCGTCCCAGTAGGGCAGTTGCACGCCGTCCACCGCGTTGGTGGTGTCCGGGTGCTTGGTGATGATGTTGTTCAACCAGGTGCCGCGCAGCGTCAGGCCGGTGGCGAGGTCGACGCCGACGCCGATGGCGCCCTGGTGCAGATTCGCCTTGCCACCGGACTGCCGGGTCGGCAGGCGCAGCATGGCCATCACCGGGTAGCCCATCAGCACGATGATGCGGATGTCCGGCACACCTTCATAGCTGATGCTCTTGAAGATCTGGTCCGGTATCACTCGGTATTCGATCAGCGCCCGGTCGCGGTGCCCGCCGAGGGAGTACAGGCCGGTGAGAATGCTGGAAATATGGTGCTCGATTTCTTCATGGGGGATGATCTTGCCGGACACCGTGCGGTAGCGACCTTCGAAGCGGTCGGCGACGACAATGATGCCGTCACCGCCGGCGCCCTGTGCCGGCTTGATCACGAAATCGTTGCGCCCGCCGATGATCTCGCCGAGCTTGTCGATTTCCTTCTCCGTGGAAATCACTCCATACAGTTCCGGCACATGGATGCCGGCGGCGATCGCACGTTCCTTGGTGATGATCTTGTCATCGACAATCGGGTACAGGCTGCGCTTGTTGTACTTGAGCACGTAGTCTGCGTTACGCCGATTGATGCCCATGATGCCCCGGGCTTCCAGGGCCTTCCAGGTCTTCCAGAAGCCGAACATCAAGCGTCAGCCTTTTTCAGGAAGGCCTTGAAACGCACCAGTTCGGTCAGGCGGTAGCCACGGTAGCGACCCATCGCCAGCATGAAGCCCACCAGAATCAGCAGGATCGCCGGGAAGGTGAACACGAAGTACACCAGTTCCGGCACGCTCATGATCAGGTGCGCCAGGGACGCGGCGAACAGCGTGCCGATCGCCACTTTCATGGCGTGGCTGGCACCGCGTTCTTCCCAGGTGATCGACAGGCGTTCGATGGTCATGGTCAGGATCACCATCGGGAACAGTGCCACCGACAAACCGCGCTCCAGGCCGAGCTTGTGGCTGAACAGACTGATCGCCGCGATCAACACCACCACGAACGTCAGCACCACCGACAGTCTCGGCAGCATTTGCAGTTTCAGGTGTTCAAGGTAGGAACGCAGCGACAGCCCTAGCGCGGTGATGATCGTGAACAGGACGATGCCGAAGCCGAGCTGGGTTTCGCGGAAGGCCAGGGCGATCAGCACCGGGGTAAAGGTGCCGAGGGTCTGCAGACCGATCAGGTTGCGCAGTATCAGGATCACCAGCACGCCGATCGGGATCATCACCATGATCATGAAGGTTTGCTGGGTTTGCAGCGGCAAGCCGTACAGCGAGTATTCGAGGAAATTGGCGTCGGTGTTTTCGTCGGTCAGCTTGGCCAGGCGAATGGCGTTCATTTCGCTGTTGTTCATGCTGAAAGTGACAGTGGCTTTCTTGCCGCCATCGACGGTGATCAGGTTTTCGTCGCCGGTCCACCACAGCAGGCGGTCGGTCGGCAGGCCTTGTTCACCGTTTTCCGGATTGAAGTACAGCCAGTCGGTACCATTGAAGCTGCGCAGCCAGAGTTCCGGGGTCTGCGGTTGGTCGGCCACCAGACGGATGGTGTGGACCTTTTCCACCGGCACGTGGGCGATGGACAGCAGCAGTTCGACGATTTTCGCCTTGTGCGCCGGCGTCGGGTCGCCGGCCAGGAGCATCTTGGCGTTGTCGTCGTTGCTGTTGTTGACCCGCTTGATCGCTTCGCTGATGAAGGTCTCGACGTCGGCCGAATGCTGGCGGATCGGCGCGAGCAGCGCTTCGGCGGCGAGTTTCTCCGGGCCTTCCACGGCAATGCTGTCGCGGAAGGTCGGGCCTTTGATCTTGGCTTTTTCAGCGGTGTAGCGCTTGGTCAGCACCAGGCGGTAATAAAGCGTCTGGTTGCCCTTGGCCCGACGTGCCGACCAGGTGACCTTGCGGTTACCGTCGACCCGGTTCACGGCCACGCCGTAGTTATTGGAGATGAAGCTCTCGTTGAGGCTCACATAGTCGCGGCTCAGCGGCGGCACGAACATCTGGATCTTGACCGGATCCTTGGCACTGGCGACGAACTCGACCTTGGCGTCGATGTTCCACAAGTCGTCGGTGGCGTCCTCGGTCACTGGAATGCCCAGCACGAAGATCTGATAGGCCGTAACTGAAATGCCCAGCACCACCAGGATGGCGATCAGCATTTTCAGATGAAGGGTAAGAGAGCGCATTGGAATTACTCTGCGGTATGAGCGTCGGTAGCGCAGGCGGGTTTGCCGGCAGCGTATTTAAGACTGGGGTCGACCAGCGCATCGAAGCGTTTAAGCGCTTCGGAGCCAATCAAGAGCGGGTATTGGAAGGCACTTCGGTCAGTAAGGTTCACTTCGATGCTGCGTAAAGCCGAGCCCATGCAGATATCCAGCTCGATCACCGGACGGGCGGTGTACTTCTTGCCTTCTTCCGGATCGTAGTCGCCGGCCCGGCGTTTGATCTTGCTGACGCGGGCCAACGGGCGTTCGATCGGATGCGAATGGGCGGCGTCGATGGCCAGATAGAAACGCACCCAGGATTCGCCATTGCGTTTGAAACGCTTGATGTCGCGGGCGCTCAGGGAAGCGGTTTTCGCCCCGGTATCGAGTTTGGCGGCCACCTCCAGGTCGATGCCGCCCAGCGACGCGTACTCGTTGAGGCCATACACAGTCTTTTCCCCCGCCATCGCTGCGCCAGGCAAGAAAAGAAAATAAAGGAATGCGGGGAAGGGCTTGAGTCTCATAAATCCTGGTGCGCAGCGGTCCGTACTTTGATTCAAGACCCTGGCATCGCTGCGCAAGCTCCTCGTATGCCTATCAGCTATTTATGACAGACAGTGCAGATGTGACAAACAAATGCGGGCGGCATTCTAGCACGGTGGGTTTGTGGCGCCAGCGCTGGCGGGTGGCTATAAACAGACGGACTGCTTCGTTATGGTGCGGTCGGTTATTAGCCGATTGTCAACAATATCCAATTATCCTTTGACTAAGGCGGGCGTATTCGCTAGTTTTTGCGGCATTGGCTTTCAAGGTGTCGACAATATGCTGGATCAACTCGATCCCCCGGTTTCTACGCAAGATGATACGGAGACGCTTTCCGAGAACGTCTTCCGCCGTATTCAAGCGGCCATCGTCAAAGGCGAGATCGCTCCTGGCAGCAAAATCTCCGAACCGGAACTGGCGCGCACCTATGGCATCAGCCGTGGGCCGCTGCGCGAGGCTATCCATCGCCTGGAAGGTCAGCGCCTGCTGGTGCGCGTGCCGCACGTCGGGGCGCGGGTGGTTTCGCTCAATCACGCCGAGCTGCTTGAGCTCTATGAGATTCGCGAATCCCTCGAAGGCATGGCCTGTCGTCTGGCCGCCGAGCGCATGAGCGTCGAAGAAATCGACGAGTTGCGTCGGGTGCTGGAAACCCATGAGCGCGATGAGGCCTTCCAGGCCGGTCGCGGCTATTACCAGCAGGAAGGCGATTTCGACTTTCACTACCGAATCATCCAGGGCAGCGGCAACCGCACCCTGACGCAAATGCTCTGCGGCGAGCTCTATCAACTGGTGCGCATGTACCGCATCCAGTTTTCCACCACGCCCAATCGCCCGCATCAGGCCTTTGCCGAACACCACCGAATTCTCGATGCCATCGCCGACCGTGACGGTGAACTGGCCGAGTTGTTGATGCGCCGTCACATCGGCGCCTCCAAACGCAACATCGCCCGTCATTACCAGGACGGCGCCAACCCGACAGCCAAACGAGGTGAGTCATGAGTTTGAACAAGAGCACTCCAGGCCAGCGTTTCCGCGATGCGGTCGCCAGCGAGCATCCATTGCAAGTGGTCGGCGCGATCAACGCCAACCACGCGCTGCTGGCCAAACGCGCCGGTTTCAAGGCGATCTACCTGTCGGGTGGCGGGGTGGCCGCGGGTTCCCTCGGCGTGCCGGACCTGGGCATCACCGGCCTGGATGACGTGCTGACCGACGTGCGCCGCATCACCGACGTCTGCGACCTGCCGCTGCTGGTGGATGTCGACACCGGTTTCGGTTCCTCGGCGTTCAACGTGGCGCGCACCGTCAAGTCGATGATCAAGTTCGGCGCGGCGGCGATTCACATCGAAGACCAGGTCGGCGCCAAGCGTTGCGGCCACCGTCCTAATAAAGAAATCGTTTCGCAGCAGGAAATGGTCGACCGCATCAAGGCAGCCGTCGATGCTCGTACTGACGACAGCTTCGTGATCATGGCCCGCACCGACGCCCTGGCGGTGGAAGGTCTGGAATCTGCCCTGGATCGCGCCGCCGCGTGCATCGAGGCCGGCGCCGACATGGTGTTCCCGGAAGCCATCACCGAACTGGAAATGTACAAGCTGTTCGCCAACCGCGTGAAAGCGCCGATCCTGGCCAACATCACCGAATTCGGCGCGACCCCGCTGTACACCACCGAGCAACTCGCCGCTGCCGACGTGTCGCTGGTGCTGTACCCGCTGTCCGCCTTCCGTGCCATGAACAAGGCTGCGGAAAATGTCTACACCGCGATCCGCCGCGACGGCACGCAACAGAACGTCATCGACACCATGCAAACTCGCATGGAGCTTTACGATCGCATCGACTACCACACCTTCGAGCAGAAGCTCGATGCGTTGTTTGCGGCGAAGAAGTAGTCGAATAACTCCCTAATAAATTCAAAAAAATTGGAGGCAGAAATGGCCGAAGCAAAAGTACTCAGTGGCGCCGGGCTCCGTGGCCAGGTAGCCGGGCAAACCGCACTGTCCACCGTGGGCCAGTCGGGTGCCGGTCTGACCTATCGTGGTTATGACGTTCGTGAACTGGCGGCAGACGCGCAGTTCGAAGAAGTCGCTTACCTGTTGCTGTACGGCGAACTGCCGAGCAAGGCGCAACTGAACGCCTACATCACCAAGCTGAGCAAGCTGCGCGACCTGCCGCAAGCGCTGAAAGAAGTGCTGGAACGCATCCCCGCCGACGCCCACCCGATGGACGTGATGCGTACTGGTTGCTCGTTCCTGGGTAACCTGGAACCGGAGAACAACTTCTCCGAGCAACACGACAAGACTGACCGTCTGCTGGCTGCATTCCCGGCGATCATGACCTACTGGTATCGCTTCAGCCACGAAGGCAAGCGCATCGATTGCGTGAGCGACGAGCAGTCCATCGGCGGCCACTTCCTGCACCTGCTGCACGGCAAGAAGCCGAGCGAGTTGCACGTCAAGGTGATGAACGTTTCGCTGATCCTCTACGCAGAGCACGAGTTCAACGCGTCGACCTTCACTGCACGTGTTTGTGCGTCGACCTTGTCCGACCTGTATTCGTGCATCACTGCGGCCATCGGTTCGCTGCGCGGTCCGCTGCACGGCGGCGCCAACGAAGCGGCGATGGAAATGATCGAGCGCTTCTCGTCGCCGGAAGACGCGATCAAAGGCACCCTCGGCATGCTCGAGCGCAAGGACAAGATCATGGGCTTCGGCCACGCGATCTATAAGGACAACGATCCGCGCAACGAGGTGATCAAGGGCTGGTCGAAAAAACTCGCCGACGAAGTGGGCGACAAAGTGTTGTTCCCGGTTTCCGAAGCCATCGACAAAACCATGTGGGAGCAAAAGAAACTGTTCCCGAACGCCGACTTCTACCATGCCTCGGCGTACCACTTCATGGGCATTCCGACCAAGTTGTTCACACCGATTTTCGTCTGCTCGCGCCTGACCGGCTGGGCCGCCCACGTGTACGAACAACGCGCCAACAACCGCATCATCCGTCCAAGCGCCGAATACACCGGCGTTGAACAGCGCAAGTTCGTGCCAATCGAACAACGCTGAATGGTGAGGGCCGGCTAACCGGGAACCTGTAGGAGCGGAGCTTGCTCGCGATGACGGACTGACATTCAACATTGATGTCGACTGATACATCGCTATCGCGAGCAAGCTCGGCTCCTACAGGGGATCGGTTTCAATGCAATACCAGGCCCCACCTTTTGAAACTACCGTGACCCGAGTCCTGACCGATGAACACAGAATTCCGCAAATCGCTGCCCGGCAGCCAACTGGATTACTTCGACGTCCGCGCGGCAGTCGATGCCATTCAGCCCGGCGCCTACGACACCCTGCCGTACACCTCTCGCGTACTGGCGGAAAACCTTGTGCGTCGCTGCGACCCGGCCACGCTCACCGAATCCCTCAAGCAATTCATCGAGCGCAAACGCGACCTCGATTTCCCTTGGTTCCCGGCCCGCGTGGTGTGCCACGACATTCTCGGCCAGACCGCACTGGTCGACCTCGCCGGTCTGCGTGACGCCATCGCCCTGCAAGGCGGCGACCCGGCGCAAGTCAACCCGGTGGTGCCGACGCAATTGATCGTCGACCACTCCCTGGCCGTCGAGCGTGGTGGCTTCGATCCGGAGGCGTTCGAGAAGAACCGCGCCATCGAAGACCGTCGCAACGAAGACCGTTTCCACTTCATCAACTGGACCAAGAAGGCGTTCAAGAACGTCGACGTGATCCCGCCGGGCAACGGCATCATGCACCAGATCAACCTGGAGAAAATGTCTCCGGTGATCCAGGTGCGTGACGGCGTGGCGTTCCCAGATACCTGCGTCGGCACCGACAGCCACACCCCGCACGTCGATGCTCTGGGCGTGATCGCCATCGGTGTCGGTGGCCTCGAAGCCGAAAGCGTGATGCTCGGTCGCGCATCGTGGATGCGTCTGCCGGAAAGCGTCGGCGTGGAACTGACCGGCAAGCTGCAACCGGGCATCACCGCCACCGACATGGTGCTGGCGCTGACCGAGTTCCTGCGCAAGCAAAAAGTGGTTGGCGCATGGCTGGAATTCTTCGGCGAAGGCGCATCAAAGCTGACCCTCGGCGACCGCGCAACCATCTCCAACATGGCTCCGGAATACGGCGCCACCGCGGCGATGTTCTACATCGACCAGCAGACCATCGACTATCTCAAGCTGACCGGTCGTGAAGACGAGCAGGTGCAACTGGTCGAGAACTACGCCAAGATCACAGGCCTGTGGGCTGACAGCCTGAAAGGCGCGCAATACGAGCGCGGCCTGACCTTCGACTTGTCCTCGGTGGTGCGCAACATGGCCGGCCCGAGTAACCCGCACGCTCGTGTCGCGGTGTCGGATCTGGCCGCCAAAGGCATCGCCGGTCAGTGGGACGATGTGCCGGGTCAAATGCCGGACGGCGCGGTAATCATTGCCGCCATCACCAGCTGCACCAACACCAGCAACCCGCGCAACGTGATCGCCGCCGGCCTGCTGGCGCGCAACGCCAACAAGCTCGGCCTGACCCGCAAGCCATGGGTCAAGTCGTCCCTGGCGCCGGGTTCGAAAACCGTCGCGCTGTACCTCGATGAAGCTGGTTTGACCGATGAACTGGACAAGCTCGGCTTCGGCGTCGTCGCCTTCGCCTGCACCACTTGCAACGGCATGTCCGGCGCACTGGACCCGGTGATCCAGCAAGAGATCATCGATCGCGACCTGTACGCCACTGCGGTGCTCTCCGGCAACCGTAACTTCGATGGCCGGATTCACCCGTACGCCAAGCAAGCGTTCCTCGCATCGCCGCCACTGGTGGTCGCTTACGCCATTGCCGGGACCATCCGTTTCGACATCGAAAAAGATGTGCTGGGCGTGGTCGATGGCAAGGAAATTCGTCTGAAAGACATCTGGCCGAGCGACGAAGAAATCGACGCCGTGGTGAAGGCCTCGGTGAAGCCTGAGCAGTTCCGTCAGGTCTACATCCCGATGTTCGCCATCCACGAAGACACCGGCCCGAAAGTCACGCCGCTGTACGACTGGCGTGAGATGAGCACCTACATCCGCCGTCCGCCGTACTGGGAAGGCGCACTGGCCGGCGCGCGTCCACTGAAGGGCATGCGCCCGCTGGCGGTGCTGCCGGACAACATCACCACCGATCACTTGTCGCCATCCAACGCGATCATGCTCGACAGCGCCGCTGGCGAATACCTGGCGAAAATGGGCTTGCCGGAAGAGGACTTCAACTCTTACGCGACTCACCGCGGTGACCACTTGACTGCGCAGCGCGCAACCTTCGCCAACCCGAAACTGTTCAACGAAATGGTTCAGGAAAACGGCAAGGTCAAGCAGGGTTCGCTGGCTCGCGTAGAGCCGGAAGGCCAGGTCATGCGCATGTGGGAAGCCATCGAAACCTACATGGATCGCAAGCAGCCGCTGATCATCATCGCCGGTGCCGACTACGGTCAGGGTTCGTCCCGCGACTGGGCGGCGAAGGGCGTGCGTCTGGCCGGTGTGGAAGCAATTGCCGCCGAAGGTTTCGAGCGCATTCACCGAACCAACCTGGTGGGCATGGGCGTGTTGCCGCTGGAGTTCAAACCGGGCACCAACCGTCACACCCTGGCGATTGATGGCAGCGAAACCTACGACGTGATTGGCGAGCGCACCCCGCGCGCCGAGCTGACGCTGGTGATCCATCGCAAGAACGGCGAGCGCGTCGATGTGCCGGTGACCTGCCGCCTCGACACCGCCGAAGAAGTATCGATCTACGAGGCTGGCGGCGTGTTGCAACGCTTCGCCCAGGACTTCCTCGAAGAGTCGGCGGTTGCCGTTTAATACACGCATCACAGACACGGGACCTTGAGTCCCGTGTCTGCTTTTAAGGAGTAACGAGCACCATGGCTCATGCACCGCAAATTAAGATTCCCGCGACCTACATGCGCGGCGGCACCAGCAAAGGCGTGTTTTTCAGCCTGAAGGATTTGCCCGAAGCGGCACAGGTTCCCGGCCCGGCCCGCGACGCTTTGCTGCTGCGCGTGATCGGTAGCCCCGATCCGTACGACAAGCAGATCGACGGCATGGGCGGCGCGACTTCCAGCACCAGCAAAACCGTGATCCTGTCGAAAAGCCTCAAGGCTGATCACGACGTTGATTACCTGTTCGGTCAGGTATCCATCGACAAGCCTTTCGTGGACTGGAGCGGCAACTGCGGCAACCTGTCGGCGGCGGTCGGGTCGTTCGCCGTCAGCAATGGTCTGGTCGATGCCAGCCGCATTCCGCACAACGGTGTGGCGGTGGTTCGCGTGTGGCAGGCCAATATCGGCAAGACCATCATCGCCCACGTGCCGATCACCAACGGTGAAGTGCAGGAAACCGGCGATTTCGAACTCGATGGCGTGACCTTCCCGGCGGCTGAAGTGCAGATCGAGTTTCTCGATCCGGCGGCGGACGAAGAGGGCGGTGGTGGTTCGATGTTCCCCACCGGCAATCTGGTGGATGATCTAGAAGTACCCGGCGTCGGCACCTTCAAGGCGACCATGATCAATGCCGGCATCCCGACGATTTTCGTCAATGCCGAAGACATCGGCTACAAGGGCACCGAGCTGCAAGGCGCGATCAACGGCGACCCGAAAGCCTTGCTGATGTTCGAAACCATCCGCGCTTACGGCGCATTGCGCATGGGCCTGATTTCCAATATCGACGAAGCGGCCAAGCGCCAACACACGCCGAAAGTGGCGTTCGTGGCCAAGCCGGCGGACTACGTTTCGTCCAGCGGCAAAGCCATTGCGGCAGGCGATGTCGACCTGTTGGTGCGTGCGCTGTCCATGGGCAAGCTGCACCACGCGATGATGGGCACGGCGGCAGTCGCCATCGGCACGGCGGCAGCGATCACCGGCACGCTGGTTAACCTCGCTGCAGGTGGCACTGAACGCAACGCCGTGCGCTTCGGCCATCCGTCCGGCACCTTGCGCGTTGGCGCCGAGGCCAGCCTGGTGAACGGCGAATGGACTGTGAACAAAGCCATCATGAGCCGCAGTGCGCGGGTGTTGATGGAAGGGTTTGTGCGAGTGCCGGGTGATTTCTTCTAAGCCTGACACGGAACCTTGTAGGAGCACGGCTTGCCGGCGATGGCGTCTTTGAAATCGCTATCGCCGGCAAGCCGTGCTCCTACAGGGGATGCATTTCAACAATAAGAAAATTGGTCACCGACTGAGATTGGTCCCTGAACCGAGGTCCCATCAACGACCCACTTCATAGAGTGAATCGAGCATGAGTGCCAACGTCGACCTGAACAACCGCCCCGACTACGACAAGGTCCTGCAGGACATTGCCGATTACGTTTTGAACTACAAGATCGAGTCCAAAGAGGCGCTGGATACCGCGCGTAACTGTCTGATCGATACCTTGGGTTGCGGCCTGCTGGCCCTGCGTTTTCCCGAGTGCACAAAGCATCTTGGACCTGTGGTTGAAGGCACCGTCGTGCCATTCGGTGCGCGCGTGCCGGGTACCAGTTACCGGCTCGATCCGGTGAAGGCGGCGTGGGACATCGGTTGCATCGTGCGCTGGCTCGACTACAACGACACCTGGCTCGCCGCCGAGTGGGGGCACCCGTCGGACAACCTCGGCGGTATTCTCGCGGTGGCTGACCATTTTTCACAAAAGCGTCTGGCCAATGGCGAAGCGCCGCTGACTGTTCGTATAGTTCTTGAAGCGATGATCATGGCCCACGAGATTCAAGGCGTGATCGCCCTGGAAAACTCGTTCAACCGCGTCGGCCTCGATCACGTCATTTTGGTAAAAGTCGCCTCGACTGCTGTCACCGCAAAACTGATGGGCGCTAACCGCGAGCAGTTGTTGTCGGCGTTGTCCCATGCGTTTGCTGACGGTCAGGCGTTGCGTACCTATCGGCATGCGCCGAATGCCGGCTCGCGCAAGTCGTGGGCGGCGGGTGATGCATCCAGTCGTGGTGTGCGTCTGGCGGATATCGCGATGCGCGGCGAGATGGGAATTCCAGGTGTGCTGAGTGCCAAACAGTGGGGTTTTTACGACGTATTGTTCAGCCATACCAACAACGATCTGGCGCTCAAGTCTGAAGACAAACGGGAGTTCAGCTTCTCGAGGCCGTACGGCAGTTATGTGATGGAAAACGTGCTGTTCAAGATCAGTTTTCCGGCCGAGTTCCACGCGCAAACGGCGTGTGAGGCGGCGGTGACGTTGCATCCGCAGGTGCGCAATCGCCTGCATGAGATCGACAAAATCGTCATCACCACCCATGAGTCGGCAATCCGCATTATTTCCAAGGTCGGCCCGCTGGCCAATGCCGCTGATCGCGATCACTGCATCCAGTACATGACGGCCGTGCCGCTGGCCTTCGGCAATCTGGTGGCCGAGTACTACGAGGACGATTTCCACAAGGCGCATCCGATCATCGATGTGCTGCGCGACAAAATGGTCATCGTCGAAGAACCGCGCTACACCCGTGAATATCTGGAGGCGGATAAACGCTCGATTGCCAATGCGGTACAGGTATTTTTCAAGGATGGGTCCAGCACCGAGAACGTGGTGGTGGAGTACCCGATTGGCCATCGTCGGCGTCGGGTTGAAGGCATTCCGTTGCTGGAAGACAAGTTCAAGGCGAACTTGCTGACACGATTCACCGGGCAGCGCAGCGAGGAGATTTTTGCGTTGTGCAAGGATCAGCAGAAGCTTGAAGCGACAGCGGTGAACCGGTTTGTGGATTTGTTTGTTATCTAGGAGACCGCGTTATCGTTCAATCGCTAGCAGGCTAGCTCCCACAGGGGATCTTCGGTGAACACCAATCAACTGTGGGAGCCAGCCTGCTGGCGACGAGGCCATAACAGGCAATAAAGAACTACTTGAAACGCCGCTCCACACCTTTCTCCACAAGGATCTTCGCGGAGATTTCTTCCACGGAAAAATGCGTCGAGTTGATGTTCGGAATGTTCTCGCGGCGGAACAGGTTTTCCACCTCGCGCACTTCGAACTCGCATTGGGCGTAGCTCGAATAGCGGCTGTTGGGCTTGCGCTCGTTGCGGATCGCGGTGAGGCGGTCCGGGTCGATGGTCAGGCCGAACAGCTTGTGCTGGTGGGCGCGCAGGGCGGCGGGCAGTTGCAGGCGTTCCATGTCGTCTTCGGTCAGCGGGTAGTTGGCCGCGCGGATGCCGAATTGCATGGCCATGTACAGGCACGTCGGCGTCTTACCACATCGCGACACGCCTACTAGTATCAGGTCGGCCTTGTCGTAATAGTGCGTGCGGGCGCCGTCGTCGTTGTCGAGGGCGAAGTTAACGGCCTCGATACGCTCCATGTAATTGGAGCTGGTGCCGATGGAGTGGGATTTGCCCACGGTATAGGAAGAATGCTCGGTCAGTTCCTGTTCAAGTGGTGCCAGGAACGTCGAGAAAATGTCGATCATGAAACCATTCGAGGTAGCGAGAATCTCACGAATGTCCTGATTGACGATGGTGTCGAAGATAATCGGACGGAAGCCGTCGGTTTCGGCGGCTTTGTTGATTTGTTGTACCATGGCCCGCGCTTTGTCCACGTTGTCGATGTACGGCCGCGTGACTTTGCTGAAGGTAATGTTTTCGAACTGCGCCAGGAGGCTCTGGCCGAGGGTTTCGGCGGTAATGCCCGTGCCATCGGAGATAAAGAAAGCAGATCGTTTCATTTGCACCTTGGGCCTTAAGCTAGTGACGAATCTTGGATATGATAGGCGCGATTTGCTGGTCGCCAATGGCCCGCATTCTCACTTATTTTCCAGGTCCAGGCCATATAGCCGGCAAATGCCCATTCAAGCAGCCGGTTTCTGAGCTTTTCCAACACAGTTAGTGGAGAGATCACCTTGGTAGAGTACGTAGTTTCCCTCGACAAGCTCGGCAAACACGACGTTGAGCACGTGGGGGGCAAGAACGCATCCCTGGGCGAGATGATCAGCAACCTTGCAGGTGCCGGTGTATCGGTGCCCGGTGGCTTCGCCACGACCGCTCAGGCGTATCGTGATTTCCTGGAACTGAGCGGCCTGAACGATCAGATCCATGCTGCCCTCGACGCCCTGGACGTCGACGATGTCAACGCCTTGGCCAAGACCGGTGCCCAGATCCGTCAATGGATCATGGAAGCCGAGTTCCCTGAAAAACTGAATGCCGAGATCCGCACCGCGTTCGCCGCGCTATCGGCCAGCAACCCTGACGTGGCCGTGGCCGTGCGTTCTTCCGCTACCGCAGAAGACCTGCCGGACGCTTCTTTCGCCGGTCAGCAGGAAACCTTCCTCAACATCCGTGGTGTCGAAAACGTCATTCGCGCCGCCAAGGAAGTGTTTGCCTCCCTTTTCAACGATCGCGCGATTTCCTATCGCGTGCACCAGGGCTTCGACCACAAGTTGGTAGCCCTGTCGGCCGGCGTACAGCGCATGGTCCGCTCCGAAACCGGCACCGCCGGCGTGATGTTCACCCTCGATACCGAATCGGGCTTCCGTGATGTTGTATTCATCACCGGCGCCTACGGCCTGGGTGAAACCGTCGTGCAAGGTGCGGTGAACCCGGATGAATTCTATGTCCACAAAGGTACGCTGGAAGCCGGTCGCCCTGCGATCCTGCGCCGCAACCTGGGCAGCAAAGCCATCAAGATGATCTACGGCGACGAGGCCAAGGCCGGTCGTTCGGTCAAGACCGTCGATGTCGACAAGGCTGATCGCGCACGTTTCTGCCTGAGCGACGCCGAAGTCAGCGAACTGGCCAAACAAGCGATGATCATCGAGAAGCACTACCAGTGCCCGATGGACATCGAATGGGCCAAGGACGGTGACGACGGCAAGCTGTACATCGTGCAGGCCCGTCCGGAAACCGTTAAGAGCCGCACCCAGGCCAACGTCATGGAACGTTACCTGTTGAAAGAAACCGGCACCGTGCTGGTTGAAGGCCGCGCCATCGGCCAGCGCATCGGCGCCGGCAAGGTCCGCATCATCAAGGACGTGTCCGAGATGGACAAGGTCCAGCCAGGCGACGTACTGGTGTCCGACATGACCGACCCGGACTGGGAACCGGTCATGAAGCGCGCCAGCGCCATCGTCACCAACCGTGGCGGTCGTACCTGCCACGCGGCGATCATCGCCCGTGAGCTGGGCATCCCGGCCGTGGTCGGTTGCGGCAACGCTACCCAGCTGTTGAAAGACGGCCAGGGCGTGACCGTTTCCTGTGCTGAAGGCGACACAGGTTTCATCTTCGAAGGCGAACTGGGCTTCGACATCAAGAAGAACTCCGTGGACGCCATGCCGGATCTGCCGTTCAAGATCATGATGAACGTCGGCAACCCGGACCGCGCCTTCGACTTCGCACAGCTGCCGAACGCCGGTGTGGGCCTGGCCCGCCTGGAGTTCATCATCAACCGCATGATCGGCGTGCACCCCAAGGCGCTGCTGAACTACGACGGTCTGCCGCTGGACATCAAGGAAAGCGTCGACAAGCGCATCGCCGGTTACAACGATCCGGTCGGCTTCTACGTCGAAAAACTGGTCGAAGGCATCAGCACCCTGGCTGCTGCGTTCTGGCCGAAAAAGGTCATCGTGCGTCTGTCGGACTTCAAGTCCAACGAATACGCCAACCTGATCGGCGGCAAGCTCTACGAGCCGGAAGAAGAAAACCCGATGCTGGGCTTCCGTGGCGCTTCGCGTTACATCAGCGAATCGTTCCGTGACTGCTTCGAACTCGAATGCCGCGCCCTCAAGCGCGTGCGCAACGAGATGGGCCTGACCAACGTCGAGATCATGGTGCCGTTCGTCCGTACTCTGGGCGAAGCGAGCCAGGTTGTAGATCTGCTGGCCGAAAACGGCCTGGCCCGTGGCCAGAACGGCTTGCGCGTGATCATGATGTGCGAACTGCCGTCCAACGCCATTCTGGCGGAAGAGTTCCTGGAGTTCTTCGACGGTTTCTCCATCGGTTCCAACGACCTGACCCAGCTGACCCTGGGTCTGGACCGTGATTCCGGTATCATCGCGCACCTGTTCGACGAGCGTAATCCGGCGGTCAAGAAGCTGTTGGCCAACGCCATTGCCGCCTGCAACAAGGCTGGCAAGTACATCGGCATCTGCGGTCAGGGCCCTTCGGACCACCCGGACCTGGCCAAGTGGCTGATGGAACAAGGCATCGAAAGCGTTTCGTTGAACCCGGACTCCGTACTGGAAACCTGGTTCTTCCTGGCGGAAGGTCAAGCCTCGGCCTGACAGTGTGAGAACGGCTCGCTCCCTGTAGGAGCACAGCTTGCTGGCGATGGCGATTTTGAAGACGCCATCGCGGGCAAGCCTTGCTCCTTCAGGGGTGGTCGTTTTTTGAGATTGAAGTAGGGCGGGCTCCATCTGGATGCCGCCCTTTTTTGTGCAAGAGATTATGCAAAGCAGCAGCAACCTATTTCCTGTCGCCCTGATCAGCGCCGAGCGGCGCGGTGATCTGAGCGAAGATGTTTATCGTTTGAAACCGGCCAACAGCCCGGATCCGAGTGTCGAGCTGGCGGTCACCCGCCTGGGCCTGGCCGATGAGCCTGCCGTGCGCGGCGTGCCGGTGATCTTGCTGCACGGCAGCTTTTCCAATCGACGCTTCTGGTTTTCCCCTAAAGGCCTGGGCCTTGGGGCTCATCTGACGCGTCTGGGATTCGATGTGTGGATTCCGGAAATGCGCGGTCACGGCTTGTCCCAGCGCAACCAGAACTACCGCAAGAACCGCGTCGCCGACTACGCGCGTTACGATCTGCCGGCCATTGGCGCGTTCGTGCGCGAACAGAGCGGCCAGGTACCGCACTGGATCGGCCACTCACTCGGCGGCATAACCTTGGCGGCCGCGTTGGGCGGTGAGTACATCGGTGAGCCTGTGGTCGCGTCTGCGGCGTTTTTCGGCACGCAAGTCAGCCGCACCTACTGGCCGCTGAAAATTCCGCCGGTGGAGTGGAGCGGTCGCTTCATCCTCAAACGCTTTGCCCAGCTCTCCGGTTCCCGACTCAAGCGCGGCCCGGAGGACGAGCCGATTGGCCTGGCCCTGGAAAGCATGCGTTGGTACGGTTTGTTCGGGCGCTTCGGCGATGCGGACAAGGACTGGTGGGCCGGCTTGGCTAACGTTCAGGTGCCGGTGCTGGCCGTGAGTGCCGTCAGTGATCATCAGGACCCGGCCTGGGCCTGTCGCAAGCTGTTCGAGCAGATCGGTTCCGAGCACAAGCAATTCATCAACCTGGGGCGCGAGCAGGGCTTCGGCGACAATTTCGGTCATGTAGAAATGCTGGTCAGCAAAGCCGCACAGGCGGAGGTCTGGCCGTTGGTGGCCCGTTGGCTGGCGGATCAGCAAACACCTCTGTTGGGTGAGCAAGCGAACCTGGCCACGGCAAACTAAGCTGGACGCTCTATCAGGGGCATTTCGCTCTGATCGGCTTGCGGCTAAGATATGACGGATTGAGCTGTTCTGGTCATTTTCGATGATTGATTCATCAATGATGTTCGTGCCGTCTTCCTCTTTACAGGAGTTTTTCGATGAACCATTACCTCACGCCTGACCTGTGCGACGCCTATCCGGAGCTGGTGCAGGTGCTGGAACCGATGTTCAGCAATTTCGGTGGCCGTGATTCTTTCGGCGGCGAAATCGTGACCATCAAGTGCTTCGAAGACAACTCGCTGGTCAAGGAGCAAGTCGAGCTGAAGGGTGATGGCAAGGTCCTGGTGGTCGACGGTGGCGGTTCCCTGCGTCGCGCGTTGCTCGGCGACATGCTGGCCGAGAAAGCCGCGAAAAACGGTTGGGAAGGGCTGGTGATCTACGGTTGCATCCGTGACGTCGACGTCATCGCGCAAACCGATCTGGGCGTTCAGGCCTTGGCCAGCCACCCGATGAAGACTGACAAGCGCGGTATCGGCGATCTCAACGTTGCCGTGACCTTCGCCGGCGTGACCTTCCATCCCGGCCACTACATCTACGCGGACAACAACGGCGTGATCATCTCGCCGAGCCCGCTGACAATGCCTGAATAAAATCCCCGATTGACTGAAGGAATGCGGATGTTCGAGGAAGAAAACGCGCAATGGGGGCTGGTACATGCTCTGGTGCTGGATGGTAAAGGCGGCGCGCGTTCGATAGCCCGGACAGAACTCGATGACTTGCAGCTGCAGGCCCATGAAAGCTTGTGGCTGCACTGGGATCGCAGTCATCCGCAAACCCAGACCTGGCTGCGCAAATCCAGTGGTTTGAGTGAGTTCAGCTGCGACCTCTTGCTTGAAGAAAATACCCGTCCGCGGCTTTTACAGCTTTCCGACAGCGAACTGCTGCTATTTTTGCGTGGGGTAAACCTTAATCCGGGTGCCGAGCCTGAAGACATGGTGTCGGTACGGATCTTCGGTTCCGCCCAGCGGGTGATTTCCCTGCGTTTGCGGCCGTTGCGCGCGACCGAAGAGCTGCTCGTGCAACTGGAGGAGGGCAAGGGGCCGAAAACCGCCTCCGAGCTCATTCTTTATATGGCGCAGTACCTCACCAACAAGGTGCAGGATCTGGTCAGTTGCCTCTCGGAAGTGGTCGATGAGGAAGAAGAAAAGCTGGATGCCGACGAACGGTATACACCGGAACACGGTGCTGTTTTGCAGATCCGTCGCCGGGCTGCTGCGTTGAAGCGGTTCCTCGCTCCGCAGCGGGATATTTTTGGTCAGCTGACGCGGATCAAATTGCCCTGGTTCGTCGAAGACGATGGTGATTACTGGAACGAATTGAACAACAGCCTGACCCGCTATCTCGAAGAGCTCGAATTGACCCGGGAGCGCGTGGGGCTTGTCCTGGAGACTGAAGACCGGCGATTGAGCGTGCGCATGAACCGCACGATGTATCGCTTCGGGATCATTACCGGGATCTTTTTGCCGATGAGTTTTTTGACCGGTCTTTTGGGGATCAACGTCGGGGGAATTCCGTTTTCCGAAAGCCCTTACGGCTTCCTCGTTGCCTGCCTGCTGATGCTCTCGGTGGCGCTCGGGCAGTGGTGGTTGTTCCGACGTTTGCGCTGGGTGTAACGGTAAAGCATGTGACCCGACCAAATTTGACCGCGTCTTTCACAGACATCACGAGAGGTGCGTATGCACGATCCGTTTGAACAGTCTTTGCGCGACATGCTCAAGGCATCACCGTCCACCCGGGACGACGATGCGTGCCTTGGCCGTGTACTGAAAACCGCCAACCGCCAGGTCGGCGCCGGCGATCTGTTCAGCCTGCTGGGCCGCTGGCTGCCCGCGCTGATGATCGCCCTGAATAACGGATCGGCCCACGTTGCGCCGGTGTCCCGTCTTCGTAAACCTACCGCTCGCACTGCTGATAAGGCTGATTGAATATGGAACTTGATCTCTGGACACAGAGCCTCGTCACTGCAATGACTGCGTTATGGACCAAAGTTGCGAACTTCATTCCGAACCTGTTCGGCGCACTGGTTGTGCTGCTGTTGGGTTTTGTCGTGGCCAAGCTTCTGGACACGCTGCTTTCCAAATTGCTCGCCAAACTGGGCCTCGATCGCCTGATGGGCGGCACTGGCCTGACCAAGTTGCTGTCGCGCGCCGGCCTGCAAGTACCGATTTCCACGCTGATCGGCAAAATCGTCTATTGGTTCGTTCTGCTGATTTTTCTGGTTTCTGCCGCAGAATCCCTTGGACTTGAGCGAGTTTCAGCTACGCTGGATATGCTTGCGCTGTATTTGCCGAAGGTATTCGGCGCGGCGCTGGTGTTGCTGGTCGGTGTCTTGCTGGCGCAATTGGCCAATGGCCTGGTGCGCGGTGCGGCAGAAGGCGTAGGTCTGGACTACGCTTCAGGGCTTGGGCGAATTGCCCAGGGCTTGGTGATCATCATCAGTATTTCGGTTGCGATCAGCCAGTTGGAGGTCAAGACTGACCTGCTCAACCATGTGATTGTGATTGTTTTGATTACCGTTGGTCTGGCGGTTGCGCTGGCCATGGGTTTGGGAAGCCGGGAAATTGCCGGTCAGATTCTTGCGGGAATCTATGTGCGTGAGTTGTACCAGGTTGGGCAACAAGTGCGTGTTGGAGAGGTCGAAGGCCAGATCGAAGAGATCGGCACGGTTAAAACCACATTGCTGACCGATGAGGGTGAGCTAGTCTCTCTTTCCAATCGGATCCTCCTTGAGCAGCATGTGAGTAGCCGCTAACCCGGCAAACCCTGCTAATGTATGCCGCCGCAAAATGCCGCCTGATGCTGGCTGCGGCGGACATTGACCTGACTGTCGGCCCGACTTGTTTTGAATAAAGCCCAATCGTTATCCATGCGCTACGACCCCCGCGAGCTCTCTGATGAGGAGTTGGTCGCGCGCTCGCATACCGAGCTGTTTCACGTAACGCGCGCCTATGAAGAATTGATGCGGCGTTACCAACGAACATTATTTAACGTCTGTGCACGATATCTCGGGAACGATCGCGATGCAGATGATGTCTGTCAGGAAGTCATGTTGAAGGTGCTGTACGGCCTGAAGAACTTCGAGGGCAAATCGAAGTTCAAGACATGGCTATATAGCATCACGTACAACGAGTGTATTACGCAGTATCGGAAGGAACGGCGAAAGCGTCGCTTGATGGACGCATTGAGTCTTGACCCCCTTGAGGAAGCGTCCGAAGAAAAGACGCCGAAACCCGAGGAGAAGGGCGGACTTGATCGCTGGCTGGTGTATGTGAACCCGATTGACCGTGAAATTCTGGTGCTACGATTTGTCGCAGAGCTGGAGTTTCAGGAGATCGCAGACATCATGCACATGGGTTTGAGTGCAACAAAAATGCGGTACAAACGCGCTCTAGATAAATTGCGTGAGAAATTTGCAGGCATTGCTGAAACTTAGTTCAGCGCAAATATCTCTTACGTGTAGGCAAGTTCTGTTAGACTTGCCGCCGAGTTGTCCCCCGGTTTGCGGGACTGCTTCACAATCACCAGATGGGGATTTAACGGATGAAACTGAAAAACACCTTGGGCTTGGCCATTGGTTCTCTTATTGCCGCCACTTCGTTCGGCGCTCTGGCACAGGGCCAAGGCGCAGTTGAAATCGAAGGCTTCGCAAAGAAAGAGTACTACGACAGCACTCGTAACTTCAAAAACGACGGCAACCTGTTCGGTGGTTCGGTTGGTTACTTCCTGACCGACGACGTTGAACTGCGTCTGGCTTACGACGAAGTGCACAACGTACGTTCCGACTCCGGTCAGAACATCAAGGGCGCGGACACCGCTCTGGACGCTCTGTACCACTTCAACAACCCAGGCGACATGCTGCGTCCTTACGTCTCGGCCGGCTTCTCCGACCAGAGCATCGACCAGAACGGTTCGAACGGTCGTGACCGTTCCACCTTCGCCAACGTTGGTGGCGGCGCCAAGCTGTACTTCACCGACAACTTCTACGCTCGTGCCGGCGTTGAAGCTCAGTACAACATCGACCAGGGCAACACCGAGTGGGCTCCTAGCGTCGGTATCGGTGTGAACTTCGGTGGCGGCTCCAAGCCTGCTGCTGCTCCAGTTCCAGCACCAGCTGAAGTCTGCTCCGACAGCGACAACGATGGCGTGTGCGACAACGTCGACAAGTGCCCGGACACCCCAGCCAACGTAACCGTTGACGCTGATGGCTGCCCAGCAGTTGCTGAAGTTGTACGTGTTGAGCTGGACGTGAAATTCGACTTCGACAAGTCGGTAGTCAAGCCTAACAGCTACGGCGACATCAAGAACCTGGCTGACTTCATGAAGCAGTACCCATCCACCACCACTACTGTTGAAGGTCACACTGACTCCGTCGGTCCTGACGCTTACAACCAGAAACTGTCCGAGCGTCGTGCAAACGCCGTTAAGCAAGTTCTGACCAACCAGTACGGTGTTGAATCGTCCCGCGTTCAGTCTGTTGGCTACGGCGAATCCCGCCCAGTTGCTGACAACAAAACTGAAGCTGGTCGCGCTGTAAACCGTCGCGTAGAAGCGCAGGTTGAAGCTCAAGCTAAGTAATTAGCCCACAGCTCTGAGAAAAGCCCGGCTTAGGCCGGGCTTTTCTTTGTCTGCGATTTGGTGTTCCAACCCGGTTTTATGCGGTGATATCGAAAGATCGCAGCCTGCGGCAGCTTCTACACAGATACCGCTTGCAACCTGTAGGAGCTGCCGAAGGCTGCGATCTTCTGATCTTCTTCGCAGGCCGCAACCGCTCCAATGACCAAAATGGCCGGGCTTTTCAACTCGAAGTCATGGGCATCTTTTTCCATCGCTGCCAGATCGCTTCGGCATTCCCGCTGATGCGGCAACGAAGCGTTTTCGATCATCGCCACCGGCATGTCTGCCGTCATTCCGCCGGCCAGCAACTGCTCACGAATTTCACTGAGCTTGGCCACACCCATGTAGATCACCAAGGTGGTGCCGCTTTGAGCCAGTGCCTGCCAGTTCAGGCTACTGTCGTCCTGAGTGTGCGCGGTGACCAATGTCACCCCGCGCGCCACGCCCCTTAGCGTCAACGGTATATCGCATTGCGTCGCACCGGCGAGCCCGGCCGTGATGCCATTGACCAGTTCCACCTCAACCCCACGTTCGCGCAGCCACTGCGCCTCTTCACCGCCACGTCCGAAAATGCACGGGTCGCCGCCCTTGAGTCGCACCACGCATTTGCCCTGGCGCGCATAACGCAGCATCAGGCGATGAATGAAGGCTTGCGGGGTAGACCGGCAGCCGCCGCGCTTACCCACAGGAATGATCCGCTCCTGGTTGCAATGTTCGAGGATGGCGGCATTCACCAGATCATCGATCAGCACCACATCCGCCTCTCTCAACGCCCGCACAGCCTTGAGCGTCAGCAATTCCGGATCGCCAGGGCCCGCGCCCACCAGCCAGACTTTTGCGTTCATCGTGTTTTCCTCATTTGGGCTGACATCAGCCATGAAATATCGCAAACAACAGCGCCAGATTTGCCACCAATGACAGCAGCGCCAGCGTTCGCCATACCTTCAACGGTTCGCGTTCCAGCAGCGGTCGTGGGCGCACGGTCAAGCTGTGCCGCTCGCCCTGTTCGATCAGCAGCAGCCATTCTTCCGCCGTTTCAAAGCGCTGAGTTGGATCCGCGGCAACCGCGCGTTCCAGACTTTGTGTAAGCCACTCCGGCAAATCGGGCCGATAGCGACTGGCGCTGACCGGTACGCCGAATCGTGGGCGTTGAAACGCTTCGATTTCGCCGTAGGGGAAATGCCCGGTCAGCAGGTAATACAAGGTCACGCCGACGGCATAGAGATCCTGTTGCGGGGTCGGCGCTTCACCGCGAAACGCTTCCGGTGCAATGAAACTTGGCGTTCCGGGCAAGGTAGAAGGCTGGTCTTCGGACAATCCGGGACAGTAGGCGAGCCCGAAATCCAGCAGGCGCAACTCACCGTCGTCCCCCAGCAGCAGGTTCTCCGGTTTGATGTCGCGGTGCAGAATCTGCCGCCGATGCAGCATGCCGACCGCTCGAAGCAAGCGTTCGGCGAGGTCCTGCCATTGCGCCAGCGGCATTGGTCCGACCTGTTCATGCAGTTGCGCCAGGGTCGCTCCGGGATATTCGCGCATCACGTAGTACAAATGCTGGCGCTGACTGGCGGCATGAACTTCAGGAAAATGCCGCCCGGCCACGCGCTTGAGAAACCATTCCTCCGACAGCAAGGCTTGCCCCGCCTGATGATCGTCATGCAGGCGCCCGGGCAAGGTTTTCAGCAACCAGGGTTGCTGCTGGGCGTCACGCACCCGATAGAGCGATGATTGCTGGCTCTGACCGAGGATTGCTTCAACGTGCCAACCCTCGAAGTCCTGTCCCGGTTTCAGTGCCGGCGGCAGCGGCCATTGCTGCAAGTGGATCAGAGCATCGCCAATGCTGGTTTCACCGAGGGCATCGACCCGCACCAGCAAGGCGCTGGCGTTATCCTGGCTGCCGGCCAGGTGCGCGGCGCTGACCAGTGTTTGCGCGGCACTGTGCAGATCCGGTTGATCACGCAGGATCGCGGCAATCGCGGTGTCGCCCAAGACTGCCCAGATACCATCGCTGAGCAGGACGAAGCTCTCATCGAGGCGCAATTCGCCATCGAGAAAATCCAGCACCAGATGTTGATCCAGTCCCAGCGCCCGCTTGAGCACATGCTGCATGCCCGGCTGATCCCAGACGTGATCCTCGCTGACTCGCTGCAATTGATCCCCGTGCCAGCGATACACCCGGCAATCACCGACGTGAGCCAGAGTAAAACGCCTGCCACGCAGCACCAGAGCGCTCACAGTGGTCAATAGCGGTTGTCCGCCACCGTTGGCCTGCAACCAGCGGTTCTGCGCCAGCAGCAGGCGATCAAGGGCTTGTGCGACGCCCCAGGTTTCCGGGGTGGCGTAGTAATCCAGTGCCAGGGCCTGCAACGTCGAACGGGCGGCCAGGCCACCATCGGCGCATTGGCTGACGCCGTCGGCGATGGCGAACAAGTAACCCTTGCTGGCTGCCAGCGCAGGGGCCGGCGTCACCAGGCGCAGGGCGTCCTGATTCTCGGGCCGTGGGCCGGTGGCGCTGGCTTCAGCAAAACTCAGTTGCAGTCTCATCGAGATCTCAGACCCGCGCAGCCGTCACGGCAGCCGAACCCCAGGTGGTTCTCCAGCGGCGTTTCACACCATGCAGACCGAACCAGGCGAGCACCGCGAGGCTGGCGAACAACCACAAGGCCATCTGGTAGCTGCCGGTGCTTTGCTTGATCGCGCCCATGCCAGCCGCGAGGGCAAAGCCACCGATGCCGCCAGCCATTCCGATCAGACCGGTCATCACGCCGATCTCGCGGCGAAAACGCTGCGGGACCAGTTGGAAAACCGCACCGTTGCCTGCACCCAAACCGAGCATGGTGCAGACGAAAAGCGCCAGGGCTGCGTAGGAACTTGGCAGGTTGAAACCGACGGCTGCAATGCAAATCGCGGCGACCGTGTACATCCCCAACAGGGTGCGAATGCCACCGAAACGGTCGGCCAGTGCACCACCCAATGGGCGCATCAGGCTGCCACCGAACACGCAGGCAGCGGTGTAGTAACCGGCGGTCACCGGGCTCAGGCCGTATTGGTCGTTGAAGTAACCGGGCAGGGCGCTGGCCAGGCCGATGAAGCCACCGAAGGTCACGCTGTAGAAAAACATGAACCACCAGCTGTCACGGTCACCCAGCGCCTTGAAATAATCAGCCACCGACTTGGCTTTCGGCCGCTCAGGGGCATTTTTGGCCAGCCAGGCGAAGACAATCAGGGTCAGGATCAGCGGGATCAGCGCGAAGCCGAACACGTTGCTCCAGCCAAACGCGGCGGCCAGCACTGGCGCAATCAGTGCGGCAAGCACGGTGCCCGAGTTGCCGGCGCCGGCAATGCCCATCGCCTTGCCTTGGTGCTGCGGCGGATACCATTGCGAGGCCAGTGGCAGGGCAACGGCGAATGACGCGCCAGCCATACCGAGGAACAGCCCCAACAGCAGCGCTTGTTCATAAGTATGGATGCCGAGTTTCCAGGCGCCGAACAGCGCGCAGATGACGATCACCTGACCGATCAGGCCGGCGGTTTTTGGTGACAGTCGATCAGCCAGCATGCCCATTACAAAGCGCAGTATCGCCCCGGCCAGGATCGGCGTTGCCACCACGAGGCCACGCTGTTGGGTGGTCAGGTGCAGGTCACCGGCGATCTGCACCGCCAAGGGGCCGAGCAGGTACCAGACCATGAAACTCAGGTCGAAGTAGAGGAAGGCCGCGAACAGGGTCGGGGTATGGCCGGATTTCCAGAAGCTTGAATTCATCGCGCACCTCAACTGAATAGGAGTCTCGAACGGGAGCCAAAACAAAAAAACGCCGCCACCTGATTCGCCGGGAGGCAAATGAGGTGAGCGACGTCTTTGTCGTAGATTGGGCAACCGCCGTTGGTTACCTGTGGTGATTACTTAGCCAGATCTGTGCCACATGCCGATTTTTGTGGGTAGGGAAAAGATCGCATCCTTCGGCAGCTCCTACAGTTGGAATGCGTACACCCTGTAGGAGCTGCCGAAGGCTGCGATCTTGGATGCTCAACCCAATAATTCACTCATCGCAATAATCTGCTCCGCCACCTGAATCAGCTTCTGCTGACGGCTCATGGCCTGGCGGCGCATCAGGGTGTAGGCCTCTTCCTCGTTGCAGTCCTTAATTTTCATCAGCAACCCTTTGGCCAGCTCGATGCGCTTGCGCTCGGCCAGTTGCTGGTCGCGGGCGTGCAGTTGCGCGCGCAGGGCCTGGTCGCTTTCGAAGCGCGCCATGGCCACGTCAAGAATCGGCTGCAAGCGTTGTGCGTGGATGCCTTCGACGATGTAGGCACTGACCCCGGACTTGATCGCCTGGCGCATCACATCGGGGTCGTGTTCGTCGGTAAACATGACGATGGGTCGAGGCTGGTCGCGGCTGACCAGCACCACTTGCTCCATGACATCGCGGCTCGGTGACTCGGTATCGATCAAAATCACATCCGGACGCACCGTTTCGACGCGTTCGGGCAGGTCAATGGTCAACCCGGACTCGTCGATCACTTCGAATCCGGCTTCGGTGAGGGCCGCTTTCAGGCGTCCGACTTTTTTCGCGGTGTCGTTGATCAGCAGGATACGCAACATGTTCGCAGTCTCCTGTCAGCGGCTGGCGAGTCGGGGCGAGCTGTCGCTCATGGCGTGCAGCTTGAAGCTGCGGGCATAGCCGACCGGGTCGGAACCGTCCCAGACTTTGCCATCGATCAACTGGCTGCTACGCATCTCTTTGCCCAGTGATGCGACTCCCACGGCACTGGC
Organism: Pseudomonas sp. MAG733B; assembly: GCF_036884845.1. Classification (NCBI taxonomy): domain Bacteria; kingdom Pseudomonadati; phylum Pseudomonadota; class Gammaproteobacteria; order Pseudomonadales; family Pseudomonadaceae; genus Pseudomonas; species Pseudomonas sp. MAG733B. The sequence continues at coordinate 2,439,338 of NZ_CP145732.1, forward strand.
GGCCTCACGGTACAAGTCTAGTTGCTGGACCTGGCGAGCAACTGCGAGGTAATCCGGATCGTCGCGCAACAAGCCCCAGCGACGGAACTGGGTCATGAACCACATGCCATCGGACAGGTACGGCAGATTGACCTCGCCAGCGCCATGGAAGCGCAAGGCGTGCGGGTCTTGCCAGCGATTGCCGAGACCGTCGGCGTAGTCGCCCAGCAGGCGCGGTTCTATGCATTCGAGCGGTGCGTCGAGGTACTGCGGGGCACTGAGCAATTGCGCGGTGCTGCGACGATTCTCGGTGTTGTCTTCGATGAAGCGGCTGGCTTCCAGGATCGCCATCACCAACGCTCGGGCGGTGTTGGGATATTGCTCGACAAAGGCGCGGGTGCAGCCGAGGACTTTTTCCGGATGATCGGGCCAGATCGCTTGAGTGGTCGCCAGGGTAAAACCGAGATCCTGTTGTACCGCGCTGGCAGACCACGGTTCGCCGACGCAGAAGCCATCGATGCGCCCCGCTTGTAGGTGCGCGACCATTTGCGGCGGCGGCACCACCACGCTGTCGACATCCAGCAGCGGATGAATGCCCTGGCTTGCGAGCCAGTAATACAGCCACATGGCGTGGGTGCCGGTAGGAAAGGTCTGGGCGAACGTCAGTTTTGGGCGACTTTGGTGCACGTGCCGGTGAAGCGCTTCAGGACCGGTCACGCCAAGGCCCTGCAAGCCATGGGAGAGATTGATGCTTTGGCCGTTCTGGTTCAGCCCCATCAGCACCGCCATGTCGGTCGGGGCCACGCCGCCGATGCCCAGGTGCACGGCGTAGATCAAGCCGTACAGGCTGTGGGCGGCATCGAGTTCGCCACTGACCAGTTTGTCCCGCAGGTTGGCCCAGGACGACTGGCGCTTGAGGTTCAGGGTCAGGCCGTAGGGCTGGGCGAAACCCTGAGTCGCGGCGACTACCACTGAGGCGCAGTCGCTCAAGGCCATGAAGCCGAGGTTGATTTCGGTCTTTTCCGGGGCATCGCTGCCATTGACCCAGGCTAAAGGGCCTGCTGATGGTTCGTTCATCGATTTCGCACCTTCAAAAAAAACGTCGTCCCAGACCCTTCTACAAGCCAGGCCGGGTGACGACGCCATTGTCCTTGCACACATTCCGCCGTTGGCCTGTGCGCTGATGACTGAACGGGTGCAAGGCATATGCCATCCGGGGTTCATCAGGTTTACATCAGGATTCAACGCGCCCTGTCTTTCATCCTGCCGACCCACATCGTCAGGTCGCAAAGGAGGTTGGCGTGCACATCGAATCAATACGCGCCGCAGGTTTCCCCGACGCCCGTTTCTGCGAGCGGGTGCTGCATCTGCGTGTCAACGAATCCCCCGTGTATCTGCTCTCGACCCAGTGTGCGACGGCCTGCCACCTGCCAGTCGGCTGGGAAGGGCTGATTGCGATGAACGGTAAATTTGAAGTGAATGGCAACGTGCAGACCCTGCCAGTTGCAGAAGCGCCGTTGGTGAAGTTGCAAGTGTTCATCGATCTGGGTGACGCGCTGGTTGATCAACGATCCAGCCAGGCATTCCCGGCGGCATTGCCGGTGGCATTGCCGGTGGCCTCCCCGGTCATCCAGTCGCAAAGGACGCTCGAGCGCTGGTACATCGAGCAAGCCATGGCCGGTGGTCCGGCCTACCAGGCTTTTGCCAGCGTGCTGCGCCATTGCGAGAGCTACGGGCTTGTACGTTTCCTGGTGGAGCAGGGCACACACAGTGAAAAATTGACCACCCTGGCGCAGCGCTACGGCGTCTCTGTGTCGCATTTTCGCCGACTGTGTCGACAGGCGCTGGGTACGGCGGCCAAGCCTGCCTTGCGTGGCTGGCGGACGGCTCAGGCGTTGTTGAACATGAGCCAGCGGGACAACTCCCTGACGGATGTCGCGCTGGAGTTCGGTTTCGCCTCTTCTTCGCATTTCTCAAAGGAAATCCGCGAGCTGGTGGGCTTCTCACCCAGCAGCCTGGCCGATATTACCTACCTTCCAGGCAAGTGAGCCGATGAACTGCCGATTGTTCTCTTTTTCCCTTTTGCCCGTCTGCTTGAGCGCCGCGTTGCTGCTTGCACCCTGTGCTGCGCAGGCCGCTGTCTATAACTTCGAGGCCCGTGAGCAGAGCGCGCGCACTTTTTTCAGCGAGTTGTCCGGTCCGCTGGGCAAACCCGTAATCGTCAGCAAAGCTGCTGCGGCCAAGCGGGTTTCCGGTACGTTCGATTTGCTCGTTCCGCAGAGAACCTTTGAGCGTATCAGCACGCAAATGGGCTTGATCTGGTACAGCGATGGCCAGGCGATTTACCTGTACGACGCCTCGGAATTCAAAAGCTCGATGATGTCGCTGCACACCCTCACCGTGGCCAAACTCCAGGCATTTCTCGAACGTTCCGGGTTGCACGACAAGCGTTACCCGTTGCGCCACGACGGTCTGCGGACTTTCCATGTGTCGGGTCCGCCGATGTATGTCGACCTGGTGGTGCAAGCGGCCGGGATGATGGATAACCAGCGCTCGGAGTTGTTGCTGGGCAAACAGCAGATCGGTGTGATCCAGGTGCGCAATACCTTCGTCAGCGACCGCAAATACGAGCTGCGCGATGACAAGGTGACTATCCCCGGCCTGGCCACCGTGATCGAGGAGTTGCTGCGTGGCGAGAAACGCGAGGTCGAGCCGTCGGTGGCGCAGGCCCCTGCACAGCGACCGCAGGGGTTGATGCCGGCATTTCCCCTCGAAGGCCTGGCGAACACGCCCTCGGAACAAGACCCGACCGCGCCGCGAATCATCGCGCGAGAGGTGGCCGCGGGAAACATTCGAGTGGTGGCTTATCCCGACACCAACAGCCTGCTGGTCAAGGGGTTGCCGGAGCAAGTGCGCTTCATCGAGAACCTGGTGAGCGCGCTGGACACGCCCAAGCGCCACGTGGAGTTGTCGCTGTGGATCATCGATTTGCACAAGGACGAACTCAATCAGCTGGGCATCAATTGGCAAGGCACGGTGAATTCGGGCGGTAAATTTTCCGCATCGCTCAATGCCGGTTCCGCGACCACCCTCGATGGTGTTTCGTTCGTGACCCAAGTCATGGCGCTGGAACGTACCAACCGAGCGAACGTGGTCTCGCGACCGGTGATCCTGACCCAGGAAAACGTGCCGGCGATTTTCGACAACAACCGCACGTTTTATGCCCCGCTGGTGGGTGAGCGCACGGTCGAGTTGCAGCATGTGACCTACGGCACGCTAATCAGCGTTCTGCCGCGTTTCGCCCAGGCGGACGAGGTGGAAATGTCGCTCAATATCGAGGACGGCAACGAAGTCGAAAGCCCTGGCCAGGGCGAGCGCCCGAACTCGCTGCCCACGGTCGGTCGCACACGAATCAGTACTGTGGCGCGTGTGCCTCAGGGCAAGAGCCTGTTGGTGGGCGGTTTCACCCGCGATGACAACAGCGAGCAAATCGGGCGGATACCGGTACTGGGTTCGATTCCATGGGTCGGGCGCTTGTTCAGCTATCGACAGAGCCGCTCGGCCAACACGGTGCGGGTGTTCCTGATTCAGCCCAAGGAAATTCTCGACGCCTTCGAGCCCGTCATGGAACCGGGCCCGCAGATGCTGACACCGCAGCAGCATGAGCGCGTGCGCCGATCGTACTTCCGGGCATCGGAAAAATGATCCTGCCACCGATTTCCACGGGTGGCAGATCGGCCCAGGCTCGGCTCAATACCGAGAAGGCCGCGGAGCATCCACAACCACAGGCGGATGCGGACATTGATCTGGATGAAAGCGGTACGGCGGCTGCCGCGCAGCGTTTTGTGCAGATCAGCGATGAAATGTCGGCAGCGTTGGCGCAGTTTCGTGCCCGACGGCATTTCGAACTCAAGTCCGACACCCTGAACGACAACTTCGAAAGAGTGCTCGACGACGACACTTTGCCCAAAGTGCAACGGGTTCTGAGTCTGGCGCGACTGGCGGACAAACCCGTCACTTGGCTGTTGCAGCAGTTGCGCGGGTTGTTCCCCGACGACAGCGATCTGGTGTTGGTGTTGCGGGAATTGTTGCGCCGAAAACGGCTCGATGGCGGTTCACGTCGGCGACTTGAAAAGGTGTTGCAGGAAGCGCTCGCCGAGGCCTCCCCCAAGCGGATGAACGCGGGCATCAATACGGCCCTCAAAGCCCGAATGTTCGGTGCGAGCATGGCCGTGCGTGCGGGACTGCTGCGCGAAACCTACCGGGAATTTCTCGAGTCCGATGACGGTCCGGTCAATTGTTACCAGGACTGGATTGCGCTGTACGGGCCGCTCAATCGCATGAGCGTGCTGGCGTTCATCGAAGACGCCTTGCTCACCGATATCAGCGCCCAGGACCCGAGTTGTTCGCGTGCAGAGTTTGGCCACCTGCTGGCCAGGCTGGCTGACCTCAAGCGCCTGCGTTCAGCCGATGGCCTGTTCATCGGCAGCCTGCTCGGCGATGAACTCATCTGTCGACACAACCCCGATGAATCCGACTGGCTGGTGTTCCTTATGGGGCTACTGAGCTACCCCGACGAACTCGACCAGTTGCTGCTCGGCGCGCTCGGTGAACGCCTGCTGTTGAGTCCTCACCGTGAGCGCTCAACCGTGCTGCACACGGTGCGCCGACTGAGCCTGCAATTGCCGTTGCCACTGTTTGTCGATGAAGAGGCACCTCAGCGCCTGGCACAACAGTTCACGCACCTGGCCGACATCGCCTACGCCCACGAATGTATTGAGCGGCGACGTCTCAGTGGTTGCCCATGACTTTTTCCCGGAACTGACCTGCCATGCTCAACGTGTTTCTACGCAATGTCAGCGCTCGACCGGAGCTGCTGATTCTGTCGTTGATGGTGATGATCATCGCCATGCTGATCATTCCCTTGCCGACGGTGCTGGTGGATTTTCTCATCGGCCTGAACATCATCATTTCGCTGTTGGTGTTCATGGGTTCTTTCTACATCGAACGCATCCTCAACTATTCGACGTTCCCGGCCTTGCTGCTGCTGACCACGCTGTTTCGCCTGGCGCTGTCGATCAGCACCAGCCGCTTGATCCTCAGTCAGGCCGATGCCGGCGAGATCATTGCGTCGTTCGGTGAGTTCGTGATCGGCGAAAGCCTGGTGGTGGGTTTCGTGATCTTTTCCATCGTCACCATTGTCCAGTTCATCGTGATCACCAAAGGCTCGGAACGGGTGGCCGAAGTGGCGGCGCGCTTCTCGCTGGACGGCATGCCGGGCAAGCAGATGAGCATCGACGGCGACTTGAAGGCCGGTGCCATCACGGCCGAAGAAGCCAAGGAAAAACGCAGCACTCTGGAGCGCGAAAGCCAGCTGTATGGCTCCTTTGACGGGGCGATGAAGTTCATCAAGGGAGACGCGATCGCCGGCATCATCATTATCTTCGTCAACTTCATCGGCGGCATGGCCATTGGTGTCGGGCAAATGGGCATGGACATGTCCACGGCCCTGTCGACCTACACCTTGCTGACCATCGGCGATGGGCTGGTGGCGCAGATTCCCGCGTTGCTGATCGCCATTGGCGCCGGCTTCATCGTCACCCGCGTCAACGGTGATGACAGCAACCTGGGGCGCAACATGCTCGCGCAAATGCTGGGCAATCCGTTCGTGCTGGGCGTGACTGCATTGCTCGCTGTGGGCGTGGGCCTGTTACCGGGTTTTCCGCTGCTGACGTTCCTGTCGATTGCCAGTGTGCTGGGCCTGGTTGTGTTCATGCGGCATCGCAAATCTACCCGAGTGGCCGGGCAGGGCGATGGCCGTGCGGCACCCTCCGCGCAAGATGCATTGCAACCCGAGTCGGGATTGCTCGATGACGTCGACAATATCGCCACCGAAACCATCGCGCTGATGTTGCTGGTGCCCACGGCGCGTCTGGACGAACTGAGCAGGGCCCGTTGGCCAGCGCGCTTTCGCAGCCAGTTTTTCGTCGACTATGGGCTGCGCATTCCCGAACCACAGCTTCGTGCCAGCGAAGCGTTGCCGGCACATCAAGTGGCGGTGCTGATCAATGAAGTGCGCGCCGAACAGTTCGATATCCATTTCGATCACTGGCGTCTGCTCGACTACTCGCCGGAACTGGATTCCATGGAATTTGCGCTGGTGCGCGGCAACGACAGCAATCGACTGGGCGGGGTCTGGGTCAACGCCACCGACCGCGAGCGGGTGCAGCAATTGGGTTATCACCTGCGCCCGGCTGACGAAGAATGCTATCGCTGCCTGGTCACGTTGCTGGCGCGCAACATCCAGGAGTTTTTCGGCGTGCAGGAAACCAAGCAACTGCTCGACGAAATGGAAACGCGCTACCCCGATCTGCTCAAGGAAGTCTATTGCCACGTCACGGTGCAGAAGATCGCCGAAGTGCTGCAGCGACTGATCGGCGAGCGCATCTCCGTGCGCAACATGAAGCTCATTCTCGAATCGCTGGCCCATTGGGCGTCACGGGAAAAAGACGTGCTGGCGCTGGTCGAGCACGTTCGCGGTTCGATGGCCCGCTACATCAGCAACAAATTCGCCCACGGTAATGACTTGCGGGTGCTGCTGCTTTCACCGGAGTTCGAAGAGGTGGTGCGACGAGGCATTCGCCAAACCTCGGGCGGCAGTTTCATCAACCTTGAACCGGCCGAGTCTGAAGAGCTGATGGACCGACTGAGTGTCGGCATCGACAGCCTGCACATCGCGCAAAAGGACATGGTGCTGCTGTGTTCGGTCGATGTGCGGCGCTATATCAAGAAACTGATCGAGGGGCGGTTCCGGGAGCTGGACGTGATGTCGTTCGGCGAAATCTCCGAGACCGTCTCGGTCAATGTCATCAAAACGCTGTAAGGAAAACCTGCAAATGATACCGATGGATATTGCTGATCTGTTGCGCGACGCGTTGCGTCATAGCGGCTGTGTGGACAGCCAGATCGGGCAGTTCGACAGTCACAGCACCATTGAAATGCAGATGAAAAATCTGCCTGATATCAGTGTGGCGGTGGTCGATGGTGATGTCTGGGTCTGGGCGGCGGTCGCAGAAGCGAGCCCGAATGTAATGAACCATTGCGCCTTCGAACTGATGCAGTTCCTGCTGGAAGGCAATGCGTTCTCCCGCACCGGGCAATTGCACCTTTGCGTCGTCCAGGAGCGACTGGAACTGCGTCTGATGGCCAATGCTCACGCCCTCGGCGATGCTGAACATTTCGCGCAAGCTCTCGATGCTTTCGTGCAGGCAACCGAAAACCTGTGCGACCTTTTACGCCGATGATCACCCGGCTGGAAAGGCATGCGGCCCATCCGCTGCGTTTGAGCGGTCCCCTGATCGAAGCGGCGCTAGGCGACGTTGTCATTGGCGAAGTCTGCGAAGTACGTCGCCATTGGCGCTTGCCTCAGGTCGCAGCCAGGGCGCAGGTCATCGGCTTCAATCCTGACGCGGTCCTGCTCAGTCTGCTCGGTGATGCGAAAGGCTTGTCCAGGGAGTCGATGATCGTGCCGACGGGCGCAACGCTGCAATTGACGTGCAGTGATGCCTTGCTCGGCAGCGTGGTCGACCCCCAGGGCACGATCGTCGAGCGTCTGGCGCCGTCAATGGCCATTGCTCAGCGGGACTATCCGGTGGATGCCGACCCGCCGTCCTACCAGCAACGGCGCCCGGTGGCGGAGCCGTTGCGTACGGGCATTCGGGTCATCGACGGTCTGCTGACCTGCGGTATCGGTCAGCGCGTCGGCATTTTTGCCGCCGCCGGTTCTGGCAAAACCACGTTGATCAACATGCTGATCAACCACACCGATGCCGATGTTTTTGTCATCGGCCTGATTGGCGAGCGCGGACGTGAAGTGACCGAGTTCATCGAGCATTTGCGCCAGTCGGAAAAGCGCTCCCGTTGCGTGGTGGTGTATGCCACGTCGGATTTTTCGTCGGTGGATCGCTGTAATTCGGCACTCCAGGCCACGGCCATCGCCGAGTATTTTCGCGACCAGGGCCAGCGTGTGGTGTTGTTGCTGGACTCGTTGACGCGTTATGCCCGGGCTCGGCGGGATCTGGCCCTGGCAGCGGGCGAAGCACCGGCGCGGCGCGGCTATCCGGCCTCGGTGTTCGACGCCTTGCCGCGTTTGCTGGAACGACCGGGTGTAACTGCTTCGGGCAGCATCACTGCCTGGTACACCGTCCTGCTGGAAAGCGACGACGAGCCGGACCCGATTGCCGAGGAGATTCGTTCCATTCTCGACGGCCATATTTACCTCAGCCGTGCCTTGGCGGCCAAAGGTCACTATCCGGCAATCGATGTGTTGCGCAGCGTCAGTCGCGTAGCAACGCAAGTCACCACATCACAGGTGCAGCAACTGGCGGCATCGACTCGGGAAACGCTGACGCGTCTTGAGCAGTTGCAGATTTTCCTCGATATGGGCGAGTACACCCAGGGCGCAGACGCCGCGAACGACCATGCGATGCAGCGCCGCGATGCGCTCACTCAGTGGCTGCGTCAGCCGACGGATGAATGCTGCGAACCGGACGAAACCCTGCGGAGTCTGCATGAACTCATTGCGTGATGGACGACGCCTGTTGGCGTTCAGTCAGTTCCGTCGGCAACGCGCCGAACAAGCGGTGCTGCGCACACAACAGCAGTTGCAACCACTGTTGCAGGAACGTGCCGGCTTCGAGGGACAAGAAGCGTCACTGCAAAGTCTGTTGGCCAGTCATCGGGCAAACGACTGCGTGCTGGATCACGGGCAACTGTTGGCGCTGTTGCGCAGGCAGGCCGTCATCCGTCGGCAGATTGATCTGTTGCGTCTTGAGCGCGATCGCGTCGACCAGCAGTGCCGACAGGTTGAGCAATTGTTGCAAGAGCAACGCGAGCAACTGCGTTTGTTGCAACGCAAACACGACAAGTACGAACGGTCTGTCGAGCAGCTGATGCGTGGGCAACGGCTTGAGTGCGTGCGCCGAGAAGAAAGGGAGATAGAAGAGATGAACGGAGTTCGGCGATGAACGATGTATCTGTGATTTCACCTCTGCCGGTTCAAATATTGGACCCCGTTACCGACGGCTCCATGGATGAACTGAAAGACACGCTCGTGCCGGTGCAAGAGGAGGATCTGCCACAGGGTGTGCTGGATCTTTTGGCGGCGCTGGTCTTGCGTCATCGATCAATGACCATCAACCAAGGGACGGCGGATGTTGCGCGCGACAAGGCGCTGCCAGCGGTCCCGATGACGATGACTTATCCACAAGCCAAGCGGCCGATTCAACAGCTGCCACCCCAACTGATGCCGACTAAAGGCTTGACCTCCGACAGGATGGAATTGCCTGTGCAAGTAACGCTCGGGAAAATCGAACTGGACTCGCGTCCATCGAATTTGCCTGTGGGGTCGCCGCTCGAGCGTTCGCCAAATACCGCTGAACCGATGTCAATCGAACGAGCCGCCAGTGCTCAAGCGCCGATTCCGCTCACCACCGAAGCTGAGTTGACCGAAGCACTGATGCAGCCGCAGGTGATGCGCCATACGGCAACGGTCGTGCCGCCATCCATTCCTGCATCGCCGATCCTGCGGCCCATGCCGACACCTGACGTGATGCTCGAAATCTTGCCCGCGTCGGACCGGGGTTTGCTGCAAGTGCCTTTCAACAAAGGCACGGTCAGCGGGCAAGTGACGATCAGTCGAGTGCCTGACGAGCCGATTCGCAACCTTCAGCTCAGCCCGAGCAACACCTTGGTATTCGAGCAACTCAAGGAACCCTTCGAACAGGTGCGGGAGCCGGCCTGGCGGTTGACCGACAGCGGCGGCGAGCAGCAGCGTCAGGGTTCGCAGCAATCGCCGGATGACGAGCAGGACGAACAGTCCGAACTGCCCGCATGAATGGACTGAAACTGCGCCGGGTCGACCCTGCCGCCCATGCCTGCGCACAGTCGGTCCAGCGCTGGCGGGGTGCCGGCCATGACACCGGTTCTGGTTGCCTGCCACGGCGGCCCGGCTACTTACGCTTTTGCGCACACAGCGAAGGGAGGGACTGGCACGGATTGATCATGGCCCGTGACTGGCTGCATCGCTCGCTCCCGCAGTTGCAGTCGTTGCTGAGGATAGAGACCTCGGTGACGAATATCGTTGACCTGTTTCAGTCGGTGCCACGGCCGTTGCTGCTGGAGCTGGACGAGTTGTATTACCAGACTCTGTCCAACGTCGAGTTGGTCGATCCGCCGCAACTGCCAACGCACACGTTGCCCTGGCTCGACACGCCTCGGGGGCGCGTGTGGGTGACGCAGTTGCCACCGGCGCGTGCCGCCAACGAGACGTTGGACTCCAACGCTTGGCTGGCCGATTTGCCGCTGCGCCTGGAGCTGATGCTGGGTGTCAGTCACCTGATTCATGCGAGCCGGACAAGACTGAATGAGGGCGATGTCCTGCGGATCATTCAGCCGGCTCAACGCGCCTGGCTGGCGGGTCGATGCATCGGCATTTTCACGTTTACTGAAGAGGGATTACTCATGCAATCGACCGTTGCCGATGCCAATCAACAAGCCGCGATTGAACCGCGGGCGGATGTCGAACTCGGTGCTTTGTCCGTGCGGCTGGAATTCATTCTCGCGACCCATGACATCGACCTGGCCACGCTGTCGCAGATCGTCGATGGGCAACTGATTCCGTTGGCCGACGACGCCGCACGGCACATCGAGATTCGCGCCAACGGCAAGCGTGTTGCCCGGGGGGAACTGGTGCAGTTGGGCGAGCAATTGGGTGTCGAGTTGATCGAGGTTTATCGGGGTACTTCAGCGGAACAGCCGCGATGAATGACGTCTCGCTGATCGCGCTGCTGGCGTTCGCTTCACTGCTGCCGTTTCTGGTCGCGGCAGGCACCTGCTACATCAAGTTTTCGATTGTCTTTGTCATCGTGCGTAACGCCTTGGGCTTGCAGCAGGTGCCCTCGAACATGGCCCTCAATGCGATTGCCCTGATGCTGGCGATTTTCGTGATGACGCCGGTAATGAAACAAGGGTATGGCTATTACAAGGAAGAACAGGTGGCCTTTACCGACATCGAGTCGGTAGTGAATTTCGCCGAGAACGGGTTGGGGGGATACAAGGAATATCTGCGCAAGTACACCGACCCGGAACTGGCGCTGTTCTTCGAGCGGGCCCAAGCGGTGCGGAGCGAAACCGACGTCGACCTGCCCGCCGATGAAGAGCTCACGCCGTCGCTGTTTTCGCTGCTGCCGGCCTACGCGTTGAGTGAAATCAAGAGCGCTTTCAAGATCGGCTTCTACCTGTATTTGCCATTCGTGATCGTCGATCTGGTGATCTCCAGCATTCTGCTGGCGCTGGGCATGATGATGATGAGCCCGGTGATCATTTCAGTGCCGATCAAACTGGTGCTGTTTGTGGCGCTGGATGGCTGGGCGTTGCTGTCGACCGGGCTGGTCAAGCAATACCTGACCTTGCTGACATGAGGGCAGGTAAATGAATGATCTGGTGTATACCGGCAACAAAACCCTGTACCTGATTCTGCTGATGGTGGCGTGGCCGATCATTGTCGCTACGGTAGTCGGCCTGGTGGTCGGGTTGATTCAGACCGTGACCCAATTACAGGAGCAGACACTGCCGTTCGGTTTCAAGTTGTTGGCGGTCGCCGCGTGCCTGTTCCTGCTGTCGGGCTGGTACGGTGAAACCCTGCTCGATTTCAGCCGCGAAGTCATACGTCTGGCGCTGGGTTAGCGCAATGTCGGTGACGTTGTTTTTCGATCTGTACGCCTGGTTCGCCGCTGCCATTCTTGGGGTGGCACGCCTGGCGCCGATTTTTTTCATGTTGCCGTTTCTCAACAGCGGGGTGCTTACGGGCGTGCCGCGTCAGGCTGTCATTGTGTTAGTGGCGACGGGGTTCTGGGCTTATGTGGGTGTGCCATTGCCGGCGCTCGACGGCTTGGCATTCTTCGGGCTGGTGTTGCGTGAGGCCGGCATTGGCGTGCTGCTTGGCGTCCTGCTGTGCTGGCCATTCTGGGTGTTGCACGCGATGGGCAACCTGATCGACAACCAGCGCGGTGCCATGCTCAGCAGCACCGTGGACCCGGCCAACGGCGTCGATACCTCGGAGCTGGCGAATTTCCTCCAGTTGTTCGCCGCGGTGGTTTATCTCGAAGGCGGCGGCATGTTGCTGATGCTCGAAACCGTTGGCCATAGCTACCGTATTTGCACGCCGGCCAATGGTTGCGAGATGCACCTGCCATCTGTTCTGAACCTGCTCGATGCGCTGGTGAGCAAGACGCTGGTGATCAGCGCGCCGGTGGTGGCCACGCTGTTGGTCAGCGAAGCGTTGCTGGGTTTGCTCTCGCGGTATGCGCCGCAAATGAACGCGTTCTCGGTGTCGCTGACGGTCAAGAGCCTTGTGGCGCTGGTGGTGTTGATGCTGTATTTCGGCGTGCACCTGCCCGATGAAGTCCTGCGCATGGGCACCAAATCCCAAGGGCTGGAGCACTATCTGGGCAGTGAAAGGGAGGCTACTGATGTCGTCCAGCGCCTCGAAGACTGAGAAACCCACCGCCAAGCGACTGCGCGATGCGTCACGCAAAGGGCAGACATTCAAGGCCAAGGATCTGGTGGTCACCTGCCTGACCCTCTGCGGCATCACCTACATGGTGTTCAACAGCTCATTGTTCGAGGTCATGGAAGTCTATCGGCGCATCATCGCCAGTGATTTTGACGTGGACATGCAAGCGTACTCGGCGATGCTGGTGCTGATCGGGCTCAAGTCCTTGTTGCCGCTGCTGTTGGTGTGCGTGTTGACCAGCGCACTGCCTGCGCTGTTGCAAAGCGGATTTGTGCTGGCCAGCGAGGCCTTGAAGCTCAATCTCGGTGCGCTGAACCCGATCAATGGCTTCAAGAAACTGTTCAGCATGCGCACCGTCAAGGACACGGTCAAAGCGCTGTTGTACCTGGGCAGTTTTGCCATGGCGTTGTGGATCGTCTGGATCACGCAGCGGCAACTGCTGTTTGCGCAATTGTTCACTCAGGCACCTGAGCTGTTCGCAATCTGGGGCCACTTGTTGCTGGTGCTGGTGTTGGCGTTTCTGGGATGCGTGCTGCTGATCGTCGTGCTGGATGCGCTGAGCGAATACTGGCTGTTCATGAAAGATCAAATGATGGACAAGGACGCCGTCAAGAGGGAACACAAGGAGCAGGATGGCAACCCGGATATCAAGGGCCGTCGTCGCGACTTGCACCGTGAACTTCTGTCCGAGCAGGTCAAATCCGACGTGCGCAGCTCACGAATGATCATCGCCAACCCGACCCACATCGCCATCGGCGTGTATTTCCGCCCGGAAATCACCCTGCTGCCGTTTATCTCGCTGATGGAAACCAACCAGCGCGCACTGGCTGTTCGAGCGTATGCCAAGGAGGTGGGTGTGCCGGTAATCAACGACATCGCGCTGGCTCGGCGAATCTTCAAAACCCACCAGCGCTACAGCTTCCTCCAGGTGCAGGAAATCGAAGAAGTATTGCGTCTGTTGATCTGGCTCGAGCAAGTCGAGCAAGCCTGAGTTCTCCCTTTTCCTCTTTCCTCCGAACGTTGGCATGAGCGCAATTTGGCAGCGTGCTCAGCAGCGCTTTGGCTCAATGCAGTCGTCAGCAGCGCTGACGTTTTTCAGGAGTGTGGCTGATGAGTCGCGACAAACAACAAGCTGAACAAGTGGCCCTCGACGTCGTGGATGCAGTGCTCGGTGGCGCGGCATTGAAAGACGTGCAAGGCATCAGTGACGAACACATGAACAGTCTCTATGCCTTCGCGTTCCAGTTTTACGAGCAGGGGCGGCTGGACGATGCCGAGAAGTTCTTTCACTTCCTGTGCATCTACGACTTCAACAACAGCCATTACTGGATGGGGTTGGCCGCCGTGCACCAACTCAAGCAGAACCACCAGAAAGCGATCGACCTGTACGCGATCGCCTTCGCCCAAGGCAAGAACGACTACCGTCCGATGTTGTACACCGGCCAGTGTCACCTGGCGCTGGGCAAGATCGGCAAAGCCAGATTGTGTTTCGAATATGTGCTTGATCAAGCCACGGAAGACGATCTGCACAAGCAGGCTCAGGTGTATCTCGACACCTTGAGTCACATTGAAAAGGATTGTTCGGAGACAGAACATGAGTGAAATCAGAAGCACCCTTAGCCCGGCATTTTCGGGCGCAACAGGTCGCAACGAGGCCTTTGAAAAATATGGCAAGGCTGCCAGCCAGGCTGCCAGGACGTTGGATTATCAGAAGGCTGGCCAAGAAGCCTTAGCCCGTCTGATGTCGGTCAGCTACGAAGGCCAGCAAGGAGCAGCCACTGCCAATTCGGGCAGGCCCGTACTGCACGCGCCACCTCCACGCGTCGATGGCAACAAACAGGAAACCAACGGTGACCTGTTCACGCTGTTGATGGCGATGATCAGTGAGCTGCTCGGCGAGGTCGACGTCAACAAGCTGAAAAATCGCCTGGCGATGTTGCAAAGCATGGCCGGCGCAAAGCAGCAGGGGCATGAAAAACTGGCGGCCGAATACGCCGCTGCCGTCGAGGCACTTGAAGCTGCCGAGGGCGACATCGGAAGCAGCCAGGAACATCTCTATCAGTTGCAGGAACGGGTTCGGCATGTTCAGGGATTGCTGGATGCGAGCGAAGCACGGCTGGCCGGGCTGGATCCAGACTCGCCTGATTATGCGAGTGAACTGGCGCTGCGCGACAAGCTTAAAGGTGAACTCGCGGGCCACACCCACGCGCTGCAAAAGGCGACCGATGCCCACTTGAAGCTGCTCGAGTTCGCCAACGCCTGCGCCAAAACGCTCGCGGTGGTGGCTGCGAAGGTCCAGGAAGCCGGACTCGGCGGAGCCTCGGTGAAGGAGTCAAACGAAAAGGCGCTGAGCAGCAGTGCACAGGCATTGCTGAACCGCTTGAGAATTATCGAGTTGCTCGGTGAGTCGGCCCAGAACAAGGAGGAAATCAATCAGGAACTGTTTCTGGAGATGCAAGCCAGGCTTCAGGAACACATGAAGCGCGAGTCGGAAAAGTACCTGGAAGAAGTCCGCAAGGCCGAAGCGTTGCAGAAGACCATGGGCTGCATTGGCAAAATCGTCGGCGCGATATTGACCGTTGCGACCATCGCTGCCGGCGTGTTGACCGCCAACCCGGTGTTGATCGCGGTGGGTGTGATTGGCGCAGCGATCATGATTTCCGACGCCGCGGTTCAGGCCGCGACCGGTGTGTCGTTCATGGCCGAAGCCATGAAGCCGCTGACCGCTGTGATGCAGGAAGCCATCAAGCTGTTCACCGAGCTCTATACAAAATTGCTGGTGGCATTTGGTGTCGACCCAGAGACCGCGAAGGACATCGCACAAATCGCCGGCATGATCCAGGGCATTGCCGCAACACTGGCTGCCGTTGCATTGGTGGCCGTGGTCGGGGCCCAGGTGATCGGGCCGATGGTCGGCGCCATTGCCTCGAAACTGTCTTCGATGATCGCCAATGTCGCGCCCGCCGCCATGCAGGCGTTTAAACAGGTGGCTTCATCGGCCAGCCACTCACTGACCCAGATGCTGACCCAGCTGCGCGGCTTCATCACCAACGGCGCCGATGCCGTGTCCCTGGCCCGTTACGGTGCCAATCTGCAGATTGCCCAAGCCGTTACCGAGTTCGGCAATGTGGCCGTGCAAGGCGGATTGCAGGTTGCCAGCGGCAATCATCAGGCCCAGGCCGCTGTGCACCTTGCTGACGTGCGGGTTCGCATGTCGATCAGCGAAGAAGTCACCGCTTATCTCACCCGGCTGGTCGAGGACTACGGCCAGGCGATGCAGGTTCGTACCCGGCAAATCGAACAGGTCTTTGCTGATATGCAACGCAGCCATTCCGTCAGCCTGCAAATGGCTCGGCACGTTTGAACTCACTGATTGAAGGAAATTTGTCATGTCCACCATTCACACCACGATCAGGCCTGCTCCAAATGTATCGACTCACGATCCGGTCAACGATGCAGGCCTGAGTGAGTTGATCGCTCAGGAGCAATTTTCAAAGGATCTGAAAGGCAAGCGATTTCCTGGTTTGGCAACCGATCAACTCGACGCAAAGCAGGTACTTCGGGGCAACAACTTCACATTCCCTACGGCTGCGGAACTCAAGCGTGATATCGACGCCTACGAGCCCAGTGACGCGGACTGGCAAGATTTCAATGCGGCTTTGATGATGCTCCCCGATGAAGTGCGTGAGGATCTGATGTTTGACCCAGGTACCTGGGAAAAACATGCCAATGTACTGATCACAGCAATTATTGCGCTCAACGTCGCCAAGGTCGTCAACGCTCAGTTGCGGGGGCATTTCGGTGTCATGGCGGCCGAGGCGGCCAAGGCCCAGGGCGCAGCCATTATCGAGTCCGGCAATGCAGCTTTGTATAGTGCGATTGCCACTGCCGTGGTGTCTGGAGCAATCGCCGGGTTCGCCATGTTCAAGGCGTTCCAAGGTCTGGGGCTTAAACATGCGGATATCAACCTGCATAAACGCAACGCTCTCGACGCCAACAATATTGAGCGTGACCTCAAGCAACATCGCTCCCGCGATGAATGGGACCCGCAAACCTCTCACAAAATAAAAACCTTCGATGATTTCGGCCGCACGACATCCGTCGATTTCAAACCCAAGGGTTCAACCTTGACGCCTCAAGAGCAGGCGTGGTTCGACGGGGAAATCCTCAAGGCGCAGAAAGTCGGGCAAAACTCAGACTGGCTGAGCCAGATGGGAAGCAAGGGCATTGAGAAGAAGCTGGAAATAGGTCGCTCGCTGAGTGCCATCTCGATGAACTTGGGTCAGGTCGTATCCAACCTGGTTCGCATGACTGAACACGCTGCGCGGGAGAAAGAAGTCCTGCAGCAAAGTGCACAAAATACCCAGAAAAGCTTGAGTGACGAAGTCGGTCAGAAAGACTCGGCTGATGCTGCACTCCTGCAAAAGATCATGGACATCGTGATGCAGCTTTTCCAGTCGCGTGCTGATGTTACGAAGCTGGCCTGAATGAGGAATACAGTATGAGAATTGCAGAATCATCAATTTCGGGAAACAGTTTGCTGGCTGACCTCAATGTCACTATTGATGTGCCGCTGCCTCCCGAAATGCCTGTCGAAGTCCATGCGGGGTTTTCCTTGACGCAGTTGCTCGAGCGTTCGGTAAAGGCACTGAATCGTAATCTGGAAAATATGCTCAAGTGCCCGGCGGGAGTTCCAAGAGATCTTCAAGGCTCACCTGCAGAAATTTTGGCGCAGTATTTCTCGTCTGCCGAGTTTGTCGAACAAATCCACGCTAAGCGTATTCGATCACTGATGTGGACGCACCAGATGCGGCAGAGTGGAAGGGTTTTCAACCATTGCCTCGAAACGCTGCCAATGGAGCAACGTCAACAACTCTACGACGAGCAGGATCGTATTCTCAAAGAACTGATACGAATGCCGGTGCCGGACGAAATCGCCGATGAATTCGACGTGAGAGTGAATTCTTCAAGCGAGTTTTTCGACAAGCTGCTCGAACTCATCGACCTGATCAAGAACGGTTACCTGGCCGGCTATGAACATATCATTGCGGCCTATTCTGAATTCTTCGCCGACTTCAACGCGGAAATTCTCGCGAAGATGAAAGACTGGATCAAGGGCGGCGATGACGGAAAAGAGGTCACCTTGAACACCCGCTCGTTACGGACAGCGTTGGAAAATCTGATCAAAAAATATACACATCCCAGTCCGGATTCCGTTCTTTATCCGGACCCCGACAAAGGCGGGGTGAGCATGGAAGAGGCAGATGCATGGCGAAAAGCGCTGGGGTTGCCTGAAAGTTGTCTCAAGAAAAACACCGATGGTACTTATTGCGTAGTAATAGATATTGGGCCGTTAACGACCATGCTTGATAGCGTCCCAAATCCCTGGATGGGGATGGTAACTTGGGACACTGCGAAATTTCAGGCTTGGCAAACCGGTTTCAACTCTCAGGAGGAACGCATGAAAAACATGTTGCAGTCCTTCACTCAGAAGTATTCGAATGCCAACTCCTATCACGACAATTTTAACAAGACGTTGTCTTCTCATCTCAATCAATATGCTGACATGCTTAAGGCAATGTTGAATTTTTGATGTGTTTAAGAACGTATAATTAAACAAACCTAATCCTAGGTAGCGTGGCGTGGCGTGGCGCGATGCTTGATTGTTACGTATGGAGTTGCGCCTCTTATTTATAATGTCGCGAAAATAATGTTAAGTTTGTTAGGTGGTGACTGTAGGTTG
This sequence comes from Pseudomonas sp. MAG733B, assembly GCF_036884845.1. Lineage (NCBI taxonomy): Bacteria > Pseudomonadati > Pseudomonadota > Gammaproteobacteria > Pseudomonadales > Pseudomonadaceae > Pseudomonas > Pseudomonas sp. MAG733B. The sequence continues at coordinate 2,457,634 of NZ_CP145732.1, forward strand.
AGAGGCGGAATTGTTTATATAAATACATCGGAAGTATGTTTGGTTGTCTTGGTTTTTTCGGGGAGATATGTATTCGCATGGCGTGATTTTATAAGTGTTGCGAAGTGTGGAAGTGCTTGGTTGTTAATGTTGAGAGGTTTGGCGTGGTTTCGGCTCGTTTTCTCGGAGTTAACTCCACTTTTTATTGCGCTGGAGAGTACAATATTGAATGTAAAGTTTGCGATAGAAGCTCAAGTAATAAAGACTTTGTGTGATTGTTTTGAGGTGGGTCGACGGAAAATCGAATGCAGTTCGTTGTTAGTAGAGGATTTGAATGTTGATTCTATGAGTATTGTAGAAATTGTTATGGCGCTTAATGCAGTATTTGATGTGGAGTTATCTGCAGTTGAAGTGTCAGATTGGAGAGCCGTGGCGGATATCTGTAGGTCGGTGGAAAGTGCCAAAGCCAGCGCAGCTCTGACGTAATTCGTGTGTCTACGTCGAAATCACAATAGCTCAATACAGAAAGTTTAGGCTGCTGTTTCGTCTGGCATGTCAGTCAATTGGTTTGGTTGTAGCGAGTATTAATTAAGTTTTCTGATGTATTTGTTTAAAGCGAGGAGTGGATATGCTTAAGTCAAGTCATTCTTTACCTGATTTATACGCAGCCTGCCGAAGATGCGGAATGCCAGGTGCGGGGGATACGCTTACGGAGAAGCGTATTTCATCTGATTCTGGAATATTTGTATATGATTTATCTTCGGAAATATTGGTGAAATTGAGTAATTTGGCAGAGAGCTTAATGCAAGAGCGACCTTGCATGCTAACCGGTAGCTCTTTGGAGTTGTTAAGTATAGCTCTTGTTAAAGGTGATTTTTTGCCGGCCGATATAACCTTAGCCTGGAAATACAGTGCTAATACGATGCCGTATACAGCTTTTGTCCCTAGTGGGGAAAAATGCTGGGTGAGTTTTGAAGTGTTATCCGACGAACAAAAGGCACGAAGTGTTGAGATATATCCTGATGGCAAAAATGGCTACTTAGCAAAAAGGTGTGGAGAGGTATGGAAGGCGTCAGGCGAAGAAGCCTTTTTTAAAATTATGCTTGCCGTTAAGTTTGATGTTTCTGTCGATACTATCAGCGATAGGCAGGCTTCTGAGTTTCGAAGGGTTTTGTCTGAAAGCATTCTTGAGCAGGGTGCCATGTTAGGTGAGCTTTGGCAAGATGGGATGCAGAGCCACTTAAAATTGGATAGCGGATGCGCCGGAATAGTGCCAAGTAGTATCACAAACAATGTGATTAGTACCCCTATCAGTGTGGTATGCAATCCTGATTGGATTGACGTTGAGACTAGGCCGTCTTGCAAATACTCTCCCGTTATCGTCAGTAAATCGCCGCATGAAGATGCTATAAAAAGTATGCAGTCGGTGCTTCAAACCCGAATTGATACATGCAGAAAATTGGCTGAAGATCGGGACGTTCCTGGTGGCGGCAGCTGGTTCTCATTTATCAGAGGGCCGCAGTTGCACGAGCCACACCTGCATAGCGGCACTGTTCCTACACTTGTCATAAGTGGAGGGAACGCCAGTAAACTCTCTGCGGAACTCGGCAAGGATTATAGTTTGGCTTGGCATCCAAAGAATATGAGGCGGGAGGTGGGTGCTCGTGCTGAACCTGTCTATTTACTTGTCCATAAACTGGATTGCCCTACCTACGTTACGGTATTGAAAGAGACTCTTGAGCAGCATCCCAATCTGCACCTCGTTGGTTGGGATGGTGGAAAATTAACGGGCTTTGGTGCTGCGCGAGCATCGGCGTTAGCCTTTGCCGATACACTACCATTCCGTCCTAAAAGAATAATGATGGTCGATCAGGACGTCGTAAAGACGGAGCAGACGAGACATACTAATCCAGTGATACGGAGCAACGTAGAAAGTCTGCACCAAATAACAAGGCAGCCAATTGTTGGCTACGGTGTCGGTTACCCAGCGCGACAATTGCCGCCTCTGCCTTTCAGTCAGACACTCCCTCCTGAAAAATCAGATCTGAACTCGCCAGCGCAGCAATTTGTTTCAATTCAGGCCCCGTTCCGAAACCAGTGGGACGATGGTATCTACCCTCCCTACATGGTGGCTGGTGGTGAAGATATGCTAATGGGTTTGGAACTGGGCTTGACCAAAGATGACCGTAATATCGTTTTGCCAGAAGAGAGAATTGTCAAGAAGGAACTAGTAGGTCCGGCAGATATACCAAATACCTACTGGAATGAAGGGCGCGTTCAGACTCTTAAAGCTCTCTTTGAGGAAGAGAAGAATACTTTGTTAGAGTTTGAAGGCCAGAAAACGAGCCTAGATGGTCTAATGTCGATATTTGAATCAAGAGGCTGGGTCGCCTCACACCCAAGCGCGGAGTCTTACACTGTCGCAGCATGTGTTGTAGAACGTATTATTTTGCGGCTGAACAAAGAGTTATCAAAAGAGGTTTCGAATCGCTCGTTGCTTTTTAGATCTCTCTCTGCTTGAACTTAAAGATGCGTGAATCAGTGGCTGGCTCGTAATGCATCATCAGTATCTTTGCAGTCAGCTGGAAGGCCGGTTGGATGGCCGGTTTCGATAAGTTTTGTGCGAATTTTCGACGGGCATATGCTGTTAATGCAATTGTATTTGCTGGCTGTCTGCTAAAGGGTAGTCAAGTGTCCGGCAGAGACACCTGTATTTTCTCGAATCCTTTCCATTTGTTTTCGGAGCTCGGAGGACAGTACTACGTGAGAAATAACTTGAATGGCCAGCTGAGATTGCAAGGCATGTTGATAGCTCGGTTAAATCAAATTATCATTGTGTGACTCCATTTGTTATTGGCTTCGATAATTGATTTTCATATGAGTGTGTTGGGTGCTAGTCGGATTCTTAGTTGTCTCGGGAAATTAGGATATTAATTTAATGTCGTGTCGCGGAAGACTGCTCATATCCGAGGGTATGACGTAAGTATTCCCCCTGTTTATTAAAGGTCTATGCTGAAAGTAGTAAATTTCATGCTTTGTGGTCGAGGTTTTAAACTTTTTTTGTGGTTCATGTTTTTCTCTGAATTTCACCGTTTCTATGCATGGCCCGTGTTAGGTGGTTTTCGTTGCGATTATTTTCCGATTGTTGGCTTGAAGCGCAAAAATTAAACTCTTGACAGATAGATCCTACAAATTTAGTCGTGATTTCGTCAGATCATAAGGTAGTTGTCCTACGGAATACTCCTGCCCAACTTCCTATAGTCATCCTGCTTGTCATCCTTAAACTTGATAAATCACAGGTTTAACCGCGTTTCAGATCTTTCTATAGAGAAGTCTCAAAGTATGGACAGTGCCACTGATCAATCGCCGGTCAGGTCATACGTTTTTGACCACTGGCAACTGCAAAGCGATGGAACGCTGATGCGAGATGGACAGGGAGTCCACGTTCCCCCAAAAGAATTAAGGGTTTTACGTTTGCTGCTCGGTTCGGCGGGCACGGTGATCAGCAAGGACCACTTGCTCGACAGTGTCTGGCCCGAAGCCGATGCGGCTGAAGAGTCGTTGACCCGCTGCATTTATGCGTTGCGCAAGCTGCTCAAGGAGAACAAGGATTTCATTGCGACGGTGTACGGTCAGGGTTATCGGTTCACCTGTGCGGTTGTCGAACTCGACGCGTCGAACCACGCGAGGACCGCGACGCTAACGCTGGCCGTTCTGCCTTTTCGCAATCTCGACGAGAGCGCTGCGCTGGATCTGCAAGATGTGATGATCCGTCAGTTGACCGCGGCGTTCGGCGAGACGTTGCACATTATCCCTTCGGGACTGATGGCGGCTTACAGCCAACCGGTCGATGTTCGGACCCTGGTAGGGCAATTGTCGGCTGACTACTGGCTGAGCGGGCGCTGTTGCGGATCGGGTGAGCGACAACAATGGTCGGTCGAACTGATCCGTGGCCGTGATCACGCGCTGCTGCATGGACAGACACTGGACGCCGGTGATGTGGGAGAAGCGCTTGGCGCGTTGACGAGCCTGGTTGCGCAGCGTGCTCCCGGCTTGCGTCCTGTCAGGAACTCCTGCTCTTCGTACCCGGCTGCGGTGGCTTATCTCAATGGTCTGTGCAATTTGCAGCAGCACACGCCGCAAAGCCTGCGCGATGCCCTTGTGCAGTTTCGACATTGTTTGCAGTTGGCCGGTAATTACGCAGCGGCCTGGTGTGGTTTGGCGGATGCCTGGCTGGGGAAGGCCATGCTCGGTTTGTGCGAGCAGGGTCGTGCCGCTGATGAGGCGCACTCTGCGATTTCCAGAGCCTTGTCACTGGACCCCGCCAGCACACAGTCGCTTGTGCGTCTGGCCTTGTTGACCAGTCTTCGTGGCTGCGAGGACGCCGCAAAAGTGCTTTTTCGACGTTGTCTACTGGACGCTGAACAGGCCGATGTTCATTTCTTCTACGCCTGGCATCACTGGTTCTGGCGGCGTAACGAGCAGGCGGCGCAAAGTCTCGAAAGGTGTCTACGGCATGATCCCGACTGTGTGCGAGCGAAGATATTCCAGGACCGTATTGCGCTGAACAACTCCGGGGATGTCGTGCTGATGGGGCGACAAACCTTGCAAGGTGCTGAGAAGTCGCCTGCGCTTGATAGTTGGCGATGTCTGGCATGAGTTGGTGCGCTTTCAAACCGATACTCATGTTGGCGTGTCTTGGCTCCGGAACCGCTCACGCGTACTGCTGGCATTCGGCAGGCGCGAAACATGCCATTGAACCGGAGTTGCTCCAGGCGATCGCCGATGTGGAGTCAGGGCAGTCGGCGGATGCCATGAATTACAACAAGGACGGGAGTCATGACATCGGGTTGATGCAGATCAACAGTCATCATCTACCCCGTTTAAGCGCTCAGGGCATTACCGAGCAGCGCCTGTTGGATGAACCCTGCCTGTCCGTCGAAGTCGGCGCGTCGGTGCTTGCCGATTTTATTGCCCGTTACGGCTACAACTGGACGGCGGTGGGTGCCTACAACGCCGGCAATTCTCCCCACCGGCAAGCCGCGCGATTGCGCTATGCGCGCAAGGTCTGGCAGCGCTATCAGGTGTTTACCCAGACTCGATAGTGGCAGCGACATGGAAAGACTGGCTGAAGATTCTGATCCTCTGCTGAGCGCAATCGGCAGAATTCGATCAGGAATCCGCCAGTCGGTCTTTCTAATATGCCCGCTCATTTCACAACCCTGGAACTTGAACGGTGACAGTCCCGACGGCCCCCACCCAGCAGCCCTGCGTTTTACGGATACTCAATGGTCCGCTGCAAGGCTGCGAATTCCCCCTCGGCGAGACCAGCACTTTGTTCGTGGTAGGGACTGTGGATTTTCTGGGGGAAGGGGCGCTGACTGCCAGTGTTCCTGCCGATGCGATTTTCGTTCCCCTGGAAGTGGGTGGTTGCAATTTTGAGGTGCTGGCCGATCAAGTCAGCGCCGAAGGCTTACCACTGCGGTTACTCAACGAGTCAGCTGAAATTCGCCACTGTGCCTTCCAGGCCAGGGTGCAGATTGGCGGCCTGCAAATCGCCTTGCGTCCTGAAGACCAATCCTGGGCACCTGAGCTTCTTGGGCAGCCACACAGTGTTTCATCCGACGAAGTCGCCGTTGTGTGGTGGCGTGCTCCTGTGACTAGATGGATCGCAGGCGGTCTGGCGCTGGCTGCGCTGGTCGTCGCGGTTGGCTTCTGGTCGGTGCCGGGAGTGGCGCCTGAAACCGATATTCGCAGACTGATCGCCGGTGCCAGCGCCGAGGCCAAGGTGTTGAGCGGTCGTGACAAGGCGATTTATGTGTTCGTCGCTTCCGAACGCGATGCCGGATGGAGCCGACAAGTGCTGATGCGCCACAACTCGCTGAGCGGCAAAGTCCTGGTCGTGGATCAGGAACGCAGCCGGCTGGAGCGTTTGCTGGTCGACCATGATCCGCAACTGGCCTGGCATTCCCTGGATCTCAAGGATCCTTCAGTACCGCGCCTTTTGCTCAGCACTCAACGCAATCTGCTGACACCCGACAGACAAGCAAAATTGCTCGAAGCGCTGCTCGCGGCTGCGCCCTATGCCCATGACATTGCGGTGCAAATGCAGGACGACAAGCTGCTGGCGGATCTGGCGCAGGAAGGTTTGCAGCGCCTTTCCCTGACCTTCAGCCGCGTTGAACACGAGGACAGTGTCACGTTTGCCGTTGCAGGCAATCTGCAGGATTCCGAACTGGCCGCTGCTCGCCGCTACATCGACAGCTTTTACCGGCAGTGGGGTGATCGCTACGTCAGCTTCACCGTCGAGCTCAAGGACGATGTGCTTAACGACAAGTCGTTTCAAACCGGCCCGCAGGGCTACATCAAGATGACCTCTTCGTCTTGGCACTTTCCCCCAAATAATAGGTAGGTGACTGATGTCTGGTATTGGTATTCCCATCGACTTCGCTGATGACTTTCTCGGGCGTCAAGCAGCTGGGTTCGAAACCGGGGCGCAAAATCTCAAGATAGCCTTGGACAAGGCCCTTGAGGAACTCAAATTGGATGCATCTGACCCGACAAAGCTGGCTGCTTATCAGACGGCCTTTTCGTCCTACACCGTATTCCGTAACGCCCAGACCAACACGATCAAGGGCTTCAAGGACATCGACATGGCGATCATCCAGGCTGCTCGCTGAGCCTTTCTTTTTGGCCGGCCATCGATACGTTCGATGGCCTTTTTTGAGTGCGTCGAATGCCTGTACAAAATATTCTCCAGTCCTTCATTGAACAGACTTCTTTCATTGAGCTGCGTGGCTCGCAAGACGGTCCGGTTGTTTCACTTGAGTCGCGCTTGATCGAAGCGTTTGCCAATTCCGCGGTCAACAGTGAGCAGGACGTTTCAGCGATCAATCAGCTGATGCAACGTCCGGATATCACCAGTCCTGAAGTCTTGACCCGTTTGCAGGAGCAAGTGGGGCAATACAACGTGGACATCAACTTGCTCAACGTGCTGGTGCGCAAAGCGGTGGGCACGGCCGAAACCCTGCTGCGTGCGTCATGAAGGCAGGCGCGTTGCTGATATTTTTGTGCGTGGCGTTGATGGGTTGCCGACAACCGAATCTGCTCGAAGGGCTGGACCAGCAACAGGCCAATGAAGTGCTTTCGGTTCTGCAACGCAACAACATCGCGGCGGTGAAAGTCGACGCCGGCAAAACCGGCTATTCGGTAAAAATCGCTCAAGTCGATTTTTCTGCGGCGGTCGATTTGCTCAACCTCTATTCGTTGCCCTCCAGGCCACGTCTGCAAGTGGCCGAGATGTTTCCCGCCGACTCGCTGGTGGCCTCGCCCCGCGCTGAAAAAGCCCGGCTCTATTCGGCACTGGAGCAGCGGATCGAACAGTCGCTGGGTGTGCTCGAAGGTGTGGTTTCAGCGCGGGTTCATGTCAGCTACGACCTGGATGCCGGCGAAGGCGGGCGCAAGTCACCGCCCATTCACCTCTCGGCGGTGGCGATCCATGAGCGCGACATCGAACCGCAATTGCTGATCACCGACATCAAGCGCTTTCTCAAGAACAGTTTTGCAGCGGTCGAGTACGAGAACATTTCGGTGGTGCTGTCGAAGCGTTCGCCGACACAGCATGTCGCGCCATCCGTGGTCGCAACACAGGGGGCTTCGCAGTGGATGTGGTTGTTGGTCGCGGTGAGCGGAGTGCTGTTGGCCGGTGGCGCAGCCTGGGCCTATCGCCAGTCGAGTGCAGGGCAACGCGATGTCGCCCGCTGAATGTTTACAGGGGATTCTGGAAAACCCTCTGAGTTATCTGCACCCGCAGCGCTTGTCCGTACCGGCGGAATTCGATGGGCACGAGGCACGAAGGCTGCTTGAGCAAATGCTGCTTGAGGGACTTGAGCTGCAAGGTCCGTGGCCTGCGATACCGTTGACAGGCGTGGCGAGTCAATGGGTTCGCCATTGGCGACAACTGCCCTATATCGCAAGACTGATGGGCGCTTATCGCTTGATGCCTGATCTGGCACAGGGCGCAACGCTGTTACGCCTGCCACTACCGTTACGGCAATTCGCCGGTTATCGCGTGGGTGGGAGAAGCGGCCCGCCGATCGAGTGTTCACCTGTTTTCGTGGAGCAGGTCGAAGCCGCCGGCCTCAATGCGCTCTGGAGTTGGCACCAGCAAGTGCCGTCTGTGTTGCTCGAGCGCCTGACCTTGCAATTCTCCGAACCGGTTGTTCGCCAGCACAGGCAGTGGCCGGTCACAGAGCCCGATACAGCTCTTTTCTTTTTGGCGGTGCAGCATGCTCGACTCTATCCGAACCCTGACTGAACTCCCCGAGTCGAGCGATGCACATCTGCCTCGCGAGGACATTGCCGCCGCGCGTCGACGTCACACGTTGCAGCGACAGGCTCAGCGTTGGGCTCGTGATTGCATCGACCAGGCCCGGTGTGACGCCGAAGCGGTTCGTGCCCAGGCCTTTCAGCAAGGCTACGCCGAAGGCATCTTGCGCGCGACCGAACATCTGGCGAACGGCATGTTGGAGTCGCAGGCGCTGGGGCTGCAGTTGCGCAGGGACCTTGTGCAGGCCGCTCACGGTTTGCTGGCCGAGGCCTTGAGTCGTCCCGAATGGCTGGACGAAATGCTTGAGCGTTGGTTGGCGGCGCAATCGGGTGATTCGGGTGCGGTGCTGCAAGTGCTGCTCCCGCTGCATTGTCGGTCGCGGGGCAATGACCTGCGCGAGCGATTGCGCAACCTGTGGTCCGGCGAGCTGGTCCTCGACTATCACGCGCAAGAGCGCTATGTGGTCCGGCTCGCGGATCAACTGCTCGAATTCGACATTGAAACCAATCGGCAACGACTGGAGCCACGACTGCTTGCGTGCGTCGCGAATATGCCGAAGTCGGTTCGCACTCTGAACCAGTCTGCAGTGCAGGCGCTGACGGATCTGTGTTCGACCTTCGGCGTACGCGTTGCCGGTCCCATTCAAACTACCCCGATCAAGGACCGTGATGAAGATTGAACCGGTGACAGGTACTCACCCTTTTGAATCGGGAGAGAGCGCGGTGGTCGAGACGCTGGAGTCGCGCCTGCTGGCCGCCAGCGAGCAAGCGCCTGACATCAAGCGTCCGGACCCGGAGTTCGAGCACTTGTATCAATTACTGTTGGCCATGGAGGGGCAAGGAGAAAAGGCAATTTATGATTTTCTCCGGTCGCTGCGCGCTGCGGATGGAACCTCTCCCGCTTATCCAACGGCCCAGGCGCTGATGGCCGTGTCCCTTAAGGTGCTAGTTCGCCTGAAAGAAGAGAAGCTGGAAGACTCGCAGCTCTTCAAGGAAATGCGCGGTGTCAACGGCCTGGCCTTCAGCGTGGATATCTTCGTCAAGAGCTTCATGCGTGATGTGTTTCAGCCGATGGAGGATGAGGCGTGGGAGAAGAGTGAGTGGTGAGCGGAATCAGTGCACTTTCCGTTAGCCACTCAACAGCAGGTGCATCGATGCCGCGTGACGCCTCGGTATCGCTTGATCCTTCAGTGCTGGACTTATCGTCGAAGTTTCAAGTAGCCAAGCTTGGAACGCCACAGCGTATCGCTGCGGGTATGAAGCAAATGGATCGTGAAGTGACGATTCGTATCGAGGAAAGTTATCGGGAACTTGGTGAGATAGACCAAGACGTGGTGGGGCGGGTCAACGCATTCATTGATCAAGGGCGATTACCTCAGGAACCTGTCGATTTAAAGTTGTTTGATCGAGTCCGGGAGTTAGATGCCGCAGATCCCGCCAAAACCCGTGAAAGCCGCATGCAAACCATGCTCCAGGCAGGCAAGGAGTGGCTTGAAGCCGCCAAAGGGCCTGGGCTCAATCTGCTCAATGTCGCCGGGCGTACGGGGTTGATTGTCGCCATGACTACCGTGTTGCGGCAGGTGGTCAGCTACCACGTCGAACAAGCATTGCGCGAAGGCGATTCAACTGAAACATCCCGAGCATGGGCGGTGGTCGCGACGACCATGATCGGGCCGGCATTGACCTTGATGGGGGCGATTCGAAGTGAGCGCGACGGGGCTGCCAGTCCAGCGTCGCGCCTGGGGCGAGTGTGCATGGCCAGCATTACGATGGGAGCAATCATTGCAGCGCATCTCACTGGCGCCGCCAGTACCTTGCTCCCGACGGCGATGGGCGGCTCTATCTATACGCTGGCCAGAGGACTGGCCAATGCTGTCATTCCTTTGCAAGACAATGCGGAGCCCACGAACGTCAAGGCTGCCGGCGCTACGACTGCGGCCTATGGTGCGGCCCAGTTTTTACTGGCGGAGCTGGGTCAACTCGCACCGCTGAGCGGCCCGGCCAGGGCTGCGACGGGACTCGGTTACAGCCTGGGCGCAGATGCGATCCAGGGTGCGGTGAATGGATTTGCCATGGCCCTGGACGACGTCATCTCGATTCTTTGCAAAAGTTGGCACGTGTTGTCGCCGTCACCGGGGCTGGATTCCGTTTTTTCCGACCCTGAATCTTTGCAACAAAGGGTGTTGCAGGTACGTGCCGGTGTACTGCGACCGACCCGAACCCAATTGGCGGATGCACTTTTCAATATTGGGGCACTACGTCTCTCGGCGGGTCACGCCATCGCATTGGTGGTGGGGGCGGTAGCGGCTTTGCTGAATGATTCCGAGGTCGACGCCGGGTATGAGGGGCACATCCTGAACGGCTGTCTCGCGCTGATGGCAATGATTATTTACTTGCCGCTGGTGTTCGGCATTACCAAACGCACTGACAACCTCTACGTGCTACAGGAGACTGCCGGGCCTTGAGCCACGGCAAAGAGATCGCCTGCCAACATCAACCCCGGCTATAATCGCCGCCTCATTTCGCCGCCAATCGAGTCAAATCCGCCCATGTACACCCTGGCCCGTCAGCTGTTGTTCAAACTTTCCCCGGAAACCTCCCACGATCTGTCCCTGGACCTGATCGGCGCGGGCGGACGTCTGGGGCTCAACGGCTTGCTGTGCAAGGCGCCGGCAAAAGTGCCGGTGAATGTCATGGGCCTGGACTTTCCGAACCCGGTAGGCCTGGCGGCTGGTCTGGACAAGAATGGCGCGGCCATCGACGGCTTTGCGCAGCTGGGTTTCGGTTTTGTCGAAATCGGCACCATCACTCCGCGTCCGCAGCCGGGCAATCCGAAGCCGCGCCTGTTCCGTCTGCCGGAAGCCGAGGCGATCATCAATCGCATGGGCTTCAACAACCTTGGCGTTGATCACTTGCTCGCTCGCGTCGCAGCGGCCAAGTACAAGGGCGTGCTGGGCATCAACATCGGCAAGAATTTCGATACGCCAGTCGAGCGTGCGGTCGACGATTACCTGATCTGCCTGGACAAGGTCTACGCCCATGCCAGCTACATCACGGTCAACGTCAGCTCGCCGAACACGCCGGGCCTGCGCAGCCTGCAATTCGGTGATTCGCTCAAGCAACTGCTGGCCGATCTGGCCACGCGCCGTGCGGAACTGGCGCTGCGTCACGGCAAACACGTGCCGCTGGCGATCAAGATCGCTCCGGACATGACCGACGAAGAAACCGCGCAGGTTGCGCAAGCGTTGATCGAAACCGGCATGGACGCGGTCATCGCCACCAACACCACCCTGAGCCGCGTGGGCGTCGAAGGCATGGAGCATGGTGACGAGGCGGGCGGTCTGTCCGGCGCACCGGTTCGCGACAAGAGCACCAACACCGTCAAAGTGCTGGCGGCGGAGTTGGGCGGTCGCTTGCCGATCATCGCGGCGGGTGGCATCACTGAAGGCAGGCATGCGGCAGAGAAGATCACTGCCGGTGCGAGCCTGGTGCAGATCTATTCCGGCTTCATCTACAAAGGCCCGGCACTGATTCGTGAATCGGTAGACGCCATCGCCGCCCTGCGCTGATCCTTTGTAGGAGCACGGCTTGCCGGCGATGGCGATCTCAGGAACGCCATCGCCGGCAAGCCGTGCTCCTACAGGAGGATTGTGTTTTGCCGAAATGCAGACATAAAAAAGGGCTCCTTTAAAGGAGCCCCTGGGCCGGAGCCCGCCGTCCGGATGGGACGTGCGTGGTTAATTCAGTACAAAATCAGATTGTCGTGTCGGAGTGTTGTGCCCTGTGTTTAGCCGACGGCGTGAAGTTCGTTGAGTCTGTGGATTCCCGCAGTGCCGGTCATACCGTCCCAGTTGTCGCCGCGTCCTTCTCGCCAGCCGTTAATCCAGGCTTGACGTACCGACGGTAGAGTAAATGGGCAAAGCTCACGGGATTTGCCACCAACGCCATATTGATATCCGCGCAAAAATGCTCTTTCCAACGGATCACGCTTAAGTCTTCTCATAGGGTGTTGCCCTCACTTGTTGACTGTATTTATCGCGTCGACCTCAATCGAGGTCAGGCAGAAAAACTCTGCCGTTGGGGGCTCGTTGCCGGCGTGACGAGCCAAGGTGTTGGCGTCATTGCGGCGCCAACCTGTATTGAGTTCTAACCAATGCGTCACATCGAGGGAATGATCGTTTTGTCATAAAGAAGTAACTGTTCATATGCTAAGGCCATAAGTAACTGGATGTTCGCTGCGTATTTTTTAGACAAACCCCGGTATGATCGGCCCCGCGTTGGATGATCGGGTTAATCCTTTGCTGAGAATGGCTCCCGTTGCCGGGAAGCACTATTCGACGAAGGGTCGACTTATGTCATTTTGTTGCATCAACTTTTTTATCTGTCCTTGCATCTAAGCTCATTTAACCCGGGCAGCAAGGGTGGAACGGCACACCTTCGTGCCACGCGGGCGCTCTTCGAGAAAAGCGCCTGATTGAAAACCGGGCCGGCAATGCGTTGCCGGTCCACTCAGCCAAAGGCTCTGAAATCCTCATGTCCGATCGTTTCGAACTCTTCCTCACTTGCCCAAAAGGCCTTGAAGGCCTGCTCATCGAGGAAGCCGTCGGGCTTGGCCTTGAGGAAGCACGTGAGCACACTTCTGCCGTGCGCGGCATGGCCACCATGGAAACTGCTTATCGCCTGTGCCTGTGGTCGCGTCTGGCCAACCGGGTGCTGCTGGTGCTCAAGCGTTTCCCGATGAAAGACGCCGAAGACCTCTATCACGGCGTACTCGACATCGAGTGGCAAGACCACATGCTCAACGACGGCACCCTGGCCGTCGAATTCAGCGGTCACGGCTCCGGCATCGACAACACTCACTTCGGTGCCTTGAAGGTCAAGGACGCCATCGTCGACAAACTGCGCACCCCGCAGGGCGACCGTCCGTCGATCGACAAGCTCAACCCGGACCTGCGCATTCACCTGCGACTTGACCGTGGCGAAGCGATCCTCTCCCTCGACCTGTCCGGCCACAGCCTGCACCAGCGCGGTTATCGCCTGCAGCAAGGTGCGGCGCCGCTGAAGGAAAACCTCGCGGCCGCCATCCTGATCCGCTCCGGCTGGCCGCGCATTGCAGCCGAAGGCGGCGCGCTGGCTGACCCGATGTGCGGTGTCGGTACGTTCCTCGTCGAAGCAGCAATGATCGCCGCCGATATGGCGCCAAACCTGCGTCGCGAGCAGTGGGGCTTCACCGCCTGGCTTGGTCACGTACCGGCGCTGTGGAAAAAGCTTCACGAAGAAGCCTCCGAGCGCGCCGCTGCCGGTCTGGCCAAGCCGCCGCTGTGGATTCGCGGTTACGAAGCCGACCCACGCCTGATTCAACCGGGCCGCAACAACGTCGAGCGTGCCGGCCTGAGCGAGTGGATCAAGATCTACCAGGGCGAAGTCGCGACGTTCGAGCCACGTCCGGACCAGAACCAGAAGGGCCTGGTGATCTGCAACCCTCCGTACGGCGAGCGTCTGGGTGACGAGGCGAGCCTGCTCTATCTCTACCAGAACCTCGGCGAGCGTCTGCGTCAGGCCTGCCTGAACTGGGAAGCGGCGGTGTTCACCGGCGCGCCGGACCTGGGCAAGCGCATGGGCATCCGCAGCCACAAGCAGTATTCGTTCTGGAACGGTGCGTTGCCGTGCAAGCTGTTGCTGATCAAGGTGCTGCCGGATCAATTCGTCACTGGCGAACGTCGCACCCCGGAACAGCGTCAGGCCGAGCGCGAGCAAGCAGCTTACGATGAGGCGCCGAGCGAACCGCAAGAACGCCAGTACAACAAGAACGGCAACCCGATCAAACCGGCTCCAGCACCGGCCCCGGTGATCGAGCAGCCGCGCCTGAGCGAGGGCGGGCAGATGTTTGCCAACCGCCTGCAAAAGAACCTCAAGGCCATGGGCAAGTGGGTCAAGCGTGAAGGCATCGATTGCTACCGCGTCTACGATGCCGACATGCCGGAATACTCCATGGCCATCGACCTGTATCACGATTGGGTCCACGTCCAGGAATACGCCGCGCCGAAATCCATCGATCCGGAAAAAGCCTCGGCGCGCATGTTCGATGCCCTGGCGGCAATCCCGCAGGCGTTGAACATCGACAAGAGCCGCGTGGTGGTCAAGCGCCGCGAGCGTCAGAGCGGCACCAAGCAGTACGAGCGTCAGGCTGCGCAGGGCAAGTTCGTTGAGGTCAATGAAGGCGGGATCAAGCTGTTGGTGAACCTCACCGACTACCTCGACACCGGTCTGTTCCTCGACCACCGCCCAATGCGCATGCGGATTCAGAAAGAGGCGGCCGGCAAGCGCTTCCTCAACCTGTTCTGCTACACCGCCACCGCCAGTGTTCATGCAGCCAAGGGCGGCGCGCGCAGCACCACCAGTGTCGACTTGTCGAAAACCTATCTGGACTGGGCGCGGCGCAACCTGTCGCTTAACGGTTTCTCCGACAAGAACCGTCTGGAGCAGGGCGACGTGATGGCCTGGCTCGAGGCCAGCCGCGACGAGTACGAACTGATCTTCATCGACCCGCCGACCTTCTCCAACTCCAAGCGCATGGAAGGGGTTTTCGACGTGCAGCGTGATCAGGTGCAATTGATCGACCTGGCCATGGCACGCCTGGCACCGGGTGGCGTTTTGTACTTCTCCAACAACTTCCGCAAGTTCGATCTGGAGCCAAATCTCAGCGAGCGTTATGCGGTCGAAGAGATCAGCGCACAGACCATCGATCCGGATTTTGCCCGTAATCCCAAGATCCACCGCGCCTGGAAAATCACGGCTCGTTGACACCTGATGTGATTGGATCCACAGAGCCTTGATTTTTAAGGCGCTGTGGATCTGCTCAGCGCTGGTCAAATTAGTGGCTAATAGCTATAACTCAACTCAGGGCCAAAGGGCTTTCCCGCACCTGGCGTTTTGAGTTGGGTTTTATGTCGTTGCACGCCGTGCGCCCAAAGATCCTGGGTTTTATCAGTGAAGATGTCTCGGCCTGGCTGGTCGCGCTCCTGGTTTTGCTCGTCGGCGGCATTCTCACGGGATTGTTGGCGTGGTCGACGCTCAATCTGTTTCACCATCAATTGCGGCAACGTTTTCAACTGCTGGCCAGTGAGCGTTACAGCCGTATCGAAGAACGTTTCGAAGATCAGGAGCAGCGCCTCGATGGCCTGCGCAGGTTCTTTGCCAATTCCGATTCGGTCTCCCGAGAGGAATTCAATGGTTATACCCAACCTCTGTTGCACCGCACCCAGGCGTATTCGTTTGCCGAACGGGTAAGTCGAGACGAACGCGCAGCTTTCGAGCGCGGTGTCCGGGATGAGGGCCTGAGTGACTTTACCCTGCGCGAACTCAACGCTGACGGCCAGCTGCAATTGGCCGCAGAACGGGATGAGTACGTGGTGGTGCTGTACAGCCAGACGCAAAGCAAACTCGGCTCTCCGCTGGGCTACGATTTGCTGGCGCAACCGTTGCGGCGCGCGACCCTGGAGCGGGCCGATCAGCATGGGCGCATGGCGGTCTCGCAACCGATGCACCTGGTCAGTATTGAACCGGCGTATGCGCGGGGCGTGCTGCTAGTCGCGCCGGTCATGCTGCGCAATCAACCGGACACGTCGGCGAGCAAGCCGTTCGGCTACGTCATGGCGGTCATCAGCATGCGACAGTTGTTGGCCGACGGATTGCCGGAGGCGGGCCGGGATTATCTCTCGGTGCGTATCCTCGACCTGTCCATCGATGATCAGCACGAAGTCCTGTTTGAATCACCGAACCCGCCTGCCGTCAGCGAATTGTCCGCGACCCGGCTGTTGCGCCTGGCGGACCACGAGTATCAAGTCGACATCCAGCCCAGTGAAGCTTTCCTGCAGGCCAACCATTCCTCGGTGACCACATTGGTCGTACTCGGTGGTTTGCTCAGTGTGCTGCTCAGTGCCTTGCTCTACGTGCTGGTCAGTCAGCGGCAGCGCGCGCTGAAAATGGTGGAGCAACGCACCGAAGAACTGCGCGCCCGCGAACTGGAACTACGCGGCACCCACGGCCAATTACGCGGCGTGCTGAATGCCGCGACCCAAGTGGCGATCATCGCCACGGATCTGCGAGGGGTGATCAGTACCTTCAATGCCGGCGCCGAGCAGATGCTCGGATATACCAACGCCGAGGTAGTGGGGCACATGACCCTGGAGAATCTGCACCTGCCCCGGGAGCTCGCGGCACGCTCGACGGAGTTGAGCGCACGTTTCGGCAAACCGGTCCCGACCTGTCACGCGATGTTGGTCGAAGGTAGCGTGGGTGGCGGTCATGAGGCGCGGGAGTGGACGCTGGTGCGAGGCGATGGCAGCCATTTGAGCGTGAACATGCTGGCCACACCGGTACTCGACGAGCAAGGCCTGTGGGTCGGGCACCTGGCGGTGTGCATCGACATCACCGAGCGCAAACGCGTGCATGAAGCTCTGGCCGCGCGGGACCTGTTGCTGAAGAAGCTCAGCGCCCATGTCCCCGGTGGCATCTATCAATTCAAGATGGAATTCGACGGTCGCTTCAGCGTCATCTATGCCAGCGACGGCATTCGCGAAATCTACGAACTCGAACCCGACGTGTTGTTGCTTAATGCCGAAGCGATCTTCACGCGGATTCATCCCCAGGACACCACGCGCGTACGCGCTTCGATCCGTGATTCGGCGGATACCCTCGGCCATTGGCGCGAAGAGTACCGCGTGCAATTGCCGCAACGTGGCCTGCGCTGGGTCCGTGGCGAGGCGACGCCGGAAGAACTGCCAGGCGGTGGTGTGCTGTGGCATGGCTACATTTCGGACATCACCGACATGAAGCGGGTGGAAGAAGAACTGCGTGCGCTGTCGATCACCGATTCGCTGACCGGCATCCATAACCGCCGCTATTTCCAGGAGCGCCTGACCACCGAGATGGCTCGGGTAGAACGCGGTGGCGGCGAGCTATCGGTGATCATGCTCGACATCGACCACTTCAAGCGCATCAATGATCAGCACGGCCATGCTGTCGGCGATCGGGTGTTGCAGGTGGTGTGCGAGCGCATCGGCCATCGGTTGCGACGCACGGATGTTTTTTGCCGTTTGGGCGGTGAGGAATTCATGGTGCTGTGCCCGGACATCGACGGCGAACAGGCTTATGTGCTGGCGCTGGAGTTGTGGCAAGGCTTGCGTAGCTCACCGATCGATGAGGTCGGTGTCGTCACTGCGAGTTTCGGGATTGCCAGTTGGCGGGTCGGCGAGGGCGCGGATGCGCTGCTGCTGAGGGCGGACTCGGGGGTGTATGCGGCGAAGCAGGAGGGCAGGGATCGAGTGCAGGGCGAGACGAATTAATCAGATTGTTCGCAAACCCTGTAGGAGCCGAGCTTGCT
The DNA here is from genome assembly GCF_036884845.1 of Pseudomonas sp. MAG733B. Taxonomy (NCBI): domain Bacteria; kingdom Pseudomonadati; phylum Pseudomonadota; class Gammaproteobacteria; order Pseudomonadales; family Pseudomonadaceae; genus Pseudomonas; species Pseudomonas sp. MAG733B. The sequence continues at coordinate 2,475,326 of NZ_CP145732.1, forward strand.
CGCGATAGCGGAAGGTCAGTCACATCCATGTTGAATGTGCTGCCGCCATCGTCGGATCGCCGCCCGGAGCAAGCTCAGCTCCTACAAGGGATCTCTGCAGTCCTCTGGGGCCGGGTTACAGGACCGAAGCGGTCTGCGGCAATTTCGGCTGGCGATACAGGTCCAGCAGCACCTGATCCAGAACCGACGAGGCGCCGAACGGGGCCTTGTCGTTGAGGATCGCAACCACCGCCCAGGTGTTGCCGTTGACGTCGCGGCTGAAACCGGCGATGGCGCGCACGGTGTTCAGGGTGCCGGTCTTGACGTGGGCTTCACCGCGCATCGCGGTGGTCTTCAGGCGTTTGCGCATGGTGCCGTCGGTGCCGGCAATCGGCATCGAGCTGATGTACTCGGCCGCGTAAGGGCTGTGCCACGCGGCTTGCAGCATAGAGGCCATTTCCCGGGCGCTGACGCGTTCGGCGCGGGACAGGCCGGAGCCGTTCTCCATCACCAGGTGTGGCGCGGTGATGCCTTTCTTCGCCAGCCACTGGCGCACTACGCGCTGGGCAGCCTTGGCGTCATCGCCATCGGCGTCGGTGCGGAATTTTTGCCCTAGGCTCAGGAACAGCTGCTGGGCCATGGTGTTGTTACTGTACTTGTTGATGTCGCGGATGATTTCCGCGAGGTCCGGCGAGAACGCCCGTGCCAGCACCTTGGCGTCTTTCGGCGTTGGCGCCAGCACATCCTTGCCCTGAATGCTGCCACCCAGCTCTTTCCAGATTGCGCGCACGGCGCCAGCGGTGTAGGTCGCGTGGTCGAGCAGCGAAAGGTAAGTCTGCGAGCTGCAGCCTTCACCCAGCTGACCGCCGACCGTGACAGTCACGCTGCCATCAGCCTGGGGCACCGGGTTGTAGCGCACGCCACCGGTGCATTGCTTGGAGTTGAGGGCCTTGACCTGATTGTCGATGCGGATGCTGGCGATCGGCGGCTCAACCGAGACCAGCACCTTGCCCGAATCGTTACGTGCAACGAATCGCAGGGCCTTGAGGTTGACCAGCAGCGCATCGGGCTTGACCAGGAACGGCTTGTTCTCGTCGTTGCCGTCGTCGTTGAACTCGGGCAGTTGCGGTTGCACGAAGAAGTTCTTGTCCAGCACCAGGTCGCCGGTGACCTGGGTTACGCCGTTGGCGCGCAGATCGCGCATCAGCAGCCAGAGTTTTTCCATGTTCAGCTTCGGATCACCGCCACCCTTGAGGTAGAGGTTGCCGTTGAGGATGCCGCCGCTGAGGGTGCCATCGGTGTAGAACTCGGTTTTCCACTGGTGATTCGGGCCGAGCATTTCCAGCGCCGCATAAGTGGTGACCAGCTTCATGGTCGACGCCGGGTTGACCGACACGTCGGCGTTGAAAATGGTCGGGGTGCCGGGGCCGGTGAGCGGAATCATCACCAGCGACAGGGCGTTGTCCTGAAGCTTGCTGGCCTTGAGGGCTTTTTCAACGTTGGGCGACAGAGCGGTGTTGATCGGTTCAGCGGAAACGGGGAGGGCCAGCGGCAAAAGAAGGCTGGCGAGCAGCAATGGACGCAACGATTTGATCATGTGAAATAAAACCCTACAGCCGAGGGGGAAAAGACGAGGGCATGAACATGAAAGCCCTCCGCGGTCATGAAAGTGTCGGCATTATGCCCCAAGGTGTCGTGGCTTGTGCCGTGCCTTGGCCTTCTAATCCGCTATTTTTTTACCGGCGGTAGGCTGCGGCCGTTCAGAGACGGGCAATTGGCGGCTTAAACTGCTAAAGTGCCGGCCGTTATTACTTAAGAGGATTGTTCCAATGGCGACTAACCGTTCCCAGCGTCTGCGCAAAAAACTGTGCGTCGATGAATTTCAAGAGCTGGGTTTCGAGCTGAACCTGGATTTCAAAGAAGATTTGGCTGATGAAGCCATTGATGCTTTCCTCGATGCGTTCCTCAAAGAAGCCATGGAAGCCAATGGTCTCGGTTATGTTGGCGGTGACGACTTCGGTCTGGTATGCCTGCAGAAGCGTGGCTCGGTTTCCGAAGAGCAGCGTGCAGCTGTAGAAGCTTGGCTCAAAGGCCGCAGCGAGCTGACCGAAGCCACTGTCAGCCCATTGATCGACGTCTGGTACCCGGAAAAGCCGATCAATCCGGTAGCTTGATGTTCTGAAAAACGGCGACCCTTGAGTCGCCGTTTTTTTTGATTAAAGGATCGCAGCCTCGTTGCACTCGACAGCTCCTACAAGGGAATGCGATTTCCTGTAGGAGCTGTCGAGTGCAACGAGGCTGCGATCTTTCAGCTTTTACGCCAGTTCAAAATCAACAGCGTCACCACCCCCGCCACAATCCCCCAGAACGCCGATCCGATGGAAAACAGCGTCAGCCCTGATGCCGTGACCATGAAGGTGATCAGCGCCGCTTCACGTTCCTTCACTTCACTCATGGCGATGCTCAGACCATTGATGATCGAGCCGAACAGCGCCAGTGCGGCAATCGACAGCACCAGTTCCTTGGGCAATGCGGCAAACAGCGCCGCCAACGTAGCGCCGAACACCCCGGCGATCCCGTAGAAAATCCCGCACCACACCGCCGCCGTGTAGCGTTTGCTGCGATCTTCATGGGCATGCGGCCCGGTGCAGATCGCCGCGCTGATGGCGGCCAGGTTGATCCCGTGGGAGCCAAACGGTGCCAGCAGCAACGAGGCGATGCCGGTGGTGGTGATCAGCGGCGAGGCCGGCACGCTGTAGCCATCGGCGCGCAATACGGCGATGCCTGGCATGTTTTGCGAAGTCATCGCCACCACGAACAGCGGGATGCCGATGCTGATCGTCGCTGCCAGGGAAAAATGCGGCGTGGTCCAGACCGGCGTCGCGACTTCCAGATGGAAACCGCTGAAGTCCAGCAACCCCATGAGCCCCGACAGCGCCGTGCCGATCAACAACGCGCCCAATACCGCATAGCGCGGAGACAGGCGCTTGATTACCAGGTAAGTGAAGAACATGCCCAGCACCAGCGCGGTGCGGTGCTGGGCGGCGACGAAGATTTCGCTGCCGATCTTGAACAGAATCCCCGCCAGCAATGCCGCCGCCAAGGACGCCGGGATCTTTTTCACCAGTCGCTCGAAACTGCCGGTCAGCCCGCAAATAGTCACCAGCACCGCGCAGGTAATATAGGCGCCGATGGCTTCGCCGTAACTGACGCCGCCCAGGCTGGTGATCAGCAGCGCCGCGCCCGGAGTCGACCAGGCAATGGTGATCGGCGTGCGATAGCGCAGCGACAGGCCGATCGAGCACACCGCCATGCCGATGGAAATCGCCCAGATCCACGAGGAAATCTGCCCGCTGGTCAGGCCCGCCGCTTGTCCGGCCTGAAACATCAGGACCAGGGAACTGGTGTAGCCGGTCATCATGGCTATGAAGCCGGCGACAATGGCCGAAGGTGAAGTGTCGGCCCATGGGCGCAGGCGGGTTTGCGTGGCGTCGTTCATGACAGCGCTGTTCCTTGATACGTATGAAAATGTCCGCCGCAACACTGAAACTGTAGGAGCCGGCTTGCTCGCGATGGCGGAGAATCAGTCGACATGAATGTTGAATGTCAAACCGCTATCGCGAGCAAGCTCGGCTCCTACAAGAGGTCGTGCCAATCCCACGGATACTGCGTTAAAGCCTAAACTCAAAAGTAACCGAACGTTGCTATACAGCAGAAGCGACAAACAGCCATACAGTCGTGTTGCCACTAACCATTGTGTACAATCGCAGTGTTTTTTACGCGATACTTGCCAGCGACCCACTGTGCCGTATTACAGTCACGGTCAATTCGCCGCAGTTCTCCCGACTCGAGTGCCCATGAACGAACAGTTGCAGCCCCTAAAGAAACAACCGCGAGCAGGCAAAGCCGGCCGTAGCGGTACCCAGGACGATATTGTCTACGCGCATATCTTCGAGGCCATCCTCGAACAGCGTCTGGCGCCCGGCACCAAGTTGAGCGAAGAAGCGCTGGGGGAAATTTTTGGGGTCAGCCGCACCATCATTCGCCGCGCGTTGTCGCGCCTGGCCCATGAAGGCGTGGTGTTGCTGCGTCCGAATCGCGGCGCCGTGGTCGCCAGCCCGAGCGTGGAAGAAGCCCGTCAGGTGTTCATGGCCCGCCGTCTGGTGGAGCGCGCGATCACCGAACTGGCCGTGCTACACGCGACCGCCGAGCAGATCGCCGAATTGCGCCAGATGGTCAACGACGAACGCGACAGCTTCTCCCGTGGCGATCGCGGCGCCGGCATCCGTCTGTCGGGCGAATTCCACCTGAAACTGGCCGAAGCGGCGAAAAACGCGCCGCTGATCAGCTTCCAGCGCAGCCTCGTATCCCAGACGTCGCTGATCATCGCCCAGTACGAAAGCGGCAACCGTTCCCACTGCTCCTACGACGAGCACACCCAGTTGATCGACGCCATCGAAAAGCGTGACGGTGAACTGGCGGTGAACCTGATGATGCATCACATGGATCACATCGACAGCAAACTCAACCTCGACGAAGAAAGTGCGTCGGATGATCTGCATGCGGTGTTCTCGCATCTGTTGCAGACCAAGAAGCCAGGGCGCTCGCCGGCCAAGCTCTGACCTGACACCGAGTCGCTCCAATCGCTGGCAGGCCAGCTCCCACAGTGATTTGTGGCAAACGCAAAACCCTGTGGGAGCTGGCTTGCCAGCGATGGCGGACTGGCAGGCAATAAAAATCCCCCGGACTGAAAAGTGCGGGGGATTTTTTATGCCCGGAAAAACCTCAGCGCTGATGCACCAGATTCCCCGCCGCATACGTCTGCTGCACAGTCCGGTCATCCCCCAGCGTCATCAACACAAACAACGACTCGGCGATGTTATTGGCCTGCTTCAAGCGATAGCTCAGCAGCGGTGTGGCGTTGTAGTCCAGCACCAGGAAGTCGGCGTCGGTGCCCGGTTGCAGGTTTCCGATCTTGTCTTCAAGACGCAGCGCCCGCGCGCCGCCGAGGGTGGCCAGGTACAGCGACTTGAACGGGCTCAAGCGCGCACCTTGCAGTTGCATCACCTTGTAGGCTTCGTTGAGCGTTTGCAGCAGCGAGAAACTGGTGCCGCCACCGACGTCGGTGCCGATGCCGACGTTGAGTTTGTGCTTCTCGGCCATCGGCAGGTTGAACAGGCCGCTGCCGAGGAAGAAGTTCGAAGTCGGGCAGAACGAGATGGCCGAACCGGTTTCCGCCAGGCGCGCGCACTCGTCATCGCACAAATGCACGCCGTGGGCGAACACCGAGCGCTCGCCGAGCAACTGGTAGTGATCGTAGACGTCCAGGTAGCCCTTGCGCTCCGGGAACAGCTCCTTGACCCACTCGATTTCCTTGAGGTTTTCGCTGATGTGGGTCTGCATGTACAGATCCGGGTATTCGGTCAGCAACTGGCCGGCCAAGGTCAGCTGTTCCGGGGTGCTGGTCGGGGCGAAACGCGGGGTCACGGCGTAGTGCAGGCGACCCTTGCCGTGCCAACGTTCGATCAGCGCCTTGCTTTCGACGTAGCTGGATTCGGCGGTGTCGGTCAGGTAGTCAGGAGCGTTGCGGTCCATCATCACCTTGCCGGCGATCATCCGCAGGTCGAGCTGCTCGGCGGCTTCGAAGAACGAGTTCACCGATTGCGGGTGCACGCTGCCGAACACCAGCGCGGTGGTGGTGCCGTTGCGCAGCAATTCCTTGATGAAAATGTCCGCCACTTCGTCGGCATGGGCATTGTCGGCGAACTGACTTTCGCACGGGAAGGTGTAGGTGTTGAGCCAGTCCAGCAGTTGCTCGCCGTAGGCACCAACCATGCCGGTTTGTGGCAAGTGTATGTGCGTGTCGATGAAACCTGGGGTGATCAGCGCGTCCTGATAATGGGTGATTTCAATGTCTGCGGGCAGGGTCGGCAGCAATTCGCTGGCGTGGCCAAGGGCGCTGATTTTACCGTTATCGACCACCAGCAAACCGTCTTCGAAATACTCGTACGAGGCTTCGATGCCCACTTCGGCAGGGTCGGCGATGCTGTGCAGGATGGCGGCGCGGTAGGCTTTGCGAGTCAGAGGCATGAGAATTCTCAGTTAGAGGCTTGGCTGCGGCGTGAGGCAGGCAGCAGTTTGGCAATCGATCCGGCGCTGGAAGTTTGCTGGCCGAAATTCGCGTTATAGGTGGCGATGATTTCGCCGGCGATGGAGATGGCGATTTCCACAGGCAACTTGCCTTTGACTTCGCCGATGCCCATCGGGCAGCGCATGCGTTGCACGACGCTGCTGTCGAAACCACGATCGCGCAGGCGATGTTCGAACTTCACCCGTTTGGTCTTCGAGCCGATCAGGCCGAAGTAGGCGAAGTCGTTGCGCTTTAGGATCGCGGCGGTGAGTTCGAGGTCGAGTTGGTGGTTGTGGGTCATGACGATGCAATAGCTGCCGACCGGCAGATCGTCGATTTCATCCACCGGTTCTTCGCTGACGATCTTGCGTACGCCGTGGGGGATCTGCTCGGGGAACTCTTCTTCCCGCGAGTCGATCCAGCGCACCCGGCAGGGCAGGCCAGCGAGCAATGGCACCAGCGCGCGGCCGACGTGACCGGCGCCGAACACGGCGATCTGCGCCTGCACCTGGCCCATCGGTTCGAACAGCAAAACGGTCGCACCGCCACAGCATTGGCCGAGGCTGGCGCCGAGGCTGAAGCGCTCCAGATGCGTGTCCTGCTTGCCGCTGGCGAGCATGTCGCGGGCAATCTGCATGGCCTTGTATTCCAGGTGTCCGCCACCGATGGTGTCGAAAGTCTGGTTCGCGCTGATGACCATCTTCGAACCGGCATTGCGCGGCGTCGAGCCGAGCTCTTCGATGATAGTCACCAACACGCAGGGCTCACCCTGGTTCTGCAGGTCGGCGAGGGCGTCGATCCAGTTGTACATAAACACCTCAACATCTCTGTTGTCTGTTCCGGCCCCATCGCTAGCAGGCTAGCTCCCACATTTGGAATGCATTCCCCTGTGGGAGCTAGCCTGCTAGCGATTGGCCGCGCCTCGGTATCAGAGCGAAGCCAACTCAACTTCGGTTTCGACAGCCTTCGCCACCTTCAACTGGCGCATCTGCTCACAACCCCACAACACCCGCTCCGGCGTCGCCGGTGCGTCGATTTTCGGTTGATGCTTGTAGTCACCGAGACTGGCCACGGCGTCCTTGATCGCACACCACGCGGCGATGCCGAGCATGAACGGCGGTTCGCCCACGGCCTTGGAATGGAACACTGTGTCTTCCGGGTTCTTGCGGTTTTCCACCAGCTTCACCCGCAGGTCCAGCGGCATGTCGGCCACGGCCGGGATCTTGTAGCTGGCCGGGCCGTTGGTCATCAGCTTGCCTTTGTTGTTCCACACCAGTTCTTCCATGGTCAGCCAGCCCATGCCCTGGATGAAACCGCCCTCGACCTGGCCAATGTCGATGGCCGGGTTCAGCGAGGCGCCGACGTCGTGGAGGATGTCGGTGCGCAGCATCTTGTATTCGCCGGTCAGGGTGTCGACCAGCACTTCGCAGCACGCCGCGCCAAAGGCGAAGTAGTAGAACGGACGGCCACGGGCCTGGCTGCGGTCGTAGTAGATTTTCGGGGTCTTGTAGAAGCCGGTGCTCGACAGCGACACCTGAGCGAAATACGCCTGCTGGATCAGCGCTTCGAAGGTCAGGATGTGATCGCGAACCCGTACGTGGCCGTTGTGGAATTCGACGTCTTCTTCGGTGACTTTGTACTGGCGCGCAGCAAATTCGATCAGGCGTTTCTTGATGATTTCCGCCGCGTTCTGCGCCGCCTTGCCGTTCAAGTCGGCGCCACTGGAGGCAGCGGTTGGCGAAGTGTTCGGCACCTTGTCGGTGTTGGTCGCGGTGATCTGCACGCGGTCCATTTCCACCTGGAACACTTCGGCCACGACCTGCGCGACTTTGGTGTTCAGGCCCTGGCCCATTTCGGTGCCACCGTGGTTGAGGTGGATGCTGCCGTCGGTGTAGACGTGCACCAGTGCGCCGGCCTGATTGAGGAAGCTTGCGGTGAAGGAAATGCCGAATTTCACCGGGGTCAGCGCCAGGCCTTTTTTCAGGATCGGGCTGTTGGCGTTGTAGCGACGAATCGCTTCGCGGCGCTCGGCGTACTGGCTGCTTTCCTCCAGTTCGGCGGTCATCTCTTCGAGCATGTTGTGCTCGACGGTCTGGTAGTAGTGGGTGACGTTGCGCTCGGTCTTGCCGTAGTAGTTGGCCTTGCGCACCGCGAGCGGGTCGAGGGCCAGATGGCGCGAGATGGCGTCCATCACTTCTTCGATGGCGACCATGCCTTGCGGGCCACCGAAACCACGGTAGGCGGTGTTCGACGCGGTGTTGGTCTTGCAGCGGTGACCGTTGATAGTCGCGTCGCCCAGGTAATACGAGTTGTCCGAGTGGAACATCGCGCGGTCGACAATCGAGGCCGACAGGTCCGGCGAGCAACCGCAGTTGCCGGCCAGTTCCAGCGCGATGCCGTGCAGGCGCCCGGTGCTGTCAAAGCCCACGTCGTACTCGACGTAGAACGGGTGACGCTTGCCGGTCATCAGCATGTCTTCGACGCGCGGCAGGCGCATCTTGGTCGGCTGGCCGGTGAGGTGCGCGATCACCGCGCACAAACAGGCCGGGCTCGCTGCCTGGGTTTCCTTGCCACCGAAACCACCGCCCATGCGGCGCATGTCGACGACGATCTTGTTCATCGACACGTCCAGCACTTCGGCCACAAGCTTCTGTACTTCGGTGGGGTTCTGCGTGGAGCAGTAAACGATCATGCCGCCGTCTTCGGTCGGCATCACCGAAGAGATCTGGGTTTCGAGGTAGAAGTGCTCCTGGCCGCCGATGTGCAGCGTGCCCTGGATGCGATGTTCGGCAGTCGCCAGCGCCGTGGCCGAATCGCCACGTTGATGGGTGTGACTGTCGAGCACGAAGTGGCGCTTGCGCAGGGCTTCGACCACGTCCAGCACCGGCTCCAGATCTTCGTATTCGATGATCGCGGCCATGGCTGCCTTGCGTGCGGTTTCCAGGTCTTTCGCCGCGACGGCGATCACTGGTTGACCGACGAATTCTACGGTGTCGATGGCCAGCAGCGGATCGCCCGGCAGCAACGGACCGATGTCTTTCAGGCCCGGCACGTCTTCGTGAGTAATGGCGATACGCACGCCTTCAAAGGCGTAGCAGGGCGAGGTGTCGATGCTGATGATTTTCGCGTGGGCGCGGTCCGACAGGCGCGCATAAACGTGCAGCTGGTTCGGAAACTCCAGGCGGTCGTCGATGTACTGCGCTTCGCCGGACACATGCTTGGCGGCGCTGTCGTGCTTGACGCTGCGGCCGACACCGGTGGTCAGGTCCTTGGCGAACAGTTCAGCCAGTTCGGCCTGGGTCTTCTCTACGGCGTGATGATTAGACATAAGCGGTCACCCGAGTCTCGATGTGCGGTGTTTGCAGTTCGATGAAGTATTTGCGCAGCAGGTTTTGCGCGCTGAGCAGGCGATATTCCTTGCTGGCTCGGAAGTCCGAGAGCGGCGTGAAATCTTCAGCCAAAGCGGCGCAGGCGCGTTCAATCGTGGCGTGGTTGAACGGCGCACCGATCAGCGCGGTTTCGCAGCTGTTGGCGCGTTTCGGAATGGCGGCCATGCCACCGAAGGCCACGCGGGCATCGGCGATCACACCGTTTTCCAAGCGAATGTTGAAGGCTGCGCAGACGGCGGAGATGTCATCGTCCAGGCGCTTGGAAACCTTGTAGGCGCGGAACAGTTGTTCGGCACTGGCGCGGGGCACAATGATCTTCTCGATGAACTCGCTTTCCTGGCGCGCGGTTACACGGTAATCGATGAAGTAGTCTTCCAGCGCCATGGTGCGGCGGGTTTCGCCCTTGCACAGGACGATTTGCGCGCCGAGGGCGATCAGCAGCGGAGGCGAGTCACCGATTGGCGAGGCGTTGCCGATGTTGCCGCCCAGGGTGCCCTGGTTGCGGATCTGCAAGGAGGCGAAGCGGTGCAGCAATTCACCGAAGTCCGGGTACTCGGCGTTCAAGGCCTCGTAGCAATCGGAAAGGGACGTGGCGGCGCCGATTTCCAAGCGATCGTCAAAGCGCTCGATGCGCTTCATCTCGGCGACGTTGCCGACATAGATCATCACCGGCAGGGTGCGGTGGAATTGAGTGACTTCCAGCGCCAGGTCGGTACCGCCGGCCAGCAGGCGGGCTTGTGGATAAGCGTCGTAGAGATCGGCCAGATCGGCCACGGTCAGCGGCACCAGGCAGCGCTTGTCGCCGCTGTTCAATTCCCCGATGTCGGTAGGCGCGATGGCTTTCAGGCGCGCAATGGTTTCGGCTTCACGGGCGTCGAACTGATCCGGTTTTTTACCGCAGCATGACTGCTCGGCGGCTTCCAGAATCGGGCGGTAGCCGGTGCAGCGGCAGAGGTTGCCGGCCAGCGCTTCGTGAGCCTTGGCATGATCCGGTGCATCGCTGTTCTTTTGCAGGGCAAACAGCGACATCACGAAACCGGGAGTGCAGAAGCCGCACTGCGAACCGTGGCATTCGACCATGGCTTTCTGCACGCTGTGCAGTTCGCCTTTGTGCTTGAGGTCTTCAACGCTGATGAGCTGTTTGCCGTGCAGCGACGAAACGAACGTCAGGCACGAGTTGAGGCTGCGATAGCGAATGTGTTCGCGACCGTCATCATCGGTCTGCAATTCGCCAACCACCACGGTGCACGCGCCGCAGTCACCGCTGGCGCAGCCTTCTTTGGTGCCGGGTTTGCCCACATGGTCGCGCAGATAATTGAGCACGGTCAGGTTCGGGTCCAGGGCGTGCTCGCTACGGAGTTCCTGGTTTAGTAAAAACTGGATCACGGAAGGCCTCGCAGACTCATTATTGTTGTTAACCGATGTGACCGAATTTAGCAGGTCTGACTTTTCGGTCAATGATTTTCTGACTTAAAGGTCAGGAAAATGCATTTTGTCGACTAACAACCTGTTTCTTCATTATTGACCCTCGCGGGCTTGCCTGCTTTTTGCTTGAATCGTGCCAAAACCCCCGGTAGGGCTCTGCGCCATGACGTATCAATTGCGCTACACTGCGCCGCTTGTGCAGATCGAAGAGTTTGAAGGACAACCATGACGTTCAAGGCGCCGGACAGCCTCGCCGAGCAAATCGCTCACCACCTCGCCGAACGCATCATTCGCGGCGAAATGAAGCCCGGGGAGCGCATCCAGGAACAGAAGGTCACGCAGGCGCTCGACGTCAGCCGCGGTTCGGTCCGCGAGGCTTTGCTGATCCTTGAGCGTCGCCACCTGATCGCGATCCTGCCGCGACGTGGCGCCCATGTGACGGAACTCACCCCGCACAAGGTGCAGAGCCTGTGCACGCTGATGAGCGAGATGTACATCCTGCTCGCCAACGCCGTGGCCACTGGTTGGAAAGTCCAGGTCGACCTGGCGCCGTTCGTGCAGATCCAGCAGCGCCTGACCGCCAGCTACGAGCGCCAGGACATCCATACCTTCGTCGACGACAGTTTCAATGTGATGCGCGCCACGTATGGGTTCGCCAACAATCCGTACTTGCAGGAAACCGTCGAGAATCTGCAGCCGGCCATGAGCCGTGCGTATTTCCTTGCCCTGGATCAACGCAAGGCCTCGATGAGCGAGTACCTGGAACTGTTCGAACGCCTGCTCGCCGCCGTAATTGCCCGTGACTTTCCACAGATTCGCGAAGTGCTGACCGCCTATGGCCAGCGCAGCTGCGATCTGGTGATCTCCGCCCTGACGGACGCCTGATCTTGCGGCTCAAGTGCATCAAGCTGGCGGGGTTCAAGTCCTTCGTCGATCCGACCACGGTGAACTTCCCCAGTAACATGGCGGCGGTGGTCGGGCCCAATGGTTGCGGCAAGTCGAACATCATCGACGCCGTGCGCTGGGTGATGGGCGAGAGCTCGGCCAAGAACCTGCGCGGCGAGTCGATGACCGACGTCATCTTCAACGGTTCGACCAGCCGCAAACCGGTGAGCCAGGCGAGCATCGAACTGGTCTTCGATAACTCCGACGGCACCTTGCTAGGTGAATTCGCCGCTTATGCGGAAATCTCCATTCGCCGCAAAGTCACCCGCGACAGCCAGACCACTTATTACCTCAACGGCACCAAATGCCGTCGCCGCGACATCACCGATATCTTCCTCGGCACCGGCCTCGGCCCGCGCAGCTACTCGATCATCGAGCAGGGGATGATCTCCAAGCTGATCGAGTCCAAGCCGGAAGACCTGCGTAACTTCATCGAAGAAGCGGCGGGCATCTCCAAGTACAAGGAGCGTCGGCGCGAGACCGAAAACCGCATCCGCCGCACCCACGAAAACCTGGAACGCCTGACTGACCTGCGCGAAGAGCTTGAGCGTCAACTCGAACGCTTGCACCGCCAGGCCGAGGCCGCCAAGAAGTATCAGGAATACAAGGGCGAAGAGCGTCAGCTCAAGGCCCAGTTGTCGGCGCTACGTTGGCAGGACCTGAACGATCAGGTCGGTCAACGCGAAGCGATCATCGGCACCCAGGAAATCAGTTTCGAAGCCTTGGTGGCCGAGCAGCGCAACGCCGATGCCAGCATCGAACGCCTGCGTGACGGGCACCATGACCTGTCCGAGCGCTTCAATCTGGTGCAGGGGCGCTTCTATTCGGTCGGCGGCGACATCGCCCGGGTCGAGCAGAGCATCCAGCACGGCCAGCAGCGCTTGCGTCAGTTGCAGGACGATTTGAAAGAAGCCGAGCGTGCGCGCCTGGAAACCGAATCGCACCTGGGCCACGACCGCACGTTGCTGCTGACTCTCGGCGAAGAGCTGGACATGCTCACGCCGGAGCAGGAAGTCACCAGCGCTGCCGCCGAAGAAGCCGCCGCCGCGCTGGAAGAATCCGAAACCACCATGCACGGCTGGCAGGAGCAGTGGGACACGTTCAACCTGACCGCCGCCGAACCGCGCCGTCAGGCTGAAGTGCAGCAGTCGCGCATCCAGCAGCTGGAAACCAGCATGGAGCGTCTGGCCGATCGTCAAAAGCGTCTCGGCGAAGAACGGACTTTGCTTTCGGCGGACCCGGAAGACGCGGCGATCATGGAGCTCAGCGAGCAGCTCGCTGAGTCCGAGGCGACCCTCGAAGACTTGCAGACCAGTGAAGAAGCTCAGGTCGAAAAGCTTGAGCAACTGCGCCAGCAATTGCAGCAGACGCTGACGGCGCAGCAGCAGGCCCAAGGCGATTTGCAGCGACTCAATGGGCGTCTGGCCTCGCTGGAAGCCCTGCAGCAAGCCGCGCTCGATCCCGGCACCGGCACCGCCGAATGGTTACGCGAACAAAACCTGGCGAATCGCCCGCGTCTGGCCGAAGGCCTGAAGGTAGAGGCCGGTTGGGAGCTGGCGGTGGAAACCGTGCTCGGCGCCGATCTGCAAGCGGTGCTGGTGGATGACTTCAACGAATACGATCTGGCCGGATTTGCCCAAGGCGATTTGCGTTTGCTCAGCCCTGCTGGCGATGGCGTGCGAGTGCCCGGCAGCCTGCTCGACAAGGTCGAGGCGCAGATCGATTTGTCGCCTTGGCTGGGTCAGGTCAAGCCGGTGGAAAGCCTCGAACAGGCGCTGGCCCTGCGCGGTCAACTGGCTGTCGGTCAGAGCCTGATCAGCCGCGACGGTTACTGGGTCGGCCGGCATTTCCTGCGAGTGCGACGGGCCAGTGAAGCGGAAAGCGGCGTGCTGGCCCGGGGGCAGGAAATCCAGCAGTTGAGCCTTGAACGCGAAGAGCGTGAAGCCGCCGTCGAAACCCTGGAAAGCCAATTGCAAAACCTGCGCGCGCAACAGCGTCAGCAGGAAAACGGTCGCGAGCATTTGCGTCGTTTGCTGCAAGACGAAGCCCGTCAGCAAGGTGAATTGAAAGCCCAGTTGTCGGCCGGTAAAGCCAAGGCCGAACAGTTGACCCTGCGCCGCACTCGTCTCGACGAAGAGCTCACCGAGCTGGACGAACAGCGCACTCTGGAACACGAAAACATCGGCGAAGCGCGCCTGCAATTGCAGGAAGCCCTCGACAGCATGGCGCTGGACACCGAGCAGCGTGAGTTGCTGCTGGCCCAGCGCGACAGCCTGCGCGAGCGCCTGGATCGGGTGCGTCAGGAAGCGCGGCAGCACAAGGATCACGCCCATCAACTGGCGGTACGTTTGGGCTCGCTCAAAGCGCAGCACGATTCGACGCGTCAGGCGCTGGAACGTCTGGAAATGCAGTCCGAACGCCTGACCGAAAAACGCGAGCAGCTGAGCCTCAACCTGGAAGAGGGCGAGGCGCCGCTGGAAGAACTGCGCTTGAAGCTTGAAGAGTTGCTCGACAAACGCATGACTGTCGACGAAGAACTCAAGACCGCGCAGATCGCCCTGGAAGACGCCGACCGTGAACTGCGCGATGCCGAGAAACGCCGCAACCAGGCTGAGCAGCAATCGCAACTGATCCGCGGTCAGCTCGAACAGCAGCGCATGGAATGGCAAGCGTTGACCGTGCGCCGCAAGGCCTTGCAGGATCAACTGCTGGAAGACGGCTACGATCTGCACGGCGTGCTCGCCACGCTGACCGCCGAGGCCAGCGAAAAAGCCGCCGAGGAAGAACTTGAACGCATTGCCGCACGGATTGCGCGCCTCGGCGCGATCAACCTCGCGGCCATCGACGAATACCAGCAACAATCCGAGCGTAAACGTTATCTGGATGCGCAAAACGACGATCTGGTGGAAGCGCTGGATACGCTGGAAAACGTGATTCGCAAGATCGACAAGGAAACCCGTAACCGTTTCAAAGATACCTTTGATCAGATCAATGGCGGTTTACAGGCGCTTTTCCCAAAAGTTTTCGGTGGAGGCCGCGCCTATTTGGAACTGACGGGCGAAGATCTACTCGATACAGGGGTGACGATCATGGCGCAGCCGCCAGGAAAGAAGAACAGCACCATCCATTTGCTCTCCGGTGGCGAAAAAGCCCTGACCGCATTGGCACTGGTTTTTGCGATCTTCAAGTTGAACCCGGCGCCGTTCTGCATGCTCGATGAAGTTGACGCGCCATTGGATGACGCTAACGTTGGACGCTACGCACGACTGGTCAAAGAGATGTCGCAGACGGTGCAGTTCATCTACATCACCCACAACAAGATCGCCATGGAAATGGCCGATCAACTGATGGGGGTGACGATGCACGAACCCGGCTGTTCGCGTCTGGTGGCGGTGGATGTCGAAGAGGCGATGGCGATGGTGGATGCCTGATTCGGCACTTGTAGGGGAGGTATTTGTAGTCCGTAGGACTTTTTTACTTGCTTCGACTTGCTGGCCAATCGACATATTCGCGTAAGCCGGGGCGGTAGACGGTGTAAAGTTGCCTTTGGTCGTGCTAGTTTAATGTCAATTTTTCGTATACGTGGGCAAAACGCCTGTCAGAACATAGAGTTGGCGCCACGTTTTAAAGCGGTTTACAGGTTGTAAACCCCTTATTTTTCAGCATTTTTTATAGAGGCACGGGATTACATGGAAATCGGTCTGCGCGAGTGGCTGATCGTCATCGGCATTATTGTCATTGCCGGTATTCTTTTTGATGGCTGGCGCCGGATGCGCGGCGGCAAGGGAAAACTGAAATTCCGTCTTG